>JBGSVA010000025.1:0-17738 GCA_041753155.1 Thermodesulfobacteriota bacterium | reverse complement strand
CCCGTACTCTACAGGACGGGCGCGGGCCGGCTCTTAAAATAGCGTATAGATGAACGGAGCCACAGCCGAGCTCTGAGCGAATATGATCAGGAAAGCGAACAGTATCAGTACTATGACCATGGGGGTGATCCACCACCATTTATTTTGTATGAAGAACTGGAGCAGCTCGCCCACGATGCCCATTCTCTCCGTTAAGCCCTTTAGGAACGACATATGAATATTCCCTCCGCAATACCGAATAATTATATCTGTATTTTAATGGATTTAATAACGCCCCGCCAATCAAGGCAGCTTATTCTTGTCCACTATGTAATTCCCCAGCACCAGCATGTCCATGCCGCTCTTGCTGAACGAATTGAACGCCTCTCCCGGCGTGTTCACTATAGGCTCGCCCTTGAGGTTAAACGAGGTGTTGAGCACTACGGGCACCCCGGTCGCTTCGCCGAACGTCTCGATAAGGGAGTAGTATTTCGGGTTGAGCTCCTTACTCACGGTCTGGAGCCTCCCGGTCCCGTCCACGTGCGTTATCGCCGGCAGCACGTCGCGCTTCTGCTCATGGACGTCGGTCACGTAGAGCATGAAACGCGCGGGATAGTGCTTCTCGGGGTGGTCGAGAGCGAAATAATCCCCGGCCTTCTCCACGAGGACGGATGGCGCAAAGGGGCGGAAAGGCTCCCTGAATTTTATCTTGACGTTTACTATGTCTTTCATGTCGGCCCTCCGGGGGTCGGCGATTATGCTCCTGTTGCCGAGCGCGCGGGGCCCCCATTCGAACCTCCCCTGGTGCCAGCCTATGACCTTCCCCTCGGTGAGTCCGTCCACGACGCGCTCTATGAGCTTCCGGTCGTCCTCAACCTTCTCGTAGGGGATGTTGTTCTCCTTGAGGAAATCCTCGGATACTGAAGCGCTGTGCTCCTCGCCCCAGTATGCGTGCTCCATGACGAACTTCCTGGGCTGACCGAGGAGCGCGTGATATCCGTAGAGCGCGGCCCCCACGGCGCCCCCGCCGTCGCCCGCCGCCGGCTGTATGTATATGTCGTCGAACGGGGTGTCAGAGAGTATCTTCCTGTTGGCGACGCTGTTAAGGGCGACTCCGCCCGCCATGCAGAGCTTGCTGAGGCCGGTCTCCCTGTAGGCGTAATTCGCCATCTTGAGCATTATCTGCTCGGTCACGACCTGGATGCTCGCGGCTATGTCGGCGTAGTACTGGTTCCGCTTCCCGAGCTCGTCGAAATCGGAAGGCTTCTCGCCGAAATAGGACGGATATCCAGTCGACGGCGTAAAGAAGTGCGCCTTCTGGTCCCTCGGCGCGCCGAACAGGCTTTCGAATTTCTTGTTGAACGTTTTTTCGGTCGAGTAATGAAACGAGAAATAATCCATATCGAGCTCGAAACCGCCCTGCTCGTCCACATGGACTAGCTCGTACACCTTGTCCACGTAGTCGGGCCTGCCGAAGGGCGCCATGCCCATGACCTTGTATTCCCCCTCGTTCACCTCGAAGCCGAGGAACGCGGTGAACGCGCTGTAGAGGAGCCCGAGCGAATGGGGGAACCTTATCTCCTTTATGAGCTTGATGTCCGTCCCTTTGCCTACCCCGAGCGCGGCGGTCGTCCATTCGCCCACACCGTCGACAGTGAGTATCGCCGCTTCGTCGAACGGAGAGCAGTAGAAGGAGCTTGCGGCGTGGGACAGGTGGTGTTCGCTGAAGAGCACCTTCGACGCAGGGACGCCCAGCTTCTTAAGGAGCAGGTGCTTTACCCAGAGCTTGTCGCCCAGCCACGTGACCATGGCCTCCCTGAAAAGCTTCATCTAGCGCGGGAACATCTGCATGGAGCAGAGCAGCAGCCTCTCGAACTTCACGAAGGGCTTCTCGAAGAACATAACGTAGTCGATGTCGGCTTTATCTATCCCTCCGGTCCTCAGGCAGAACTCGATCGCGTTCTCGGGGAACTCGTAGTCGTGCTTGATGCGGCTGAACCTCTCTTCCTCGGCAGCCGCGACGAGAATGCCGTCTTTAATAAGTGCGGCGGCCGCATCGTGGAAGTAGCATGAGATTCCAAGGATATTCATATATTCTCCGTTCCGTCTAAGAAGCGAACAAATTCAACCACAGCCGTCGTCAAAACTGTTTCGCCGCCCTCTCCATGGGGGAAACGCCAGGCTTTTCTTCCTTCGGCTGCCAGCCTTTCTTCATCGTATTCTTTTTTATCTCAAGGGGGTCTGTAAATAATTTTACCAATATAGCGAACGGCATCAGAAGGACGAAATAGAATAAGGTGAGTATAACCCTCGCGTTGAAGTCTCCTATCTTCCGCGCGATCTTCTTCCAGCCTTCCCACATCCTCCTCGGAAGGCTCATCTGTGACGTATCAGCCGTTTCTCGATTTATCGCACCCATCCGAATCCAGGCCCTCCCTTTGCCGCTTCACTCCGTTTTCCAGTTTTAGACATGCGGTTCAACGTTTTCAAAACCGTGTAAAGTTAACAGACAATCAGCCTTTTGAATAGTCATTAATCAAACCGAGGGGAACCCGCAGCCCGGGCCCGTCGAGTCCAATCACGCGGACTATTTATCTCCCGAAACCCGCTGGGCACGGAAAACCGGAGCCCGGTTTGCAATTGCGGGAATCATTTTAATGAAGGAGAGTTAATTAAGCAGAACGATCAAGGCACGGGGCCTCCCCCGCATCACCCGCCGACGGTGTCCGTGTTTTCAATTTTATAGGTCAGCTCCTGAATCTTCCAGGCACCGTCCGTCCATGAGAGCCGCCAGTTTATATTCCCCTTCGAGCTCTTGGTCACGCCCGTACGCTGGTCCTTGAATGTAATATAGAAGTCTCCCCTCGCCTGCCCGAGGGTATTCTGCACGGAAACCCGTTTGACCTTCACCTCGTAGCTGACTATGTCGAGTTTGGAGAAATTCGCGCTGTACGAATCGAGCACCCTCGAGATGCCTACCCCGTTCTCGACGGCGTCTGGAGCGAAGAGGGCCTTCACGCGGCTTATGTCCCTGTTCCTGTACGCGGACACGTATTCTGAAACGAAGATGTAAACCGAATCCTGGTCGGGCGGAGCTGCCGGGGGAACGGGCACGGGGGCGCTTACGGCCGTGTCTCTTATCGCGACGGCGGAGGTTGCGAGATTAGGGTTGAAATCAGCGGTAATATCCGTTTTTTCCGGGGGCTTGACAGGCTCCTCGGCTTTCGTGATCAAAGGCTCGGGTAATTTCTCTTTCTTCACAACGGGTAATGGAGCCGGTTCCGTATTCTCGGCCGTTTCCACTTTTTCGACTGTCTTCCCCTTTTCAACGTTTTCAGGTTTTTCTTATTTTTTCACAACAGCCGCGGCAAGCTCAGGCGCGGGTTTGGGTTTAGCCGTCACGTTTCCGGATATAAGCAATTTGTCGCCGACGTCGAGCTTGTTGCTTCCGAGGTCGTTGAGCCTGGATATTTCGGCTGTGGTCGTATCGAATTTTCGCGCTATAGTCCAGAGGTTATCGCCTTTCCTGACCGTATAGTATTCTCCCCGAGCGGGGGTCTTTTCTTTCTGAGGTATGGATATTTCGGTTATTTCGCCTTTCGCTTCTTCGGACGCCGCGGGCTTTTCGGCTATTTCCTCTTGAGGCGCAGTTTTTATTTCGAGGGTCTTTACTTCGGCCTTGGCCGCAGGCGCAGTGTCCCGCGCGGCGGCTTCCTTATTCTCAGCCGTAGCCTGAATCTTCAACTCCTGGTCCGCGGCCGCGAGAGCGGCGGTCGCTTCTTTAATCTCCGGGCTTTGGGCTTTCAAGGGCTCTTCCTCTGCCATTTCAGGTGCTTTAACTTTTACGGGAGCTTCTACGGCGGGAGACGCCTTCTTTTCAGGCTCTTCGGCGGTTACCTTCGCAATCTCGACCGCTTTTTCAGGCTCCGGTTCTGCGGCCGGTTTTTCCGCCTTGACCGGAAGGACTTTCTCACTATTCTTAACGGCGGCGATTTCGTTGTCTTCAGTCTTTATTTGAGACGCGGCCTCGTCCTCGGGCGCGGTGACGTTATCACCTTGAGCCGCCTCATCCCCGGCTGGTTTATCGGGCGCTTTCGCCGCCATCTCGCCTGCTTTCTCCTGCGGTTCTTCTTTCACCGCTTGAGCCTTCGCGGCTTCCCGGGCGGGCTCTATCGGCTTTATCTCGGAAATGCGACTATCGACCTTCTCGGAATCGAGGAGATCGCCCTTGTAAACCGTGTTAGGCATATCAGGCGACTCGAACTCCCTGGCGAGCCTTTCTTTCTCTTCCCGGGACTCGAATATGAGACCCGAGCCCGAGGCGTACATGACTACGAGGAATACAACGAGCATCAGCGAGGCGGCGTAATAGTATTTCCTCATCTCGTTCTGCGGCACTATGACCGGCATAGCGGGGAGGTGCTTGTTGTCGTAAGCCTCCCTCTTCGTGCTGCTGCTGAGGACTTCGTAGGCCTCGTTTATCTGCTTCGAGGCGTCTAACCCCTGGGCGCCCGCCATGTCCGGGTGGTGGGATTTCATAAGCTCGATCCAGTTCCGCCTTATCTCTTCTTCAGTGGCGTTCCTGGGGACGTTCAGGATCTTGTAGTAATCGAGGGAATCCGACTGGTAGCTCTGATAATAGGGGACGAAGAAGTTGAGAACCGATTTCGACTGCTCAATTATGAAATCCGCGCTCAGCTTCCGCCTGCCGGCAATGCCCTCGAGCAGCTTGTAATTCGGGGAACGCCTGCCGGAGGATATGTCTTTCAATATGTGGTAGTAATAAACCCTGTCGAGAGAGAACCTCTCGGCGAGCTCCCTTATGTCCTTGGCGTCGATCAGCTCGGAAACTATCCGCTCGTATTTCCTTTTATCCAGTATTATCATTTTTCCCCTTCTCTGTCACCGCCATGGCGGATTCTCGGGCCGTTCCGTGCATACCTATTACTTTATCATAATTATGGAATTTTTCCTTCCTCGAATATACGAACGGCGCTTCGGGCGCATAACTAAATCCGGCGTCAGATGTGATGGGTGAATACGACGATGAATAGATTCCGGCACCTCCGCGCGAGACTCCATCATCCTCAAACAGACAGGGCACTTTAAATCCGTCAGCAGAATAAGTATTAGCCAACGAACCCGATTGGGCAAGTTTTTTTGTAATATTGTTGAAAATGGTGCGTTCGGGGGCGGAAACGCCGGTTTATCGGCGAAATTACCGGCTCCGGCCGCATCTGCCGGTGCTGACCACAGGGGCGCGATATTTGACAAAACGGTATTAACTGAAAAAATTAAGGGGTAAAAATACCTCGGAGGCACGGAATTGGAACGCACATTATCGATAATAAAGCCCGACGGAGTCGAAAAGAACGTAATCGGGGAAGTCATAAGCAGGTTCGAGAAGAACGGGCTCAGGGTAGCGGCCCTCAAGATGATGAAGCTCACCATAAAGGACGCGGAAGGCTTCTACATCGTGCATAAGGAGAGGCCCTTTTACGGGAGCCTGACCGATTTCATGTCCAGGGGCCCTGTCGTGCTGATGGTGCTCGAAGGGGAGAACGCGATCGCCAAGAACAGGGAGATAATGGGGGCGACCAACCCGGCCCAGGCGGCAGAGGGGACCATTAGGAAGGACTTCGCCGCGAGCATCGAGGAGAACACCGTCCACGGCTCCGATTCCCCCGAATCGGCCGCTTTCGAGATCGGCTACTTCTTCAACGCATTCGAGCTCTGCGGTGGATAACTCACCGCGGTAGAAAATGAAGGCTGCACCCCAAACTCTTTAACCACCCGTAGGAGCAGCATCCCGTCGCGACATACGTTGCGCGTGGATTCCCAATAAATGTGCTCTGAATAACAGAAGGATGAGGGAATTAAGGAATCGCACCAAGATGGTGCTCCTACTTTGATTTATATCTCAAATTTGTAGGAGCGGCTTCCAGCCGCGATTCGTCTCTTCTGTCATTGCGAGCAACGGTTCTGAGCAAGCGGAAGAACCGGTCGCTTCTGCTTACATCGCTGCGATGTTCATTAGCATTGGTAAAGAGCATGAGAAAACTGCAACCGCGGCAATCTCATCTTTTTTTTGTCACCCTGAATTTATTTCAGGGTCTCGTCATTGTTCCTCCCCCGACATGCACACCGTTATATCCCCTCTCAATACCTCCTCGCACCTTATAGCGCCGATATTTCATTGTTTACTGTATCCATTAATTATGTTATTCTCCAATCACGGGCAATTCATCAGACCGACCCGGACAGGAGGATGGGAATATGCGGAAAATACTCGGCATTCTGTTTCTAACAGCCCTTATAGCAGGCTGCGACGGAGGCGGTAACGAGTTTGATTGTTTCACGATTGAGGAAGTACGCGAATCTGATTGCCTAGCGGATGCAATGCTCAATTCATGCGACAGAATAAGCTGCAGTTCCGCGAATGCGGATTTGTTTCCACCGCTTACGCCTAATTGCGAATTCGTCGATTGCGAGACATTCGATTGCGGGGAAGTAAATTATAGTATAGACGGCATGTCCTTTACCGGACCGGGAACGTTATCGGATCTTCATCTCGCCGAACCTGGCGGACTTAGGGGGATCATAAATGTCGAGGGAGAGGACCAGGAAGTAGAATGCGTCTTCATTCAACCGTAATTGTAATTTCGATGACTCTTATTTCGCTTCTCGCGTCCTGCGACAGCGGAAGCAATAACACCGACAGCTGCGATCCGTTCCTGACAGCGTTTTCTCCTATCCCCGAATGTGTTACGGAGTATTTCCTTGAGAATCCCACCACGTGTCTCTGCGAAGGTGAAGTATTCGTATTCGGTTTTAATCTTCAAAGCTCCGAAGCAGATGGAAATACAGGAAGTATTATGGGAGATGAAATTACATGGGAGCCTACAAGCTGTTCCTCTATTTCATTCACGGGTCAATCATCGGGCGTTCTTGAGGACATGACTGTGCCGGAAGAAGATGTTTTAGAACTCACGATGATTATTGATGGTTCCGAACCGCAACAAGCATCATGTTGTTGTACCGATTTTATTATCGTAGAGTAAGGATTGCATACCGGATTCCTGATAAAGACCCCCGGGAATGACAAAGCTCGAGCTCTTCGGGTAGGGTTAATCGCAACATTTAGATTTCCCTGCCGGTTAATCCTTAAAACAAAATTTATATTACTTAAATAAAATTTTTATAATACGTATTGCAATCCTATCTCTTTTATTCTAGAATGTGTGCAACTACATTTCATATTTTATATAATTGATGGATAACATAATTCTAATACACAATATCACTTAATAGAGGGGGATTAATATGAATAGATATAAAACCTTTGGCTTGAGTTTAGTGGTGTTAGTAATTGGAGTTGTCGGTTTTGCTTTTTTGGGCAGGAGCAGTTTAAAAACGCCCGATGCGATTTATTTAGGCAATCCGACAGAATTACCCGCTTCGATACGTTCCGAATTACCTACTGCGTATAGATGGCAATTGGAGGAAGATATACGATTTGAAATTACAGATAAACCGGACGATACCCGAGCACTTTTCCAACTTGATGAATATACAGATAAAGAGAGTATGAATGAAATTATGGAATGGGCAGCACAAAATGGGAAAGCGGAAGTGTATTTTTTCTATCTGCCGCCTGCTGATCCAGACAAATTGGTGAGATTTGAACTCCCTTTTGACATTGCAGATTTATTTCCAAAGATTGAATGGCCTGATTTAGAAAATATATTTCTTCCCCTCGTAACAACTCATGAAGCGCTTGCAGACTTTCCAGTACCGGCACCGGAATTACCATGTGTGAATGGATGTGTTCCTGCAAATTGGTGCATAGGATTTAGTTGGTCAAGTCTAGATGATGATCCAAACGACGGCAGAACTCCAAGTATGAATATATGTTTCAAGTTTAAAACAAATCAAGTCTATCGAGATGGTATGCATCAACATATAAGTAAAAATGCGGGTGTATTTTTATACACATTTGAAAATTATCCAGCATCTGTTATCGACTGTATGAAATTTCATAATAATGCAAATTATATTAAGCGGCCTGTAGGACTTACCATCAACGTATATCACAACATAAATGGCCCTGCTTTGCCTTGTCAAGGTGCATGCGGCTGTGCTGGATATCCAGAGTCGAGTCCTTCAGAATTAACATGTAGAACCCTTTGTCATTGTGTGAACGGGCAAGATGATTGCACATCTCCACTACCGGGTCCAGCACCATTGAGATCATATGATGGTATTATTCATCTTGTTTCCGAGGGTTGTGAAAGAAATGGCGGAAATCGTCAATGGCGAGTTAGTCGTCACGAATTAATGCATTTGTATGATTTTGGTCACTGTCACTTTGATACCAATAAAAAATTTCTTAGACATTGCATTGGTCTTGGGACAGTAAATCAAGCTTGCGGGATAACTAATGACGTATCAGTTCCAGGTCATGTGTGGTTTTGAAATAGGAATTAATATACCCTATAATTCATCTAGGAAGCATATTCAATTTTGCTTTTTGTATGGTAATAACGCTTTTGTTTCTTAGTTATAGATACACTGTTGGAGGTATAATGAAACTTAAGACCCTTATAGCCCTGGTTTTGATCGCTACTCTTATATCCTGCGATAGCCATAGCGGTGGAGATAACACCGACAGCTGCGACCCGTTCCAAGTACCATTTTCCCCCATTCCTGAATGTGTTACGGAATACTTAGATGAACACTGGACGGGATGCGATTGCGAAGGTGAAAATGGGGATTTTATTCTCGAATTGCGGAACTTCGATATCGACGGATTCACAGGAGCTATAATGGGCAGCAATATAAACTGGGAGCCTTTAAGTTGCACATCGATTTCCTTTATGGGCGAAGCGTCGGGAACTTTAGAAAATATGACTGTGCCTGACGAAAAGACTCTTGAATTTACCCTGATATTGGATGGTTCCGAGCCGGAAGAGGTTTCCTGCTGCTGCACCGATCTGCTTATCGTCGATTAAGGATTAAAAACTGGATTCCCGATAAAATCACTCGGGAATGACGAATTTAGAATTAAAGACGAGATTGCTGCGGTCGCCGCATACGCTCCCTCGCAAAGACAGAATGGATATTTCGCCCTTCTATACTTCGACAGGCTCAGGATGAACGGGCCTGACGGCGGGATTACCGCTTCACCCCATCTCCCTCATCTCCGCCCTGAATACCTCTCCGAAATAGCGCACGAACGCCCGCATGACGGCCTCGAAGTCTATCTCCTCTGCCAGAATGTCCTTGAGCGACGTGATCATCACCCCTTCGAGTCCGCAGGGGATTATCATCGAGAAATAGCTCAAGTCCGTGTTCACGTTAAACGCGCAGCCGTGCATCGTTATGCCGTTCCTGACCGAGACCCCTATCGACGCGATCTTTCCCCCGTATGCCCAGACTCCGGGAAACTTCTCCATGGTCACGCCCTTGATATCGTAATCCCGGAGCAGGCGCATTATCGTTGCCTCGAGCGCGCGGACGTACGCCTTCGCCCCGAGCCCGAACGACCGGAGGTCTATTATCGGGTACGCCACGAGCTGTCCCGGCCCGTGGAACGTGACGTCCCCTCCCCTTTCCGTTTTATATGACTCGACGCCCCGCTTTTCAAGCTCTTCAGGCGGGAGGATTATATTCCCCCCACGTCCGAACCTGCCGTCCGTGATGACGGGGCGGTGCTCCAGGAGAATCAGATACCCGCCCGCTCCCGGCCCGTCGCGGCGGAGCATATCCCTCCTCTCGTTCTGGAGCATAAGTCCGTCCGGGTAACCGACGACCCCCCGGTATTCCCAGTTTATTACGCCCTTTATATCGGAGTCCATTTCGTCTAACATTCTAAACTATCGCGCGCCCCTTTCCACCCTACTTGCCTCGTACAGGGTACTCGAATATACTCACCTTGAATCCATATCGCAGCGAAGGGGCCGCCATTCCGCCCCTCCCGCCGATCCGAATATGAAGCAAAAATCCGGTAGTAAATCAGGCGCTCAGGACTTCGCGGGCTACATCGCCTCGGGCGATCCCGCGCCCGTGCTCGTATTTACGGGTGACCAGTCGTACCTCATCGACAAGGCCGTGCTCGACCTGAGGGAGAAGCTCCTGGGCCCTTCGGGAGACATCAATTACATCGTATTCAGCGGGGAGAGCGCGTCGGGGAAGGAGATCGCCGACAACGCGAGCACGTACCCCATGTTCTCGAAAAAGAAGCTCGTCGTCGTGAAGAATGCCGATAAATTATCGGCGAAGGAGCTTTCCGCGCTCGAGCCCTACATATTGTCCCCCTCCCCGTCCGCATGCCTCGTGCTCATTTTCTCGGAAGGGAAGAAACCCAAGCTCGGCGGGGGGAAGGTGACAGCGTTCGACTTCTCCCTCGAAAAGGGAAATGCCGTCTCGGCCGTGAGGGAGGAGGCGCGCAAGCTCGGATACGATATAACGCGCCCCGGGGCTGACGCGCTCATAGGCCTCGTCGGCGAGGACTTACAAGAAATACACAACGAGCTCGTCAAGATATCGATATACAAGGGCGACAAGAAGACCATAGGGCCCGAGGACGTCGAGGCGCTCACGAAGAAGACGAAATTCGCCGACATATATCAGCTTATAAATGCCATATCGCGGAGGGACAAACGCACTGCGCACAGGGTGCTCGGGGAATTGGAAGCCGCCGGAGAGGAGCCGCTTTCGATACTCGGGCTCATAAGCTGGAGGTTCAGGCTCATCTGGAGGGCGAAGGAGCTCCAGGAGAGGAGGCTCGGCCAGTCAGAGATGATGAAGGAGCTGAAGATATCCCCCGGGCAGCTCTATTACCTGAGCGAGGACCTGAAAAAATTCACGTACGGGGATTTGGAGCGGATAATGGGCGCGCTCGCCGAGTGCGACAAGAAGCTCAAGCTGAGCTACGTGCCGAAGAGCTTCGTTCTTACGAAGCTCCTTATCGAGCTCTGTGCGAGGGGTTGAACGGACGCCGTTAAGCGGTGGCCTGGGCTGCCTTCGCGAGCCGGGATACCCTTTTCGCGAGCCTGCCCGTTTTGCGTGATGCGGTCTTCTTCTTGATAACGCCCTTTGAAGCGGCTTTCTTCAGCTTCGTTTCCGTTTCTCTCAGAATATCTTCAGCGGCCTTCTGATCGTTGTTTTCGATAAGGGTGGTAATCTTCTTTACCTGAGTCTTGAGGTCTGATTTTACGATCGTGTTCCTGTCCCTTCTCTTCAAGCTCTGACGGTGCTGCTTGATTCCCGATTTAATTCTCTTAGCCATTAATATGTATCCCTCCTGCGGATAATCCGGTTAATTGTGCCGGGTTTAAGCGGTTTGTCAAATGATTCCGGGCGGAATCGGGCACGTACACACTCGATTATTTCATTGCGCGGGGGAATTATGGTATATTCCACGACAATTCATATCCGGAGGCTCAGATGAAATTCTTTCTCGATACCGCGAATCTCGACGAGATCAGGGACGCCGCAAGCTTCGGCGTGCTGGACGGCGTAACGACTAACCCTTCCCTGGTGTCGAAGGAAGGCGAGCAGAAAGGGTTTAAGGACCTGGTCAGGGAGATATGTGAGATCGTGAAGGGGCCCGTGAGCGCGGAAGTCCTCTCCACGGACATAGAGCGCATGATCGACGAGGCCCGTGAGTTAGCCGAAATCCACGAGCACGTCGTCGTAAAGATGCCCCTCACCGAGGACGGCATTAAGGCCACCAAGATAGTCTCGGACGAGGGCATAAACGTGAACGTTACGCTCATATTCTCCCCTTCCCAGGCGCTTCTCGCGGCGAAGGCAGGGGCCGCCTACGTGAGCCCGTTCGTCGGCAGGCTGGACGACATATCGGAGTTCGGTATGGAGATGGTCGGCGACATCGTGCATATCTTCGACAACTACAACATCAGGACCGAAGTGCTCGTAGCGAGCGTCAGGCACCCGCTCCACGTGGTCGAGGCCGCCAGAATGGGTGCAGACATCGCGACCATGCCGTATAAGGTATTCAAGCAGCTCCTGAAACACCCTCTCACGGATATAGGACTCGAAAGGTTCCTGGCCGACTGGGGCAAGGGAAAGAGTTAATCTGAGGGAGCAATGAAACGAAAGAGATGGGATTCTAAAACCAAGACGAAGATAGTACTTGAAGGTTTATCCGGAAGACTAATCTCAGAGATTTGTAAAAAGTACGGCATACATCAGAAACAATACTACACATGGCGAGACAGGTTATTATCCAAAGCTACCAGTAATAGCCCATGGGATTTAGCTAACAAATCTCTTTATGATCTTTGCAGTGAACATCCAAATCATAAAAATGATGAAGAGATAATTGCCAAAGTTTGGACTATAGGTCGAACCTATTCAGCGGCTATTGAGGACCGTCGCATAATTCATTTAAAAATTCCAAGCTATGATTTTTATCCGAAAATTGTAGCTCCCATTATACGTAAATCCAATATTGATAAAGAGTTTTCTAAACTTAAAGATATCAAGACGGTGAATGACAAGAACCTGAAAGATATACTCGAAGTACATCAATACGTAACCGATCGTTTTTTTAAAATATCGGGACGTAGAAAACGATCTTTAGCATCCAAGTATTTGCATTTTCATTTTCCTGATCTGTTTTTTCTTTACGATGCCAATGCTAAAAACGCTATTCAGAAATTCTCCAATATTAGCAATCGTTCCAAACGGTTCAGAAAAGAAGACGTTAATTACAGAAGGTTTTATGTGAAATGTTTAAAAGTACGGGATCATATTATTCAGGAATGCGGAGATATACTCAAGGGGAAGAAACTCACACCTCGGCGATTGGACAAACTGTTACTTGATCTTAGTAGTAGTAAATCTAGAGCATGACCTGCCCCCATATCTAGGAAAAAGGAAAGCAATAACCGGACGCCACATCAGTCGTCCCTCCCCTTCACCGCGGCGATCAGAAACTCCTTATTCCCCTCCGCCCCTTCTATGGGCGAGGGAATCACCCCGAGTACCCCGACCCCGAGGCTCTTTACGAATTCGGTAATTTTATCGACCACTTCCCTGTGCTTCGCCTCGTCCCTCACGATGCCGCCCTTCCCGACCTCCCCCTTCCCGACCTCGAATTGCGGCTTGATGAGCGCGATCAATACCCCGCCCGGCTTTAGCAGCGCGAGCGCCGGGGGGATGATCATCGTGAGCGAGATGAAAGAGACGTCGATGACGACGATGTCGGCGGGCTCGCCTGTATCTTCGGGCTTTATGTAGCGGGCGTTCAGCTTCTCCCTGACCACGACGCGGGGGTCTTGTCTCAGCCTCCAGTCGAGCTGGCCGTATCCGACGTCTATAGCGTATACCTTCGCGGCCCCGTGTTTAAGCAGGCAGTCCGTAAATCCGCCGGTGGATGCACCTATGTCCACAGCCGTCTCGCCCGCCGGGTTTATGCCGAATCCCGTCAGTGCCGCTTCGAGCTTTAGCCCGCCCCGGCTCACGTATTTAAGAGAGGTGTCCCTTACCTCGACCCCGGAGCCTTCCTTTACGAGCGCGCCAGCCTTGTCCGTCTTCACGCCGTCCACGTAAGCGCATCCCGCCATTATCAGGGCGCGCGCCTTGGTCCTCGTCTCCGCAAGCCCCTTCTCGACGAGCACAGTGTCGAGCCTCTTCTTAAGAGGCGGGCGGTTTTCTTTGGTGTTCATCAGTGATTTCTCGAGCCCAGGTAGAGCGCGATCTGCCTTAGCGCCTCGGCCCTGTGGTCGAACCCTTCGAGCATGCCGACCGCTCTATGAGTAAGCCCCGAGGCTATCCTTTTCGATTCCTCTAATCCGGCGAGGCCGGGGTATGTGGACTTGCCGCGCCTCTCGTCGTTCCCCTTCTCCTTGCCGAGGTCCCCCTCCCCCTCCACGTCGAGAACGTCGTCTATTATCTGAAACGCGAGTCCTACGGCATCGGCGTAGGACGCGAGCTTTTCGAGCTGATTTTCATCCGCGCCGCCGATGCGTGCGCCCGCCATGACGGATACCCTGATCATCGCCCCTGTCTTGAGCGCATGCATCCGCTCCACGTCCGGGAGTGTCGCATCCTTCGTCCCGGCGAGGGCAAGGTCTATGGCCTGCCCCTCTATCATCCCGTGAGAGCCGGCAGCCTGTGCTATGTCGCTCACGACGCCGCAGATCACACGCGCGCTAACGCCCCTCCTGAGCCCCTCGGCGACGAGAATGCCGAAGGCGTCCGTCAGGAGGGCGTCCCCCGCGAGTATGGCCGTCGATTCCCCGAAGACCTTGTGGTTGGTTGGAATTCCCCTCCTGAGCGAGTCGTCGTCCATCGAAGGCAGGTCGTCGTGTATGAGTGAATACGTATGTATCATCTCGAGCGCGCACGCGGCGGGCAGCACCTTTTCGGGGTCGGCCCCCAGGGCCTCGCCGGCGGCCAGGGCGAGTATGGGGCGGAGCCTCTTTCCCCCGGCAAGGACGCTGTAACGCATGGATTCCCGGAGCCGCGCCTGACTTTTGCCCCCGTCCAGAATGAGCGTATCCAGCTCCCTGTCGACGAGCTCCTTCTTCGCTCTCAGATAATTTATTACATCGAATGCCATAGGGTTTCAGCTCTCGGGCTCGAATTCCTCGAAAACGATCTCCCCGTCCTTCTCCACGAGTATCTCGACTTTCTTCCTGATTTCGTTCAACTTTTTATGCGAAAAGGAGATGAGCTCCGTCCCTTCCTGAAATAATTTGATGGAATCTTCGAGCGGGAGGTTGCCGCTCTCGAGCTTCTTTATAATTTCCCTCAGCTCTTTAAGCGCGTCCTCAAATGTCTTTTCGGATTTCATAGACAGGTAGTTTATCTTTGAAGCGGACTCCGCACAAGGCGGGGGGTTGCCTGCCTACCGGCTCAACATAAAAAGGGAGCCGAAGCTCCCTTTTTATGACCACATTAAACCGTTATAAGTTTCTAATCAAACTGTCAGCTTTCTTCTTCGTATAGCCATTAACCCTAATATCCCTAGTAGTCCCGCCATCACTATCATTCCCCATTCGCCGAGCGTGGGTATGTTTGCCGAAGCTACTTCAAACGCCCCGATATCGCATCTATCACCCTGAGGTCTGGGGATTCCACGCTGATCAGTATCTGGTGGAGGACAATCAACATTTCCCATATCCAATGCAGGACTGGTTTCTAATAACGCGTGAGTATCTGTTGGTCCACCATTGTTTTGAAGAGGCCCTATTAAAGGGTTGGTGTTTGATTTATCTCCGATCGAATTGAATCCACAGCTTGATCCCTGGTCGATGTTGTACCCCTCGGATATAATAACGGCACCATCTTCTAGATAGCAACTCGGACTGCCAATACTTCCACCAATAATAGTATTGATTATAAATGCCTGTGAATTGCTACTTCCCAAGCCAATATTTCCTCCAATCGGACCTGCATTATCTGTAACTGTACTGCTGTCAATATTGACAGGACCACTTGAATTGATCCATATTCCTCCACCGCTTTCGTCGTTCCTTGTAGCGCTGTTTCCGGATATAGTTGTATTAAGTATGTTGATTATCCCGGCGCCTGCATTATTGCCGACTCCACCAGCACGAGGTCCTACATTATCAGAGATTGTAGATTCGGTAATATTAAGGACGCCTCCAAAATCGTTCATGACACCGCCAACTCCTGACCCGTCTCCTGGATGTATGTTGCGTGTCACTGTTGTGCGGTAAATATTCATTGTTCCAAACAAGTCATTATTTATACCTGCAGATTGTCCACTTTGTCTTGTGTTGTCAGCCACAATACAATCGTTTATGTTTACTGTACCATCGGAACTATTGTTTATACCTCCTCCTCCTATTGAGGTAGAAACTCCATTCCTTATCGTGAGATTATTAAATGTTACAGTAGGTGTAGCACCCTGCCCACCCCCGATATTGAATATTCTAAAGGGAGGGGCTCCGGGGCTCCTCTCTATAATGGAGCTGTTTCCATTAAAAGTCATATCAGTTAATATTGTGGGAAGACCATTGTCACCATCATTGGAATTGTCAATAACAGTCAAAACGTACGTGCCTCCCCCTAGATTAATTACAGCCGGGTCAGGTGCAACATTAGCAGCGTTAATAGCATCAATAAGAGCCCCCGTATCCCCTGCTGGGACATTTATTACAGGCTGGGATAAGGCATCAGTCCCCGAAAAAACCCCGATTGTTAAAATAAATGCTAAGGATAAGAATAACTTGGATATAATGCTGTATAAAGGTTTCATCGCCTCCGTCCTCCTCATTATCGCTCCTCCTTCATAATAGATTATAAATATGTTCATGCATATTATCACGGATGGAACTTTAAAACAATGGAATTTTAAAACAATAGTATCGAGGTCTTTTATCCCCGAAGCGGACTCCGCACAAGGAGGCTGAGGTGGGATGCACGTTTAATATCGGGCGGGCGCGGTATCCATTGGGCCAGGGCAATACCGGCAGGCTTTTCGCCGGTAAACAAAAAAAAGGGCGGTACGCGTATTGCGCCCGCCCCGGTTGTTCACGATTGACGTTAACCTCGGTTAACAGTGCTGTTTAAATCCTTACTGC
The DNA here is from genome assembly GCA_041753155.1 of Thermodesulfobacteriota bacterium. Taxonomy (GTDB): domain Bacteria; phylum Desulfobacterota_D; class UBA1144; order Nemesobacterales; family UBA2774; genus 2-12-FULL-53-21. Next base: position 1,179 of record JBGSVA010000025.1, on the reverse strand, counting down.
GCCTGCTCGCCCGCGTCGTCCGTGGTGCTGTCGGGAGTCGCAGTGTCCGCGTCTTCGACGGTCTCATCGACCTCTACCTCGTCGACTTCCACTTCAGTGCCCACGGTGCTCTGTACCGTCGGCTCGGCCATGCTGTCAGTCATGTCCGTATCCGCGGGAGCAGCCTCATCCGCAGGTGCCGCCTCTTCAACCTCGACCTCTTCCACCTCTACCTCCGCGGGCTCTTCGGCCTGCTGGCAGGCGGCGAGTCCGAGGACGAATACGCCTGAGCAAAGAATAAAAAGGAACTTGCTGAAAATAGACTTCATACCTGTACCTCCTTTTGTGAAATTGGATTCCGACCCGGGGGTGTGTTAACTCCCCCTATAGTCAAACAACATACAACATTTATACGGCTAAATCCATATCTTACCATACCCGTCCGTATCGGCGTCCAGGCCATGATTTCCTATTAAGAAATAAACAACTCCCGGCGATTCAAGCGGCGGGTGAGCAGCCGCGGGCAACTCATCTCGCTTCGGCACCATTTTTTCTCTTCCCGACATTACAGAATTTGCGGCGGGTGAGCGTCCGCAGGCAACACATCTCGCTTCAACAATGGTTTTTGTATTCCCGACATTACAGAATTTGCGTTGAGAAAATCGCGTATTGAAGCGTAAAAAATCTTTCAGCTTTCTAATTGAAAGATTTTAGCTTCAACATAAGATTTTTAGCAAATTATGTACAGTCGGATGATTTTTGCTTCTTTTCATCAAGGAAAAGAAGGATAAAAAAAACAGCCTTTCTCCTTCCTTTGCCTTCTCATAAAACAGATGCCGTGTGTCTTTTCATAAACCACACTACGCGTGTGTCGCGGCTGGCCTGTCCCGGGCTTGACCCGGGAACTCACTCCTACGGTGAACATTTTAACCATGATTGGTAGTGCAGAGGGGGTTCCGATAATGTCGTATATGAGCACACATTGTGTGCCACACTACGTGTGTCTCTGCGGCCCTTCCATACCTCTTCTGCCCAAACCAGCAACGAAGCCGGGAGCTTGCCTGTCCTGAATACCATGACGTAGTCAAGTACATTTTATCGTTTTCATACACTCCGGGGACAACGATACATACCCCGGGATGTAGGGTTTACCCGATCTCAACACCGCGCATATGATCCTCAACATCTTATTCGCTATAT
>JBGSVA010000024.1:0-4481 GCA_041753155.1 Thermodesulfobacteriota bacterium | reverse complement strand
ATAAATCCCGGGACGGTACTGTCACAGATTGATATGTTCGAGAGGGGCATGCCGCCGTCGGGTCTCGTAAAGCCCTGCAAGCCCGGGGACGGGATCGTCTCTATCGGGGACGAGGCGGAGTCCCTTGCGCGATATTACGAGTCCGAATCCGCCCGTAGGAAGATAATAAAATTCGTCCCGGCCTCGGGGGCCGCGAGCAGGATGTTCAGGGAGCTCATGGCGGCAGGTCAGGACGGAGCACTCTCGCGCGGGCGCCTCGAAACCGCCGCAAGAGGAGGGGACGGGGACTCGGAAGCCGTGCTCAGGTTCATAAGCGAGCTCGGGAAGTTCGCCTTTCACGACGACCTCGAAGCCGCGCTCGAAAAAAACGGATACCGCATGAGGGAGCTGCTCTCGGCGGGCGAGTATGGGGAGATCGTCCGGCATACGCTCGGGCCGAGCGGCCTCAATTATTCGAACCTGCCCAAGGGGATGATCAGGTTCCACAAATATCCCGTGCACGACAGGACCGCCTTCGAGGAGCACCTGGTCGAGGCGCTCTCTTACACGAAAGACGGCGAGGGCAGGGCGCGCGTCCATTTCACCCTGTCGCCCGAGCACACGGATATCGTGAGCGGTTATATAGACCGCGTGCGGGATATCTACGAGCGGGAGGGGGAGAGCCTCGACGTCGGATACTCGATGCAGAAACCTTCCACCGATACTATAGCAGTCGATATGGAGAACAGGCCGTTCATCGGGGACGACGGAAAGCCGGTGTTCAGGCCTGCCGGGCACGGGGCGCTCATCGAGAACCTGAACGAGCTCGGATGCGATATCGCTTTCATAAAAAACATAGACAATGTTGTGCCCGACAGGCTAAAAGAGGAGACCTGTCTTTGGAAGAAGGCGCTCGGCGGCTATCTGCTCAGGCTCGAGGGCCTCGTATTCGGTGCGCTCGTCAAACTCGAGGGCGGCGGGGGGCGTGAAGACGTCTCCCGGGAGCTCGGAGAGCTCGAAAGTATGGGTCTCGGGATCGTACTCCCCCGTGAATCGGAAAAGGCCTCGCACGGCGCGGCGTCCGCTCTTCTGGAATCCGCACTCAGGAGGCCGCTCAGGGTGTGCGGAGTGGTGAGGAACGAAGGGGAGCCCGGAGGCGGACCGTTCTGGGTGAGGGGGAAGGACGGGAGTCTCTCGAAGCAGATAGTGGAATCGGCGCAGGTGGATATGGACGCGCCCGGACAAAAGGCCGTCTGGGAGTCCTCGACCCATTTCAATCCCGTGGACATCGTCTGCGGGCTCAGGGACCACAGGGGGAAGCCCTACGACCTGCACGCGTTCATAGACAGGGACTCGGGGTTCATATCCGTCAAATCGAAGGACGGGAGGGACTTGAAGGCCCTCGAGCTCCCGGGTCTGTGGAACGGGGCGATGGCCTTCTGGAACACCGTTTTCGTCGAAGTCCCCCTCATGACGTTCAACCCCGTTAAGACCGTATTCGATCTGCTCAAGCCCGAGCACCAGCCCAAGCCCTGACCCCGCCCGTACATGCAATATTTACCCGGGATCCCTACCGGGTGTATTATTATCCGAGAAACGCACCGGGAGGCGTAATTGCACATGCCTGAAAAACGATACGGGAAAGAGATAGTTTACGTGGACCCCGATTTTATGGACCTCATACCATTTTTTCTGGAAAGCAGGCATAACGATATCGTGAACATCAGGGAATGCATTAAAAGAGCCGACCTGAAAGAGGCCGGGAGGCTCGGGCACGGTATGAAGGGCGCGGGCGGCGGTTACGGTTTCCAGGAGATAAGCAGGATAGGCAAGAGCATAGAGGAAGCCGCGAAGGCCGGTAATACCGCGGGGATAGAACAAGCGCTCGGGATGCTGGACGAATACCTGTCGGTCGTCGAGGTCGTACCGGGCAAGAGCGAAATGCTCGACTGAAAGAATCTCTGAATTCACCGCTTATATCCGCATTCATTACCTGTTAAAATACCGGGTCATGGCATATACCAGGAAGACCGTAACCGAGGACGTCCGCGTGACGGTGCCCCGGGAATTGAAGGGCGCGGCCGACGTCTTTCAGGAAACGCTCGGGCTCGTAGAAGGCATGTATAAGAGTCAGCTCTCGAAGGAGCTCACGCTCTCGCTCGAAAAAAACCTCTGGAACGAGGTCGTCGAGAATCTGAAAATGGGCGCGGCCTGTCTGACAGACGGCGCGCGCAATAATTATGAAACCGGCGCGGGATCGCTCGGCAGGGGAATATTCGACCTCTTTCCCTTAGACGCCAGGAGCGGGGACGGGAAAGACGGAATCCAGATCATAATCGGCAAGGTGTTCTCCCCGGACGGGGACGGAGAAAGCTGCTACTCGGGAGCGGCCGGCGCTGAGAACCGGGAGTACGATCGGCTGATCCTCGAATACGACGAGAGCATGGGGCTCTTCACGGAGGCGCTCATGGTGTCGCGCGGGTACAAAGGAAAGGTCTTCCAGGGCGACCTCCCGCAGATAAAATGCCTCGACGTCTTCTCCCTCGCGGGCGGCCTCAACACCCGGCACAAACCCATATGCGTTTTCTTCTCAGGCGGGACGAAGGAGAACGTGTCGTCCCTTTCCCATATGACCGTATTCATAAACCTCTACGCGGCCAGGTTCAAGGCGCTTACGGAAAAGATCGCACTCCGGTACCTTGCGGGCTCAGAAGAGCTGGCGGAGCTGTCGTTCGAGGAGACGGCGCGGCTCCTCCTGATATGGCTCAGGGGGCACGACGCGGGTCACTTCATAGGAACGGACAGGCTCGGCAGGGTGATGTCCGAGTTCGACAGCAACTATATGGTGCTCCACGAGCTGAAATCGGACATGATCGCGCTCTACAACATGAAGCACCTCTCGGGCGGCCTGCTGAACGGAGGGCTCCTCCGCAAGGCATACCTCCTCACCGTAGCCGAGATGCTGAGATATATGAGGAGGGAGGGTTTCGTCAAGCACCCGGACACCGGTTCCGCGTATCTCGCCTACAGGCATTTCAGGGACATGGGGGCGATCAGGTTCGACCCGTGGGGCGGGAAATTCATCGTCGACATAGATAGGTTCGAGAGGGTGGTGGACGAGTTCGCCTGGGACCTCGTCAGGCTTTTCGCGGACGGGAACGAGACGAGGGCAAGGGGTTTCGTCAACAGCTGGGGGTGGCTCGGTGTGGAGGATACGGACGACCTCCCGCGCGGATGCCCGGAGGAGCTCAGGAAGATGATCGCCGATACCGACATACCGCACGAGATCGATTACAACTTCGTAACGGTGGAGGGATAGACGATACTTGATAAAAATAATCGTCGCTGATCTTTCAATGATATAGATGTCTTAACACTTATAAGTGCAACATAGATTTGGATAAAAATATTAGAAATTACATTCAGTATTGATTACTTGATCAAAAGATACTATTATTGGGTTGAAAGCAAGTTGAGGAAGGTAATAATGGGAAAGGATGGAGATAAAAAACCTACTAGTATTCCAGAAAGTACAGGCAATAAGAAACGCAGAGGTTTTTTAAAGTCGGTCAGTTTTGCAATCACTGCAGTATTAACATCAAGCCCATTTATTAGTCCAAGTATATCACAAGCTGATATGCTCTCATCCATTAAAAAATCAGAAGAAACTACAATAGCAAGAGCTATCGAGGAACCAAGCCCTTTAATTATTCAACCGTCTAATCCAAATACCGGTATTGGGAATCTCGCTCAGCACTCATCACATTATTCTCATGTTTCACATGAATCTCATGCCTCACATAGTTCTCACGTTTCTAGCTCTTACTGAAATTAACGCACTAAGGTTCTTAATATGCCTTCCGAACTTAGTTCTCACAGCAAAGTGCAAACCTTCTCTTTAATCATAAATTTGGATATTTACAGTTTAGATGCTATAAAAAAGACATGTTATAAATTCAGTGATAAATGCTCTGTTTATTTGGATGAACTAAATAAAGACACTCAGACAATTAAAGTCATTTTTACCTTAACAGAAGATAAACCTAGCAATAATGGAGAAGGTCTTTTAAATGAGTTCAAAAATGAGCTATTAGATCAAGATCTTAGAGAAAGAATATCTTCTGAAACAGAAGCAATAAGAAATTTGATTCTAGCACAAGCCTTTTCAAAAACGTCGTTGTTGGATGAATAAATTCGTGGAATTAACGTCCAGAAACAGATTCAAAGAAAAAGAATATTATAAAACTGGTATTGAGAGTTCTTACAATTTATTACCATTTCGATTTATTAAACTCAGTGGCAATAGGTACGTATTATCAAATGAAGTAGGAGAATACACTATTCTAGACAGGGATACTTTATGTAAGCTCCCCATTTAAGTAGACAGTTCTAAAGTAGAACTTTTAGCTGTTACCTTTTCCCTGAAGAGGCTTGGCGGCAGCCCTCCGAGCGACTCATGGGGGCGCTGTTCATTATAACCCCTGAGCCAGTCATCCGCCATA
>JBGSVA010000023.1:0-51016 GCA_041753155.1 Thermodesulfobacteriota bacterium | reverse complement strand
AAGAGGCTTTACTGTATCAAGGTTCTCGGAGGCACGCGCAGGAAATACGCGAGGCTCGGCGACATCGTGGTCGTTTCTATAAAAGAAGCCATACCCAACTCGAAGGTCGAAAAGGGGACGGTGCAAAGGGCGGTGATCGTGAGGACGAGGAAAGAGCAGAGGAGGAGCGACGGCTCTTACGTCAGGTTCGACAATAACGCGGCCGTGCTTATTACGAAAGACAACGAGCCTATGGGCACCCGCGTTTTTGGTCCCATAGCCAGAGAGCTCCGTACAAAAGGGTTTATGAAGATTATTTCTCTTGCGCCGGAGGTGGTTTAAGGTGGGTGCGAAGGCAATGAAGGATACGAAAGCAGGCAAGAAGCTGCATATCAAATCGGGAGATACCGTTTACGTAATCGCCGGAAAGGAAAAGGGCAAGACCGGCAAAGTCATAAAGGTGCTTCATAAGAAAGACGGCGCTCTGGTGGAGAAGCTCAACATCGTGAAACGCCATCAGCGTCAGTCCCAGAAGAACCCGACGGGCGGAATAATTGAGAAGGAATCCCCGATCCACATATCTAACTTGATGATTTACGATCCTTCCGAGAGGAAGCCCGTCCGCATCGGACGTAAATTCCTCGGCAGCGGGGAGAAAGTGAGATACAGCAAAAAGAGCGGAGAGGAGATTAAGAAATAATGGTCCCCAGGCTGAAAGAAGTTTATAAAGATAAGGTCGTCCCCTCGCTGAAGAGCAAGTTCTCGTATAAGAACCACATGGAGATACCCAGGATTGAGAAGATTGTTATCAACATGGGTCTCGGGAGGCTGACTGACGGCGGGAAGGACAAGAAGATAATGGAAGAGGCGGTTGAGGAGCTTGGGCTCATAACCGGACAGAGGCCCGTAGTCAGGCTGGCGAGGAAATCCATCGCGGGTTTTAAATTGAGGGAGGGCGTGCCGATAGGGTGCTCGGTCACTCTCAGGGGCAGCAAAATGTACGAGTTTCTCGACAGGCTTATTAATCTCACGCTCCCCCGGGTAAGGGATTTCCGCGGAGTGTCCGCGAAGGCGTTTGACGGGAACGGGAACTATACCCTGGGACTTAAGGAGCAAATTATCTTCCCTGAGATCGATTACAGCAAGGTGCAGCACGTAAAGGGAATGAATATCACCATAGTCACGACAGCGCGCACGGACGATGAGTCGAGAGGGCTCCTCCGTGAGTTCGGCATGCCGTTTATTGCAAATTAAGGGAGAAGGACGTAATGACACGAAAAGCACTGATGGAGAAATCGCTTAACGAGCCGAAGTTCAAAGTGAGAGCCAGGAATCGTTGCCCATTATGCGGCAGGCCCAGGGCGTTCTTGAGGAAGTTCAATATGTGCAGATTGTGTTTCAGGGACCTTTCCAGCTTCGGCAAGATTCCCGGCGTAAGGAAATCGAGCTGGTAGATGAGAATGTTATACCCGACGGATTCTAATAAAGGGGCGATTAGATAAATGACAGACCCAATAGCAGACATGTTAACGAGGATTAGAAACGCCATAATAGCGGGGCATAAATCCGCAGCGCTGCCGTCATCCGGTATTAAAGCGGAGCTGGCGAGAATATTGAAGGAGCAGGGTTTCATCGCGGATTACAAGGCGGAAGATCAGAACGGAAGAAAAGTCATTAAGATCACGCTCGCATATACCCCCGACAGGGAGAGCGTAATAAAAGAGATTCGCAGGGTCTCAAAACCGAGCCGCAGGGTATATGTAAATAAAGACGAGATACCGCGTATAAAGGGCGGGCTCGGGATTTGCATACTTTCGACGTCCAAGGGAATTATGACGGGCGCACAGGCGCGCCGGCAGGGTATAGGCGGCGAGCTTATCTGTTCAATATTGTGAGGTAGTCTGAATGTCTCGAATAGGAAGAAAACCGATAAAAGTTCCGAGCGGCGTAAAGATCAGCCTCGGGAAGCAGTTAGTGCAGATCGAAGGCGCGAAAGGCAGGCTTTCCTGGGATATTCCCGAAGGCGTTTCCGCGAAGATCGAGGACGAGAATATCCTCGTAGAACGCAGCAACGACGAGAAGAGTGTAAAAGCGCTCCACGGTCTGACCCGCGCCGTTATATCGAATATGGTTACGGGCGTGAGCGACGGCTTTACGCGGACCCTCGACATTGTCGGGGTCGGCTACAAAGCGGAGGCCCTTGGCAAGAACCTTATTAAGTTCAGCCTCGGGTACTCGAACCCGGTCGAATTTTCACTCCCGGACGGCATATCGGTCGCGGTCGAGGAAAGGGGCACCAGGCTGATTTTACAGGGAATCGACAAACAGGTTGTCGGGCAAACCGCGGCCAGGATAAGGGAGCTGAGGCCGCCCGATTCGTATAAGGGCAAGGGTATCAGGTACTCGACCGAGAAAATGAAATTGAAACCCGGAAAGGCTGGTGCGAAAGGATAAAATGAAAAGAGTAAGCAGAAAAACAAAGAGGGCGTTCAGGCACGTAAGGGTAAGAAGGAAAATGTCCGGAACGGCGGAAAGGCCGAGGCTCGTTATCTTTAAATCGGCGAAGCATTTTTACGCGCAGATCATAGATGATCTGAAAGCGCACACGCTCATTTCCGCTTCTTCACTCACCCCTAAAGTCAGGGAAATGCTCGGCAAGGAAAAATTGAATAAGGCGGATTCGGCAAAAATCGTCGGTGAGTATATCGGGGAGCTTTCGGTCGCTATGGGGATCAAGCAAGTCTGTTTCGACCGCGGCGGGTATCCGTATCACGGAAGGATCAAGGCTTTTGCGGACGCGGCGAGGGCAGCCGGTCTCGAGTTTTAGCGTATAGGTTTCTTAACAGGTCTTTCGAGGGAGGTAAGCTTGCAAAAAGAAAAGATTGACCCGAATGAGTTTGAGCTCAAGGAAAAGGTCGTTCACATAAGGCGTGTGGCCAAGGTTACCAAGGGTGGAAAGAGATTCCACTTTACAGCGCTCGCCGTAGTGGGTAATTCGGGCGGCATTATCGGCGTGGGACTCGGCAAATCGAACGAGGTTCCGGATGCGATACGGAAGGCAATCGAAAAAGCCAAGAAGGGGCTTATCAGGGTCCCTATACAGGGAAGCACTATTCCTCATGAGGTACACGGCGAACATGTGTCGAGCAGCGTTCTCTTGATGCCGGCTGCGCCCGGAACGGGTGTTATCGCCGGCGGCGCCGTGAGGGCGGTGGTCGAGCTCGCCGGGATACACGACATTCTCTCGAAAGTCGTCGGGTCTACCAACCCTCTCAACGTAGTCAAGGCTGCGATAAACGGGCTCACCTTGCTGAGGATGCCCGAGGACGTCGCCAGGGTAAGGGGTAAGGAATTAAGTGAATTGGATCTCCCGAAATCTGTTTTAAGCTGAAGTCTCTAATATATAATCGACCCCTCCGCTCATAATACGGTCAGAAAGAGCGAGGGATGTAAAATTCTTTATAAGAGGGTCAATAATAATGCTCAACAAACTATCTCCCCAGCCGGGTTCGAAGAAGCAGAAAAAGAGAGTGGGACGGGGTACCGGGAGCACCGGAAAAACGAGCGGTAAGGGACATAAAGGCCAGAGGGCCAGGTCCGGGGGCAAGGTTCCCGCGTGGTTCGAAGGTGGGCAGACCCCTTTGAAGATGAGGTCTCCGAAAAGGGGTTTCACGAGCCGGAAGACCCAGAAGTTCGACATAATCAACGTCGCCGATCTCAATAGATTCGGCGAAGGGGACGTCGTTACACGGGAAGAGTTCGTCGACGTGGGGCTAGTGAGGGGGAAGAACCCCGTTAAAGTGCTGGGGAACGGCGATCTGGACAGGGCGCTCACGGTGAAAGCCGACGCCTTCAGTAAGAGCGCTGTAGCGAAAATCGAGGAAAAGGGCGGTAAGGCAGATATTATATGAATAGAAATATAGGCGCTATTCCTAGAATACCTGAGCTTAACAAGCGTCTTCTCTTCACGGCCCTTATGCTTGTAATATACAGGCTCGGAGTCTTTGTCCCGATACCCGGGATAGACCCCGAGCAGATACTCAAGCTCTTCGAGCAGACGAGGGGCACGATCTTTGACATATTGAATATGTTTTCAGGCGGCGCGCTCGAGAGGGCGTCGGTATTCGCTCTCGGCGTTATGCCCTATATCACCTCGTCTATTATCATGTCGCTTCTGGTAAAGGCTTTCCCGACGCTCGAGGCGATGCAGAAGGAAGGGGAGGCAGGCAGGAGAAAAATAAATCAGTATTCGCGTTACGGCACCGTGCTGATCTGCCTCGTCCAGGGCTTCATGCTCGCGATCACCCTTGAGGGCGGCGTAGGCTCGGGCGCAGCAGTGGTGAAGGAAGCCGGATGGACTTTCAGGATCATGACCGTGCTCACCCTTACCGCGGGCTCCCTGTTCGTAATGTGGATAGGCGAGCAGATAACCGAACGGGGCATCGGGAACGGGATTTCCCTCATCATCGCCGCATCGATTATAGTCGGTTTGCCGGGCGGGTTGTGGAATATTGTAAGGCTCATAAACACGGGCGAAATGACCGTATTCGGGGTCACGCTCATTTTCATCCTGCTTGTGCTTATAGTAGGGTTTATAGTATTTGTCGAGAGGTCATACAGGAAGATACCCGTCCAATACCCGAGGAGGGTCGTCGGGAGAAAGGTGTTCGGGGGCCAGTCTTCGCACCTTCCGCTCAAAACGAATACGGCAGGGGTTATACCCCCGATTTTCGCGTCCTCGCTTCTTATATTCCCGGCGACGATTCTCACTTTCATAAACGTACCGTTCCTGAGAGACATGTCGGATTTATTATTTCAAAACATAATTGTGTATAATATGATATTCGCGGGTCTGATAATCTTTTTCGCGTATTTCTATACAGCGATCATATACAACCCCGACGATTTGGCGGAGAATCTGAGAAAGAACGGGGGTTTTATTCCGGGTATCAGGCCGGGCAAGAAAACATCCGAATACATTGACAAAATTCTCGGAAGAATTACTTTTATCGGGGCTATATACGTAGCCTTTGTTTGTGTAATACCCACATTTCTCCAGCGGGAGCCGTTCAATCTCCCCTTCTATTTCGGGGGAACATCCCTTTTGATTGTGGTGGGAGTGACGCTCGACTTCGTTCAGCAGGTCGAGTCCTTCCTTATCACGCATAGTTATGAGGGTTTTGTCAGAAAGAAAGGTATGAAGGGGCCGAGGAGATATAACGTTTGAGACCGGAGTCATTGAATGAGATTGATTTTATTTGGTCCGCCCGGTGCAGGGAAAGGGACACAGGCGAAGAAGATAACGGATAAATACATGACGGCTCACATTTCGACAGGTGACATGCTCAGGGCCGCCGTGAGAAACGGTACGGAGCTCGGCGTATTGGCGAATTCCTACATGGAAAAGGGTGAGCTTGTTCCGGACGGAGTGGTCATCGGGATCATTAAAGACAGAATCGCCGATAAAGACGCCCAGAACGGATTCATGCTGGACGGCTTTCCCCGCACCGTACCTCAGGCCGAGGCTCTCTCGGAGATGCTGAATTCCGAGGGGGAGACGATCGATGCCGTTATATCCATCGAAGCAGGGGACGAAGAAATAGTGAAAAGAATACTCGAACGCCAGAAAATAGAAGGGAGGCGGGACGATACCGAGGACGTGGTCAGGAACAGACTCAAAGTCTACCGCAGTCAGACGGAGCCCTTGAAATCTTATTACGCCGAGGAAGGGGTATTGTTCGAGGTTGACGGACTGGGCGCAATAGAAGATGTCTTCGGAAGGATTGACAGGGTTTTATCGGAATTGAATGCATGATTTATTTAAAGAGCAAGGAAGAAATAGTTAAGATGCGGAGCGCTGCTCAGGTGGTCGTAGAGGCCTTGGAAAAGCTTAGGGAAAACGTGATGCCCGGGGTATCGACGTGGGACCTCGACCGGATGGCCGAAGAGCTCGCAATTAAGAAAGGAGCGAAGCCTGCGTTCAAGGGCTACTCCAATTACCCCGCGTCTGTATGCTTTGCGGTCAACGACGAAGTCGTCCACGGGATACCTTCTAAAAAGAAGATACTCAGGGAAGGAGATATCGTGGGCCTCGATTTCGGGGTTAGTCTCGAGGGTTATTACGGTGATTCCGCGATAACGGTGCCCGTAGGCGACGTATCTTCTCTGGCTCACAAGCTTCTGGCCGTTACGGAAGAATCGCTAAAGAGGGGGATCGCCGAGGCTTATCCCGGCAACAGGCTTTTCGATATTTCCGGGGCGATACAGACTTACGTTGAGGAAGAGGGTTTTTCCATTGTGAGGTCCTTTGTCGGTCACGGGATCGGAAGGAAGCTGCACGAGGACCCTCAGGTCCCGAATTTCGTTCCCGAGAACGGGAGCCACGGGAAAGGGATAAAATTAAAGCCGGGAATGGTGATTGCGATAGAACCGATGGTTAACGTCGGGAGGCCCGATATCAAGATTTTAAACGACGGTTGGACGGCTGTAACCGTCGATGGAACTCTGTCGGCTCATTTCGAGCATACGGTTGCGGTCACGGAAGAGGGGCCGGTTGTGTTGACTCAATAAACTAAAAAACTATGGTAAAAGAAGAAAGAATAGAGTTTGAGGGTACGGTGATCGAAGCATTGCCTAATGCCATGTTCAGAGTGGAGATTGACAACGGGCACGAGGTGCTCGCATATGTTTCCGGTAAAATGAGGACGCGGTTTATTCGTATTCTGCCGGGGGATAAAGTCAAGCTTGAGCTTTCCCCTTACGACCTTTCGAAGGGCAGAATAACGTACAGGTTAAAAAAATGATTTTGCGGGGTGACTCCAGTGAAGGTTAGAGCGTCTGTGAAGAAGATTTGTGAGAAATGCAGGATTATTAAAAGAAAGGGCGTAGTCCGCATCATTTGCTCGAACAAGAGACATAAACAAAAGCAAGGGTAGGAGGGAAGCAGCATGCCCAGGATCGCAGGTGTTGATATACCGCTTAACAAAAGGATCGAAGTAGGCCTGACCTATATATACGGCATCGGGCGCGTGGTATCCAAGGAGATACTCAAGGAAGCCCGCGTTGATCTCAATATACAGGCGAAAGACCTTACCGATCAGGAAGTGGCGGCGATAAGAGAGACGATAGAGAGCAAATACACCGTGGAAGGCGAGCTCAGGAAGGAAATCCAGACCAATATAAAGCGGCTGATCGAGATCGGCTGTTACAGGGGAGTCAGGCACAGGCTCGGACTTCCGGTGAGGGGACAGAAGACCAAATCGAACGCGCGCACGAGGAAAGGACCCCGCGGGACTGCGATCGCAAAGAAGAAGAAAACAACTAAATAATCTTGTCCGGAGATAATGGATGGCTGCGAAAAAGAGCGGAAAAAAGAAAGCAAGAAAATTTGTAGAGCAGGGGGTAGTCAATATACAGGCGACCTTCAACAACACCATAATTACCATCAGCGACCAGAACGGCAACGTGATCGCCTGGTCGAGCGGCGGAATGAAAGGTTTCAAGGGCACCCGTAAAGGGACGCCGTTCGCGGCGCAGATCGCGGCCGAGGACGCGGCTAAGAAGGCAGCGACTGTAGGGATGAAGAGCGTGTCCGTCTTTGTAAAAGGGCCGGGTCCGGGCAGGGAGCCCGCCATAAGGTCGCTTCAGGCCTCCGGTCTCAAGATTTCGTTCATAAGGGACGTGACCCCTATCCCGCACAACGGCTGCAGGCCGCCCGGCAGGAGAAGGGTATAGGAACGTGGATTATTTACTACTGATAATGGTTAAGCATTCCAAGGAGGTTAAGCAGTAAATGGGAAGATATACCGGGCCTACTGACAGACTCTCGAGAAGAGAGGGCGTGAACCTTTTCCTGAAAGGCGAGCGGAGCTATAACGGTAAAACTGCCGTGGAGAAAAGACCGGACCAGGTACCCGGCGAACACGGCAAATTTCGCAGCAAATTCTCCGAATTCGGTCTAAGGTTGAGAGAAAAGCAAAAAGTTAAGAGAATGTACGGGATCAGGGAGAAACAGTTCAGGGGTTATTTCGAAAAGGCTTCGCGGATAAAGGGTGTCACGGGCACCATTCTCATCTCGATGCTCGAAATGAGGCTTGATAACGTGATATACCGTCTCTGTTTCGGCAGCTCCAGGAGCGACGCCAGGCAGATCGTGAGCCATGCCCATGTAATGGTCAACGGCAATGTGGTCAATATACCTTCGTATCAGGTGAAGGAAGGCGATAAAATAGAAATAAGGGAAAAGAGCAAAAAGCTGCAAAGGATCAATCAGGCCCTTGAATTCAATTCGAGAAGAGGGGTCCCCGATTGGCTCGAGCTCGACGAAGAAAATTACAGGGGCACCGTGCTCAGGGTGCCTGCGAGGGACGACGTAACGTTCCCGATAGAGGAACAGCTCATCGTCGAATTTTATTCGAGGGTATAGCGGTACTGCTGTAAAATTGTGTTCAGTTCCGAAAACGGAGGGAACAAGGTGAAGGATTTTCAAAAAAACTGGCAAGATCTCATTAAACCCAAAAGGATAGAGAAGGAAGAAAAAAGCGCTTCTCCCTTTTACGCGAAATTCGTCTGCGAACCGCTGGAACGCGGATATGGAGTTACGCTGGGGAATGCACTAAGAAGGGTGCTGCTGTCTTCGATTCAGGGGCCGGCCGTCACTTCTATCAAGATAGATGGAGTCTTGCACGAGTTTTCATCCATCCCCGGGGTAAAAGAGGACGTGACGGAGATAATACTTAACCTTAAAGGCATAGAGCTGAAAATGCACACATACGAACCCCAGACCATCCGGGTCAGCGGGCAGGGGGAATGCGACATAAAGGCCGGAGACATCGCCACGGGTCATAATGTTGAGATACTTAACCCGAATCACCACATAGCTACGCTCGCCGAAGGGGCAAAGCTCGAGATGGAGATGAGGGTCGATATGGGCAGGGGCTACGAACCCGTCGAGAGACGCGGGGAGCTTCAGGGCACGATAGGGGTTATTCCAATAGACGCCCTCTTCTCGCCGATAAGAAAAGTCAATTACGCGGTCACCAACTCCAGGGTGGGCAGACGCACGGATTATCAGAGGCTCACGCTCGAGATCTGGACGAACGGCACCATATTCCCCGAGGACGCCCTCGCGTACGCTTCGAAGATTATAAAACACATGCTTTCGGTCTTCATTAATTTCGATGAAGCCGAGGTGGACGAAGTGCCCGAAAGCGAGGACAAGCAGGAAATAAAAGGGACCGAGGACATTCTCTTCAACACTATCGAGGAAATGGACCTCTCGGCGAGGTCGCTAAACTGCCTGAGAAAAGCAGGTGTCGAATATACCGGCGACTTGATTCAGAAGACCGAGGAAGACCTCCTCAACCTGGAGAATTTCGGTAAGCGCTCTCTCTACGAGATAAAGGAGAGGCTCCTGGAAATGGGTCTCGGCCTAGGCCTCAAGATAGATCAGGATGTCTTTAATAACGAGAAAGCAAAGCGCGGTGAAAAGATAGTTTCTCAATAACGTTTCGCGTGGAGGATCGGAGACAGCATTATGAGACATAAGAGAGTCGGACGCAAGCTCGGAGTTACTACAAAACATAGAAAATCCATGTTCCGCAATATGGTGACGGATTTATTCCGTTTCGACAGGATAAAGACGACCGACATGAAGGCTAAAGAGCTCAGGAGAATTGCGGAAAAAATGATCACCCTCGCGAAAGAGGGGACGCTCCACAAAAGAAGGCAGGCTGCGGCCTACATCCGCGATAACGATGTCCTGAAAAAACTTTTCGATGTGATCGCAGCCAAATTCAAGGACCGCCCGGGCGGTTATACCAGGATCATTAAGCTCGGGTTCAGAAAAGGCGACAACACAGCGGTTTCCATCATCGAGCTCGTGGAAGAGGATTATAAACCGGCAAAGAAAAAGAAGGCGAAGGCGTCCCCCAGGAAAGAGCAGCCGAAGACGACCGAGGCCGAGGCCAAGGGAAAACCGAAGGCCAGAAGCTCGAAAAAGGAATCCGCCGAAGAGCTGGGGCTGATCGAAGTGGGAAAGGCGGCGGCCGAGGCGGCCGTGCCCGAGTCTGAGCAGAAGCCCGAAGAAGGAGCTCAGGAGCCCGAGGCAGAGGTACTCCAGGCTCAGGAGCAGGACTTAACGGCTTCCGGAGCGGAAGAGGGGGGAGAGAGCGGGCCCGAGTCAGCGGCTGAATCCGGCACGGAGAATAAAAAGGAAGAGTAGGTTCAGGGTCTCGGTATTCAGGCCCGATCTTCCGGCATTCATTAGAAACCTGAAACAGTGATCGATGAACCCGGCATTCACATAAAAATTAGAAAACAACAAGGGCGGCCCCATGGCCGCCTTTCTTTTTTAAGGCGGTACTCCTTGTGAAGCACGTAGGATTAATTCTCGACGCGGAGAAAATTTCCGCTATCGCGCTCCTTGCCCGAAGGGCGGAAGAAGCCGGGTTCGATTCGGTGTGGGCTACCGAGCTCTACCGCACTTCGTTCCAGCAGCTGGCAGCCGCGGCTCAGGCGACCTCCGGGATCAGGCTCGGCACCGCCGTGGCGCTGGCGTTCGTGAGGAGCCCCCTCGTAACTTCCCTGACCGCTCTCGACCTCGATGAAGTCTCGAACGGGAGGCTCATACTGGGTCTGGGCTCGGGCGCAAAGCGCACGAACGAGTTGTGGCACGGTATCCCGCACGGAAAACCCGTTACGCGCATCAGGGAATGCATAGAAGCGGTCAGGCTTATTATCGGCAGCGCGCATACGGGGGACCCCGTCGAATATAAGGGCGAGTATTACGATATCAACACCAGAGGATACAGACGGCCCTTTAAGTCCGTGAGGGAACGGATACCGATATATCTCGCGGGCGTTGGGAGTCTGATGTGCCGGGCGGCGGGGGAGACGGCTGACGGTTACCTTGGACATGTCGTCTGCTCGCTCAGGTATTTAAGGGAAGTCGTCGCCGGGAACCTCAAAACTGGATTGGCCAAGTCCCGGAGGAATCCGGGCGAGTTCAGGACCGCCTCGATTATAACGTGCGCAATATCGAGAGACAGAAAGCGCGCTATGCATGCGGCGAGGGCCACTATAGCCTTCTATGCCACGGTACGCACATACGAGCCCCCGTTCAGGCTCCACGGTTTCGAAAATGAAACCAGGATGATAAGGGAGGCGTTTTTCAACGGAGACACAGCTTCGATGATAAAATACGTCACGGACGATATGGTCGCCGCCTTCGCCGTCGTCGGAGACGCGGATGAGTGCAGGAGGAAAATTGACGAATACAGGGAGCTCATAGACCTGCCCGTGCTGAGCGCGCCCCATTACTATATCGATTTCGAGGAAGTAGGCGAATACCAGAGCTCTATACTCGAAGTCTTCGGCAGATAGTGAAAACTCTGAAAATTGATAGGCGTATGATAACCTAACAGTCATAGTCGAGCTATGAAAATCTTGATCACAGGATCGACCGGGCTCATCGGATCAAAGCTCATACCCCTGCTCTCAGGCAAGGGCCATACTGTAACGAGACTGACCAGGACCCGGTCGGAGGCGTCTCTGAATGCAGCCTTCTGGGACCCCGAAAGCGGAGAAATAGAAACCGGGAAGCTAGAGGGTCACGATGCCGTCCTGCATTTAGCGGGCGAAAACATTGCAGGCAGATGGACCCGGAAAAAAAAGAGCAGGATAGAAGATAGCCGCGTCAAGGGGACGATGCTCCTCTCCCGTACGCTCGCGGGTCTCGGTTCAAAGCCCGGGGTTATAGTCGCCGCCTCGGGAATCGGTTATTACGGGGACAGAGGGAATCAAGTATTGACCGAGGATAGCGGCCCCGGCGAGGGTTTCCTCGCCCGCCTCGGTATTAAATGGGAAGCCGCCTTGAGTCCGGCCCTGGATGCGGGGATAAGGGTTGTGAATATGCGGCTCGGTATTGTGCTCACGCCCGAGGGAGGGGCGCTCGGCAAAATGCTGCCGCCGTTCAGGCTCGGCCTGGGTGGGAGGATGGGGAGCGGGGAGCAGTACTGGAGCTGGATCGCGATTGACGACGTGCTTTCGGCAATTTATCATTCGATCGTATCGGACGGCCTCCGGGGGCCGGTGAATTTCACCGCACCCGCACCCGTCACGAACAGGGAGTTTACGGAGGCTCTGGGGGATGCACTTGGACGCCCGGCATTCCTGCATGTGCCCGAATTCGCGCTCCGCCTGTTACTCGGTGAGATGGCCGATGAAACGTTGCTCACCAGCACGCGGGCCTTGCCCTCGAGACTCCTCGGATCGGGTTTTGAGTTTCGACACGCGGAACTAAAAAGCGCTTTGGATCATATGTTGTCTTGATTATATTATTCGACGAGGCTGAAATTGGAAAAATCCGAGCCGAAACAATACGGGGCGTTCCAGCTCCTGGAAGGGGACCTGGACGCCGATCCATTCAGGCAGTTCGGTCGCTGGTATGACGCGGCATCCGGTGCGGGGCTCGTGCACTCCGATGCGTTTGCGCTCGCCACAGTTTCCGCGGACGGCAGGCCCTCTGCGAGGATGCTTCTCTTGAAGGGCTTCGATGAAAACGGGTTCGTCTTCTTTACGAACTCTGAGAGCAGGAAAGGAGAGGAGCTCCGGGGAAACACGAATGCGGCGATATGCTTCTGGTGGGATAAACTCGAGCGCTCGGTGCGTATCGAGGGAAAGGTCCACGGTGTCTCCGAGGGGGAGGCCGATTTATACTTCGCTACAAGGCCCAGGGGCAGCCAGCTGGGCGCCTGGGCGTCACAGCAGAGCCGGATGATAGAGAGCAGGGAGTACCTCGATAAGCTCTATCATAAGATCGAGCTCGACTATGCCGACATGGATATTCCCAGGCCCGGTTACTGGAACGGCTACAGGCTTGTGCCTGAGTCTATAGAATTCTGGCAGGGGAGGCCGAACAGGCTCCACGACCGCTTGAGGTACAGGAAGCAGAGGGACGGCAGGTGGATTATCGAAAGGCTCGCACCCTGAAGGATAGACTCGATTCTCAATGTTTATGTGCAGTATCCGCGGAGCCGATCTGCTTCGACCCCGTATAAATTATCACTATCCCCATCATGAGCTCGATCGGTTTCCCTGTGCTGAATCCCGCGTCCTCCATAAGCCCGGTGAAGCCCTCTCGCTGAGGGAATGCGGACGTTGATTCGGAAAGGTACCTGTACTCCGTTCCTGTCCCGAACAGGGAGCCTATGAAAGGTAGGAAGTTCCTGAAATAGAAGAGGTATATGGGGGCGAAAAATTTATTCCGGGGGATGGCGAATTCCATAATGCCGACTCTCCCTCCCGGTTTCAGCACGCGGTTCATCTCGGATAGCGATTTTGATGGGTCGGCCGTGTTTCTTATCCCGAAAGCTATAGTCACCGCGTCGAAGGCCCCGTCCTTGAACGGCAGGTGCTCGGCATCAGACCGTGCGAGCGTTATCCTGCCCGAATTGCCGGTCGAGGAGATCTTTTTCCTGGCGAGATCCAGCATTCGGGCGCTCGGGTCCGCGCCTACGACCCTGCACCCCTTTAGATTCCTTACAGTCTCTATGGCTACCTCTCCTGTCCCCGTCGCAATATCGAGGACTGTAGCCGCCCCTCTGATCTGGTCCGAAAGCCGTTTTCTCCAAAGTCTGTCCATGCCCAGGCTGAAGAACGTGTTTAAAGCGTCGTAGTGCCCTGCGACTTTATTAAAAAGCTTGACTGTATCCGGCATTATTTTGCGGGGTCCCTGTAATTAAGGATTATTTGCGGCAAATTTACCGCCCGGGTATTTAAAGCGGCCGATCGGTAATGCCCCTATTATCTCTTTCATGTGGTCGGACTTGTTGAGCACGTAAAAATGTATGCCCGGAGCCCCCCGGGCGAGCAGCTCTTTTGACTGATCTATGCACTGGGCTATGCCGATCGCGCGGGCTTTTTCGTCGTCGTCCTTGCAGGCGTCGAGTCTCTTCCTCAGGCGGGACGGGATCGTGGCGCCGCACATCGAGGTTATTCTCTCTATCTGTTTTACGGAGAGTATAGGCATCAGTCCCGGGATTATCGGGATATTTATTCCGTGCGACCTTGCTCTTTCTACGAAGTCGAAGTAATGGCGGTTATCAAAAAAAAGCTGCGTGATCACGATATCGGCGCCCGTATCGACCTTGTGTCTCAGGTTCCTCATGTCCGTTTCCATATCGGGCGCTTCGGAGTGCTTCTCAGGGTATCCCCCTACGGCGATACCGAAGTATCCGCGGTCGAGCCTTTTTTCCTCGAATTGACGGATGTGCCTCACGAGCTCGTACCCGTATTTTAACCTGTCCGGGGGCGGTGTGAATTCCTGAGCGTCCGACGGTATGTCCCCGCGTATGGCGACTATGTTCTCTATGCCGGATTCATAGATCTGTATCAGCAAACGGTCGAGCTCCTCCCTCGAGGCCCCGACGCACGTGAGGTGACACGCCGTTTCCACGCCGAAACGGTTTTTAATGAGAGACGCTATTTCGAGCGTCCTCTCCCTCGCGGATCCCATCGCGCCGTAAGTCACGGTTATGAAGTCCGGACCTAAGCCCGTGAGCTCCTCAAGGACTTTCTCCAGATTTTCCATACCCTTTTCCGTTTTAGGGGGAAAAATTTCAAAAGAGATTACAGGCCCTTTCTCGCCATATTTAAAGTATTCCGGCAGACGCATAATTGACCTTGCATCGATTATAGCCCATTAATTCTTTCACCTCCGCACATGTTTGTCAAATATGTGATGAAACCTAGCGATCAGATTTCTTGTCAGCCTTTGCCGATATGCTGCCGTCTTATGAAGGGCAAGAAATCCATGACTGACGGATAATTTATAAAAACAGCTTTTGATTGTCGCTTGCCGGACTATAATCCGGCGCTCCAGTTCTCGTATTCCGATACAGCTCAGAATCAATTCAGCGAACCATAAGTAGTTTGACATCGACTCTATATTTACTATATTTGAATGTGAATTTTAGTATCAATATTTTTTGATGCGCTTGAGAGGGAGTTATTCATAGTGCGAAGGCGAAATATTAACGCGATCACTTACCTGCTTACAGCGGCATTCGTGATCTTATTTTTGGGCTGTCAGCAGATAAAGGAGATACCCGATGGAATCCCGGAGCAGCTTCCGAACCCGGTGCGGGACTTTACGGAAAAGGATAATTATCTCATAGGACTCAGCTGGTATAAGCAGTGGAACTATCAAATTGCCGCTAAGTTCTGGAAGCCGCTGGCGCAGGAGGGTGACTGTGATGCCCAGTACGCGCTCGGGCTGTTGTACTTCGAAGGCCTGGGGGTCGGCCAGAGCTATGAAAGAGCGATAGGCCTCTGGACGAGGTCAGCCGACCAGGGCCAGGCCCAGGCTCAGATCAGTCTCGGCGTTGTCTATTCGAGATTAAGCCTCCCCTATACGTCACTCGATTGTAAGAGCGGGTGCGGTCAGGAAAAAGACCTGATAGCCGCATACAGATGGTTCGGTATTGCAAGTGAAATCGGCTCACCTCACGAGGTGACAGTCGCTCAGGATTCCCTAAAAAAAATTGTACCGGAAATGACCCCCGAAGAGATCAGGGAAGGGGATGCTCTTATAGATTCCTGGAAGCCGGAACCGGCGCGCTGCGCCCCGAGGGGATACTTTATCGTGGCCCCTTAGACGCAAACATTTCGTCAGCCCGTATGTATCTGTGATTTATAAACGATAAATTTCTGCGTCACCCCATTTTTGGACTTGACATCATGATTGGCTATGGTAATATGATATTGAGAATGATAATCAATATGAATATTGAACCTTGTTTTACATTGGCCGGACACAAAACGAATTAGCAGGTTCTATTAAAAAAGTATAAGGAGGCTGTCGATGGGTTTCTTATGCGATTCCGATAAACCGCTGGTACTTTCATCATCCAACATCGGCAATATTTCCAAATGCGGGTGCTGCAATTTTTATCACGTGTGCATCGGGAATATTACGCTAAGACTCGAGCATAAATACATGCTGACACTTACGCAGATGATAATAGAAGCTCTTGAGGTAAACTCGGCCGCAGAACGGGGATTTAGCAATCAGCTCCGCAATCAGGCGTGAATAAGTGCTATGTAAATAAACTGGACGATACTCCCGGAAGAAGGGCGGCCCCATGAATTAATAGTCCTATTACCTTAGCTAGCCGCCCTTCTTCTTCCATCTCGAAACTTATCGGGAGAGATGAATGAGGTAACCGGGTTAAATACGTATTTTACGAACCATGAGTCTCTATACTCAAGCAAGCTACGTTTAAAGATCGATACTTTTCCTGTTTAAGCACCAATGTAAACGGCACGGATTTTCCGAAGTAATGAATTAATCGTTCGCAATATTTTGAATATGAATTTCATTGTCTTGACAAACTTGAGGGTTGGGGTATGTTGATTTTGATAACGAATTTCAATGCTAAACTAGGAGGTATGGAAGGATGGGAGGATTATTCTCTGTTCTTGGATTATGCTCCAGAAGGCTGTCGCTGATTCCTCTTTTATTGGTTTTGACTTTATTTACATCCTCCGATGTCTTTTCGGAAGAGCCGAATCAGGATCAGCCGGGGACGTCCGAAGGGTCAGCTGTCTATCAGCAAATCAGGGCTCCGAAATCAGAGTCCGGGAACGACAAAAAGCTCGTCGCTCAAAACAAGAGCGGCGCTCAGAATGAGTCCCAGGATCAGAGGATTCAGGACCTGGAAAACAAGCTCAAGAGTGTGAGCGATGAGCTCCGGGAGCTTAAAGCGGAGGGTATTCCCGATGACAGACTACAGGCTATCGAAGAGAAATTGAGCGTGCTCGCTCAGGAAATCGATAACATAAAGCAGGTCTCGGTTATCCCGGAACCTACCTACGAGCAGATGTTCGGGGCGGGCCCGGCCGCGTCCAAGGTCTATCTCTCGAACAAGGGTCTCTCGATCGGCGGATACGGTGAGCTGCTGATGGGTCAGGCCGTATTTGACGGTGACGATACGGTCGATACGCAAAGGGTAGTGCTCTATTTCGGATATAAATTTACGGACAGGATTATATTCAATTCCGAGATCGAATTCGAGCACGCATCGACGGGTACAAATGTACAGGGCGATCAGGGCGAGGTCTCCGTCGAATTCGCGCTCCTCGATTTCCTGCTCGTACAGGAGATTAACCTCCGCGCGGGCCTCTTGCTCGCTCCATTCGGCATCATAAACGAGGTTCATGAGCCCACGACTTTCTTCGGGGTCTTCAGGCCGCTTACCGAAAGGTTCGTCATTCCAACGACCTGGAGAGAGAACGGTATAGGCATCTTCGGAGACTTCGATCTCAGCAAAGCCGGAAATCTGAGTTATAAGGCTTACGTAATGAATAGCTTCAATGCAAAAGGGTTCACGGCTTCGAGCAACAGGGGCATACGGACCCAGGGCGATGAGTCCTTATTCAATAACGTGGCCTTCGTCGGCAGGGCCGAGTATAACCCTCTACCCTACCTGACGGTGGCAGGCTCTATATTCCTGGGCAATACCGGACAGGACGCAAGGGTAGACGATCCGGAGTCTGGTCTCAACGGACAAAAGGTAGAGGGATTCTTCCAGATGTACGAAGGGGATATCCAGGTCCAGTACGCAGGCTTCGAGGGCAGGGCGCTCGCAGTATTTACGAGGCTCGATGACGCGGCCCTCATAAACGCGCTTAACGGATTTGTCGGGGACGATTCCGTCGGCAACCAGCAGTGGGGGTATTATGTCGAAGGCGGATACAACGTCCTCTCCCTTGCGGACATCACGAGTCAGTATTTTCAGTATCTGGCCCCGTTCGTCAGGTGGGACGCATTCGATACCCAGGCTCACGTCCCTTCCGGGTTCGAACGCAACCCCGCCAACAACAGAAAGGACCTGACGATAGGCGTCAACTATAAGCCAATACCGCAGGTCGTTGTGAAGGCGGAGTATCAGTGGCTCGATAACAACGCAGACGAGTCGCAGAATCAGATTAATTTCGGCCTTGGATATGTATTCTAAATCTGGTTAAATATACCTTCCGGTGAGGGCGCGTGTGTTCATCCACTGCGCCCTCATCATATATTTTCTCTATCATCTGATATGAAGACGGTATACATTCTATTCCTTTGTCTCTTTATTTTTTCCACAGCCGCTCAATCTAAAGTATTCATGAACAGGGACGAAGCGCTCGAGTCGGCCTTCCCCGGCGCGGACAGGATTGATAAGAAAGAGCTCTTTCTCACGGAAAAACAGGCTCAGGAAATCGAGTCGCTCTCGAGATCCAGACTCTCTACGAGGATATATATCGTATATGAAGGGTTTAATGGGGATACTTCTCTCGGATATGCTATAATTGACACGCACAATCTCAGGACGAAGACGGAGACTGTCATGTTTGTAATCAACCCGGACGGCACTTTACGGCAGGCTGAAATTCTGGCGTTTTTTGAACCCCCCGAATATATGCCTGGCAAGAATTGGATCGCCCTCTTTTATGGAAAGAGCATACGGGACTCCCTTAAACCGGGTAAAGACATCCCTAACATTACCGGTGCAACCATAACCTCCACATCCCTGGCTCAGACAATCCGTCAGGTTCTGGCCATAGCCAGGGTCGCGATTGCCGGCCATAGACCGGAAAGTGATACCGAGGATTAGATTGCGATTCTTTATTTCCCCCGATATAAGGAAGAATTCACTATTGAGGCTTATCATAGTCTTTACGGTGCTATTCTTTGTCTTATTGTGGGTAACCAACCTGCTCCTCTACCTCCAGATCGGATTCAGCTACGATTCGGTAGTCGAGTATTACAGGGGTTCCGAGGCTAATTTCAGGCCTCCGAAAAGCTATCTCGGCATGCTTGAAGAGGCCCATTTCCACTTCTTTTCGATGGCTGTGATACTCGTAACGTTAAACCATCTGATACTCTTCACCGCCCTGGGGAACGTATGGAAACTTCTTCTAATCGTTTCCTCTTTCTTATCAGCCCTGGGCGATATCATGGGAGGATGGCTGATAAGATATGTGAGTGCCGATTTCGCCTATTTAAAGATAGCTTCGGTCATTGTCCTTCAGGTCTCGCTTGCCCTGCTTATGGTTATTATAATTTGGTTCCTTTACTGCAATAACAAGGACTCATCATATCAGTAACCCTTTAGACCCATCTTTACTCTTTATGTAACGACCTCCTAACCAGTGTAAACAAACAACAATATTTCACCTAAGCGTGCTAATTTGCGGCGCCTCTCCGCATTTCCAGACTAATCTTGTCATTGCCTGGAGGGATATGACAAAAAACGACATGAAAGCTGAACAATCGTTAAACTTGTGACTTTCTCGGCAGTTCCGATCTATTAATAATATAAGCTAGTTATTTTCAATATTTAACGTAAATAATGAAGTGTCTGTCAATTGGTATGGATTTTGCATGCTTGTAGTTAACATGTAAAAAAAATTAACAGCGCGTGTCCTAAACGATAAAGGCAAACCATCCTAAAGGGTGGGACGCAAAGCCTTCGACCTAAGTGCTTGATTTGGCATAAGGTGGCCGGGTTACCGAAATAGGAAGATTAGTTTCAGTCCCGACGTCTCTCCTATGAATTTCTAACCTGCCTGCTTCAAGCAGGGTCGAATGGAATGCTCCCCTCAACAGGGTGGATAAGCCTGCGAAAGGAGGCATTCACATGAGAAGGGTTTTCACTCCAATTAAACTTTATATGTTGATTCTGTCGACCGTTCTGTACTTATGCGGGCCGATGACGTCGTATGCGTTTTTTTATTATGGCAGCAAGCCCGGTTCCGGATCCAGCAGCAAAGCCCCAACCGTGAACCCGGCTTCAGCGCCGGGTGTTAAGTTATCCTCGATTCAGGACACGTACATCGACCAGCGGAAGGCAAACAAGAGCTTCGGTTCTAATTCCACAATACAGCTTAGCTCCAGAAGCAGGCAAGTCAAACAGGGTCTCTTGAAGTTTAATACCTCGGGTATCCCGAAGGGATCAATAGTTACCAAAGCCAAAGTGTGGGTTTATGTTGCCAAGAAAAGCGGATCGAAGGGTTCTGTTGCTGTTCATGAGGCTATGGGCACATGGTCTAAATCTACGACGTGGAGTAAAAAACCCCCGATGAGCGGCTCTAGTAAGGGAAGCGTGTCCGTATCTAAGGCCGGCAATTACTATGCCGTAGATGTTACGGGCTTGGTTCAGGATTGGGTTGACGGGAAGGGACAGAACAACGGTGTTTATATCGTTACGAAGAGCGGTGAAATCTATGTGAATAGCGCGGAAAATAAAAAATATAAACCCGTGTTAACCGTAGAGCACAAGCCACGTCAATCGGAACCCGCGCCCACGCCTGTTGCGACGCCTGTTCCAACTCCCGTGCCGACTCCCGTAGCTACGCCCGTACCGACCCCGGCTCCTACCGCCCCGCCTGGGCCCGTACCGACTCCGGCTCCAACCCCGGCCCCCGGAGCTGTATTCCCGACGGTGGAGATAGCATGTGCATCATACACACTGCCGAACCGGCATGTTGCGACATCTTCTGACTATGTTGTTGCGGATAAAATAAAAGATAATTGCAAGATAATACTCACAGGCTGGAGCGCAGGCCCCGAGCTGTCGTGGTGCCCGTATTTCAGGGACGATTCGGATGTAGAGTATTGCGCCCCTTACGATAATTGGGGGTATATGAATACCATCAATAATAAAGATGCATGGGTTGTGAGTGGGGACATATATAACGATTACATTATTCCCAATCATCCGGATTGGGTGCTAAGAGATACCGACGGAGATAAGGTTTATAATGCGTGGGGTCCGCAGGAGCATCTTATGGATCACGGAAATATGGATTATGTCGACTTTTACTTCGACTTTTTTATCCAAGTCCCCTCATCCGTAGCCGGTGGAAGATGGAAGGGAACCTATACGGAGAAAGGGTGGAATATGAGGTTCCTTGACAACTTTATCGTATACGCCCCTGAAGGATGGAGTTCCATGCCTGTAAACCCCTCCACTGGAAACACGTTCACACGGTCGCAGAGGGAGGACGATGTTCTTAGCGCTGTCGCCAGGCTGCGGCATCTGGCCGATACTGAAGCCGGCGGTATGAGGTATTTTGCGAACGTATGGAGTGATGTCGAATCCTCGTATTTCGACAGGGATATATATCCGGAACTAATGCAGTATCTCGACTATGCGCTCTTCGAGGCATGGACAAGCAATCTCGAAGGGCAGCACGTGTCTGAAGAGGTCTGGTTAAGGAGGGTGATGGCCGCCCAGGATATGATACAGAATAGAAGAGCGGAACCGGTCGTACAGATCGAGTTCGGCGACTTCTGGTTCGCACTTTCGTCACTCCTGCTTGTAAGGGAAAACGGAAAGGGCATGATATGGTCTCAGTCTGTGTTGAGCGATAGCATACTTCAAAAGATGAACGCTCTCGATCTGGGAAAACCCCTTACTGCCCTATCCTATGTGAACAATGCCTACCAGAGACAATGGGAACGCGGCAAGGTGGTCGTAAATCCCAGCGATTCGGGGACCGTGACGATATCACTAGGCGGCAATTATAGAGATTACGAGACGGGTAATATCGTAAGCAGCGTTACGCTGTCTCCGAAGAAGGGAAAGATTTTCGTGAATCCCTGATTAATTTTACGGGAGCTCGGTGAGCTTCTATAAATGCGGCTGAATACGAATCGGGCAGGTTGTGATTATACATTGCAACCTGCTCAAACTGTTGGATGGACTTACTTCTTATCGGGCAGCACGAGCGCCGCCGCCCGGAGTATTCCTGACAGTAAGAGGAGGAATGCAAGGGGCAGAAAGTATTTATAGGATCGTGCGTTCCTGCATCGTTCGGCGGAGAGGAATCCAGCTAACAGGATCATAAAGAAGATGGCGAAAGCCGATATCTTGAGGTTTATGAATAAACCTATACTAAACATAATTATCCAGAATAGATAATAACCTATAAAAAAGGCCGTACGCCGGTTCCTCTTTATGCCGTGGTTCTCTATGAGACGGAGTATCATGTGTCCTCCGGCGAGTTGCCTCTTTATAAAACCCCCTAATGAGGTCTCATACTGCAGGTGGGTCGATTCGAGTCCGGGTACCAGTTTCATTTTATATCCGTTACTTAGTGCCCTGAACGATATGTCGACGTCCTCTGTATATCTCATCGATTCGTCAAATCCGCCGATTTGATCGAATATGGCTTTATCGAAAATTACGTTTGCGGATGCGAGCCAGTCGACTGATACCGGGTCTTTCGCCGTATATTTGTTTTTGACATGAAAGAACCATGCTTTTTCTATCCAATTTGATCCTGCCACGATTTCAGGGAAATTACCGACCGCCGCCACTCCCGGATCACGGAATTGCGTGACCGCTTTCTTCAGCCATTCTTTCTCCAGCACGATATCAGCGTCTGTGAACGCTACAAGCTTTCCTTTGGCGTTCGCCGCTCCGAGATTCCTGCCCGCGGATTGTATTACCTTATCGTTATTTATGACTTTTGCGCCGAGCGATTGTGCGATCTCGGCGGTTCTGTCCCCGGAATGCCCGTCGGCGACGATTATTTCGTACAGGTCTTTCGGATAATCCTGATCCGATATGCCCCGCAGACATCTCTCAATGTTGGATTCTTCGTTCCTGGCCGGTATTACGAATGTCACGAAGGGGAGTGAGTTGCCGGTAATCATGCGTTAGTTTCCTTCGTGAGACTAAGGTACGTTTGTGTGTACTGTTCCGACATGTGGTGGGCGCTGAAACGGGTTTTGACCTCTGCAATTGAATTACGTGATATATTCGCCGCGAGCTCCGTGTTCTCAAGCAGTGTGCTTATGGAGTTTACTATTGCTTGAGGGTCTCTCGGTTTAATTAACAGTCCCGTCTTAGAGTCCTCGATCACCTCACCTATACCGCCGACGTCGGATGCGATAACCGGAACGCCCATTGCCATGGATTCGAGCAATACCATCGGGGTACCCTCGGTTAAAGAGGGCAGCAGGAGGATATCCATGTCGGGCATCAGCTCGGTAGCGTCCTTCCTCCAGCCAAGCATAATTATACGGCCTTGAAGATTATTCGAAGCAATGAACGCCTCGGTTTCTTCTTTTAATATCCCTTCGCCCGCTAGTACAAAATATACTCCATGCGTTTTATTGCATATTATACTGGCGGCCTCCAGCAGGTATTTTATTCCCTTTTCCGGTCCGAGACGTCCTATGAACCCTATTACCCTTGAACCGGGAGCCAGGTTTAATTCCCCCCTCAGTCTGCCTTTCCTGTAGTGGTCGAATGACATAGTGTCGATGCCGTTTTGTATTACCCTGATCTTTTCTTCGGGAATGCGCCGTTCTATTAGTCTCCGCTTTGTGAAATTGGAAACGGCTATTACCCTGTCGAAATATTTCAGTGACATATCACCCAAATAATCGTAAATCCTTATTCTGGCCGAAGAGTCGGTGGATCCGTGTTTTGTGGACACGAGGGCGGATCCGTTCATCGTTCTTTTTAACAGTGCCAGAAATATGTCCCCCTTATAATTATGAGAGTGCAGAATTTGCGGAGAGGAGCGCCGGCAGATGTTTCTTAGAGTAAAAAAGGCATTGAGATCCAGCTTACTTCGTGAAAGAACGACTTGAACCGGTATCCGGTGGTCGTTCAAAAGTTCTAGGAACGAATTTCGGCCGGACCTTTTGAAATATATAACTTCAGGATACATAGAGCATTTCATCTGCTCTGATGTAAGGTTGTATATAACCCTTTCCGCCCCGTATATCTCACCCCCTCCCGTATAAATGTGTAATATTTTCATCCTAAATCGGCAGCGCCATATCTGCGGCGGGGTTTCATTTTACTTTGTCCATCACATTTTTGAGATCCCTGCTGCTGTCGGTTTTTTCCCATGTAACTTTGTACCTGCCCGTTAAGAACTCGAACCATGCCAGGATGTATGAATATTGAACAACGAGAAAGTAATAAAGTTTCCGAAGTATTCCTTTCTTAAAAACGAGCTCGATCAGTGCGATCGAGACGATTATTGCTGCACCAGCCAAGGCGAGTGCTTCGTATTTATAACGGTAATCGAGCGAATGCAGTACGAGGTAAAATAGCGTGAGTATCATGAGGGCGAGGACGGGCGTGAAAACCCTGAGGACCTTATGAAAGAACAATAGCACGTTGAAAACCGACAGCTTCGGATTCAAAAACATACTGATATGTTTAAATATCACTTGTATGGTCCCTACTGCCCTTCGCTTCTTCTGTTTTATCAAATCATGTGTATGCTCGACGGCCGGCTCGTATACTATGGCTTCAGGCACGTATACCACCTTATGCCCCCTTTCTATGATTTGTAATGACAGATCAAAATCCTCCGCCAATGATTTTTCGTCGAGAAGAATACCCAAACTCTTTCTGAAGGCGTTGAATTCTCCGCTGAAGTTTGTGATCGAGTAGATAATGCTTTCGGCTTTTCTGATCTTGTCCTCGATAGACCAATAAAGCTCTTCGCCTTTTCCGACCAGGTTATCTCCCAGCGTAATAAATCTTCCGCCGGCGCCTCCGATACCCATGTTGTTAAATGGTTTTACTATTTCGT
Organism: Thermodesulfobacteriota bacterium; assembly: GCA_041753155.1. GTDB lineage: Bacteria > Desulfobacterota_D > UBA1144 > Nemesobacterales > UBA2774 > 2-12-FULL-53-21. Next base: position 26,428 of record JBGSVA010000023.1, on the reverse strand, counting down.
GAACGCTGTTTTTTTCGAAAAGTGCGTTAGCGTCGCTTACTATGATTATTTCTCCCTTCGCATGTTGTATGGCGAAATTGACTGCGTTTGCTTTCCCTTTCCTTTCCTCCTGCTTAAGGACGATGCAGTCGAGGCTCGATGACTTTGCCGATGCACCCGCCATCTCGAACGTACTGTCTTTCGAGCCGCTATCGACAATTATCACCTGCATCCGCTCCCTGGGGTATAACAGTGTATCCAGGTTTTTTATCCGTTCCGCTATTACCTTCTCCTCGTTAAATGTCGGTATAATAATTGTCACGGTATGAGTCTGATCGGAGCCTCCAGAGTATTTATACGACAGTAAATAATTTAGTATCACCATAAGGGCCGGGTAAAAGACGTACGGCGCAAGAATTAGAAATATTAGAAAAAGTAGTATATAAATCATTTTATTTCCTCGTGGATATTTACCTTTTTATAATTGGCGAACCCATAACGGACTCTATTTTCTGTATAACACATAAACGCATAGGGATGCAGGCTGTAACCTTGAATACGGATAATGCAGCGGTATCCTCTCATACGCGGTTCGGGTATGTCAGCCTTCGGTCATTATAATGATCCCGGTTCCGGGACCTGTTCACGGATTGATGACTATTCCCCGTGTTGATTCTGTATAAGTTGAACACCACAGCTGCCATCGAAATGGTCAACCATAACATCTTGTTCATATCAAGAGAGACGAATAAACCGGCGAACAGGTATGCCAGCAATCCCAGCTCCAGAGCTAAGGCACAGTAGCGTAAATAGTAATCATTGCCGCCTTCGGCCTTCTCTACCGTCCTCAATTCTTTCCATGAGAGAACTATTATCAGGATAAAAGGTATAAATCCCAGTAGACCCGTTCCCGTTAAAACTTCAAAAAACGTATTGTGCGTGACATAATGATAGGGGTTGTTAAATATGATCTGTCTCAGGCCCAGGCCGAATATGGGATGTTCGCTGAAAATCTTTGGTGTGAGTTCAAAGTAGAAATAATACCTCGCTTTAAGCGATGCGTCCTTCGTGACTGCCTCTTTACTAGAGAGAAATTTCAGTGTCTCCATTCGGGCGATGATGTCTTCTGAAAAAAAGTAATAGAATAGTGCAAACGCTACGATCATACAGGGAACGGATATAGCAAGTATTTTTAACCTCTTTCTTCCTGAAGTTAATTTGAACATAGCCAACACAACCATCAGGCCGAGAGCGAGGAAACCGCCTCTCGAATAAGTGAGTATCACTCCTGTTATTAGCGTGGCTGATATCGCCACGGAGATGATTTTATAGATATTTCTGCGGGAGGTAATAATATTCACCACGGAGAGAGGGATTAAGACCAGCAGCAGGGCAGCGAATTCGTTCTGGTCTCCCCATAACCCTCCGTAACGTTGTAATTCATATCCTGCGACTCGGCCGAAACGAAAAAATATAGGGCTGATAATCGAGATAACGCCTCCGATCAACAACGCCCATATAGCGATATTGAGGGTTTTTGTGTCTCTAATCATCAATACCAGCACGAAACACAGAATAATTGACAGCCATAAGCTGATTAAAAAGGGGAGGCTGAAAGACATGTCTTTAGAAAGCATGATGGATACCGTTGCCGCCCCTCCGAACAGCATCATGGCCAGAACCTTTTTACTCGAGAATACGTCGTGTATGTGCCTAAGCGATCCGGTTATGATTACAAGGACGACTAGATAAGCCCCTACCAGCTTGGTCATCGTGGATGTAATACTGCCCTCAAATACAAACAGGCTCTCGAGAGGGACTAAGGCGAAGAATGCCGATACGGCCACCCACGGTCTTATGACGGTCAAGATAAGGAATACGACTCCCAAAATCCCGGCTATGAAGAGTTTGGAAACTCCGTTAAAACCTATAAAATAACCGATGAGCCCGGCCAGTATTATCCCCGAGAATATTAAAAGATACTGGAAATTTACATTGGCAATATTTGATCTCTGCATTGAATTCTCACATACAGTCGGTATCGCGCGACGACCTGTACCGCCGTAAACGAATTACTTATCCTGGTTTTATCCGGAGCGGGAAATAATGCCGCTTTGCTTCTTTCAATTTTATAAATGTCTCCGCGCCTAACACAGCAAGCGCCAGGTTATAGTACAGTCTCGCATCGAATTTATAGAGCTTTATAGCCTTGACGAACACTTTAATGCCTTCTTTGGTTTTGCCGACGTAGCAATACGCTACCCCGAGCACGAGCAGGAAATTACTGTAAGATTTTTTATCGCTTGAGAACAGCACCTCGTGTTTTGCCAATATCATTTCAAGACCCTTGATCAATACCGCGTTATTCGTGCTAATCGAATTCTTATGGATACGGTATTTCACCAGCGGCTCTTTTATGTAGTCGAATTCGAAATCCCCCGAAATGCGGATCCACATGTCATAATCTTCTCCGTACGGAATCTGTTCATCAAACAGACCGGCTTTGTCAAAACATGTTTTTTTTATCATGGTTGTGGATGTGGTAATAAAATTCTTCATCAGTAATTGTGTTAATACATTATTCCGGTATTGCGGGATTGAGGTTTGATACACATCGTTAGTTTCCATATCGATAATCATGCAGCCGGTGTAGACACAGCCCAGGCCGGCAGGGCTGTTCTCTATAATATTTAGCTGCTTCTCGAGTTTATCGGGAAGCCATTCGTCATCGTCGTCCAGAAACGCAATGTATCGTCCCCTGGAGTTCATGATACCGATATTTCTTACGGCGGCGATTCCCCTGTTCGAGGGATTTTTGATAACACGTACCCTCTCGTCCTTGATGCCCTCGAGCACTTCGGATGTGTTATCTGTGGAACAATCGTCTATTATCAGCAGCTCAAAGTCGCGGTATGTCTGAGACAGTACGCTGTTTACAGAATTATTGAGTATTTGCGCACGGTTGTGGGTTGGAATAATAACGCTCACGTTCGCCATCATATAAAATTATACATCGGAATGACCGCTTAAGATGCAGTTAATTTCATATTGCCGACAATACGGTCATTAATCAGTTTTACGACGGCATTTCGGTCATACAGACTCTCGGATTTCGCTCTAGCCGCCTTACCTATTGTTTTGCACAGGGCTCTGTCTTTAAGTAATTCTATGCATGTTTCGGCAAACCTTTTCGGGTTGTCGCGGATCAGGATCTCACTGCCGGGAGAAAGCTCTATGCCTTCGGCCCCAATTGCTGTTGACACGATGGGTTTTCCGTAAGCCGCGGCTTCTATTATCTTAAACCGTGTTCCGCCTCCCACAAGCAGGGGAGTTACAATTACGCGGGATCTTCGATAAAGTCTGTCGAGGTCGGCGACGAACCCGGCTATCTCTATGCCTGGGCCATAGAGCCCCGAATTGTTGAGTTTTTCGGGTGGTATTCCCGCTATTATGAGCTTTGCGTCGGGAACCCGGGGATATATGTATGGCCAGATCTTTTCTGCCAAAAATTCCGCCGCCTCTAAATTAGCCCCGTAATCCGACCCTATGAAAAGTAGAGTCGGGTCCGGCGACGGATCGTGTAATTCGGGCAAGCTGACGGAATTGGGTATGACGAACGCTTTCGTATTGTGGAACGCGCGCGCTATATACGTCCGGTCCTTTTCGGAGCATACGTAGGTCTCGGCAGCCAGGTTTACCGCTTTAATTTCTCCCGATCGCAAGGCCGGTATCAGAAGGTATAGAAGCTTGCTCTTTAAGTTGTTCTGCCGCGCTATCGATCTCGACAGCACTATATGTTCTATGTCGTCAAAATCGAAAAAAATCGGCGGCAGCGGTTTCCTTGTCAGGATCAGCGGACACATCGAAGGAAGCCTGTGCGCGAATATCGCGTCCGGCTTTCTGTCGAGGCATTCTTCAACAGCCTGAACTTGTCTCTTTCCGCTCAGCTCAAGGTAACCGTGCTGGTTGAAAATACTGAAGATCCCCTTTCCGAATGACGTTAGTTTGTCGAGCTTGGTCCGGTTCTTGTACTCGGACATCGGACACAGGAATAACCTGATATCCGCATTCCAGTGCTTTCCTAACGAGTGCTCCAGCTCCGAAACCTGTGCCGGCGTGTAACGTGCGTCAGGTGAAGTATAAAAAAGCATGTCCAGATCGGCGATACCCTTAAGCGCCTCTATGAAAGTCCCCATACGTTTATAGACGCCGTGGACCTTCGTCCTCGGGTCATCAGGGAAATATCTTGAGATGAATAGGATCCGCATGTTTATAGGAGTTGTTCTGCGTTAATCTGTACTGGTATCCGATGTATTAAGGTGATTTTTGAGCTCTTCCTTAAGCAAGATATGGAATAAATGTTTTTTTATATGAGTGGATGCGGATTGTTCTTCCGTAACCCCCATAGCGTGTTGCCATTCAGAGTGAGTTTGTATTAACCATGTTATTAGACGATAAATGGACATTTCATGTGATGATAAGCCCATTTTAAGCGCGTAATGGCTTAGACACTCTTGGAATATTTCACCTGAAAATGTGGAGCAGTCCAGTATATTTCTATAGCTTTCGATAAACTTACGTGTCCTCCATGTGCCTTCAAGAAAAAAATTAATGTTTGTAAGAAAATATATCAAGTCCGTCGCGGGCAAACCGGAAATCCTCATGCCTTCCCAGTCAATTACACCGAGCTCGCCGTTGGGGGTCAGGTGAATGTTCCATGGACCGAAGTCTCCATGCTCAAATACTAGAAATAAAGGTGCAAAGTTATCAAGTATCTTTTTTACTTGGTCCGCGGAATTGGTATCGGAGAGAACGCTGAATAATTGATCGACGTCACATTCAATAGGTTTTATTATATTGTCCAATGAATCTCGCGTTGTGGGTGTTTTTGTTTTCTCAGCAAAGTTTAAAATCCAGGATGTTACCTTCAAGCATAATTCACGGGAATTTGCCTTATTGAGGTATGTACTGATGGGTACTCCTGCTATATAACTTTGTCCTATAGCTACGAAATCGTTATCCCTGACGCTGAAGAGTATTTGGGGAATCCCGCTGAATTTCTCGAATCGTTCTTGGATAGCAAGAAGATTATTTGATTCGCTAATCAAGGTCGCAAAAGTTTCTTTCGTCCGAGAAACTTTAACGACCATAAGTGGTCTTTGATAAGAATCCGCAAAGACGAATAGAATAACTTGATTGGTGCTGGTCTCTTGGCTATGCAGCGCTATGGAAATATTTTCCCCGATACGTAACGGTTCTACGCACTCTATGTAGGCTGGTACAGTTTTCTCAATAATTTCGAGAAGGCAGAATTTTGCCGATGTGATAACTGCAATTGAAGAAAATGATTGCGATATACTGGATGTTATTGACGACTTCGCTCTAACATCGGGTTTATATGAGATCGAGCAGATTTTTATCTTGTCCCATTTTGTGCTTAATGCTATCGGATAGCTCATTAAAATTCGACTACATTTCATCCATATCAAACGGCGTATTGCTTTTATAAATTGTTTGAAGATGTTATTTGTCTTATGTCTGAGATCGCGAATGATGAAATATTCTAAAGCCGGTATTGAATCTAAAGGTATATAGGTTACTAATTGCGGATTGTCTTCATTTATCTGGAGAAAATAAAGTTTTATATCTTCGTAGCCGATTTCTCTTAATTTTTTACGAATGTTATCAAAGTATTGGAGAGGGTGTATTGACCATTCTATATAACTGCATCCTCCGGATTGCAGGGATTTCCATATTGCGTGTAATGTATTTTCGTCGGGGTCAGTACCGACGGCTAAATCACAGTCGTTACTTGTAATATGAGTATTTGTATCAATAACATCGATTGAGATTGTTTTAACTGCCTCGGCTAACATTCCTGACGTAAAACATGCACTTTTAGCGGGCGTTGGATTGTGTAAAAGAAAACGCCAATCGGCTCCTTTTTTACTAATTTTGTCGCCGGGCACTTCTGTCTTTTTATCTGTCCACATTCGGTTATTTGGCCAATCCTCTACGGTACATGTTTCTATAATATATCCCGGTGACGCCCGCTACCATTTTCTCGGCTGAATAATCCCTTGCCACAGCGGTTTTTCCCGCAGAGGCCATCTTTTGAGCTAATACCGGATTTGAAATGATGTTGTTAATTGCGCGAGCGAGAGCATGAGTGTCCCCGGGCGGCACCAGATATCCCGATTCCCCGTCTATTATGAGTTCGTTTACCCCACCGATATTGGAGGCTACTACGGGCTTCCCGGCCGCCATGGCTTCCATAATTGATAAGGGCAATCCCTCGTAGAGCGACGGGAGAACAAACACATCGCATCCGTACAGCAGCTCCGGAATGTCGTTTCTGCTTCCTAGAAAAATAACTCTGTCCGTTAAACCTATCCTCCGTGTCTCATTTTCCAGATTAGCTCTTTCGGGGCCGTCTCCGGCGAATACGAAGAGCGTCCCCGGAATCTCGGCCGCGGCCTTTAATAAATAGGCATGTCCCTTTTGTTTGTCCAAACGTGCAACTGTGAGCACTACCGGATAATTTTCTCTGTTTTGCCTTATGGAGCCGTAGACGTCGTTACCCGGTATGTTATGGAGGCGGTTGCTGTAATTCTCCAGTATGATTCCGTTGTGCACGACTTCCACCTTATTTTCCGACCTTATTATCTCTCTTAGCTGTCTTGCAATATCGTACGATACAGCGATATAGCTGTCCACCGGATAGGAGATCAGTCTTTGCTCTATCCGGCCGCGGCGCCATCTAATTTCCGAATATAGGTGCTGGGTCGCTATGATGACCTTAACCCGCGCCAGGTATGCGGCGATAATGCCGTAACTGCAGGAGAGCGGCCAGTTTAGGTTGGCATGGAATATTGCGGGTCGAAAACGTTTCAGGTTCTCGGCGAACTTCAGGATTCTATTGATTTCCATGTAACTCCGTATTTCGGGCATGGCTATTGTATCCACATCTATGGCTTCTACACTTTTGATAAAGGCTGATATGCCGGTGCTTGGGTGATATGCGAGCACCGGCTTCCACGATTTACGATCCAGTTTAGTCAGGACGGTGAAGAGCACCTGCTCGGCACCGCCGTTATTCTTGCTGTCTATATAATAAATTACGGTTTCGGACATCTTTGAGGTTTCTTCGAGGATTTTATTTTGGAGATAAATTCTTTTTTGCATTTATGATTTCTTAATGCGGTCCAAACCCCGAGCCAAAAGAAATAATCCATAGCTAAGTGATAGAGCCTCTCGTGTACTCTGGAATCGGGTCGCTCGAACAGGTTTATTATAGAAATCAAAAAGTTAGTCGTAGCCGGGATCAATATACTTGTCCATATCAGAAATAAGCGGAGTGAACGCCACTTCCACCCCGTGAAGTTGTATTCTATAAGCTTTAGTTCTTTAAATGTGTCCGGGTATTTTGTATATAGTAAAACAGCGGTTTTACCTGCGGCGATTGTATCCTTGGCCAGCCCCCGGAAGTCTTTCTCATAATGCTGAATACAATACGCATCGGGGCTATACACAATATTAATGCCGGATTCGAGTAAACGGTGTGCGAGCTCTACGTCTTCGTTCCCGTATATTACAAAATCTTCATTGAATAGGCCTATCTCAAACATATTCCCCCGGCTGATAGAAAAGTTCCCGCTGTAAAAATCCCAGACCCTTATTTTATAACCGGGCTCGGATATCTTCTTGAGATGGGAATTAAATTTTGCTCCGTTGTAACGTACGATAGGGGTTGAGGATTCATCGACAATGATTGGAACTGCTCCAATCACGCCAATTTTCATATTGTCTTGATGAGCAGTATAGTGAGCTTCAATCAAATCCGGGGAAGGTTCCATATCATCATCCAATATAATTAATATGTCGCCGATTGTCTCCAGGATCGCTTTATTACATGCAGCTGCCCTGCCGGAATTTGTGTCCCAAATGGAACGCAGGCTAAAGTCCGTTTTAAACACGTCTACCATTTCTTTTGTGCCGTCTTCCGAACCGTCAATAGAGACAATAACCTCGAATTCATCACGAGGAAATGTCTGACGGGTGATGGCGGCAAGAGCGCGGCTCACTGAGATACAACGGTTAAATGTAGGTATAACAATGCTTACCTTAATCATATTATGATTAATTTGTCTTTCTGAGGTAAAGATATTTTTTAACAAATCTTTTGACGGGTTGGGGTATTTTACCTCTCAGGCGGCCTATATTATTTTTCAACAATATATTGATGGATTCCGCAATGTACAGCTTAGATATGAAATCGAATAATGAATCCTCCATGCCGACGTTTATTCGTGGCAAGCTCAGCATATCGTCGTTCAACCCGGCAAAAGCCGGTTCACAAGTGGTCGCGGTGTAGTACCCCGATTCAAATGCCAAATCTCTGACTTTACTGTTGTAGGCACCGTGAGGATAAGCCATATGCCTTACTTCGTGTCCGAGAGTGTCCTCAAGGACCCTACGTGACCCCTCCATTTCTCTGAGACAATCAACGGCCGGTATAATATCCATGTGAGGATGAGTCATACTGTGGCTTCCGATCTCAAAGTTCTTTAAGTCCAGGCTCTTTATTTTTGGCCAGTCGGCAACCTCAAATTCAACGTCCACTTCAGGTATCATCCAGCTACTTCTTCTCCCTATGAAATCCGTAGTGATGTAAAATACGGCGGGAAATCCCAAAGTTACTAATATTGGCACGGCATTTTCTATAGCCTCTTGTAAAGCATCGTCGAAAGTGATTATGACTGGTTTTAGAGGTAAGTTTGCTCTTCCTTCCTTATAATCTCTTAATTGACTAAAAGTAATCGGCACAAAGCCTAGCAGTTTCAAAACTTTCATCTGAGCCGCGAATGCCTGTGTGGTAACTGTATAATCCAGAAAATTGGGATGAGGCTTAGAACTTACCTGATGGTACATAAGTATGGGGATTCTCGGATTCATATGCTTTCCGGGGGTTAACTAGGTTTCACGGCCCTTGCTGTAATCAAGATTTCGTATCTGTGATCGTAGTAATCCAGTTCTTGCTGCTTTAAATCATTAGTGGACAATCCATAAAGGAAACTGGCTGCGACTAAAACATTGCCAAAACCCTTGACCTCGAGATTTTCCGGTGGGAACTTTTCTCCAAATAACTTCTCCACCGATACTGAGGTGAAGCGCCAGCACCAGTTTCTATCCCATGTTTGATCGTCGGTTGTCTGGCTAATACCGGAGACAGTTACAAGCATAACCCCCCCACGTTTTAGAATGCGATATAATGTCTCTATTGTCGAGTGCATATCATATATTAGCTGCAGTGTTTGCGTGAAGATGATGCAGTCGAATGTATCCGACGGTATCTGTGGCGCTGAAGCCAAATCTGCTACTATAGTAGTTTCGGGATTGGCACTCATTTCCAGGTTCAAAATATCACTTCGGGTTACCGAATTTTTGCCGAATTTTTGTGTATATCTGTCGTCTCCGATCTCCAGGACCCTCCCCTTTATATAATCCGAATTAGCTTCGATGAATTTTTCTATGTAATATCTGTCAATGGGAATCCCGCGATCCTCACCCCAGCATTCACTTATGGGTTTAAGTCTTCTCAGTTCTCCGAATTCAACTGACCCGACCGGCGGACGAAATTTCTCGCCCTTTAGTTTTTTCAGGAAGTAAAGGTTAAGGGATTCCGGCAATCTTTTCTTGGCCGTTTGTTTAAATAAATATTTAAAATTCCCAAGTGTGTTATAGTATGAATCTTTTATCGTTGATAAGGTGGCATGTTTGAATTTCCATTTCCGATACAAAAGAGCTTTTATGAGTTCGGGGTCCTCAACCCCGTTTTTCTGCACATAGTTTTCTAACCAATTTAAATAAAACAGTTCCGTTGACCTATCCTGCTTTTCTTTCGTTGCAATATTACAGAGTGAATCTGGGTGCTGCCGATACATATCCCAACAGGCGTCAGATATGTAAACTGAGTAGTTTGCGTATATTTTTCCCAGAAAGGCCTGATCTTCGTGCATTCCGGTAAAACTGTCTTCAAAACCTCCTACTGCTGCTACAATATCACTTCTTATCATAATACTCGACATGGAGCCGGTAATGGTCTCCGATTCTAGCGTGAGAGTCAGCAGTGTGGGGGGTTTATAAATTGTGTTTGTTTTAATTTTGAGGTCTATTATAAAATCTTTGTCTTCATCATCCAAACTCCCGGTCCAGCTATACCAGTACTTTGTTGTACCGTAGACCATAGCTGCCTCTTTATTGGTCTTGAGTATTTCCACCTGTTCTTCGAGCTTTTTTTCTATCCATTTGTCGTCTGCATCCAGAGTAGCTATGTATTTCCCTTTTGCATTTTTAACTCCTAAATTTCTTGAAGCGCTTATTCCTCTGTTCTGGTGCCCCTCGTGTTGAAAATAGTGGACTTTGTCGGGGTATTTCTTGGCATAATCAATGGCTATTTTCGTACTTTCGTCCGTAGATCCGTCGTCTATCAGGACTAGCTCCCAATTTGTATAAGTTTGATTAAATACGCTTTCGATAGCTTCTGTAAAATACTTCTCTGCGTTCAGGAATGCTATTATTACGGAAACCAGGGGTTCTTGGCTCATAGAATTATTTCAACAATTATACTATCATATCCGTGGCGATATCGGCTGCTGACAGGGTCAGCCGGTCTTTATGAAATAAAGTCCCTTGCCTTATTATATACTCGTTTCAGATTTGTTAATATTTTCCATAGCTTATATTTCATATTCCGTTTCTCAATTCGAATATGCTGCATCTCGTTATAATCCGTCGCCAGGCTTTTTTTGTACGGATAGTCTCCTTCAAGAAAGTCGTAACAGTTTAAATCCGTATTTATGTAATATAGCACCGCGAGATAGTGGCTTATCAAACCGGGACTATATAGATGGCCTTTGAGATAATGAAATCCGCACAAATATCCGTAGACCTTGCCTTCGTAAACGAAGCAGTAAAGACATCCGAGAACGTGGTTACCGGCGGATATTTTAATCAGTTGAATCTCACCGTGCTCGAATCGCGTCGAGATCAGCTTTCTGTGGAAATCGCTATAATATTCATTTGAGAAGGTTCCCGGCTGTCCGCGCTCCGTCCATCTTTTCTGGTGCAGCTCAATCAAGTCCTCGAAAATTCTTAAGGCTTCTTCTGCACTCCCGGCTACGAGCACCTTTAATTCCCCAATTTTTTCATACTCTTTCATGGAACGGCGTATCTGGTATCGCTTTTTCGGCGTAATCAGCGCCAGATAATCATTATTGTTGCTACGAACATTATCCAGATTTACATAATGAGATTTAAGATCCGTAATATATAAGTTGTATGAATTATTGAGTTTATTGTCAAATGTTAAGTTGGGATTATAAATGGATGAAAATCTGGTCATGGTGAATTCATCCCATTTTACAGGAATAAGCTCTATCAATGACTCTAGGGAAATCGTTACGTCCGGGTCGATCAGCATCGAATTATATTCAATCCATACTAAATCATAATACGGGTCGTGTGTTGAATTTAACGATATTTCATGGAATCTCAACAACTTGGCTCGTAATTTGGTCTTGCCGCCGATAAAGAAAGCTATGACTGGGAGGTCGTTTTTGAACCCGGTAATCAGATATAAATTGGAGTCTTGAGGCAGGCTTTTTATCCAGTGCTCTCGCCACGTCCACGACTGATAATAGGCATGAGGACATTTTTTGAGCAATGATGTCCAGATCTCTTTAACTCTATCGAATTGGGATAACGGATTGTATTTTTTAAAGACAATGTCTGTCATAATTATCCGTAATTACAGTGTATTCAGTAAGACATTGTAGATTTTCTCGTCCATATCGTTGTGACTATATCTAATTTATATACTTGCTGTACTCAAATAGTTATTCAATGGCTGGCTGGAATATAATTAAAATATACACCATTTAACATAAATATGATTTACCATGAAGCCCGACCTGGTAAATACCGGAACTTGTGTCCAAAAACCCTCTTTTCTATGTTAATTTGATGTTTGAATGTACGGGAGCGATAAAGTAAAATGACGGATATAATAAATATGACATTTTCTCGGGAATTGACTGTAATCTTTAAAGATTGATATATGCTAAATGGAAACATTCGAAACCTCCGGACTATCTATATTTACTTCTTTCTAATTTTAATAACCTTGATAGCGGGAATATCACTTCTTCCGCTTGATGCGAAGGATCCGACTGCGGATTCGGCGATATTTCTCTATGTCGGTCAGCAGTTACTAAACGGCGACACACTATATACGGACTTATGGGATAACAAAGGCCCTCTGCTGTATTACATTAATGCGCTCGCGGTCCTGATCGGCCATACGCCCATGTCGGGCCTATATATCATAGAGTTAATCTCATTATTTATTGCGGTTGCCCTCGGCTATTCAGTAATTGAAAAGGCCTTCGGCAGGATACCCGCTGTCTTTGCATCAATAGTCTGGCCCTTAGCTTTATTTTATGTGAATGATAACGGTGGGAATTTTACCGAAGAATACTCGATGCCGCTGAGTTTCGCTGCCATTTATTTATTTTTACGTTCAAGGGGCCCGAGTTCGAATTTACTCTATATATTTTTAATAGGAATCATTTTCTCGCTGTCATTTCTGCTGAGACCGAATAATACGGGCATAGAAATTTCAATTGCTCTACTGATTTTTATCTCCGGTATCGCCAATCGGAGGTACTACCTGCTTCTCAAAGAAATTATGGCGTACGCTCTCGGTGCAATTCTCGTTTTAGCATCGGTTTTGGTTTATTTCTATTGGATGGACGCCCTCCATGATTTCTACGATGCGTTTATAAGATACAATTCTGCTTATTCCATTGTTTCTCTAAGAGACAGGATAGCTTCTCTAATGTTCGGATTAAGGCTGATTTCACCCACGGGTCTCCCGATAATAGTCATAGTCTCATGGGTTGTGGGGGTGTTTACCCTTATTACTAAGCCTGAAATGGATGAGTACAAAATGGCTTTAATTTCATTAGGCGTAATCGGACTACCTGTCGAATTCATTTTATCCAGCCTCTCGGGTTTAATGTTCACTCACTACTATTTATGCTGGCTTCCGGTATTCGCTATTCTGACGGGTTACTTTATTTTCGAGTTCCTCAGGAATTTCGCTTCCGCTTATTTGCGTGTGTTCAACCGGAAAATCAAGATGTCTAACATTTGGATTTTTGGATTTCTTATAGCCATGTCGTTCCTGGCGCTGGCTAAAATCCCCACACGCGTTGAGAAGTTTGCCTCAACTACCATAAATGAAAATACAGTGCTGGAAGCGATCAGGGATAATCTCGGCGGCGAGAAGTATCTATTGATGTGGGGTACTTCGGCATATTACAACTACGCGACCAATATGAAGGCGCCCTCCCGTTTTTTCCATCAGCTGCCTCTATTCCTTTGCGCCTATACTACTGATGAGATGATAGAGGAGTTCCTTGAGGATATAAAGCAAAAAAAGCCTCTCATCGTGGATACGTCCGCTACTGACATATACCTGCCGCCCTTCGATAAGGAAGAGAGGAAAAAATGGAAGTTTATGGATTTCACCGAAAGGGTAAATGAAAACTGTACTATGAGTCCCAGGTTGCAAGAAGTCTTCGATTATGTATATTCGAATTATAGACTAGTAGATACCACAGATCGGTATAAATGGAAGATCTATCGATATACAGGTAGCGGGTAACTGTTTCTTTCGAATGTAACTCTTTGGGCATAAAGGAATTTTTTCATTATCTTACGCAATCCGGACAGGTTGTCTACTATTATTTATGCTATGAATTCTAGGTTCTGTTCTACATTATAATATGTAAGTATTATGATTGAAAACTTGGCGTAAGGAACAGGAGTCTGGGTTGGACATAGGTTGTTTATGCCGTCCCGGATTTAGTGCATTACGCGCAGGTTGCGTTGGAGTGGTTATTCGATGAATGAACCATTAGCAAAGAAGATAGTTCGCGATGCGTATGAGAGTTCGGAGGTCATAGCTTGCTATGAGGGCGATATAGGGCTATGGAAATCCGAGGAGATGCTGATCCGGCACTATTTCCCCCAGGGAGGGAAATTGTTGGATCTTGGCTGCGGGGCCGGGCGGACTTCGATCCCGCTGGCGCAGATGGGTTTCGAGGTTGTGGGGATAGATATAAGCCCTTCAATGCTGAAGGTGGCTATGCTGCAAGCATCGCAGCACAATCTAAAGATAGATTTTCAAGAGATGGATGCCATGTCCCTCAAATTTGCGGACGGGACGTTCGATTGCGCCCTCTATTCTTTTAACGGACTCGATCACATACCCGGCTATGGCGGTAAACTGGAGGCTCTGAGAGAAGTCTTGCGTGTGCTGAAACCCGGGGCGCTGTTTGTTTTTTCCTCACATCGCATATGGAGCCCTTTCCACCTGCGCAAAATGGTTAAAAGCGGGCTCAGGATGAGCTTAGGCAGAATGACGGGCAATAAGACGGTGGAAAAAGAGTGGGGGGAGCTCTATGACCCGGATTCTGCCGATCCGCAGGAGCGCTACAGCAGTTTCCTGTCTTCCGCCAGATGGAGGCGTGCCCTTCGCTCTGCCGGATTCGAAGTTGTCTCCAACCGGTCAAGGTACAGGCTTGAGTCCCGCGGTACCGCGGAGTGGTTGCGGAGAATCCTTAGCAGCTCGAACTATATGCTGTTCGTGGCCCGCAAGCCTTTATGATGAGCGGCTTGTTTCTATCAAATGCTAACAGGTAGACGCTTATCTGTTATCCGGAATGGCAAGCATCGCCCGGATTTATTCGGGCTGACAGTCCTTGCTAATTAATTGATAATTATTCTGATTACGCGATTTAAAGCAGGAATGATCAATTGAATAATAAATCTGCAAATGAGCTGCCCGTGATTCAGAGTCTCTGGATTGGACAGAAGCTGTCCGTGATGGAGCGGTTGTGTATTGCGTCTTTCTTGAACAATGGCCATGAATTCCATTTATATACATACAGCGAGATTGACAATATCCCGGAGGGGGCTGTCCTGAAGGATGCGAGTGAAATAGTGCCGTCTGAGAGAATTTTCAAATACAAAGACCGTGACAGCTATTCGGGTTTCTCCAATATTTTCCGTTATCAATTGCTGTTGGAGAGAGGGAATTACTGGGTTGATACCGATGTAATTTGCTTGTCTCCGTTCAATATTAAGAGCGATTATGTATTTGCCAGCGCCGTAGAGTCGGGTGAGCATTCAGCTCATGTCGAAAGCTGTGTAATTAGGGCGCCGCATGGTTCGGAAATAATGGAATACTGTTTACATGAATCCTCAAAATATGATCCGAGCGAATTAATATGGGGCCAGATTGGACCCGATCTTTTAAACCACGCGGTCGGGAAGTACAGTATGAAGGACTATGTAAGGAAACCATACACATTTTGTCCCATACTGTCTGAGCATTGGTATAAATTTTTGACTGTTTCACTGTGTGTTCCCTGGATAGAAATGGCAAAAATGGCGGTATTTAAAACAAAAGCCGTCCATCTCTGGAATGAAGTGTGGCGTTTGAAAGGGGTCGACAAAGACGCCTGTTTTCCAAAAAGATGCATATACGAACGACTCAAGAAACGCTATGTCGTAAATACGTAGGTGTTCATCTTTTTATTGAGTTGATCCATCGTCTACGAGAATAAGCTCCCACTCCGTGAATGTCTGCGCCAGAACGCTATCTATGGTTTGAGCGAGGAATTTTTCCGCATTCAAGAATGGAATTTTGACCGATACCAGAGGTTTTTCGTCCATATGTTTGCTTGTCTCTTTTTCCGCTAATGATTGCTCTCTGTTTCGATTGCGAAGCAATATTCCCGGTTAATCTTCCTCCAGCTGCCATTTATATTTGATCAACGTTGTGGCCTGATCACGCGAGGGTATTTTGCCGGAACCTAATATATCTTTGGTCTCGATGTCGAAATGTCCGGCGTATTCGATCTGATCGGCTTTGAACATCCCTCTTCTAACTTCCAGATCCGCGATGCACCGTCCGGGTGTGAGGTATAATTCGTCGGTCTGGCATGTAATATATCCCGAGGGAGGTAGTATTTCCGGGAGCCCGCTCCGCATGTCGCTGTCGAGGCGCAGTATGTTTACGCGAGTCCTGAAGTCCCGTATTCTGATGATGATCCGCGGATAGCGAACCGGATTATCGCTCTTATACCCGATTACGATATTCAATCGGTCACCTACGCGGATAGGAGCATACGGTTCCGAACTCTCGATCTTGAGGGAAGTGACCATAACGCTCGAGTCGCCCTCGCGATCTTTTCTCTCCTCAAGAGGGGTTTCGTATGTCGCACTCATCAGCTGCATATAATCCTGCACAACGTGATCAGTCGGGCCCTCGGAGACTTTCCGCCCGTTTTCCAGCAGAATTGTTCTGTGACACAATGAAAGGATGGCGGCCATATCGTGGCTAACGAACAGCACCGTCCTGCCCTCAGACGTCGCTACGTTGTTCAACTTGCCCAGACACTTTTTCTGGAATGCCGCGTCCCCCACGGCAAGAACCTCGTCTATCAGAAGGATCTCGGGTTCGAGATGGGCCGCAACCGAAAAACCGAGGCGGATCCTCATTCCGGAGGAATAATATTTGACGGGAGTATCAATAAACTGCAGGATCTCGGAGAAATCTACTATCTCATCAAATTTCCTGTCTATTTCCTGCCTTTTCATGCCAAGTATGGCGCCATTTAAATAAATGTTTTCCCTCCCTGTCAATTCGAGGTGGAAGCCGGTGCCGACTTCGAGGAGGGAAGCTATTCTGCCGTATAAGTCGATCCTCCCTTCAGTCGGTTCGGTAATTCCCGTTATAATTTTAAGCAGCGTGCTTTTTCCGGCGCCGTTTCGGCCTATGATTCCTACGACTTCCCCTTTGCTGACGTCGAAACTCACATCTTTAAGGGACCAAAAATAATTATTCGGCGGCTTTATTTCTGCACGGGAATCCGTGTACTGCGTGCCGGCGCCGGGTCTTCTATCGAAGCTCGAAATCAGTTTTTTGAAATTCCTCGAGGTAAAGCCCGTTATACTGTCCCTGATAGTCTTATATTCGTTTCTCTCGCCTATCCGGTATTCTTTACCTATGCCTCTGACTTTTATATATATCTCTCTCATTTTAAACCACGTCCGCGAACGTTCTTTCCATTCGTCTGAAGTACAGCACACCGCCTACTAAGAGAAACAAGACCATAAGGGAAGATATGGTTACCAGCGACCAGCTCACGTTTGATTTTCCGAGAAGCGCCCATCTGAATCCCTCCACGACTCCCGCCATAGGGTTAAGACCGTATATGAACCGCCATTTTTCGGGGACGAGGCTGCTGGGGTAAGCAATCGGCGTCACGAAGAGCCAGATTTGAGTCATAAACGGAATGAGATGACGGACGTCCCGATACTGGACGTTTAATGCGGATAACCACATGCTCACTGCCAGAGCGGATGCCATTGCGAGCAGCACGAAGAGGGGCAGCACTAATATAGCAGCCGATGGTATAATCCCATAATAAATTATCATCGCCACCAATACCACGAATGCAATACAAAAGTCGACAAGTCCCGCTACTATCGAGGCGATGGGAAGTATTATCCGCGGGAAATATACCTTTGTTATCAAATCGCGGTTGTTGACAAGACTATTACTCGCGGTAGTCATGGCATTTGCAAAGAGTTGCCACGGCAGAAGAGCGGCGAATGAGAATACGGGGTAGGGTAGGCCCTCGGATGGCATCTTTGCCAGATTGCCAAAAAATATTGTGAATACCACCATTGTCATGAAGGGCTGAAGTATTGCCCAGGAGACGCCGAGTGCAGTTTGCTTGTATCTGACCTTCAGGTCCCGCCAAATGAGAAAATAGATTAATTCATGGTACTCATACAGTTCCTTCAGCCTTAACGATATGTCCTTCCGGGGCTCACGTACGGCAAATGCCTTTCTGTGTTCGGAATCCGCCGTCTTATTAATTCCCGCATGCTGTGGATCGAATATCTTAGACGTATTTTTTGCCTTCTGCATATGTATCAGGTCTATGCTGACTACTGAGTCATTAACATGATTGGGAAATCGGTCACTTAAACTCCTAAAATTATAATGCAAAAAAAACAATTATACAGCACTTCGATTCGATGGGAGTCAGGAATAACGCTAATAGATCCAATTTAATAAAAGTTCACGGATCCAACTGCCGTATTCCGATATTTCTCGTTGCGACTCTTGCATAAACATCTATATAGTATAGACTTTTATTAAATTAATTCGGCAGGTTAAAGTTGCTTTTTACTGCCTGTCCGAATAAGACCGGATCTCACATTATTCTGTCCTGAGAAAAAGATTTTTTCAAACTCAATGTGGAAGGTTTTAAAATTTCTTACCTTATCACAACTCGGGGTATCGACACAAGGATGAGATGTTCGGAGTAAATGAGCTTAACGGAATAATCTCGTTTCTCGCTGTACTCGCGGCAATACCGCTTTTATGCAGTTTGGCGTCGAGGATGGGATTCTTTGATCAGCCCGGCGGCCGGAAGAGACACGACCGGGCTGTCCCCCCCATAGGCGGATTGGCTGTATTCCCGGTTTTTATAATTATGGTGCTTCTTACCGGAGCGATATCATCGGAAACCTGGTTCTTTGCCGCATTGATTCTTGTTCTTATTACCGGTGTCGCGGACGATGCCTATTCTCTTCCGGCATACGTGAAATTGGCTGTTCAATTTATAGCTGCTTTCCTGCTCGTAAGTCCGGGGGCTCTGCGGATTGACGAGCTCGGAGATTTGTTCGGCTCAGGGGAATTATGGACCGGCTGGATGTCTGTCCCGTTCTCGATTATCTCCATCGTTCTGATGATAAACGCAATAAATTTAATAGACGGGCTCGATGGGCTCGCAGGAGGACTCGGATTAATAATCATAGTCTGGCTCGGGCTTTGTAGTTTCGTATCGGGGAACTCAGAGGGTGTAAATGTGACGGTTATATTGGCCGGATCGCTTGCGGGTTTTCTCGTATACAACCTCCGCCATCGCTTTCGTCAAAGGGCGAGCGTTTTCCTTGGGAACTCCGGCAGTCTGGCCCTGGGACTGACTCTTTCATGGCTGACAATCGGGCTGTCACAAGGGAATGATGCGGTTATACCGCCGATTTCAGTAGCTTGGCTGCTGGCTCTTCCTATATATGATATATGCGGACAGTTCGCACGTAGAATAAGCCTGGGACGTCACCCGTTCGACCCGGACAGGCACCACTTTCACCACCACCTTTTATATGCCGGACTCTCGGACGCTCAGGCTACCGCCGCGATCCTCGGTATATCGTTTCTGATGGGGCTCGTGGGTGTCGGCGGAATATGGATCGGATTACCCGAATATTATCTGACATATATCTGGATAATACTGCTCTTGATGCATGTCTATCTGTCGATGAGACCGCTTCGTTATCTGGAATTATTACTGCCGTTCCGCGGCAAGAGTATAGATAACATAATAGGTCAGCTGATTTTTGAATCGGGAGCGATTAAGGAAGCCCAGCTTCTGGAAGCGCTTGAATACCAAGGCAAATATGGCGGCAAAACAGGCGAGATACTGATTGAAAAAGGGTACATATCCGAGCCGGAGCTGAATTTTTTCCTGAATTTGCAGGTAGTGAGGAACGCAAACGAGCACGTAGTCGACGCTAACAGGAAGAAAGAAATTTTACTCGGGGAAATAATGTTAGCCTCTAAATTGATAACGAACGATCAGTTGCGTGAGGCGTTGTCGTATCAGAGCAGAAAAGGCGGATGGATAGGACAGGTGCTTCTGGATATGGACTATATTACGGACACTGGTTTAAAACAATGTCTGGACACTCAGAATTCCATAAGGAAGAAGAACGAAATTAACATATGACTCTTCCCTTCCGTAGTCCGATGTGTGCTCACGATTCGAAGCTAATCGGGGTCTTCAGCTGATTTACGAGCGACTCTCTGTAAATGTTCGGTGATGCTCACGGACAATCCTAATACGAAGGTAAAATAATATGCATTCGACGGTATCTGGAAACAGAACTCTGTGACCGCATGCGCCATCATCCCGAACAGCCCGCATAAACATCCCAATAGCAAGTAAAAGCGTAGAGGGTCTTTCTTCGGATTAAACTCCTTGACCGTTTTTATCGTGGTGATGAAAAACGATATCAGTCCCCACATCACGAGAGTGAAACCCAGGATGCCCGTCTCGACGATCAGCTCTATGTAATCATTATGAGCATGGTCGTAGACATAGGGTCCGAAGGCTTCTTTCTTGTAAAGCGTATAGGCCAGGTTGAAATTGCCGAGGCCGGTCCCGAGGAGTGGAAAGTCCTTTATCAGCGTGAGCGAATCTTTCCATATAGAGGTGCGGTTGGGTAATTCTTTCGTCGTCTCTGAAAATTTTTCAATAACCGGATCCAATCCGATCCATACCGAATAAACGATTACGAGTACGAAGAACGCTCCCAGGAGTAATTTGAGCGAGCCGCTTTTTTTATTGCGGGAAATCAATATGTAAAAGGAGAGGATGGAAACCGCGAATGAAAATATTGCCCCTCTCGATTGAGCGAGTATCATGCTTATGGCTGTAAGAGAAGCCGCGAATAAAAGTAAGAGCCGGGTTGAGAAATGTATCCTTATTTTGTCTCTCCACCGGCTCGATATAGACCCTTTATTTGCCCCCAAGTATAGAATATATCCTAGAAAAACCGGTATTACCGTCACTAGAAGTCCCGCGAAGTGGTTGGGATTGATATAGGTTCCGGACGCGGGGACCTTCGTCCCGCTGGCGATATACTGGAGTAACCCGATCAGTGATTCGACTATGGATATCGTGAAGATGACCCAGAAGAATCTTTTTATTTGCCTGCTCGTCCTGACATAGTTGGAAACCGTAAAGAAAAACGCCGCGTATGAGAGATATAAGAGCAATTTCTCATATGTTAAAAACGGGTAGAGACTTATCGAGTCGGAGAGATTGAGTCCGTCGCCGAAAATATGCCGCAGGGCATCGCTCCTGGCATGAAACAGCTCTACCTTGTGTGGGGACAGTAATTTGAGGATAAACTCAGGAAGACCCAGGACTTGAAACAGAATAATAATGAAAAAAAGCCCGAATGGCAGGTATAAGCGAGACGGCAATATACGAATGCGTCTTTTGAGTATTTCCCCGATCAGCCATACGCCGAAAGTCAGGAAAGAGATTATTTCAAATAACGATACGGACCATGTCTCTACGTTCCCGTAAGGGAGAGGAGATGCAAGCACTAGTATGATCCCGCAGGTTATTAAGAAGGGGATGAGCTTTTCGTGGATGAATCGCATCTTTATTAATGACACTCTATCTTATTATTTTTAAATCCACGTCATCGATCCAAACTGCTCCGGTTAAATTTCCGTATATGCGGTCGCTTTGGTGACGGCGTAACGCTACCCTCAGGAGCTCACAGCCTTCGGGCGTTTCGAATGTAACGGAAACAGGATGCCAATCCGTTGTGCCGAGAACTTCTTCTGTTTTTACGTACAATTCACGCGTCTGGGTACAATAGACTTCCCAGAAGGGGCCGCTTTTTGTCGGCAGGTCCCTGCTTTTCATGAATGCGGTCAGCCTGTACCGCGTATTTTCCTCAACCGGGATATGCTGCCGAAAATTATTAAAATCAATGTTACCGCTTCCGTCGAATTCTATTCTGACCGTATATCCCCTGTCCTTATCATTCTTGTCTAATATTATCTCGGCCCCTTTTCCGGAATAGAATGTCCAATCGAAGCCGCTGTTCATAAGGCCATTCTCGAAATTCCCGTTCCAGATCCCTTCCCAGTCTCCGTATTTGCCGGCCCAGGTTTTTTTTGCGCTCTTTACCATATTCCTGTCGATCAAGTTGCTCACATACCTTAAGAACGTATTCGATGAGACTTTGTCCATGTCGGATATTTCACCCCAGACTTTCTCGGCCTCGGAAATTCTATCCGTATCGATAAGGAAATTCATATATTCGTCGTAGGCTGTTTCTGGAACAATCGGGAGGATCTTGTCTCCGTTCCTCAGCGATTGCCATAAGACTATAAAAGCTTTCTTCCGCCTTTCGGCATCGGATTCAATCACCGTATGAAGATTTTTCTTGAGTGCGTCCTCGTTTCCGAGCCTTGATGCCAGAATGCCGGCCGCCCACCTGAGGGACACCACGCCGGGAGCGAGCTCCGTAGCCTGGTTGAGAGCGTATATCGCTATCTCCTGTTTGCCCTCCGTCGCGAGGAATTCTGCCAGGTAATACCAGTAATTGTAGTTCAAGGGGTTGAGTTCGAGGGCTTTCCTGTAGAGCTCGTAGATCTGGCCGCGGGGCGCCGTGAAGTCGTAATTCTCGTAATACTGCGCCAGCAGGAAGTACAATTGCGCGTTACCGCTCTCTACCTTGATAGCTTCATAGAAACCGGCTGGTGCGGGGTCTTCGGCATAAATGTTGGAGAGCCATCCCTTTGCCGAGCTCCGTATAAGAAATAGCGATATGCATATAGTCAGTAGAATCGATAAATAGAGGGAGAACTTCGAACCTATCGTAAATTTCATATGACAAGCTGAATTAAATACAGATCCACGGATACGCGTACTGGAAGATGAAATTAAACTCTATAACGGTAAACTATCCCCGGGATTCGAATAATGTACTATACGGTTTTACCCAAATCGTCCTGTTTCTTATTCTCGGCGGATCTTGCTGCAGTAAGCTTTTTCTTCTCATCGTCTTCGCCGTAATAGTAATTATAAGACTTATAGTAGTAGCTGTTCTGATTGAGCTCTACGCCGTTCACAATGACACCCAGGAAATTTGCCTTCAGGCTCCACAGCCTGTCTATAAGCTCCCTGATGGAATTCTTGGGCGTTTTACCCGCTCTTACGACGACTGCGACACCGTCGACGAGGCTCGATAATATATGGGAGTCGACGAAACCGAGAGCCGGCGGACCGTCAACTATTATGTAATCATACTCCTCGGTCAATGTCCGGATTAATTCCCGCATACGATTCGAGCCAAGGAGCTCGGCCGGGTTGATGGGTATCAGGCCCACGGGAAGTACGTATAGATTGGGTATCTCCCCCTGCGAAATAACTTCGTTCAGATTCGAATTGCCGGTCAGATAGCTGCTGAGTCCGTTTCCGTTGTTACCGAGAACTGTTCCGATTCGCGGACGCCTGAGGTCGGCCTCAAGCAGTAGAACTTTACTTCCCGCCTGTGCGAAAGAGGAAGCGAGGTTGATCGACACGGTTGTTTTTCCTTCCGCCGGGAAACAGCTCGTTATGAGGATCGTGCGCGGGGGCTTACCGGGTGTTGAAAGGAGAAGGGAAGTCCTTATAGTTCTGAACGATTCAGCTATATGTGATCTGGGGTCGAGCAGGAACGACTTCTCTACCGGGGAGCCCAGACTGTCCGCCGGATTCGATTCGAACACTCCTCCCAGGACCGGCAGTCTCAGCTTGTCTCTCACCTCTTCTGATGTCTTTACCGTGTTGTCGAAAAACTCCAGGAAAAAGGCCATAAACACCCCTCCTCCCAGGCCTACGATGCATGCGAAGAGCAGATTCAAGGTCACGTTGGGTTTAAAGGGAATGACCGGTATTTGTGCATAATCCACGACTTGTATGCTGCTCGCCTTGATAGCCGAGGAAACTTCCGTTTCTTTCAGCCTTTGCAGCAGCGTATTGTAGATTGTTTCATTCGATTCTACTTCTCTCTTTAATATATTGTACTGAATCGATTTATCATTGAGCGCCGAGGCGAGAGTCTTTTGTTTCTGGTAGCTCTCCCTCAAGGTTTCTTCTTTCTTTAATGCTGCTTCATAGTCCGATTTTATAGAGGAAGCTATGCTGGTTTCGGCTTCGTTGATTTTTCTTTGCAGCTCCGCTACCCTGGCTCCCAGCTCTTTCACTTTCGGATAGCCGGATTTGAAGGTCGCGCTTAGCTGGCTGTACTCGGAATTCGCTCTGGCATGCTCTCCCTTCAGGCTTTGTATATAGGGATCGTTCATAATCAAAGGAAGCGATTCTATGTTTCCATCCAGTACATGCTTGTAGAGTGATTCTTTCTCCAGCCTCGAGGTTTCGGACTTTGCCAATGCGTCGTTCAGTTCCGAAAACGTGTGGTAAGTAATGTTCATCTTCTCGTCGAGGGAAACGATGTCGTTGCTCTTGGCGAATCCGTTCAGCTTTTCTTCGGAATGTTCGAGGTTTGCCTGCGCCTCCAGTATCTGTTTTCTCAGGAAGTCCCTTCCCTGTTTCGTAGCGTCCAGTTTTCTGTTGAGGATCCACTCTATGAACGTATCTGCCAGCGTATTTACGGCGTCAGCCGCGAATTTGCGGTCGTTCGATACGTAGTTCACCTCGACGAGACGCGAGTTTCCGACGGGATCTATAGTGAGCCCGCCCAGGAAGCCGTTTATGAGTCCATCCTGTTTGCTCAATTCCGCTATCGCCGCCTCGGAGGAGGAAGTCCCGGTATCCACAGGTCTGACTATCATCTTTTTGATGCCGCCGAGGGTGCTTCTTATCAGACCCTTGACGCTCGACATGGCTTTCGATATGATGTTCGGCTTCTGCTTCTTAGCCTCGAGCTCCTGTCTCTCGGCCAGGTTGAGTTTTTCGACTACCAATTTTGCCAATGACTTGCTTTTCAGCAGCAGGTATTGTGTTTCATAGAATTCTTCGGATTTCGTTTCGAGCTCGACGACCTGGTCAAAGTTTACTACTTTAGGGTTTTCAAGCGAGATTTCGAGTTTCGCTGTAGCCTTGTATTCCGGCACCGTCATTAGAGTTGAAATCAGGGTCGATACTAATACGATGGCGAAAAAGGCGATGATAATTTTCTTTCGCCTGAGTACCACTTCCAGATAACGGTGGATCGGGCTTTCTTCGTCGACCGGGTAAGCCTTCAATATATCGGGAGTGTTCGGATAGGTTCGGAGAGACCTTTCCTCATTATCGGGTACCAGGTTCCTCCCCTTGTTGTCTCCGATCATATTATCTTTGTTGCCATTTTCCATTTTGCGCTTTCTCTTCCTGATTTGTTTTTGAAGTTACTGGACACCGACGCTGAACGGCGGGAAGAATAATCCCAGCCTTATGGTGTCGAAGAAGCTCCTGATTGCATTTTTACCCACTACCACGACATCCTGGTCCTCTAAAACAATATCCGGGGTCTGGCCTTCCTTGATTTCTTCGAGGTTGATAGCTGTGACCTCAATCTGTCCCTTTTTGTTTCTGATCAAACTTACATCGGACTCTTCAGCGACTCTTGATACTCCCCCCGCAGCAGTGACCGCTTGACTGACTGTCATGTCGTCCTCGATTCTGAACGTTCCGGGTTTATTAACCGCTCCGTCGACATATACTACGCCCGCTTCGGGTATATATACGACATCGCCCATGTTTATAGATATATTCAAATCGGATTTCCCTTCATCGAGGAGTTGGTTGAGGTCGACTTGTACCGATTTATCCTGCCCCTGTTTTCCCTTACGAGTTATGTAGGCGATTTCACTCGCGTCATCGGCCAATCCCCCGGCCAAGGCCAATGCGTCGAGGAGGTTCCCCTTACCGAGGAGCTCATATGTTCCGGGATTTTTGACACTGCCTATCACAGCTACTCTCTGACTCTTAAATTCCTTTATCGAGACAACGACGTGCGGGTCGTGCATGTATTTTTCGGTCAACTGTTCTTTAATTCTTTCCTCGGCCTCCTGCGCCGTAAGCCCGCCTATATCCACCTTGCCGAGGAGAGGGAAGGAAATGGTGTTTTGAGTGTTTACTCTCGCTTCGGTGCTGAGTTCCGGGGCCTCCAGAACCTGGATGCTCAGGAGGTCGCCCGGCCCTATCAGGTAATCCACCGCTACGTCCGAGCTGAAGGATTCCTGAATCAGCTTGCGGTTCAGTTCCTGGGTTTCCGGATTGACGTCCTTTCTTGCCTGAGGCATTGTAATTGTGCCTTCGGACTTGGAACCCCCGCCGCAAGCGGTATGCAGCATGCTCGTCATCAGCAGCAGGGCCATCCCCCATATATAGTACTTATTCAAATTACACCCTTCCCGACCTATAAAATAATTATACACCCTCAAATTGAGAGAAGCATAATATCTACAGTGAAATTGAAAATTTCCTATGCTCTTTTGATACTTGGAGTCAGACATTTAGCGCAACGAATGTATACCATACATTCGTATGCACAACACACCATATCGGCGCCTCACCAACCGCGAGCCTGAGGAAATCAGCCGGGGACTCGCGGCGGGTATGACCCAGGCCAGCATTGCTCGGAGATTGTATCGTCATCCCGCAACCATCTCTCGAGAAATCAGGAGAAACACGGGAAGTAGGGCTCGGAGCGCATATCTTGCCTTCTC
>JBGSVA010000022.1:0-92600 GCA_041753155.1 Thermodesulfobacteriota bacterium | reverse complement strand
CAAATTCTATTCGCTCAGACATTATCGTAACCTCTTTCCATCCCATGGCTGCCTCCTTTATCTCTTGCATCCATGAGTATAAAATGTGTTACCTATGTCCCCGAACGTTTGTTACCCATCTGTCCGGTCTATACACCCTTTACGAAAGGGGGAAATCGCTTGCTCTCCTTTCTTTTATCATTTTATTCCCCCCTTAGAAAAAGGGGGAACAATTCCGAGCGAGTGAGGAATTGGTCGCTACTGGCTGAAAGCAAGTAAGCATCTTGGCTGAAGCGCCTCGCTCGGTTAAATCAAACAGGGGGATTTAGATTTTAACCCGTTCGTGCTGAGCAGGAGCCTGTCCTGAGTTTATCGAAGGATCGAAGCACGCACAATTCCATTTTACTTAGCCGCCTCCTTTTCGTCCTCCCCTCCGCCTTCCTCAAAGTACACGTCTCTATATATTATATGGTCGAGCGGGTTTGGCTTAAGCCCTTTCACATAGGGCTTTATCATGTTCTGCTGATTCGACGTATAGAAGGGCGCAATGGGCACATCTGTTTCAAGCAGAACCGTTTGCGCCTGATCGTATATGGCCTTCCTCTTTCCCGGGTCTAGCTCCTCAGCAGCCTTCTCGACGAGCGCATCGTACTCCCTGTTGCACCACCTTGTTCTGTTGTTTCCCGATATGCACGTGAACAGAGACATGAAGTTGTGCGGGTCGGGGAAGTCGGCCCCCCATCCAGCCCTGTGTATCTCCGGAGGGTCCGTGTTTATAGTGCTCAGGTACACCTTCCATTCCTCGTTTATCAGCCTGACCTTTATCCCGAGGTGCTCCTTCCACATGCTCTGGAGCGCTTCGGCTACGACCCTGTTGTTGCTCACGTCCGGCCACAAGAACGTGACAGTCGGGAACCCCTTACCGTCCGGGTATCCCGCCTCGGCCAGCCATTTTCTCGCCTGTTCCGGGTTAAACTCGATCCCTATGTCCGGGTTATATCCGAGCATATTCTGCGGTATCCACGATGTAGTCGTAATACCCGCGCCCTGTATCAGGCCGATGATGCTCTGCCTGTCTATGGACGCGGCGAACGCCTTCCTCACGAGCGGGTTGTCGAAGGGCGGCTTCTCGACGTTAAATGCAATGTAATTAACCCTGAACTGTAGAGTCGTCGTGAAATCGTCGAGGTCTTTCAGCCTCGGCACTTCTAGCGGAGGTATGCTCTTGCTGTCGGCGTAATCGAGCTCCCCGCTCTCGTACTGTGCTAAAGCCGAAGACGGGTTTTCGTTCATTATGAGCTTTACCCTCTTGATCTTGGGCTTCTCCCCCCAGTAACCCGGGCTCTCCGTGAGGATTATATTATCGTGGTGCCTCCACGACGTGAGCATATATGGGCCCAGCGTGACGATATTCTCAGGTTCCGTCCACTCGAGGCCGTGCTTCTCGATGACGTCCATTCTTTGGGGGAACGTTGTGATGAACGCGAGCATGCTCGGGAAGTAGGCAGCGGGCCTTTTTAGCCTCACTTCGAGTGTCCTGTCGTCGAGGGCCTTCACCCCGACTTTGCCTGCGTCCTTGATCGCTCCCGTATTGTATTCCTCGGCGTTTTCCACGTCGTAGAGTGAATACGCGTAGTCGCCGCCCGTTTCCGGGTTCAGTATCCTCTTCCAGGAATATTCGAAATCCCCCGCCGTGAGCGGTTTTCCGTCACTCCACTTGACCCCTTCCCTTATCTTAAACGTATACGTCCTTCCGTCTTCGCTGATCTGCCAGCTTTCGGCGAGGTTGGGTTCGGGGGTGAAGTCCTCTCCGAACTTCGTCAGCCCCTCCATTATATTGTTGATGATATTGATGGACGTGCTGTCCGTGGCGAGCGACCAGTCTAGTGTCGGAGGCTCGTTTCCCAGGTTTACGTTGAGAGTATCCCTCGGGGCGCTGCCGCTCTTATCGTTATTCCCGCATCCGGTTATCAGAAAGAGACAGGTAATAAGAAAAAATCGTACACGCATGGGTCTTATCTTAAAGTATGTGTCCTCCGCTGTCCAATCGGCGCTGGTCAGGCGATTACGCTCTCCCCGGCGACCTCATATGCGACTACACTTTCGGGCCCCTCGATCAGTTCAGGGAACTTTTTTTCGAAATCTTTGAAGTGCGGCATCTCGAAATGGAGGTCGAGGTCCTTCCGGCTCCTCCACTTCTCATAGAACGTAAACGAATCGGGGTCGAACGGGTCCTGGAGGAATTCATAAACAATGCACCCCTCCTCGCCCCTCGAGGGCTCGAGCATCCCTCTCGACATCTCCATCATCTCCTTCCGGCGCTCGGGCTTGGTCCTGAATTTTGCGATGAGTATGAGCATGGATCCCCCTTTACAAACCTGATGAAAAACCGTAGTATAGGCTCTGTTATAAGGGTTTTCAAGCATATATCGGACGGCAGGCCGGGTTATCGTTGCGGGTTTAGGAGAAATGAGATGTCGGATGAAAAATATAAGCGCGGGTTGGAAAAACTCGAAGAGATTTCTCCGGGCGCCTCAAAGAGGACCGCTGAAAGTCTCAATGATATAGCGCCCGACATGGTGCGGTATATGATGGAGTTCGTCTTCGGCGAGATATCGTCGAGGCCCGGGCTCGACATGAAGTCCCGCGAGATCGCGGCCGTCGCCGCCCTTGCCGCGCTCGGGACAGCGCCCAACCAGTTGAAGATCCATATAAAGGGGGCGCTCAACTGCGGCTGCTCGAGGGACGAGGTCGTGGAGGTGCTTATTCAGGTGCTGGTCTACGCCGGTTTTCCCGCTACGCTTAACGGTCTACGGTTGGCCAAAGAAGTATTTCAGGAGATAGACGGAAAATCCTGACGCTAATTTTTTCCACGCTGGCAGTTTATAAGCCGCTCTTCTATTGAAGCTATCTCTTTTCGGAGAGGAGTCTCTCCTCTATCTCTTCGAGGGATAGGCCCTTGGTTTCCGGAACCAGCCGCCATACGAATACGATACCCAGAAGGCTCACGAGCGCGTATAGCCAGTACGTGAAAGCCGCCCCGGCCGCCTCGAACAGGGGCAGGAATGAAAACGAGACTACGAGGTTCGCCCCCCAGCTCGACATCGTGGCGATGCTCACCGCCCGTCCTCTCACGTTAAGCGGGAATATCTCGGTCATTATGAGCCAGGGAATCGGCCCCAGTGAGAACGCAAAGCACGCGATGTAAAACCAGACGGCGATCACCGTCGCTCCCCCGGTCCCGAGCCCTCCGCCCGAATCCCCGAGCGCGAAGATACCGCCTATCGCCGTGAGTGAGACGAGCATCCCCGCGAGGCCCGCGTAGAGGAGCGGCTTCCGTCCCAGCCTGTCTATGAGCCATACTGCGATGAAGGTCGCGAGCACGTTCACGACACCCACGCTCACCGTCGCGAGAATAGCGGTATCGGGCGATCCCATGCCCGCCTCCCTGAACAGGGAAGGCGCATAGTACATGACTGTATTTATCCCGACGAACTGCTGTATAAGGAAAAGGCCTATACCGGTAACGAGCGCGCGGCTTACGGGCGGCCGGAGCATATACGCAAACCCGCCGTTCGTTTCCATGGCTATCACATGCCGTATCTCGTTCAATTCCGAATCGGTCAGGGCCGCGTCCCCCCCGCTTATTTTAAGGAGCGTTTTTCTCGCCTCTTCCTCCCGCCCCATTTTTATGAGCCACCTGGGACTCGGCGGCACCACAAACATTCCGAAGAGCAGTATCAACGCGGGGATCACGCTCGTCCCGAGCATGAGCCTCCAGTCGCCTGAGCCTGTGAGGGACCTGTCGACGAAATATCCGAGCATTATCCCGATCGTGATCGCGAGCTGGAAGAGCGTTACGAGCCTCCCCCTCCCGGCGGCGGGGGATATCTCCGCGATGTATAGCGGAGCCGACGCGGAAACCGCCCCGAGCGCGAGGCCCAGAACGAACCTCGATGCAAGGAGAGCGCCCGCCGAAGGGGATAACGCAGACGCGGCCGCCCCCGCGATGAAGATGAGAGCGGCCCCCTGCACCATGAGCTTTCTTCCGAGCCTGTCGGCGACGATGCCGCTTATCAGCGCACCAGCGATTCCCCCGACAAGCAGGATTGATATGACGCCCCCCTTTCCCACGGTGTCCAGATGAAAGGAGTCCGCGATAAAACCCAGCGCCCCGCTTATCGACCCCGTGTCATATCCCAGCAAGAGGCCGGCTAGCGCCGCTATCGCAGAAGTGAGAAGCACTATTCCGCTCTTTTTACCTGGGTTCATCGTGTTAGGGCATTTCGAGATTGAATTTGATTAATACGCTTTTGGAAACGAACACATTATATGCACCTTTTTCGGCCATTGCCAGAGTCCGTGCTATAATAAAACCCGGGCGCGGTTGGACCGTTATGGAGCCAATGAAAATAAGTTAAAATAAATAATCAGAGAACACGATTTCGAGTCGCGAATAATAAAAATTCCCGGATGAGGAGATATATATGAGAATTAGCCTGCTTCTGTTTTCCATCTTTTTTACCGCTCTTGCTTTTTTCGGATGCGCTAAGCCGCAGGGCAACACCCCCGTTTCCAAGAGGGCTTACATACTCCAGATGAGGGATACCACCCTCGCAGAGATTTACCAAAAAAGCCCGTATGTAGAGGACCTGGTGCAGCATGCAGCCGGGTATGGGGTCTTCAGTAACATCAATACCCAGCTTCTTATCATCGGCTCGGGGAACGGATATGGGGTGATAACGGACAATTCAAATGGGAAAACTACCTTCATGAAGATGGCCGAGGGCGGAGTCGGCCTCGGAGTGGCCCTTACCGATTTCAGGGAATTGATAATTTTCAACAACCCTGCGGTGATGAGGCAGTTTATCAGCAGCGGATGGGATTTCGGCGTCCAGGGCGATGCGGTTTTGAAGTCTAAGACGAAGGGTGCCGCAGCCAGCGGTACCGTGCCTTTCGATTCGGATATTGTTATTTATCAGCTTACCAAACAGGGCATTGCGCTGCGTACGAACGTAGGCGCGGAAAAGTACTGGATCGACAGCGACCTGAATTATTATTGACGTCCGCTGGAAATAACAGGTCTCCACGTGGTCGCATTGCCTTCATACATGCGCCTTCCAGTCGAGATATATGAATTATAGAATCATACTGGCCTCTTCTTCGCCTCGGCGTAGGGAGCTTCTGAGGAATCTCGGGCTCGCGTTCGATGTAATACAGCCCTCTGCCGATGAGACAGTCTCGGAGAACGAGACTCCCGAAGATTTCGTCCTCAGGGTCTCGGTTGAAAAAGCGTGGTCGGTATCGAGGAGCCTCGGAGAAGGCGCTGTCGTCATCGGTGCCGACACCATAGTCGTCGTTGACGGCGAGATGCTCGGCAAGCCGGAAGACCCCGAAGGGGCTTCCTCAATGCTGCGGAAGCTCTCCGGAAAAGAGCATCACGTATATACGGCTTTCTCGATCGTCAGACCGAAAGATGAAATCCTTCACAGCGAGATAGTGGATACGAGTGTCCGGGTGAAAACCCTTGCGGCTTCCGAAATAGAAGGTTACATTAAGACCGGAGAGCCCATGGATAAAGCCGGAGCTTACGGAATACAGGGGATTGGCTCATTCATGGTCAGGGGCATCGAAGGCTCATATTCGAACGTAGTCGGCCTTCCGGTGGAGGAGCTCCTCGCAGCCTTAAAAAAACTCGGAATCGTTTAGTTATACTCACGGGATGGATTTAGCAGGCAGTCTCAGGTCCGTAAAAGAACGGATAGCAAAAGCGGCGGCGAGAGCGGGAAGGGATGTAAATGACGTAAAGCTCGTTGCCGTTACTAAAGGAGTGGAGCCCGGGCGCATAATCGAAGCGGTAAAAGCGGGCCAAATGACTTTCGGCGAGAATTACGCGCAGGAATTCAGGCTTAAAAAGGAAATAATCGACCGGACAGTAGTTGAGAATGTCGAATGGCACTTCATAGGGCGGCTTCAGAGGAACAAGGTTAAATACCTGATAGGCGAAGCGGGATTGATACATTCCCTCGATTCCCTGTCCGTCGCCCGCGAGATCGAAAGAAAGGCCGCGGGCCTTGGAACGGTCGTGCCTGTGCTCATCGAGGTGGATACAAGCGGCGAGGAAACCAAGGGGGGCGTGAGAGTGGAAGACCTTGTGGGTTTTCTCGAGAGCCTTCGGGGATTCCCCTCGATCGAAGTCCGCGGCCTCATGACGATGCCCCCTTATTTCGACGAGCCCGAGCGTGTCCGTCCGTATTTCAGGGCGCTCAGGGAGATGCGCGATAAGCTCAAAGCCGCGTATCCGGGACTGAGAGAGCTTTCGATGGGCATGAGCGGTGATTTCGAGGCTGCGGTCGAGGAGGGCGCCACATTGGTCAGGGTCGGCTCCGCTATTTTCGGACCGAGAAACTGACAACCCTCGAGAGCGGATATCTATATGGCAAAGATAGGGTTCATAGGCGGCGGGAACATGGCGGAGGCTCTCATAAAGGGCCTTATATCGTCTGGGGTATATAAAAAGAGCGACATTCTTGTAAGCGATAATGTTAAAAAAAGACTCGACCATCTGAAATCCGCATACGGGGTCGCCGTGACCCACGATAATAAAGACCTCGCCGCTAAATCCGAGCTCATAGTACTATCCGTAAAACCAAACACCGTACGTAAGGCGGCAAACGAGATAAAGACCAAAATTACGGCAAAAAAGATACTTATTTCGATCGCTGCCGGCATACCGACGTCTCTTATATCCGACGTCCTTAAAAAGAAGGCGAAGTTAGTCCGGGTCATGCCCAATACCCCGGCCCTCGTCCTTGCCGGAGCGTCGGCGCTATATTGCGGCCCGGGTTTGAGCGAGGAAGAGCGGGCGCAGGTAATGAGGGTCTTCGGATCGGTCGGCATAGCTCACATTGTCGAAGACGAGAGACTCCTCGATTCGGTCACGGGGCTAAGCGGCAGCGGTCCCGCATTCGTGTCCATGTTCATAGAGGCGTTATCCGACGGCGGTGTCAAAATGGGTCTCCCCAGGGACACCGCGCTCAAGCTCGCGGCCCAGACGGTTTACGGCACCGCAAAAATGATTATCGAGGAAATGTCCCATCCCGCGGTGCTCAAGGACAGGGTCTCGTCTCCCGGAGGCACTACGATAGAGGGCATACACATACTCGAAGCGGGCGGGTTCAGGGCGAACGTCATATCCGCAGTAGAGGCGGCCGCCAACCGTTCGAGGCAGTTATCCAAGGAGGATAAATAATGTTTATCGTCGCGAACCTCGTAATCGGCATAGGCCAGGCCCTTCATTACATCTTGAATATCTATATCTTTATCGTAGTCGGCAGGGCTATAATCTCATGGGTGAACCCGGACCCCTATAATCCGATTGTAAGGTTCTTATACATGGCTACCGAACCTGTTCTCAGGTACGTGAGAAGGTTGATTCCCATAGTAAGCGGTATAGATTTTTCTCCGATCATAGTGATGGTGGCTCTATTCTTTCTCGACCAGGTCCTGGTCCAGTCCATCATCGATTACGGAGTCCGAATGAAAGCCGGTATGCCGTAAACTGCCCGATGAGAGAGACTCCTCTAACGATAACGGTTCAGGTTCAGCCGAGGTCGTCGCGCGACGAAATTATCGGCTTACACGAAGGCAGGCTGAAAATACGGATTTCGGCTCCCCCTGTAGACGGCAAGGCGAACGAGCGCCTGACCGAGGTCATTGCAAAGGCGTTCGGGGTCTCGAAATCGAGCGTCGAGATAGTAAAGGGTCACCACTCAAGGGTAAAAACAATTACAATATCGGGTATCCGCCGGGAAGACTATGACATCCTCATATCGAAATTCGGCGATACGTAGAATCCCCTGAACACGTACACCGGAGAAAGACGTGCCTGAAATTATTATCGGCGGAAACAGGATAAATTATATAGAAGGCAATACGACCGACCCCGCCCGTCCGACTGTTTTGATGATACACGGCGCGGGGCAGAGAGTCGCCACATGGAAGCGCCAGCTGGAGCTGCTGAAAAACCACCCGAAATATAATTTGATAATTCCCGACCTCCCGGGCCACGGCGCATCGGAAGGCGAAGGCTCGAAGGACATAGCCGGGTATAAAGGCTTTATCGAAGAGTTCGCCGACGCGCTCGGCCTGAGCGGCATTATTCCGGTCGGTCACTCGATGGGCGGCGCCGTGGCGATGGTTTATGCCCTCGACCGTCCTGAGAAAGTAAGGGCCACAGTCCTGGTCGGCACGGGTGCCAGGATGCGCGTAGCCGGTGAAACGCTCAAGACCGTAAAAAACAACTATCAGTTATTCTGCGACGTAGCGCCTTCGAGAATGATCGCCCCGGGCTCCCCCGAAGAAATAAGAAAAGAGTTCAGAGAGGGCCTGCTCGATACGTCCCCGGATGTATGCTACCGGGACTTGGTCGCGTGCGACGAGTTCGATCTCATGGACAGGGTCCATGAGATAAAGACGCCTACATGCATCATCTCGGCCGATCAGGACATTCTGACCCCGCCGAAGTACGGCGAGCATCTGAGGGACTCTATAATTGGCTCTTCCTACCATCTCATTAAGGACGCCGGGCATTTCATGATGCTCGAACAGCCCCTCGAATTCAACAGGATATTGTCCGGTTTCCTAATGTCTCTGGAGTCTTAGCCTCATTCGGAATCCTTAGCCCTCCTAAATTCATCTATTGAAAATAAGACGCTCTATATTTATATTAAATTATTGAGGGGGCGGCTGGGCTAAAGTCCCTTTTGCATTAAAATATCAGGGATTGAGGTAAGTTAGGGTGAGGCTCTTAATTTCATTAATAGCGGTGCTGATGATTTTCGGGTTCGCGGCCGGCTCTGAAAGCGCCGAATACAGCGTTGAAAATGCCGAAAATTCTTCCGGTTTAATAGCCGAACAGTCCTGCTACGATTACACCTTCATCGATAGTAATTCCATACGGGGCACCTTGCTCGAAAAAGAGGAGATGGACTCTTCTCCGGTCAAACCGGACTCTGTCTCGTACGACACCGTTTCAAACCTCTGCAAGCCCAAAAAAACGCTGCAGCTGGCAGTAATTGATAACGACGACGCTCCCGTCAGTGAAGCCGGTTCGGAGATTTCGAGCGACGAAACTCCGCTTCTGCCCGATTCTCAAATAGCCTTTATCGAAGACGGCAAATTGAATTACGATCAGTTTCAATCGAGAGAAGTAATTTTTTATGGCGGCCTCGTTCCTTTCGTCGCCATCCACGACGCCGATCTGGAGACTGACGACCATTTTTTCAACCCGGAAAGCTTTTCCCTCTTCCTGTATTTCAAAAAGAAGTTCTGATCGCTTCGGTAAACCCGGTTTTCAGCCCCCTTCTTTTGAGCATTCCTCTAAAAGTGATCCCCGCCGCCGCTCCCTTTACTAGAAGCGCTATTTTGTTAAAATAAAGGCAGCCTTATGAACGGGAGATAAAAATGAAAATAGCACTTTTAGGCGGGACAGGCGATATTGCCGAAGGGCTCGTGCTCAGGTGGTCGAAAGCCGGACACGAGATTTTCATCGGCTCGAGGAGCGATGAAAAGGCAAAGGGTATCGCCGCCGAATATATAGAGAAATTAAAAGCCCACGGGATCGAGCCCAGGATTCATGGAATGCCGAACGCGGACGCGGCGAAACACGCGGAGGTGGTAATAATAAGCATTCCGCCCGAGCACGCGGCTGCGACTGTGAGCCAGATAAGGGATAGCTTTACCGACCAGGTCGTCGTTACGCCGGTCGTTTCGATGAAGAGGGAGGGAAAGACGTTTATATTCAACCCCCCGGCTCAGGGGTCCTCGGCTCTCGAGATAAAGGCAGCGCTGCCGGATACGGCGAAGCTCGTGTCCGCATATCACAACCTGCCGGCGACGGAGTTAAGCGAAATAGACAAGACCCTCGATTACGACGTGGTCATATGCGGAGACGACGACAGTGCAAAGGGGGTCGTTAAGAAAATAACGGAGGATATCCCCAACCTCCGTGTTCTGGACGCGGGGTCATTGGAGGTGTCCGCGATGATCGAGTCGATGACGCCCCTCATAGTCAATCTCAATGTGAGATATAAACCGCAGCATTTTTCAGTAAAGTTCGTGTGAGCGTATGGGAGTCGGCCCCCGGTCGCCGTCTCTACTCCCCGATGATCTGAAGAATTACGTCCCTCGTGCGCGGCCGGTTGTCGAAATCGACCACTATTATCTGCTGCCAGGTCCCGAGGAGGAGCTCTGATGACGAAAAGGGCACTGTCAGGGAAGCCCCCTGGAGAGCAGCCCTCACGTGGGAATAACCGTTCCCGTCCCCCCACCTCGCGTCGTGGTGATAACGGATGCCCCTGGGGACTATCCTCTCGATAGCCTCCCTGAAATCCTGTATTGCTCCGCTCTCGTATTCAATAGTGGTCACCCCGGCTGTAGAGCCCGGTATGAACACCGTCACTATTCCGGAAGATATACCCGAATCCCTCACGCTCTCCCCGACCTCGGCCGTTATATCGACGAGGTCCGTTTCCCCCTTCGTGCGTAGCCTTATGCTTGTTGTTATCACGGCCATATTACGCCTCCTAGAATAGTCTTAATTGGGTGGGCTTCTCGAGCGGGACCGCTTCGAACCCCTTTTTTCGCAGCGCCCGCGCAAAACCGCTGCTGTGAGCGCCCGTGAGGAAAACCTTTTCCGGGCCGACGGACTCGACGAACTTGATGAGGTCCCTGAATCCCGCCCGGTTGCTGAGCGGGAAGACCTCGTCCGCGCCGTACAGGGTCTTTATATAAGACCTTTCGTCAGGCGCGGATTCGATTACCGCCCCGACTTTTTTATCCAGTATATCCTCGATGCCTTTCGAACCCTCCCGGAGTGGAAACACGAGGACCCTGCCTTCTGTCTCCTTCCGTTTGTATAATTCGCAGCCGTGAAATCCGATGCCGAATTCCTCAAATATCTTTATGACCCCGAATATGGATTTGTGGACGCCGAGCTTGTATCCCGCGTCCCCCAGACGCTTGACGAGCTCCCCAGCCAGGCCGTAGGCCTCGGCCAGCAGGACGGGGACCGAGTCCGATGAGAGCGAGCTGTCGATGAATTCCGAGAGCGAGCCTGTCACCTCCTCTGCCGGCGGGAATTCGTATTTCGGTGAACCATATGTGCACTTCATGATTAGCATCGGACACCTCTTTACACGCGCGGGCCCCGAAACGAGCGATTGCCTGAGATTGATGTCTCCCGTGTATATGATTGTACCGCCGGCCTTCTGTATCTCTATCTGAGCCGAGCCCGGCATATATCCCGACGGGATTAGCTCGGCCTGGACGCTTCCGATCGTGAACGGTCTGTTATATGGGCAGGCGAGAGCCACCGATTTCCTGATCCTCTTTTCAATGAGCCTGATCGTCTCGGGTGTGGCGATCACTTTTTCGGACGGGACGAATCTTCCGATATTGGCGCTCGATATGAAAGAAAATTTCGCCTTCTTTGCGGAATCGAACCAGAGGCTTGTTCCCCTTAAATGAATCCCCTTGTCGAACTCTATCATGAAACTGGAATTCAAGTGTACTTTTAAAGGGATGATTTGCAAGCTCGGAATGCGCCGTTGTTGACAGGGGATAACCGGAACGGTGATAATTCTTATACTCCGGCCTTAAATCATTAAACTATTAGAACAAAGTTCACAAGGGAGCAATCCGAATGGATAAGACCGAATTACTTCTCAAGGAATTGACCGAATCCCACGGCGTCCCGGGCTATGAGGCCGACGTGCGCGAGGTCATAAGGAAATACATGAAACCCCTGGGCGCGATAAGCAAGGACAACATGGGGAGTCTCATTTGTAAAAAGCCCGGGAAGTCTGCCGAGCCGAAGGTGATGCTGGCGGGCCACATGGACGAGATAGGCTTCATGGTGAAGCACATATCGTCCGACGGTTTTATCAGGTTCACCACCCTCGGGGGCTGGTGGGACCACGTCCTCCTCGGCCAGCGTGTCGTGCTGAAAACGCACAAAGGGGACGTCATTGGGGTTATAGGGGCCAAGCCTCCTCACCTACTGTCTCAGGAGGAGCGTACGAAACTTCTCCAGAGAAAAAATATGTATATAGACATCGGCGCGTCCTCTGAAAAAGAGATAGAGAAAGCGGGCGTGCGCGTGGGGGACCCGATCGTTCCCGTAAGCGAGTTCTCGGTGCTCGCCAATCCCAAGACCTATATGTCGAAGGCGTTCGACGACCGCGTGGGGTGCGCCGTTGTCATCAAGGCTCTAGAGACGCTCCCCGCAAGCGTCCATCCGAATACGCTCTTCGGAGTGGCCACGGTTCAGGAAGAGGTCGGGGTCAGGGGCGCGAGCACG
The DNA here is from genome assembly GCA_041753155.1 of Thermodesulfobacteriota bacterium. Lineage (GTDB taxonomy): Bacteria > Desulfobacterota_D > UBA1144 > Nemesobacterales > UBA2774 > 2-12-FULL-53-21. The sequence continues at coordinate 80,260 of JBGSVA010000022.1, read as the reverse complement.
AGCGTCGAGATGGTGAGCCCCGACATCGCGATAATACTCGAGTCTGATATTGCAGGCGACGTGCCGGGGATAAAGCCCGACGAGTCCTCGACCAGGCTCAACGGCGGCCCTTCGCTTCTACTCTACGACGCGCGCATGATACCCAATTTGAAACTCAGGGACCTCGTCGTGGATACGGCTAAAAAATCGAAGATACCGCTCCAGTTCACCACCATGGAAGGGGGAGCGACGGACGGCTCCGTCATACACCTCCATAAACACGGTGTGCCTACCGTAGTGCTGGGCGTTCCTACGCGTCACATACACAGCCATAACGCGATAATTCACAGAAACGACTTCGATAACACGGTCAAGCTGCTGAAGGCGGTCGTACAGAGGCTGGATAAGAAAAAGGTGGATGAGATAAAATCGTTTGAGTAGTCGGTTACGGCGTATCGTTGGGATCCCTGCTACGCTTTTATGAGCGATAAATGCCCTGACCAGGGCGTATCTCGTATTAACAAATAACTGGTAAACTTAGAACCACTTTGGACTCCATAAAAATAACAGGCGCAAGGGAGCACAACCTTAAAGACATATCACTCAGGCTTCCCAGGAGGAAACTGGTCGTCATCACGGGGATCAGCGGGTCGGGGAAGTCGTCCCTCGCATTCGACACGCTCTTCGCCGAGGGACAGCGCAGGTATATGGAGTCCCTCTCCGCCTATGCGAGGCAGTTCGTCGAGCAGATCGGGAAGCCCGACGTGGATTCCATAGAAGGGCTGTCTCCGTCTATATCGGTCGATCAGAAGACGTTTCAGAGGAACCCGCGCTCCACGGTCGGCACCATCACGGAGATATACGATTTTCTGAGGCTCCTCTTCGCGCGCCTCGGCACGCCTTACTGCAGCAACTGCGGGATAGAGATATCCGCGCAGAGCCTCGAGAGGATGACCGAGCGCGTGGCCGGACTGGGGGCAGGAGAGAAGGTCTCAATCTTCTCGCCGATTGTGCAGGGGAGGAAAGGGGAGTACAGAAAGGAGCTCGAAGATCTCCGGAGGGAGGGCTTTTTAAAGGTCAGGATCGACGGAAAGCTCAGCGATCTCGACGAAGAGATCAAGCTCAACAAACAGAAAAAGCACACTATAGAATTGCAGGTGGACGTGATCGTCATCCGCCCGGGGGAGGTGCATGGGAGGATAAACGAGTCTTTGAGATTGGCGCTCAAGCGTTCGGGCGGTGTGGCGAAGGCGGAGACTGCCTCGGGCGTCGTTCTCAGCCTGAGCGACAAGTTCGCCTGTCCCGAATGCGGAATGAGCTACCCCGAGATCTCCCCCCGTCTCTTTTCGTTCAACAGTCCTTACGGCTCCTGCCCGACGTGCCAGGGTATGGGGGAGACCTGGTTCTGCGACCCGGAGATCCTCATCGACGAAGAGCTTTCGATCGATGATGGGGCGATAATACCGTGGCGGAACTCGAATTACTTCAGACAATTAACGGAGAGCGTAGCCGAATACTACGGCATCGATACCTCTGTCCCGTTCAAAAAACTGTCCGCGAAGTTAAAAAAGACCATTATTCACGGCTCGGGCGATGAGGAGATAACGCTCAAGAGGGAAAGAAGGGGGCGGGCGCTAAGATATAAAGACACCTATGCGGGGGTGGCCGGGATAATCACCGAATGGTATAAGGAGACGGATTCCCCTCCGGTGCGCGAGAAGCTCGCACAGTTCATGCGGACGACCGAGTGCCCTGAGTGCGGGGGAGCGAGGCTCAAAAAAGAGGCCCTTTCCATACTCTTCGGCGAAAAATCCATATACGACGTAGTAACCATGTCGTCCGAAAACTGCATCGTGTTTTTCCGCGACATTAATCTGACTCCGAGGGAGGAGGAGATCGGGGACCGTATCATAAAGGAAATAAATTCACGCCTCACCTTTTTAACCGACGTGGGCCTCGGATATCTCACACTAGACCGCTCCGCGCCGTCGCTCTCGGGCGGCGAGGCTCAGAGGATAAGGCTCGCGACGCAGGTGGGCTCGAAGCTCACAGGCATAACCTACGTCCTCGACGAGCCCACGATCGGTCTACACCCGAGGGACAACGGCAGGCTCTTGGAAACGCTCAAGTCACTCCGCGACGGGGGCAATACGATAATAGTCGTGGAGCACGACGAAGAGACGATAAGGAACGCAGATTTTATAGTCGATATCGGACCGGGGGCGGGGGAAAAGGGCGGGAGGGTCGTTGCCGAGGGAAATGTAAACGAGCTTATAAGCCACCGTGAGTCCCTCACCGGGAGTTATCTCTCGGGAAGGGTCAGGATACCGGTGCCGGAAGCGCGGAGAAAACCGAGAGGACATATAACGATAGAAGGCGCGTCCGAGCACAATTTAAAATTTATAGACGTCTCTTTTCCTCTCGGTGTATTTACGTGCGTCACGGGCGTATCCGGCTCGGGCAAGAGCACTCTCGTCATCGATACGCTCTACAATGCCCTCGGGCGGAAGCTCTACAGGAGCAAGGATAAAGTCGGGAAATACGAAAGGCTCTCGGGCGTCGGGGGAATCGATAAGGTGATTAACGTGGAGCAGTCCCCGATAGGCAGGACCCCCAGGTCGAACCCCGCCACGTACACCGGAATATTCGCCCCGATCAGAGATTTGTACTCGATGCTGCCCCAGGCCAATATCAGGGGGTATAAGCCGGGCAGGTTCAGCTTCAACGTCAGGGAGGGAAGGTGCAGCGTCTGCCTCGGCCACGGCGTGGTGAAAATCGAGATGCACTTCCTGCCGGACGTGTATGTGACATGCGAGAGGTGCGGGGGCAGCAGGTACAACTCCGAGACCCTCGAGGTCAAATACAACGACAAGAGCATAGCCGAGGTGCTGGACATGACTGTGAGCGAGGCCGCTCAGTTTTTCGCGAACGTCCCGCACATAAAATCGAGGCTCGATGTGCTGGTCGCGGTCGGGCTCGAATACATAAGGCTCGGACAGCCGGCGACGACGCTTTCGGGCGGCGAGGCCCAGCGTATCAAGCTGTCGAAGGAGCTTGCGCGCCGCTCGACCGGAAGGACCCTCTACATACTCGATGAGCCCACTATCGGGCTTCATTTCGACGATGTAAGGAAGCTCCTCGAAGTCCTCCAGCGGCTGACTGACATGGGGAATACCGTCATAGTGATCGAGCACAACCTCGATGTGATTAAATGCGCCGATCATATGATCGATATGGGGCCCGAGGGCGGCGATCACGGCGGGCGTATCGTGGCACTGGGCACGCCCGAGGAGGTATCTGCAGCGGAGGGCTCCTACACCGGTCTCTACCTGCGAGGCGTGCTCGGCAGGAAGAAACCCCTTCGGAGAGGGGTGAGCTAAAGTGGATTTCATACAGTCGATAATACTCGGGGCGATACAGGGGATAACGGAGTTTTTCCCTATAAGCAGCACGGCGCACCTCGTCCTGCTCCCGTGGTTCTTATCGTGGAAAGACCAGGGCCTGCCCTTCAATGTGGCACTCCACGTGGGTAGCCTCATCGCGATAATATTCTATTTCTGGCGGGACTGGATGCTGATAGGAAGGGATTTTCTAAAGAGCGTCGCCGAACGGAGCTTCGAAGGCCGTCCGAGCGGTAAAATAGGCATGTTTTTAATTATAGCGACGGTTCCCGGTGCCTTATCAGGCTTCCTTTTCGAGGAGCAGGCGGCCGGGTTTCTCCGGCATCCCCTGTCTATCGCCTTTACGCTTTCCGCTTTCGGTCTGCTCCTCTATATCTCGGACAGGTTTTCGCAAAGGGATAAATCTGTCGAGGACATGAACCTGACGGACTGCATAATCATCGGTCTCGCTCAGGCGCTCGCTATCATTCCGGGAGTCTCCCGCTCGGGGATCACGATCACGGGCGCGATGTTCAGGAACTTCAAGCGCGACGAGGCGGCCAGGTTCTCCTTCCTCCTCGCGGCTCCCCTCATAGCGGGCGCGGGAATATTCGAATCCCGTCACCTCGCGTACTCGGACGTCGTAAGCGCTCCGTTCATAGCGGGCTTTATCGCGTCAGCCGTATTTGCTTTTCTCGCCATAAAATACCTCCTCAGGTTCGTGAGGAAATCGAGCTACACGCTTTTCGTTATATACCGCTTGGTACTCGCCGTGCTTATAGTTTTCATGTACTTGAAATAATATGTCCCCGGCGTAGAGCCTTAATATTTACGCGCTTTCCCTGCTTCCGGGGGAAGTGAGCATGCATCATCCGTCCATTCTATTCTCACTCTTTATTCTTTACATCCCCCATTATCGTGGCTAATCTTTTTATATGGATAGAATTCAGAAGACGCGCAGCTTCGTACTGATTCTAATTCTCTTATCGATAACCTCTCCGCTTTTAGCCGGAGCGGCCGGGTCAGGCGACCCGCAGGTTGAGCGCGGCGATATAGCCGTGCTCACCGCTATGCAGAATGAGCTCGAGCGGTCGCAGAAAAAGCTCAAGCTCAAGGGCTATGAAGACCCCTACTTCATCAGCTATCAGATCAAGGACAACGCTTTTTACAGCATCGATGGCAAATACGGCGCGATCGTCTCATCGGACAAGAGCAGAATAAGGCGTCTCTTCGTCGATGTGCGCGTGGGCGACTACCGCTTCGATAATTCCATGAGGGGCAGGTCGGGCGGCGGCGTCCCTTTCGACGGGGCATCGTCCGTGCCGCTGGATAATGATCCCGCCGCAATCAGGACAGTCCTCTGGCAGGTGACCGATTATGCATACAAAGAGGCGCTCGCACAGTACCTCAATAAAAAGGCCGTAAACGTGCAGGAGGTCAAGGCTGAGGACTTCGGCAGCTTTACGAAGGAAAAGACGCACGTCTTTTACGGTCCCGAGCTTGCACTGCCGTTCGACCCCGGGAAGTGGGAGGAGACAGTCAGGGAAGTCTCATCGATCTATAAGGATTATAAAGAGCTCCTCAATGCGGACCTCTCGGTCACTGCGCAGAAGGAAACGGTCTATTTCATCAACACCGAGGGCACGCGCTATGTAAGGGACGAGATCCTCTACTCCATAGACGCCGAGGTTACGGCGAGGGCGGAGGACGGCAAGGTCATCGAGAACTACAGAAACCTCTACTACGTGGCGCCCGAAGATATCCCCCCGGTGGAAGAGCTCAAGAAGACGATACGTGAAATGGTCGAAGAGACCGTCAAGATGAGAAAAGCGGAGGCCCTCCCCCCGCTGAGCGTCCCGGCGCTCCTCGAGCCCGAGGCCGCGGGCGTCGTGTTCCACGAGGCCGTGGGTCACAGGCTCGAAGGGGAGAGACAGATAGACGACGACGAGGGGCAGACGTTCAAGGAGAAGGTGGGGAAGAAGATAATCCCTGATTTCCTGTCGATAATAGACGACCCGTCGAAGAAGAGTTTTAACGGGACCCACCTCATGGGTTATTATCCGTTCGACGACCAGGGCGTGCCGGGCGAGAAGACCGTGCTCGTCGAGGACGGCGTGCTCAGGAGCTTCCTCATGTCCCGGACCCCTGTAGAGGGGTTCCGGAAATCAAACGGCCACGGGAGGGCGTCCTACGGGCAGGCTCCCGTCGCGAGGATGAGCAACACCATAATCGAGTCCACGAAGGAATACCCGAAGGACGAGCTGAAGGCGCTTCTGATCGAAGAGGTAAAGCGTCAGAAGAAGCCGTTCGGCCTGATCATAAAGAGCATGCGGGGCGGGGAGACGAATACTTCTTCGTACAACTTCCAGGCCTTCAGGGGCACCCCCCTCGTGCTGTATAAGGTCGATCCCGAAACCGGGGAGGAGACCCCCGTGAGGGACATCGAGATCGTCGGGACGCCTATAGTCACCGTGAATAAAATCATCGCGACCGGGGACGACTACGCTGTATTCAACGGGTTCTGCGGGGCTGAATCCGGCTACATCCCGGTCTCGACGGTCGCTCCGAGCATATTGGTCTCCGAGATGGAGTTCCAGCGCGAGTCCTCGCGGAAAGAAAAGCCTCCTCTCCTTCCGCCGCCCGCTTTCGACACTGCGAAATAAGCGGGGGGCAGGTTTCTACTTCGTCTGCAAGAATCTCGGTATCGTGCGTTAGAGTGCCGTTTTCATGATAATATCGGAAAAGAACAGGAAATGGTGGGCGCTCTCCGGGTTGAGCATGGCATGCCTCGTCGGCTACCTCGACTTCGCTATAGTCAATACCGCTCTCCCCGCGATCCAGAAAGAGCTCGGGGTAAGCTTCGTCGTGCTCCAGTGGGTCATGAACGTATTCGTGCTCGCCCTCAGCATATTCATGGTCAATATGGGCAGGTTCGGCGATACGTTCGGAAGGACGACCATGCTCTATATCGGTCTCGCGCTCTTCGGCGTAGCCTCTCTCTTTTCGGGACTCGCTTCGGGAGGCACGATGCTGATAATTTTCCGCGCGCTGCAAGGGCTCGGGCTCGCGATGATACTGCCTTCGTCGCTCGCCCTGATCTCGAACTCATTCCCCGAAAACGAGAGGGGGCGGGCTATAGGCATATGGACGAGCGTCGTGGGCATAGGGCTCGCCCTGGGACCGGTCCTGGGAGGGATGATAACGAGCTCGCTCGGCTGGCGCTGGGTTTTTTTCGTCAACATACCGGTAATATTCGCCGCATCGGCGGTATGCCTCCTGAGCGTCCGGGAACCGGTCGGCGAAACGGACAAGAGGATTGACTGGTACGGCTTTTTCCTGATGATCGCCGGGATAGGCTCTCTTATTACGGCGATTATCGAGGCTCCCGAGTGGGGCTATAAATCGGTCCGCACATTGTCCCTCCTCGCCGCGGCCGTTATCTGCATCGTATCGTTTTACATAGTCGAAACGAGAGTCAGGTCCCCGATCATAGATTTCAAGCTCTTCGGACGGAGGGGTTTCATCTCGGGCTCGCTCGCCAATTTTACGCTCGTGGCTTCAGCCTATTCCGCGTTTTTTCTCATGCCCCTTTACCTCGGGAACATCATGCGGAAGGAGGCTTTCGAGATAGGGCTCCTCCTCCTTCCCATAACGGTGCTGATCGTCGCAGTCGCACCGTTCGCGGGCAAAGTGGTCGATTCAAAAGGTGCGAAGCTCCCTATACTTGCAGGGCTAATCTGTCTGGCTGTGAGCGCTTTCATACAATCTACATTTAAGCAGGACAGCTCATTAATTTACATTATATTCGGGTTCACTTTCATGGGGCTCGGATGGGGATGGATGTTCGGCTCGGGGGCCTTCGCCGCAATTTCCTCGCTGCCGAAGGAGCTAGCGGGAACGGCCACGGGTGCGCTCTGGACAATCCAGAACCTGGGCGGCTCCATAGGGCTTGCGGTCGCGGGGGTGATATTCAGGGACCGGGAAAGGACCTCTCTCGATAGCGGCTTGACCGGAGCAGGCATCGAGCTTACCCCGGAGCAGCAGGGCCTGATCAAATCCATATTGTCCGACCCCGAGAACGCGAGGCACGTCCTCAGTCAGTTCACGGACGCGATGTCCGGACGTATTCTCCCTATCTTCGAGAGCGCCTTCATGAAAGGGTACGCGGCCGCGTTCATATTCCTCCTCTGTCTCAGCGCCGCCGCATTTATTCTGATTACTCTCGTTATGAAGGATATGAAGAGAGAGAAAACCGGTTAATTAGCAACGTGTACAAATCAGGGCTAAAATCTCTAGTCCTGGATATACGGAGATCTCATAATGAAGACCGATATTCCCCGAATGCCGGAGCCGGTCGAGAACGGGATGATGATCCCGACTTTGGACCGTCAGGGATGGATCTGGTTGTATAGGGACGAGATAACGAAGTCGTATATCGAATATGCCGCCGAGACCAAGGGGTTGATGCTGGAGATAGGTGCGGGCTACGGAGATATTGTTTTAGAAGTGCTTAAGAAAGGGGCGCGGGTAATTGCCGATGAGATTTCTCAGGGTCAGCTTGAAATAATTAAACGGAGAGTCGCGGAGAGGGGACTTTCCGGATTGGAGGTCATTGATGCGGAATTCCCCGAAAAATTAGATCTGCCTGGGGACACAATCGACGGGATTTTGATCTCTCGCGTCTTTCATTTCTTCACCGGAAGCAGGATAAGGCAGAGCCTTCAAAAGATTCATAGTTGGTTGAGGCCGGGGGGGAAGGTTTTTATAGTCACCGACTCGGTCTACAGGACCATTTTCAAAGAGCTTATTCCGCAATACGAAAAGAACGTCGCCGACGGACTTGAGTGGCCCGGCTGGTTTGAGGACGTACGTAAGCTCGTACCGAAAGGTAGGATCGATCCTGAAACCCAGCCTTTGGCTATGAACCTGACGGATCCCAAGATAATACGGCGGGAGCTTGTCCTGGCCGGATTCGAAGTGGAGGTATCTTCCTTTTTTAAATATGCGGCCGAGCCCGATTATGCGAGACTCGACGGCCGGGAGATCACCGGCGCTATCGGGGTGAAGGTCTGAGTAATTTTTAAGCTCGTACAAATACAACGCGCTTGTGCCGCTGATTAAAACCAATCATTCAAATCTCACTTCAAATCCCCTCCGAATTTTGTTAGTATTGAGTATCTTACTCCATCCGCAATCCTTAAAGGGGGGTCAATATGGCTGACGTCGAAAAAACTATCGAGGACTTGCTGACTGAAGGACGCACTTTTACACCGGGCAAGAAACTGAGAAAGAACGCTAACGTAGGGAACGAGTCGGTTTATAAAAAAGCCGCCCGGAACAGGGAAAAATTCTGGGCGAATTTCGCAAAAGAGCTCGACTGGTTCAAGAAATGGAGAAAAGTACTCAAGTGGAAGGCCCCTCATTCCAAGTGGTTCATCGGCGGGAAGCTGAACGTCTCGTACAACTGTCTCGACAGACACATAAATACTGCTAGGAAGAACAAAGCCGCGATAATCTGGGAGGCGGAATCGGGAGAGAGCGTCACTCTGACCTACTGGGAGCTCTACCGGGAGGTTAACAAGTTCGCTAACGTGCTCAAGGGGCTCGGAGTCAAAAGGGGAGACAGGATTACCATCTACCTCCCGATGATCCCCGAGCTGGCGATCGCCATGCTCGCGTGCACGAGGATAGGCGCCCCCCACAGCATCGTATTCGGAGGGTTCAGCGCGGAGAGCCTGAGGGGCAGGATAAACGATTCCAAGGCGAGGGTGCTCATCACATCTGACGGCGGTTATAGAAGGGGAGGGATATTGCCCCTCAAAAAGAATTCGGACGACGCGCTTACGGATACGCCGAGCATCGAAAAGGTAGTAGTCGTGAAAAGGGTCGGCGATAAGGCCGATATCAAAATGAAAAAAGGAAGGGACGTCTGGTGGCACGAGCTAATGGAGAAGGCGCACACTTACTGCGAGCCCGAGAGGATGGACAGCGAAGACATGCTCTTCATGCTATATACGAGCGGGACTACCGGAAAGCCCAAGGGTGTAGTCCATACGACGGGAGGGTATCTCGTAGGCGTTTACGCTACCACCAAGTGGGTGTTCGACCTCAAGGAAGAGGACACTTACTGGTGCACCGCGGACATCGGGTGGGTGACCGGGCACAGTTATATCATATACGGCCCTCTGGCCAACGGCGCCACTTCGCTCATGTACGAAGGCGCGCCCGACTATCCGGATATCGGAAGGTTCTGGGCAATAGTTGAAAAATACAGGGTGAACATCTTCTACACCGCCCCTACGGTTATAAGGACGTTCATGAGATGGGGCGAGGAATACCCCAAAAAATACGACCTCAGCTCCCTCCGCCTCCTGGGTTCTGTCGGGGAGCCGATAAACCCCGAGGCATGGATGTGGTATTACATCAACATCGGCAACAGTAAGTGTCCCGTAGTCGATACATGGTGGCAGACCGAGACGGGCTCGATTCTAATTACGCCCCTGCCCGGCATCACCAAATTAAAACCGGGCTCGGCCACTAAGCCCTTTCCCGGCATTGTAGCGGACATAGTCGACGAAAGCGGCAAGTCGATAAAGGAAGGCGCGGGGTACCTCGTGCTGAGGAACCCATGGCCCTCCATGCTCAGAACCATATACGGCGATCCGCAGCGCTACGTCGATCAGTACTGGAGCAGGTTCCCCGGGCTCTATTTTACTGGCGACGGGGCAAAGAGGGACAAGGACGGGTACTTCTGGCTCCTAGGCCGCGTGGACGACGTGATGAACGTGGCAGGGCACAGGATAAGCACGATGGAGGTGGAGAGCGCCCTCGTCGATCACAATTCTGTCGCCGAGGCCGCCGTGATCGGCAGGCACGACGAGATCAAGGGGCAGGCCATAGTCGCGTTCACAACGCTTAAGAAGAGCGCACGGCACGGAGACGGCATGATTGAAGAACTGAGGAACCATGTGGCCAAGAAAATAGGCGCGATAGCCAAGCCGGACGAGATAATCTTTACGGCGGAGCTCCCGAAGACGAGGAGCGGGAAGATCATGAGGAGGCTTCTAAGGAATATCGCCGAAGGTTCGGTCCTGGGTGATACCACGACGCTTGCCGACTCTTCAGTCGTACAGAGCCTCAAAGACCAGTACGAGCACCTCGAAGGTTAAATGATCGCTGTAACCGGTTGCGCGGGAATTAATCCGGGGTGTCTGGAGGAGTTGCGACTGACTTGCGGCTCCTGAATTTCTCTATATCGTTTTTCGCCGAAGCCAATACGAAACCCAATACGCTCGCGTCATCGAGAAGCCCCGCCGCGGGCAATATGTCGGGTATAGCGTCGAACGGGTTTACGAAGTATATGACTGCCCCTGTCCCGAGGAGTAAAGTACTCCAGGGTACCTCCCTGTACTCGCCGCGTGTCCAGGCCATAAGAAGCTCGACGACCGTTCCCAGATCGTTCTTTATGGACGCGATCCTGCCGCCGCCTGATTGTATTTTGGCGGACGCCGACCCTATGAGCTTGATAAGTGCCCCTCTGTCGCCTAAGAGGGTCCCGGCCTTCGTAACCGCTTTTAAAATATAGGGGTCGAGCCTGATTTGTGAATTAATCTGCATTGAGATTAAATATAATCAGAACCGGTGTGAATTCCAGTATTGATTTCTACGGTTTTAAATCAGGTCCTTAATGGTGAGCCCGTTGTCTTTGAGGAACGCGGAGATTCCCTTTTTATTGATAGTCCTTAAGGCGCGCGTCGAAACCCTGATCCTGACATTCCGGTCGAGCTCGGGCACGAAGATGTGCTTCCACTGGAGGTTCGGGTTCTGGCGGCGTTTCACCTTGTTATTGGCGTGTGAAACGTTGTTCCCTACGAGCGGGCTTTTTCCGGTTATCATGCATTTCTGAGACATCGCTATCACCTCATCTTTTCTTTCAGAAGAACATTAATTATTCCACAACATTAAATTTTGTAAACCCATGCCGGTTTTTTAGGTGCGGCTTCAGGTCTGACCCGGTGTTGCATAATTTCAATGATACAGGGATGTTCCGCTGCAAATCACCCATAATCCGGTGTGAAGCGGCTTAACAGATTTCGTCCGTGCTAACGGGTCTTGTAAGGCGCCGCCTCGAATCGACTCATTCCCTGACGACGCTGATCTCCCGCTCCGTATTGTTAAACGCGCCTTCGACGACGTTCCCGTCACTATCCAGGAGCTCGAGTTTCACGGCGTAATCCCCCGTCGTGAGCCCCGTCACATAGGCGGGAGTCCAGTCGGTAAGAATGATCGAAGTGACTTCCCCTGTCGAATCCTTCTTCCTGATCGTGTATTTCGCTTTATAGCCGTCCGGGCCGAGCTCGATGTTGTTTAAATAAAAGTCGAGCATTATCCTATCGGCGCCGGGTCCCTCGTATTTACCCTTGGGCCTGCTATAGATGATAGTCGGCTTCGATTTATCGAGCATGAACTCCCCTTCTTTCTTCCCGACATAGAAATTGACGATGTCCGCAGCCTCCGGGGATTTCACGCTCTCGTGATAGGAGCGGCTCGGGAATACTACGAGCGTATGGGGACCTTCTCTGAGCACCCCTATCTCGAACGGTTTCCCCGATTCGTAATCGGCCAGATACGGGTCGTTGTCGAGTATTATGTGGGCATGCTGTCCCTGTGCGGAATTCATTATTTCCTTCGCCCTTGCATTATTGGTCTCCACGCCGAGCTCGAAGTTCTCCACATTTACAACGACGGAGACGTTGGGGTCTTCGAGCAGGTCTCCGTCCTTGAGCGAGGAGAATCTCGCTTTCGCCCCGGGGAACGCGGGAGAGTTCGCGACGGCTTCTATCTTTACTTCATTTTCCGTGGATGCCGGAGGCTCGGCTTCCGGCTCAGGCGCCTGCGTATCCGCTTCCACTTCGGCGGTTTCTTCTTCGACCGCTTCTTCGTTCACGGCTGCCTCTTTTTGCTTACAGCCGATGAATATTCCGGACAGTCCCAGAACAAGTGCGAAAAGAATTATGATCGTGGGCTCTTTTTTCATTTCTCTATACCCCTTTTGCATTTAATCTCCGTATATGTATTCTAATTGATAAGAGGTATCTTACCAATAGAATTTTCATTCAGCCGGAATAAGCATCGCATGGTGATGTATGATAGATAAAGAGCTGCTCGATATAATCGTCTGTCCCGAGACGAAGCAGGACCTGGTCATTGCGGAGCCCGATTTGATTGAAAGAATAAACCTGCTCATCGAGAAGGGAGAGCTCCGGAACAGGTCGAAACAGAAGGTTTCCGAAAAGATCGACGGCGGGCTGATACAAAAAGAAGACCGTAAATACCTCTATCCGATAAGGGACCGCATCCCCATACTCTTGATAGACGAGTCAATTTCCCTCGAAGCGCTCAGTAACTCTTAACGACTTCGACCCTGTCGGCCGTCATCGAGTATATTCCGCCCACGAGGTTTTCATTGACTACCTCAAGCCTGCCTGTGACCCTGAGCGGGATGTCAGTCAGGTATTTTGTGCTTTTCCCTTCCGGCATCTCCACGTAGATGAATTCGTTTACCCTCGGCAATACGCCGAAGCAGCACCCCATCTGGTTATTGAGGAGCATGAAGCTTTTGACAACACCTGAATCGAAATCGATTGGGAGCATGAATCCGGTAATATTGACGGTTTTACCGTTGAGCTCCTTTACCTTTTCGGGGATCCTCTCGTCCCTTTCGTAGTCGAAGCCTCCGAGAAAATCGAAGTCGACCTTTGTCGCTCCGTTTTCGGTCTCCAGGGCATTTACAGCAGAATAATCGAAGCTAGGCTTGGGTCTGTAATGGATACCGAGTATGGGCACGAACAAAATACTGCAGACTACGAGGGCTTTGGTTATTATCCTGCTCCAGTTTGTCTTTTTACCGTCGTTCAATCGATCGCTCCCCTATAAGAATACATATCGTTATCGGTCTCAACAAGAATAATCTCGACTACTCATTCCCTTCCGGGAACCGGAAACCGATATTCCTGAAAGTCTGTCCTTTAATATTTATGACTGAAATAACCGCGTCGAATTTCTGCACACCCTTTAATTTATCGGATTGAACCGCGAATTCGGAAGTGTCCCCCGCCGTCTCGCCCGTGAGAACATTCGCTACGGCTTCCAATATCAGAGCGTAGCCGGATTTATCCGATTCTCCTCCCGGCGGGAGCGTATTTTTAACTTTAATTTCTATATCCCCCTGCCCGATACGCACGGCATTCTCCGCTTCTCCGTCGAGAATATATCCGGCCAATGATCCGGCCCCCGGATCGAGAACGAGCTCCAGGTGTGCGAATTCCTCTCCCAGCACGACGAGCGTGCCCCCATGAGGCGCGTGATGTTCGTGGTGATGTTCTTCGTCATGAACATCTTGAGATTGATCCGCGTGAAGCGCGGAGACCGAGAGAACAAGCGTTAAAATTGCGAAAAGAATTATTTTCATATTCAACCCCCCCCTCGATCAGCCGTTACATTTGATGATCTCGTTTCTCTTCATGACATGGGCGCTAAATTAGTCGCCACATCCGTGGAGTACGCCTTTACTGCGGGGATAACCCCCGCGAGCGCTCCGAGAAGTATCATGACAATTGGTGTTATGACGAGCACCCACTGAAACCTGAACACGTCGAGCGCGACACCAGTCTGATCCCGTACTATCACAGCCGCCGTGCTCATGATAGCGGCGTAGACCAGGTAGCCCGTGATCGTCCCGATTCCGGCTATGGCCGCCGACTCAAGGACTATCGCCGTGAATACCGTGCTCCTCCCCGCTCCGAGCGCCCTGAGTATAGCGAATTCCCGTCTCCTCTCGTTCATGGTGTTGTAAATGCTTGCCAGTATCGACCCCGCCGCGACTACGACGACCAGGTATGCGACCAGTGTGAGAATATTGTTTACCCATCCGATCTTTCCGAATAACTCGGCCATGACCCTTCCGATGGGCCACGCGAGAGTGGCGGCCTTACCCTGCCTGTTAATCGTCTGATCGAGCAGGAATCCCGATTGCGGGTTTTTCAGCTTCAGCATTACGGCGCTCACTTCCTTGTGCTTATCGGGGATTTCTTCCCCTGCCGAAGGCTCGTAGGTTTCCCCCCCGCCCCTGAGCACATGACCGGACATGCGGTAGAACTCCTCGATCGGTATCCATATGACCCTGTCCGAAGGCGTATTCGTGGGCTCGAGGACCCCGACCACGGTGTATTCCTCGGCGTGCCGCGTCCTTTCGTCGAATACGAGGCCGTGGAAGGGATTGAATTTCGAACCCGCTTTTAAGCCCGTCTTATCGGCGGCGTAACTTCCGACTACCGCCTCCCGTTTAAGCGGGTCGAAGAACCTGCCTCCCGGAAGGACTTTGAACTTATCCCCTTTCCTGTACTCGAGGTCCGTGAAGAATTGCCCGTCCGTCCCCACTATCCTGAAGCCCCTGTAGTTGTCCCCGACCGCATACGGGACGGCGAGCACGACGTTCGGGTTTCGCTTTACGGCCTGATACATCTCCCACGGGATATTCCCCGGCGAGGTCTCGAGATGGAACACCGTGTTCAAAACCAGCTGCAGCTGACTCCCGCGCGCACCGAGGACGGCGTCGAACCCCACAGGGCCCCCGGTGAATGCGTCGTATGTCTCGTTCCTTATGGAGAATACGGACATTACGAGACCGGCCGCGAGCGCTAACGATAGGACAGTCACTACCGTCGATAATTTGTGCTGAGCCAGGCTCTTCCTCACGATGAGAAATATTCCGCTTACGTTTTTCGTATTCATTTCTGCCTCTGCCTCAATTATTCAGCGCCCGGTTAATATCGCTCAGCTTCTCGACCCGCTCGAATTTGTCGAGCACATTACGGTCGTGGCTCACGAGTAAAAGTGCGGCGCCGCTCTCAGCGCATATCTCCCGGATGAGGTTCCCCGCGACGCCTGCGTTCCTTATGTCGAGATTTCCCGTGGGCTCGTCCGCGAGCACTAATTTGGGACGGTTCGCAAGCGCCCTCGCGAGAGCGACCCTCTGCTGCTGCCCGACCGACAGCTGAGCCGGCTTGTGGTGTATCCGGTCCTCGAGACCTACGCGTCCGAGTATCGATAAGGCGAATTCCTTATCGGAGCCTCCCCCGAACATCATCCCGAGCATTACGTTCTCGAGCGTCGTATAGCCCTGGAGCAGGTTAAAGGTCTGAAAAATGTATCCGATGTTCCCGGCCCTGAGCCTGTCCCTATCCGACTCCGGAAGTGAACACATATCTTCCCCCTCTATTAGTATCCGGCCGCTATCTGCCTTCAGAATGCCCGCGATAAGGTTAAGGAGCGTTGTCTTTCCGGAGCCGCTCTCTCCCTGGAGAGCAATCTGCTCCCCTCCTTCCAGAGAGAAATGAGGTACGTCTATCACGAGGGCGCTTTCCCCTCCGGGGGATGTATAGCTTTTCTTGAGATCGCTGATTTTCATTATGGGCATGTGCGTTTTGTTACCTCAGCCAGGGCTGCTTCTCTTCCTCTATGACTTCGATTTCCTCGGTCGTTTCTTTTTTCTCCGCCCCGACGAAAAGGCTCATATATTTTTCATTGACCTCTTTTTTTACGGGCTCGGCGTATCCCTTCTCCAGAAGCAGCACATTCAGCATCTTCCCGCCGGGTACGAATACATAAGCCGATATGTACCCGGATTCATTTATCTGTTCCTTGTCGGGCTCGATCTTCACGAGCGTGCCTCTTCGCAATATCGATTCGCAGTATTTCTTCGCTTCCTTTTCGCAATCCGCCGGTACGCTTATCCCTATCAGCCTGATTTTTTCCATGTCCATGTCGGGCGGCTGACAGAAGAAGCTTTCACCGTCCGCGACCCTCACGACGTCGCACGTGAAATATTCGTATTTGAGGAAATTCAGGTTGTCCGCGACCTTTTCATACTTACTGCATGCAGAGAGCAAAAGGATTGCGGATAGCAGGAGAGTCTTTCTGACCGAGGGACGTTTTCCTATGACCTGTGAAAATGTTTTCATGTTTTTTCCGCTTCACTTTTTAGATTCTGACCTTTACCTCGCGCCATAAGAGTCCCAGGACGAAAAATACCGACGCGCAGACGGCCATTGACGCACCCGTCGGGATGGATAATACGAATGAAAAGAAATATCCGAGCGTCGCCGATAGTGCGCCTATTATTACCGAAAGAGCGAAAACCAGCTTAAGCCTTTCCGTTAAAAAGAGGGAGGTGAGCGGCGGGAGGGCGAGGAATGAAAAGACGGGAAGCGCACCCAAAGCCCTCGTCGCCACGGCGACCACGACCGCGATAGTAATCAGTATGGCGGTGTTTAGCGTCCTTACCGGATACTTGAATAACCGCGCCGTTTCTTCATCGAAGGAAACGAAAACGAAGTCTTTAAAGAAAACGATGTGGATGACGACGGCCGTGAGGGCAACGGCCGGAATGATGTACACGTCTCCCGGATCGACGACGACGGCGTTCCCGAATAGTATGTTCGCGATATCGTGAGCGCCCTTTGTTATCCGGTCTCCCAGGATTATTACAGCCCCCGAGGCGAGTAAAAAGCCGAACCCGATCACCCCTTCCTGGCTGATGCGTGAAAAGTCCCTCTTCATCGCGAAAAAAACGGCGGCCAGAGAGGTGAGGACGGTCGAGAGGATGAAGGGGTGTATGAAGGACGACACCGCACCCATGCTGAACCCCTCCAGATAGAAGGAAAGGGCTACTCCGAAGCTCGATATTTGAGTGAGCGCGGCGCTTACGAATATTATTCTCCTTAGCACGACGTATACGCCCAGGAATCCGCAAACCGCTCCCGACACGGCCCCGACGATCATCGGGTCACGCCAGAGAAAATAACTGCTAAAAAATTCCGAAATTATCCCCATTCACGCTCCTTACTCAATTAACAGGCGGCTAAAATTTCATATAATCCCTGACCCTGCGCCGAGGCCGAAAAACTTGCTCAAATTCTGGTCCGTCAGTATTTCCGACTTCTGTCCGGCTTCGAAATATCCGCTGTCTTTATCTATCAGGATAATCCAGTCGGCATATTTAGTGACCGTATTTAAGAAGTGGCTCACCATAAGCACAGTCAGACCGTCGTCGGATTTGATCCCTCTCACGAGCTCCATTATCTGTGTCTCACCCTTTACATCGATCGACGCCGTGGGTTCATCGAGGACGAGTACGTCGGGCTCACCCGATATTGCCCGCGCAAGCAAGGCTCTCTGCTTCTCTCCCCCGGAAAGGGACCTGAAGGTTCGGTCTTTCAGATGGAGGATCCCCGTTTTTTCGAGCGACATTGTTATATGAATCATGTCGGACGCGGAAAGCTTCTTTCCCGCCCTCACCCTTACGTACCTCCCCATGGACACGATCTCGCCGACTGAGACGGGGAATATGGGGTCGAACTTCTCGCTCTGGGGCACGTATCCGAAGACAATACCGTCAGAGGTTTTGACGGAGCCCGAGACCGCCGGCAAGAGGCCGAGAACGGTCTTCAGCAGCGTGGACTTCCCGCTACCGTTTGGCCCGAGTATCCCCCAGAACTGCCCCTTTTCTATAGCGAGATTTAACGGGCCGAGCATACTTTTATTCTCGTATCCGATCGTCACATCTTCGAGTTCTATTAAATTCGTCATACGGTTTCCCATCGTGCGAGTTGCATAATAATTACGCAGTCCCCTGTGTTTCGGTAAGGAGACGCATCACGGAGGACTGCGCTTGAATGATTGAAGCTATCCCTCCGTGTCCAAGGCCGAGTGATTCGCCTCTCCCTCTCCCGTTTTGTCCTTCAGCGCTCCTGTTATCTCGCCCACGATCGCGTCGAACAAGTCAAAGTACGTATCAATCCCGTCCTGCCCTTCTACCTGCGTGGGAATCGAAAGAAACGCGGCGCCCGTCTGCTCCGCAATTATAGAGGGGGTTTTTTGCGGGTAGTAGTTTGAGGCTATGACGAGCTTCACGTCCATCGATTTCATCTTTTTTATCAGCTCCGCGACGTGAGAAGGTGTCGGCGGAATGCCCGGCTTCGGCTCTATGAAGCCTATTTCCTTAAATCCGGCCCAGTCTGAGAGATATTCCAGGTTTTTGTGATAGGAAACGACCTCCGTCCCTTTATACGGCGCGAGCTCCTCGTCCCATTCTTTTATTTTGAGGTTGAGCAGGCTGGCAAAATTTTTGTAATTCTCCTGATAGTAAGATGCGTTTTCAGGATCGATCTCCGACAATTTTGCCGCAATCCCCTTTGCGACGACAATGCCGTTCCTGGGGTCGAGCATATAGTGGGGGTTCCCTCTTGGGTGGACGTCCCCCATTGACCTGTCTATCGGCCCCGTGGGGATTTCCAGGATATTGGGAACAAATGTAGAGGCGTCGAGGTTCCCGGGAGAGTCCAGGGTTGAGATATTCGAATTCCTCGCACCGGTTACCAACAAGGGGAGCCAGCCCAATTCGAGGTCGAGGCCGTTGTATATCAGTAAATCCGCCCTGTTCAATTTCGTTATATAGATGGGCTTCGCATCCACGAAATGCGGGTCCTGATAACCCTTGGCAAGACTAATTACATCGACTTTGTCTCCCCCGATCTCCCTGGCGATAGCCGCGAAATCCGGTACGGAGGTGACTATATTCACTTTCGCCCCGGCATCTGCGCAGATGAAGAATACAGAGATGATTATCAGGGTTACACATAACGTTAATCTTCGAAGTATCATATGCCGTTTCATGTTTTGACCTCCTCGATCAATTTATTAATATGGATGCGCCCCGTGCGCACCGATCGCGAACTGGAACTGGAGAAAGACCGCATGCTGGTTCGGCCCGTAGTTCTGGTTGAGATAATCGTATTCGAGCTTTATCCTCGAGAACTCGCTCGGACTGAAAGTCAGCATCGGAGAAATACGGTACGCCCTTCCCAGGAGGCCCAGCATCCCTTCTTCCTCTTCCTCCTCTTGCCTTACAACTTGCGAAAGCCCCGCCTGCTCGACACCTACCCCCCCCTCGTCCTCTTCGGTAATGGGGGTATTAGTGTCTGTCAGATCGAACCTGATCCCGGTGTTCCACCTCTTGGCGAACCTGTATATCGTCTCCGCGTAGAACCCGTAATCCTCGAGCTCTTCCTCGGGCGTTTCAGCCTGCCTCCACATGAACTCCGACTGTACCGAGACCTCCTGGTACGGGTTGTCCCTGAGGGGGCGGTATTTCGCGAAGAAGTCGACGCCGTAGAGGTTAGACCTTTCATCGGGGCCAGAGGCATTGCTTCCGGTTGCGAAGGACGCACCCAGACTTACACCCAGCGAATCGCTAACATCGAAGAAGTTGGCCATGTGGAATATGTAGAGCAAATTGCCGATATTGTTAGCGTCCGGGCTCCTCTGAAAAGTGGGGGTTTCTACGTCGGGGCTGCCGCCCGAGGCGCTCAGCTCCAGGAACCAGGGCACGGGGACGAGGAAATTAGCCTCAATGCTCGTCGGGTTCAGGTGCTCGCCGAGGAATTCCGCGGCTACGATAGGCAGCGTCACGAAGTTCTGGTTGTGCCTGTGTAACTGGTTGATCCTCCCGAACTTGGCCCTGGCCCGGCCGATCCTGAACTGCGAGTTAAGCGGCATGCTGAAAAGGGTCGTCGCGTAGGCCTCTTCGAGCTCGACCCCTTCTATGCTAAACGAGAAGAACGAGTCGAACCTGAAATAGGGATCGACAACGCTCTGGAACCCTACTTCGATTTCCTGCATGTTCACGCCTGTGTTCTCAGGGTCGTTCTCGGCGAATACCACCGGGTTGTTTAATGAATAATACGCGGGCGTGATGAGCGCAATCACGCTTATCTCCGGGTTAAGGGCCTGAGCCACCCTGCCTAAAAAGCTCTGAGGCTCCTGTGGTTGCGGCGCTGCAGGAATGGTTTCCGTTTCCTCTTTTACAACGATATCCTCTTTCACTTCCTCTTTCTCCTGCGCCCGCTGCTCGAGGACTTTGTTCTTTTCCTCGAGCTCGGTGATTCTTTGCTGCATTTTCTCCATCATCTGTTTAAGCTCTTGTATCTCTTTTTTAACGTCGTCGCTCTCCTGCCCGAACGCAGCGTTCTGAAACAATGGAGAGAAAGCAATAAATAATGCCAGTATCAGAATATTTCTTATGAAATTCATATCTCACCTCCGAAAATGTAATAGTGATCGAAGCGGGTTCGATACCGCCATTCCGGAG
Source organism: Thermodesulfobacteriota bacterium (assembly GCA_041753155.1). GTDB lineage: Bacteria > Desulfobacterota_D > UBA1144 > Nemesobacterales > UBA2774 > 2-12-FULL-53-21. Next base: position 59,692 of record JBGSVA010000022.1, on the reverse strand, counting down.
GGGACGAAAATGGTGCGTGAAAGGACCTGGTCCCGGTGTGTATTGGAAACGCCGCGGCCAGGAAAGGGAATGATCACGCGGACTATTTAAAAAATTAATGTGCTTGAATTAGGTCCACTCAGCCGGAATGACGACTATCGGTTGAGATCGCGGGGGCGATCGAGTGGGTTTCCGAAGTTTTAAGAACGATAAAGGGATTAAATTTTCTTCGCTTAAAAAGGCTATAGGGATACCTAAGTCTAAATAGCCTGAAGAGACGTCTCTCTGCGCAAGCCTTATATGTCCCTGAAGGCGGCAGGCCGGACAGAATTCGGCTGAATGGTTGGAATATCCGCTTGAATGCGATACCTGCTCATTGTGATCGAAATTAAAATTATGGTTGTGGACGCTGATGGCAAGGACGAATAATGCTGCGAGAACCGCGGCGAATGTCCCCGATAGCCTTCTCCTGTTTACAATTCGTGCGCCCATTATCCTAAACCCGTCTTGTTTTTCGATAATACCATTGCGTTCGCTATAGTACAAGCCGCTTCATCGACCGTGAGCGAGATATCCATTTCGACGCCCTGTTTCTTAAGCGCCGAGAACAGCTCTCCCAGTATCGGGGGCTCGATATGGCATTTGGACAGGGTCTCTACCTGAGAGAAAATTTCCTTGGGCGTCCCTTTCCCCGCGATATTGCCCCCTTCCGCAATTAAATATACCGTATCCGCGATCAAGGGGACGGTATTCATATTGTGAGTGGACAGGATTATAGCGGTGCCGTTTTCCTTATTCACCCTGTTGAGTAACTTGATCAGCTCCGTCCTGCAGGCGGGGTCGATGTGCTCGAAGGGCTCGTCCAGTATGAGGAGCTCAGGTTTTATAACGAGCGCACCGGCCAGGCCGACCTTCGTTTTCTCACCCCCGCTCAGGTAATGCGGGACCTTATCTTTCAAATGCTCTATCTCGAGCTTTTTCAGAATATCTTCGACCAGTCTTGCGGTTTCTTCTTCTTTATAACCGTAATTCCTCGGCGAGAAGGATATGTCGTCCCACACCCTGGGCGCTATTATCTGGAGGTCTACGTTCTGCAGCAAGGCCCCGATCTTCTCCCTGATTTTCTCGTAATCTATCGAAGGGTCTACTCCCAGTACCTCTATCTCGCCCTCGGAAGGCTTGAGCAGCCCCAGGAGCAGGGACAGCAGTGTGGATTTCCCGCTCCCGTTGGGCCCGAGCATGACGACTCGCTCCCCTCTGCCCACTGTGAAGTCCCGCCCGTCGAATTTAAGTGTCGTCCCGTCCGGGTATTTAAACCCCAGATCCTTAATCTTTACTATTTCTTCCAAGCTCTCCCCCATGTGTTCGTATGTATGACGTATACGGTTGAAAGAACAAGCACGGCCAGTGAAACCGCGAGTATGTAACGGTCATATGCCGATAGCTCCCCGTTCATTTTTATCACCAGCGCGGCTCCGAAAATTAAAGCCCCGATAAGCAGGGCCGTAAAATCGTTCACGCCCGTTTTTTCATGTCTCCCTCCGCCCGATATCCTTCCGCTGTATCCCCTTACGTTCAACACACCGTAGAACTTTTCCGAGATATCGAGCCCCCTCACGAGCAGGAGGCCGATTCCGGACGAGAAATTAACGACGTTCTTAATATACCTCCCGTGCGTGAGCCCGCCCCTTACGCGGAGGCCCTTCACGAGGTTATCTGTAAGCTCCAGGAGGACGAATAAAGACCTGTATGTCAGGAGGAGCCCTTCTCTAATGATTCTAGGCAGGACCGGGTCGATCGACGAGAAGACGTCGGGATAGGGCGTAGTGACGATCAATATGACCATCGCGAGCGCGGCCGAGAGCGCCTTAAGCACTATCACCCCCGCGCTCAGCCAGTTTCCGTTCCAGCTTGCGGCCGCGAAAATGAGAGCGAATATTGCGGGGTATGCGGCGATCGTGACTATCTTCAAAACGGGGAGCCTCGTCCATACGACCATTGTTATAAGAGAGAAATAAACCGCCAGCAGCAGATAGAAGCTGTTTGATATAACTACGGATGCGATAACGAGCCCGGCGAATATGATTTTCGATAGAGCCCGCGCCCCGTGGAGGAAGCTGCTGCCGTGGTTTGCGTAATAATCGATTACCGAAACGTCCATTATAAAACTCCTAAGCCCGCTCGGGCAGGATCAGGTCCGGCCTGACGCGGAATACGTATTTGACGACGAGACCCGTTATAACCGATTCGAGGATCCATCCCACGGGGCACAATATGAATACCGTTTTCGCGAACCTGGGGAAATTTATTCCGTTTTCCAGTAGCTCTGGACCATTCGAATCGCTGCCCGTTCCCGGAGCCAAATGACCGATACTCTCTACCTTCTCCGGGCTCACATTAGATGCGTACACAATTCCCAGCATTATCGAGGTGCCCAGAAAAAGACTCAGGAACGCAGCGAGCGCGGCCTCCCGGAACATGGATTTATTCGCCATAACCTCCCTGAACAATTGAAATAAATAATAGCCCAGCACCGCTTCGGCCCCTATGATTATCGTGTTCAAACCGACGACCGTTACGCCGCCGTGCCCGAACATCGAGATTATAAGGTCCACTATGAATACCGAAATAAATGCCAGCGCGGGGCCGAGTACGATTCCGGCCAGGACCGTCAGGTTGATATGGTATGCGATAGGCACTATCTCGAGCGTCATGCCGACTATCATGAGGGCCGAGATAATGCCGATTAACGGGACCTTTCTCTTGAGCTCTATCGAGCTCACCCTCCTTATGCAGAAAGCCAGCAACAGGGCTGTCACTACCCACCCCGCCGTTACGATCCATACGGGGAGCACCCCGTCGGGTATATGCATGTGAGACATATGATTATTCCCTTTCTCAGGCCCGGCAATCCCTGCATTTCCCGAAGAGCTGGAGGAAATGGTTCTGGATCTCGATACCTGTATCATGTGTTAGTTTCTCGGACAATTCACCGAGCGGGCATTCCGCGAAATCGATGACCTTGCTGCACTCCGTGCAGACTATGGGGTGCATGTGCCCTTCGGGGGCGACGGCGTAGCTGTGGCACCCGTCCTCGAGGTGCACTTTGACGACGAGGCCTAACTCTTCGAGCGTCTCGAGCGCCCTGTATACCGTCGCGAGCCCCGTTCCCGGAAGCATCTCCTTCACCTTCTTGTCGAGCATGTTTATCGACAGATAAGCCCTGCTTTCCTTGAGAACTTTCAGCACCGCCAGCCTCTGGGGGGTGCATTTGAGCCTTTTTGCATGAAAAATGGCCCTGAGGTCTTCTGAATTTTGAGTCATGCCTGATTTTGTTTTCATAATTATTGTCCTAACATATATTTTATCGCAATTGAGAAAGATTCTCAATTGTATGCGAATAAGAACAAACTGTCAAATTAATATCATTTAAAGACGGCGGCTCCGATTCTACTATGGACTCTCATATGCTGTTGAGAAAAGAGCCCACCCCGGAATTATAGTAAGAGAAAAGGCAACTACTTCTTATCCCCTGGTCGATGAAATATTGGATGAGGGATAGTAGAGATCGGGCAAAAAATTACCCTATTAGTGCAACTTATAGTTTTAGTGTATAATAATGCCATCTACTAACGCGAGAAAAAACTTAGTCAATAAATCAACAATTCCAAAAACAATTCTTGATGGTTGATTGGGTCTTATTCCCTAATAGGAGAAATGTATAACAAAAAGAGGATAAGTGTATGAAATCATTTGAAAGTTTTGGTTTGTCGGAAAGGACTTTAAAGGTCCTGACTCAAAAGGGTTATGAGGTTCCGACCAAGATTCAAGAGCTGGTTATTCCGGTCGTAATGGAGGGGGACGACGACATAGTCGCCCAGGCCCAGACCGGTACGGGCAAGACGGCTGCGTTCGGTATCCCGCTTATAGAGCTGCTTCCGGAAAAGTCGAGGACGGTCCAGGCGCTTGTGCTCACGCCTACGAGAGAGCTCGCGATCCAGGTCGCCGAAGAGATCAATTCGCTTAAAGGGTGGAAGGAGCTCAGCATCATACCGGTTTACGGCGGTCAGTCGATGAGCCTGCAGTTAAGGAGCCTCCGGAAGGGCGTCGACATCGTCGTGGGCACGCCGGGCAGGATACTCGACCACCTCCGGAGCGGGACGCTCAAGCTCGACAGCATCTCTTACCTCGTTCTCGACGAGGCCGACGAGATGCTCGATATGGGGTTCATCGACGACGTGCGGGAGATAATCGGGTACTCCGGGCCTAACAAGCGCACGATGCTTTTTTCGGCGACCATGCCTCACGAGGTTATTCAGATCGCCAAGAAACACATGCGCACGTACGAGACGCTCAAGGTCGAGCAGGAACAGCTCACGGTGAGCCAGACGGACCAGATATATTTTGAGGTCTCGGCTTCAGATAAATTCGAGGCCCTTTGCAGGATCATAGACGTGGAAGATGATTTCTACGCTCTCATTTTTTGCAGAACGAAAGTGGACGCCGACAAGGTAGCCGGAAAGCTGATGAAGCGCGGTTATGACGCGGATGCGCTCCACGGCGACATGTCGCAGAACCAGAGGGAGAGGACGCTTAACAAGTTTAAAAAGCGCCAGGTCAACATTCTCGTGGCTACCGACGTGGCGGCGCGCGGCATAGACGTTCAGAACCTTACCCACGTAATAAATTACGCCCTTCCCCAGGACTCGAAGTCTTACGTGCACAGGGTAGGCCGCACGGGACGCGCAGGCAAGGAAGGCAACGCTATAACGTTCATTACCCCCGAAGAATACAGGAAGCTGAAATTCATAAGCAGGGAAACGAAGACGGATATCAGGAAAGCGAAGCTCCCTCAGGTCAAGGACGTAATAGAGACAAGGAAGAAGCGGGTCAGGGCGGAGATCGAAAATTTATTCAACTCCCGGCCGGGGCCGGAGTATTACGATCTGTCGAAGGAGCTTGTGGAAAATAGGGACCCTCTGGAAATAATTGCTTCCCTCCTTCAACACACTTTCAGGGAAGAGCTCGACCAGAAGAATTACACGGAGATCGGAGACGGGGTCGTCGACCTCAAGGGTAAAACGAGGCTCTTCGTTACAAAAGGCAAGCAGGACAGGCTCACGCCGAAGAAGCTGGTGGATTTCATACGGAACAAGTGCAGCATAAATAGCGACAAAATAAACGATATCAGGATTCACGATAAATTTTCTTTCGTAACCCTGCCGTTCCATGAAGCCGAGCAGCTTTTGTCATTCTTCAAGGAAAGGAAAAGGGGTTCCGAGCCTTTTATTATGAAGGCCAAAGAGACGCGGGATCGGGATCAACACGCTTAACCTTCTTATATTATGAGGTTAAATGCCGGTCCCGGCTGACAAACGTCCTTAACCATAAGCAGCGCGCAGCCGGTATAGTGAATGAGCTCATGCGGGACTACCCCTTCCCGCATTATTTCATAAAAACCGTGACGCTCGTAGAGTCTTTTCGCGCCCTCGTTTTGCTCGAACACGATGAGACTCAGCTGGGGAAGGCCGTATTTGAGGGCTTTTCCTGCGGCCAGCTCCAGAAAGCTTGTCCCTATCCCTTTACCTCTGTATTCCGGGAAGACCGCGACCCCCATGATGTAATAGCTGTTGTCTTTCTCCAATATCGTATAGGGCACAAGGACAGGGTCTATTTCGGCATCTGCGCCCGGATTCTCGGGCAGATGCATCGGGAATGCGACGAGCATCCCTATGATTCCGCCCTCATGCTCGGCGACCATGCAGCTTTTGTAGCTGAAAAGCAGGTCTTCGTTCGAATACCGTTTTTCACCCACATCGAGGATGTCCTCCCCCGGCCCGGCGAGCGACGTCCATATGTAGTCCGAGAGCCCGTCGGAAGAAATGCTGTAGAGCCTTGCGATCGTCCTGCACTCTTCCTTTCTCGCGGGACGGAATACCACTCTGTCTAAAAAACTTTGCGGCATTATTTATTCCGGGAGATACGCCTTAATTCTTTATGTCTGAAACACTCGATCGTGTGGTCGTTCACCATGCCGGCGGCCTGCATATATGCGTAGCAGATCGTCGAGCCTACGAAGTTGAAACCTCTTTTCTTCATATCCTTGCTCATTGCGTCAGACTCGGGCGTCTTTGCGGGAAGCTCTTTCAGGGATTTCCACGTGTTGTGCATGGGACTCCCGCCTACGAACTGCCATATGTACTTATCGAACGTCCCGAATTCCTTTCTGACCTCGAGGAACGCGTTTGCGTTCTTTATTGCGGAGCCCACTTTCAGACGGTTTCTGATTATCCCCGGGTTATTTAGAAGCTCCTTAACTTTTTTGTCGTTATAACGCGCTACTTTCCGGAAATCGAAGTTGTCGAAAGCTTCGCGGTACGCTTCCCTTTTTTTGAGGACCGTCTGCCAGCTCAGCCCCGCCTGCGCCCCGTCGAGCACTATCATCTCGAAATGCTTCCGGTCGTCGCGGACCGGCACGCCCCATTCATTGTCGTGATAATCGATCATCAAGGGGTCGGAAATTGACCACCCGCATCTATATATCATTCACAATCTCCTGATTCTTATTCCCGGTCGCGGTTCACGGTCCCGGGCGAGAAAGCGGGTATGCATACGGCTATGTATTTAGCCCCGCCGGGCCGGGGGGTGCTGTACCTTACCCATTCGCCGGGATTGGCGACGACCGTCTGCCCCGCTTGGACCTCGAGCACGCCCCCTTCGTGCTCGACTAACAGGGTCCCTTCCAGAACGAGGGTCACTTCCTGAAACTCGGGGCGCTGTCCGGGCTCCTTCCAGCCCTCGGGGGACGTCATGCGCGCGACGCTCAAGCCTGTTTGTCCGGAGTTCACCCTTCCGGCGAATTCCTCGATCTTTTTAGGCTTATTACCGGCGGCCTCGATGATAGTCGGTTTTTCGATCAATATCGGCATCAGGGCCGTCCTCCTTATACATTAACATCCGCGAAACTTCTTTACTGAATATAAATAAGATAGCAATTATTGGCAAGAACGGATACTCATACTAAGGCTCCATAAATTATGTTGTATAACTGCGCTATCAAAATTACACTTTATACAGGGACTGGATAAATAATAATAAGTGAATGAGTCGTTGGTACGCGGAGGTTTTTCATGTCGAGAAAATTCGTTTCCTTGGTGATTGCGTTGCTGATTACCGGTTCTATGAATATTGTGACTGCAAATTCGAACGGCTCTCCGCAGTGGGTAACGGGGGAGGTCGTGTCTATTGTCGAGAAACAGGATGACGGACTCATAAGCCTGAAGCTGGCCGACGGCGAGCTCTTCAGTGTTTCATCGAAGCCCTCCCTGCTCGAGGGGGTTGAGATAGGGGACGTCGTCACTGTTCAGGTGATCGAGGGTTGGGCGCAAATTATATCTATTGCGAGGGAACGGACACCCGGTACGCCCCAGCCCGAGAAAAAGGATAGCGGCGTTCAGTGGGTTCCCGGCGAGGTCGTATCCATTCAGGAGGGCGCTTACGACAGCCTTATCAGCGTCAGGATGTCCGACAAGACGATCTTCAACATCTCATCACCAAACGATCTATTAAAGGGAATAAAGGTCGGCGACCATGTCATCGTAAAGGTCTTCCGGGGCTGGGCGCAGTCCGTCACTAAAAAGTAGTAGATTCGGTTCTGCTTCAGGCGGCTTCACTCAAGGCTCACCCCGACCCGGCGGCCTGCGTATTGACGAGGCGCAGCAGATATATTAGAGTCGATAATATAGGAACGAAGATGATCGTACAGGTCGATTTGAAAGAAGTTAAGCTGCCCGATTTTCTGATTGTCGGAGCCGCGAGGAGCGCGACGACTTCACTGTATTATTATTTGAAAACCTACGACGAGATATACATGCCTCTGAGGAAGGAGCCCTGGTTTTTCAGTTACGTTAATAAGCCGCCCGATTATACGAGTCCCGGGGCTTACGAGGTGGTGCATAGGCTCGAGGATTATATCGATTTGTTTAAGGCCAGCCGCAGCGACCAGATCATAGGGGAGGCTTCGCCTTCTTACCTCTTCACGCACGGCAGAACAATAACGAATATAAAGGACGTATACGGGGAGCTTTATGAGAAGCTGAAGATAATAATAATTCTGAGGAACCCGGTAGATAGAGCGTACTCTCACTTTATGTTGCATAAGAGAGGGTATCGGGAACCCCTTGATTTCGAGAAGGCTATCGCTCCGGAAACCATCAGCGTGCGACTGCGTGATAACTGGGATATATTTTATGACTATGTGGGGTGCGGATTTTATTACGCGCAGGTAAAAGCGTACTTGGACGAATTTCCCGAGGTGAAGGTAGTTCTTTACGATGACCTGGCCGGAGAAAGCGGAAAGGTGCTGCGTGAGCTCTGCGGGTTTCTCGGCGTGGATTTCAGGGATGATGTGAAGTTAGGAACTTACAATAAGTCCGGCGTCCCCAGGATTGGGTTCCTTAATGCACTTATCAACAGGTCGTCTATATTGCAGAGTTTCCTGATGGCTGTTATTCCCCAGCCTGTCAGGATGCGAATGAAGCATAAAGTGAACAAGCTCAATATGAAGCCCGTCGGAATGAGCCCGAAACAAAAAGATTATCTGTCTTCGGCCTTCGGTAAGGATATAGAAAACCTGTCGGGGCTCTTGAATAGAGACCTTTCGAACTGGCTCCGGACGTGAGCTTATTTGTATTATTGCCGCTATGCCCTGTCACAGTGTCAGACGAAGGGATGAATTTGAATCCTTTACTCTCAAGCTGCTATCTAAATTAATGAAAACGAGTTCATTACGTTTAGACTCATCCGCATATCCTATACCATCCTCCACCAGGAAAGAAGCCCTTGGATTTCATAAGGGCTTCTTTTTATTGAATTTCTTTTAAAGTTTCCCTCGCGATCACGTTCCTTTGAATTTCCGAGGTCCCCTCGTAGATCTCCGTTATCTTCGCGTCCCTGAAAAATCTTTCGACCGGATAATCCACCGTGTATCCGTATCCGCCGTGTATCTGTATGGCCTTCGTAGTTACCCACATCGCCGTCTCCGAAGAAAAGAGTTTTGCCATCGCAGATTTTTTTACATAATTCTCCTTTCTATCCTTCATGACCGCGGACTGCCACGTAAGCAGTCTCGATGCCTCGATTCTCGTAGCCATGTCGGCGATCATGAACTGGAGGCCCTGGAAGTTCGATATAGGCTTGCCGAACGCCTTCCTCTCCTTCGAATACCTGGCCGCCTCCTCGAGAGCCGCACGGGCGATACCGACTGCCTGCGCCGCGACCCCTATCCTGCCCCCGTCGAGCGTCGCCATGGCGATTTTGAAGCCGTCCCCTTCCTCGCCGAGGAGCGCGGTGTCGGGCACCTTGCAGTCCTCGAAATATATCTGGGCCGTGCTCGACGCCTTGATCCCGAGCTTGTGCTCGAGCTTCCCGATTTTCACCCCCGGCGTATCCATGTCGATTATGAACGCCGAGATGCCGTGGTGTTTCTTCGAGTGGTCGGTAGCGGCGAAGAGGATACCTGTGTCCGCTTCCGCTCCGTTCGTAATCCAGGACTTTGACCCGTTTATGATATAGGACTTCCCCTTCCTCACGGCCGAGGTCCTCATGCTCGCGGGGTCCGAACCCGCTTCGGGCTCGCTCAGCGCGAAGCAGCCGAGCTTCCTGCCTGCCGACAGGTCGGGCAGGTACGAACGCTTCTGCTTCTCCGAGCCGAAGGCGAGTATAGGGTCGCAGACGAGTGAGTTATTGACGGACATGATGATCGCCGTAGAAGCGCAGGATACGGCTATTTCCTCAAGCGCAATGACGTAGGTGAGGCAGTCGAACCCGCTCCCGCCGTATTCCTCGGGCACCATGATTCCCATGAAACCCAGCTCCCCGAGCTTGTCGATTATTTCCTTGGGGAACCTCCCCTCCCTGTCGTACATAGCCGCAACGGGCTTGATCTCGTTGACCGAAAAGTCCCGTGCCGTCTTCTGGATCAGCTCCTGTTCTTCCGTAAGCTTGACTATAGACATTCCGACTGTGCCTCCCCGCTGTTGATTACCAACCGAGCGCTCGCTCGCTTTAAATTATAAAAACATTCAAATTCTGTGTCAAGGGGCTTTATGTGAGCGACTTTAGAATGAGGTCTGTCTGGATTTTGATGTAGTTTTTGAGGGAGTAGTTCTTTTGGATCGACCAGCGCCTGAACGCCCACATCTGCCCCTGAACCATAATATTTTCAGCCGCTATTCTCGCGGTGCTCCTGTCTATTCTGAATATCTTTTCGCTGATCCCCAGTGTGATAATGTCCTCGAAGATCGCGACCAGCTCTTTTTCGGCTGAGAGTATGTAGTTCCTGTCCGTACGGTTGAGTGATTTCGTTTCCTGATACAGGAGGAGCGAATAGTCCTGTATCTCGTCTATTATCGTGAAGTAGTCTAGGATAGCGTTTTTGAGGTTCTCCCTGGCGTCCTTTTTACCGACCAGGGAGCCCTGGAGTTTATCGCTTACGCTCTTGTGGATATGGTCGCAGACGAGGAACAGGATGTCCTCTTTCGTCCTTATGTAATCGTAGAGGGCGCCCATGCTCATGCCGAATTCTTTCGCTATCTCCCGGACAGTGGTTTTGTGAAACCCCTTTTTAACGAACAATTCGACGGCGGCGTTCACAAGCTCCTGCCTCCTTACGTTTATCAGGTCTTTGTCCTTTATGTTGGACGCTATTCGGGTTTTCGAGTCGTTCATCCGGTTATTCCTTCTGTAAGTGTATGATTATACGCAGGAATTAAGGAATCCCTAGAAATATGTCGCGATGTGTTATTTTACTTTATTATGACCCATAAATTTAGAGCCTCCGTTAATTCCGCTTATTTGAAATGAATCCCCGGAGGTTTATATCCCGTATATTATCACAAGGCGGAATCTATACGAGGGGGGTAAGTGATCATGATTAGTAAAAAAGCCGGGTTGGTTTTAATTTCCGCGCTCACGGTCTTCATCTTAGCGGGCCCAGCCGGGGTCTCCTTTGCGGCATCGGGTTTGAAGCTCAACCCCCTTCGCTCGATTACACGAGCGATTCGAACGACGGCCCCCTCATCACGGGTGAAGGCCTCTCGGACGGGTCGGTGAGAAAGGGGACGCCTGCCTATATTATCTTCTATCATCGCGAATGCTATAACTCCAAGCGGCAGGCGAGGCGGACGGCCGAGCTCTATGAGAAATATAAGGGCAGAGTGGATTTCATAATAGTCGACCTCGATACGGAGTTGTCGAAGGAGCAGGAGGGGCTGAGAAGCAGGTACTACGGGAATTATATCCCCCATGTAACTGTCATAGACGCCGGGGGCAAGGTCGTATACGACAAGAGCGGTGAAGTCGCCACGGACACAATGTCGGCCATCCTCGACCGCGCGATTTAATCCGTAGTTAAAATTATCTGCGGGCCGCGGGCGGGTTCAATTCCCGGTCTCGGTTATTTAAAAGGATTGAGCGTATTCAGATCGGTCAGGGTTTCGATCAGTTTCGGCTTCTCGACGAAGAGTCTGTACTGCATCAATCTCAATATGGAAGACAGGTCTTTCCACTCCGACATCAGGGATTCGTGCCCGGTCACGACCTCTTTGGCCTCCCGTATACTTTCGTGGAGGTAATCCGAAAATGTTTTTTCCGATACTTCATCCTCCAGCGCCTCTATTATCTTGGGCAGCTCGTCCTTTTCGAGCCATATTCCCTGACAACTTGGGCAGTAGTTTATTTCGACCCCCGTGTGTCCGTACTCGATACTGATCGTATTTGCGGCGCATGAAGGACACTTGAGGTCCGTTTCTCTCGATTTGAATTTCTCCGGGTGCTTCCATATCTCGAAATCGAGCCAGTTGATGTTGGGATCGGCGGCTTCTTCGGCTTTGCCCAGCTCCCCCACGTCTAGCCAGACCCCCTTGCACGACTCGCACTCGTCCACGTCAATAGGCCCCAGGGCCTTCGTTTTAAGCTCTTTGCCGCACTTTGGGCATTTTTTCATGTTCGCTCCCGTTGCCTAGAAAGTTTCTACGTCCACGACGCGGTTTGCCATAAAGTACAGGAATACGCAGTCGTACGTCATTCCCTTTTCCGTTTCACAGCTATACATCCACTTTTCGTCGTACCTGCCCTTTATTCCCGTTGTATCTTTCTGCCAGGGCTTTCCGTATGAGTCTATAATCTCCTGTTTGGTCTTGCCCATATAGTCCACGCCGCTCTTAAGCTCCTTAAGCATTTCATTCCCGCTCGACTTGCTCCCGCCCTGGGCGGTTACGATCGGGCTTTCGGCGGAGAACGATGTTGCGCCGAATAAAGAGAAACAGAAGATGAATACCGGGACCGCCAGTGATTTGTTCTTCCTGAAAAGTGAGTACGAGAAGGGCATGAGTTCTAATCTCCTGATTTTGTTTGGGATGAAACGCCGCTTTGGATTCACCAATAATTATAAGCCTGATATCGAATGAAGTCCGTTTTTTCTTTATCCGAACTCGAACCCGAGCTTGTCCTCGTTTACCACTATCCTGACGCTGCCTCCGCCAGTGGCTAGATTCCCGAACAGTATCTCGTGCGTAAGGTTCTGTGTTATCTCGCTGTCTATGAGCCGCTGTATGGGTCTCGCCCCCAGCTGCTTGTTGTAACCCTTCTCCGCTATATAAGCCCTCGCTTCGGGTGTGAGCTCGATCGAGACCTTCTTGACCTTGAGCCTCTCCGCGAGCTGCCCCACCATCTTGTCCACTATCTTTTCGACTACTTCTCTGGTTAGCGAGCTGAAGTGGAGCACCGCGTTAAGTCTGTTCCTGAACTCGGGGCTGAAGTACCTCTCTATAGCCTGGACGCTCTTGTCCTCGTATTCGTCCTTCTCGAACCCGACCGTACGCTGGCTGCTTTCCCTCGACCCCGTGTTCGTGGTCAATATCAGTACTATCTGCCTGAAATCCACCTTCCTCCCGTTCGAGTCGGTGAGTGTAGCATGGTCCATCACCTGCAGCAGCACGTTGAATATGTCTTCATGGGCTTTTTCGATCTCGTCTAATAGGAGCACCGCGTGGGGTTTCTGATGGACGGCTTCCGTGAGCTGCCCGCCCTCTTCGTACCCGACGTATCCGGGCGGCGACCCTATGAGCCGGGAAACCGTGTGCTTCTCCATGTACTCGCTCATGTCGAACCGGATGAACTCTATTCCCAGGGCCTCGGCGAGCTGCTTCGCGAGCTCCGTCTTGCCGACCCCCGTGGGTCCGGCGAACATGAAGCTCCCGACCGGCTTCATCGGCTCGCTCAACCCGGAGCGCGACATCTGTATCGCCGTCACGAGCTTCTCGACGGCCTCGTCCTGGCCGTATATGACCTTCTTCAAATCGTCCGCAAGGGTCATGAGCCTGTTCCTGTCGTCGACCTTTACCGTACGTGTCGGGATCTTGGCTATCTTCGAAACGAGCGTCTCTATGTCCTTGACCGTTACCTGCCTTACTGCGGCCCCGGCGCTCCTGAGCTTTACCTCGGCCCCCGCTTCGTCTATCAGGTCTATTGCCTTGTCGGGGAGCCTCCTGTCGTTCATGTATTTCGCCGAAAGCTCCACCGCGGCTTTAAGAGCGGGCGTGGAATATTTCACCCTGTGGAATTCCTCGTAGTATTTCTTGAGTCCGAGTAGTATTTTTACGCATTCGTCCTGGCTAGGCTCGTAGACGTCTATCCTCTGGAACCTCCGCGCGAGCGCGTGGTCCTTCTCGAACACGCTCCTGTATTCCTTGAGCGTCGTCGTCCCGATGCACCGAATCTCCCCGTTCGACAGCGCGGGCTTGAGCATATTGGACGCGTCGAGAGTGCCTCCCGAGACGGCTCCCGCGCCTATGACCGTGTGTATCTCGTCGATGAACAGTACTTTTTTCTCGTCCCCTTTTACGGAGTCGATAATCGCTTTCAGTCTTTCTTCGAAATCCCCTCTATACCGTGTGCCCGCGGTGAGCGACCCCATGTCGAGCGCATAGATCGCCGTCTTCTCGAGCGCCATCGGGACCTCGCCCCTGGCTATCCTGTGCGCGAGGCCTTCCGCGATGGCCGTCTTCCCCACGCCCGCATCGCCCACGAATATCGGGTTGTTTTTTCTCCTTCTCGCGAGTATGTGTATGGTGCGGTCTATTTCCGATTCGCGTCCGATCAGCGGGTCGAGCTTGCCTTCGCGGGCCTTCTTGACGAGGTCGGTGCAGAATTCGCCGAGCGGGTCTTTGGGTTTTTGCTGGGTCTCCGTATCCGTCTTCGCGATGCTCGTCGATTTTTCCTTGCCTGAATATTTGGAGCCCCCGTGAGAAAGATACTGGACGATGTCGTAGCGGTTTATGCCCTGCTCGGTCAGAAGATAAACGGCGTGGGATTCGTCCACCCTGAACATCGCTACGAGGATGTTCCCCCCGTTGATCTGAGATTTGTCCGCCGATTCCGCGTGCATCGCCGCCAGCTTCAGCACGAACTGGCTTCCCGCAGAATACTGGGGGTCCGGCAGGTATTCGGAAACGACGGGCGGCATGTTCTCGTCGAAGAAATCCTCGAGCCTCAACCTCAGATTCTCGAGGTCGACCCCGCAGCCGGCGAGCACATCGCCTGCGTCCGGGTCGTACGTGAGCTCGAGCAGTATATGCTCGAGCGTGATAAACTCGTGCCGTCTCCGTTTAGCCTGCTCATAAGCCCTTTTGAGCGTCTCTTCAAGGTCTCTCGAAAGCGTCATTCTCCCTCTCCGCCGGCTTCGACTTCAATTATGCACTTCAAAGGATGTTCGTACTGCTTGGCCAGCTTATCCACCTGTATGATTTTCGTAGTCGCTACGTCGTATGTATATACGCCGACCATGCTCTGCCCTGATGTATGTGCTTCCAGCATTATTCTCGTGGATTCGTCCTGGCTCTTGTAGAAGACCCTCATCAAAACCCAGACTACGAACTCCCTCGGGGTGTAATCGTCGTTGAGGAGCACTATTCTGTACATGTCGGGCCTCTTAAGCTTGGCCCTTTCATCTGTGAGAAGGTCTCCTTCCCAGTCCCCGGATTTTATTTTCCCGTCTTCCATGACTTCCCGTCTCGGGTTGTATACTGCTTATTGTAACTAATTTTTACGGCCGAGGCCCGGATTCTTTTTATCCGCCGCGTCTGTGCCCAAAATAAATTTAAGCCTAATTTTTTTTCTGTCTACTCGCCGTGCAGGTATTTGAGGGGGGATTGTTTATTGTAGTGCGTGATCAGGCCCTCCGTGTAAGCCCTCTCCCTCTTCAGATACTTGCCTATAGCGCTCCGCGCGCCTTCGTGCATTATGAGATGCGAGCTGTACGTGGGCGCAGCCGCAAACCCCCTTAAAAATTTATGCTCCCCCTGCGCTCCCGCTTCGAAAATATCGATCCCGTTTCTTATAGAATAATCTATTAATCTGTAGAAACAACACTCGAAATGGAGATTCCTGTAGTTGTGAACCGTTCCCCAGTAACGCCCGAAGAGCCTGTTATTCTTTACGACGTTGAATGTCCCGCCCGCCCAACTCTTACCGTTATTCGCCATGACGAGCACGAGGCGGTTTCTGAAATTTTCCAGCATGAGGTCGAAGAATTCCCTGTTCAGGTATGCGCTCCCCCATTTTCTCGAGTGCGTGTCCGTGTAGAATTCCCAGATCGCGTCCATATGCCCGCTGTTTATGGCGTCCTTCTCGACGATCTGGATGTCGAGCCCTTCGTCCTCGAGTGATTTCCTCTCCTTCCTTATCTGTTTTTTCCTGCCGGACCGTATGTCCGAGAGAAAATCCTCGAAGGTATTGTAGCCCCTGTTTTTCCAGTGGTACTGGTGCGTAATCCTCGAGAGGAATCCCTTCTTCTCGAGGAAGATGCGCTCTTCGTCCGTGAGGTAGAGAAAATGTATCGAGGAGCACCCCTCTTCGACGGAGAGCTCTATCAAACGGTCGACCATGAGCCCCGCGCATTCTTCAAACGGGTAGTCGGGATGGACCGAAATGCGCGTTCCGTTTGCGGGAGTAAACGGTATTGCCGCTACGAGCTTCGGATAGTAATGGAGGCCCGCGTTCTCGAACGCCCTTGCCCATTCCCAGTCGAAAATATATTCGCCGTATGAATCGGACTTTATATAGGCGGTGACCGCTCCTATAATCCTTTGGGCGTCATACAGGACTATATGTCTCGGGTTCCATTCGGTATGGCGGCCGACACAGCCGGATTTCTCCAGCGCTTCAAGGAACTCGTATTCGAGGAAGGGGTTTCCCCTGTCTATTATCTCGTTGTACCGGTCCCTGTCGATACCTGTGATAGATTCATATACTGTCAATCGGTAGTCATTGCTCATCTCTGTCATACCGCTTCGTTTAGATGCGTAACTCTTCCCCGGGCAGCGCCGGAAATTAGTATAACACCTACGCCAAATGCGGTTCCCCGAGCCTCCGGTGACCTGTCCCGAGACCGACTCTCCCTGCTTATTGACAACGGATTGATTAAAGTGAGATAATGGTGAATATCGATGCAGCTGTTCCTATTCCATAACTGGTCCAGCCGAGGCGGAGGATGGGTAGAAAATTAAACTTGAAGGGCGGCAGGCTATGCCTCGTTCCGATTTCCTTGCTGACAATTTCGTGCCTGATTGTTCTAGGAATAGATCTGAATGGGCTTATCGCGGACGCCTCGGCGCAGGATTCGCCGAGTGCAACAATAGTCTTCTTTAACCCGAACGAGCACGGCGTCCGCCCTGACGATGAATCCGGCCTGAACGAAGTCGTAACGGTATTGAAAAACGACCCCGGTCTCGTTGTCGTCATAGACGGGTATTCGGACATAACGGGCGAGGAGCAATACAATCTCAATCTGTCGAGGTTGAGGGCCGAGGCTGTCAGGGAGTATTATATAGGCCGCGGTATAGGTCCCGAAAGGATAAAGGTTCGGGGCAACGGGAAGACCGATAAATTCGACGGCGGCATAGACGAGGAATCCTTGAAGAGGAACAGGAGGGTACAAATTAGTGTCGAATCCGCCCCGACCCGAAAGACCCCGTCTCCCGAACCCCAGGCCGCCGGGGTTTCAGAGATACCGGCAGCGCCCGCGCAGGAAACCGAGCCCCCGGCAGGAGAAGATGTGGAGACGGCTGCAGTCGAGGATGCATCTGAGACCGGGCCCGGCGAGGAACCTGCCGTGCCTGCCATAACCGAGCCGTCTGCGCCCCCGCCTGATCTGGAAAAGGCGATAGGTCACTCCATGAGGAAGCTCGCGCCGGGGCTTGTGGTCTTCGATGCACCCAGGGTAATGAATATAGGCGAGACATACGAAGTTGAGGTCGATTTGCCATATTCTTTTTTAAAGGGGCTCTCCGACAGTCTTCATGGTATGAGCGGACAGGGGTTCGAAAATGTCAGGCTTGGACAGAACATCGGTTTGAGCCTTAACGGCAGGGGATTCGATATACGCCCTGTCACCGATACCGGGAATGTAGAGGAGGTGTTTCCGGCGGAGGATACCGGGATAACGAAGCTCGTAACTGAAGATACGACACCCGGCTGGAAATGGAGGGTAACCCCATTGACGAGCGGCTACAAGTCCCTCCTTTTGTCTGTCGAGTTGTTGGCGGAGGACTCCGATTACAACGAAATGGTGAATGAATATCAGCTCTTCCAGAAGGTCGTAGAGGTGAAGCCCAGTTTCATCTATACTTTATCGAGAAGCTACTGGATGATGACTCTATTTATCGTAATAGTCGTGGCGGTCGTGGGCTGGGTCTTGATAAAGAAGATAAGGGTCGGTTGAGTAAGTGAACCGAAGGGGGCGCGGGAGATGAGTTGGCTAAGTAATTTAACACGAGGCAAGACGCCGATAAGAGGACTCGACCATGTCGCCGTAGTCGCGAGCGATATGGACCGGTCAATAGAATTTTATACCGCTGTCTTGGGCATGAAGCTGATCAAGGACGGGCGGGCCGAGGGCGGGCTGAAAAAATCGTTCGTCGGGACCGACAAGAAAGCCATCCTCGCTATAACGGAAGAAAAGGGCGGGTCCGGACGCGGGGGCGGAAGCGCCGGGGGCGTTAATCACGTCGCGTTTTACGTAGACGATATAGAAAGGGCGGGCGGATTACTCAGGGAGAAGGGAGTCAAATTTATTGAGGAAAAAGTCGGCCGGGACGGCAGGACAAAGGCTTACCACTTCCTCGACCCGGACGGCCTCGAGCTCGAGATATGCGTCGAAACGGGAAAGGAAGCCCCTCAGTATTAAGCGCTATTGAAGCAATTATCCGACTGTTTAGATATTCCGATAATTATATTGACTTATCTTTATATTCGTCTGGTATACTAAGATTCCGTAAAGGATTTTGCTATTTCATTATTGTTGATATATTTTTCACTGTGCTCTGGATAATATCCGGTGCAAAAAATGAAGCCGGTGCTAAAAATGAAGAATGTGGATTCGGGAACATATAATCTGCCTGTCCGTTACGGGCCCGAGATGCGCGTACTTATCGTCGGGGGCGGTATATCGGGATTGACCCTTGCTGGTCTCCTCCAGCAGAGGGGCTTCCGGCCCACTGTGGCGGAACGGGCCCCTGAATACGGAAGCGTGGGATACATCATCGTGCTCTGGCCGTCGGGCAGCCGCATATTAAAAGGGCTCGGTCTTTACCGGAAGCTTCTGGATACCGGACTGCCGTTCTCCACATATAACGTCTGGAATGAGAAAGGAGAGATGCTCCGTTCCTATTCCGTCGAGACCGTAACCGAAAAGTACGGCCCTATGATAAGCATATACAGGCCCGAGCTCATCAACATCCTGAGGGAGGCTGTCGACCCGGAATCGATCCGCATGAATACCACCGTAGAAAAGATACGCCAGACCCGGGACGAGGTGTTCGTCACGTTCAGCGACGGGCGGGAGGAGTCATATGACCTCGTTGTCGGCTGTGACGGCGTGCGCTCGAAGACGCGCAGCATGGTTTTCGGTCATGTCCCGCTGACTTACAGCGGCATGAAGGGCTGGAGTTTCTGGGTAAAATCGAACCTGCATAAAACTGCTCATATCGCCGAGTATTGGGGGACGGGAAAATTTTTAGGCGTCTGGCCGACTAAAGGCCGGCTCTCCGTTTTTACAAGCATCAGATGTCCCGAAGGCATGCCGGAACCGCCCGAGGGCAGGGTAAGTCGGATCGAAGAGCATTTCAAGGGTTTCGGCGGGATAGTGCCTGACATTCTGGCCGGGCTCGACGATGAATCTCAGATATATTGCGATGATTATAACGACCTGAGGATGGACAAATGGTACAAGGGGAGGGTGGTCCTTTCCGGGGACTCTGCGCACGCCGTTTTACCGACTGCGGGCGGCGGGGTATCTATGGCAATCGAGTCTGCCGCGGTTCTCGCGGACGAGCTATCGAGGGCGGACTCAAAATACATCGCGCAGGCCCTTGAGAGCTACGAGTCGAGAAGGCGCCCGCGTGTCATCAAGATTCAGGACCAGTCGAGGATGATGGGCAAAGTTGCATTTGCCGACAGCCGGATCCTGTCCTACATGCGAAACTTCGTCATGCGTTTTTACTCGAACAAGCTGCATATAAAATACTGGGACTCGATGCTGAAGGAACCTATATAGATCGTCTTAACTGCCCTTCCCCGTTCTGTTTATCTGACGTTCGCAACCATAATTTTGACTGCACAAAAGCGAATCCTAGGTTATAATTTATCTTTATTTAACACAAATCGGTGAATAACAATTTATACTTTACGCGTACGGGGTTTCTTCTTAAGAGTTTCGTTGACCCAACACTGAAATCTATTGTTAAATTCGGAGGTAGGTAAATGGTAAGGTTGGCAAGGACATCGGTATTTTTCTTGATTCTCACGATCGTCTTTACTTCGTTTTTTCAGGCTGCTCAGGCCCAGCAGTATGGTTATAACTCCCTTTCCCCTCTCGTGAAACAATTGAGCCCGTCGGTCGTAAACATAAGCACGACGAGCGTATCCAAGGGAAGGAACTTTTCGTACCAATCCCCGTTTGAGGGCAGAGAGGGCGATCCGTTTAACGACTTCTTCGATAAATTCTTCGGTGAAATGCCGGAAAGGGAATTCAAGGGCAGGGGGCTCGGGTCCGGGTTCATCTTCAGCGAAGACGGTTACATAATTACGAACAACCACGTAGTCGAAAGGGCTACCGATATAAAGGTCATTCTCGAGAACGGAGAAATTTATCACGCCGATGTCATCGGGACCGATCCAAAGAGCGATCTCGCCCTCCTTAAGATAGAGCCCAAAAGGAAGCTGCCGGCTGTAAGGTTCGGGAATTCTGACGGGCTGGAGATAGGCGACTGGGTGCTTGCGATAGGCAACCCGTTCGGTCTGGGGCATACGGTTACTGCCGGGATAATTAGCGCAAAGGGCAGGTCGCTCGGACTGGGCTCGTACGACGACTTCATTCAGACGGACGCGGCGATCAATCCGGGCAACAGCGGCGGCCCGCTGTTCAATTTCAAGGGTGAAATAATCGGCGTTAATACCGCGATAATAGCGGGGGGGCAGGGAATCGGCTTCGCGATACCCATCAACATGGCCAAGAACGTAGTCGCGCAGCTTCGCGACAGCGGGAAGGTGGTTCGCGGGTGGATAGGGGTATACGTGCAGCAGATAACGCCCGAGATAGCGGAGAGCATCGATCTCCAGGAGCCGCGTGGAGCCCTCGTGGCCGACCTCACTCCCGGAGGCCCGGCCGAGGAAGCCGGGGTCAAGAGGGGCGATATAATCGTTGAATTCAACGGAAAGCCCATAGAGGACATGCCCGAACTGCCCAAATCCGTCGCATCTTATGCGCCCGGGACGAAGACGCAGCTGAAGGTTCTGAGGAACGGCGAGCCCAAGACTCTTAACATACAACTCGGAGAACTGCCGGAAGAAGTCGCCCAGGAGTCGAGAAAATTGACGGGTAAAGCCGTTGAAGAAGGACTCGGGCTCATCGTCCAGGAAATCAATCCGGAGATACGGAACAGGTTCGAGACGGGTATTTCGGAGGGCGTAATAATTACCAATGTCGCACCCGGCGGCACCGCAGCCAACGCCGGACTCGAACCCGGCGACGTGATACTCGAAATAAACAAAAATAAGGTCTCGAACCTCGACAATTATAAGAAATCCATGGACTCGGTAAGCGAAGGACAAAATGTCCTTTTCCTGATACAGCGGGGATCGAACACCATATATGTCGCGCTTAAGCTCGAAGGGGGTAAAGGCGGCGATGGGAAAGGTTGAAGCGAGGCTGAGCGAGCTCGGCATTAAAATCCCCGAAATACAGGCGCCGCTCGGGTCATACAAACCCGCTTCGATCACCGGAAACCTTATTTTTATTTCGGGTCAGCTCCCGCTCCGGGAGGGACGGCTCTTATTTCAGGGGAAAGTCGGCTCCGACATAACCGTCGAGGAAGGTATGCAGGCGGCCAGGGCTTCGGCAGTAAACGCCCTCGCCGTGATGAGTAAGGAGTTAGGTGAGCTCGGAAGGGTTAAAAAGATCGTGAAGCTGACGGGCTACGTCGCGAGCGCGCCCGGCTTTCATAATCAGGCGAATGTTGTAAACGGCGCGTCCGACTTATTCTATCAGGTCTTCGGAGAGGACGGGCGTCACGCGCGCGCCGCCGTCGGAGTGGCCGAGCTGCCCATGAACGCCCCTGTAGAGGTCGAGCTCATAGCCGAAATTACTCCTTGAGAGGAATGATCGGAATGAATATCCCCGGTTAAGTTGTTTCCGTTATGGGCCGAAGCCTGACTCTATTTATATATACCGATTTTCCTTCAGAATCACTCGACACGGATGTTATAACCGAACGCCTGGACAGGTTCGGTATTTCAACCCAAATTAGAGGGAATCTGTTTGAATTTCTCGGGGATTCGGACATTGCATACCGGATCGCCGGTCTCCTGGCCCGGTCCAGGATTACCGATATAGAAAAGCCGCTCGATGTGCTCCCCGCGGATAACGAAGCGCAAGCGGATTCGGAGCTGAGGAAAATGTCGGGACGTGAGAGCGTGAGGGGAGAATTCTACGACGGTCTCTGGATACAGAGGATTCTCTACGGGTCCCTTGCCGTCAGGGACTCGGGAGAGGCGGGCAGGGGATATATGCACATGATATTCACCGGCCGTCTCTTCGGAACGTATGACGGCAGGCGTTACCATGCGAGGGTGATTCTTGCCGGAAGTCCGGCTCTCATATCTACTTCGGGGCTCGTTGAGGCCCCGGCAAAGCCGAGAGAGTACTATTTTATAAAGGGCGGCTTACTAAGGAGCGGTCAGGACGTATCGGAGCTCGACAGGATGTATAGGGGCAGATACGTCGAATACGACGACCCTAAGACCTCGTCGATCTTGAGCTCCTACGCGCTTCAGGCGGTGTATTACGAGCTAACCGGCAGGGAATTCTGTGACGACACAGGGTGCTGTTTATATAACTCACACTGGCAGGAAGAGGTGCTCAGGGTTCAGTATGAAGGGAGTATCTGTGAAAAGTGCTTACAGGCATTGAGGGAAGCCGGCTTACCGGGCAAATGAGAGGGGGAAGAATTTATCTTCCCCTTTATATGCAATATCTCGATTACGCCCTTGCCTGTTCCTGCTTCTCGAGTATGTCGATCGCGACCTGAGCCGCTTTCTTGCCCGAAAGAAGCATTCCGCCGAAAGTGGGTCCCATCCTCGGCAGGCCGAATATTGAATTGACCGACATTCCGCATGCGATGAGTCCCGGATGCACTTCTCCCGTATACTCGACGAGTGCGTCCTCCGACTTTTCAACCCACATGGAGCCGTGTCCGGGCAGCTTCTTGAAGAGCCCCTGCTGGGCGAGCCTCGATACGCAGTAGGCGTCATGGCCAGTCGCGTCTATTACGAGCTTCGATTCGATTGCTATCGGGTCGAGGCAGGTGATTTCCTTGGGCATGTTGGCTATGGGGGTCCAGTTTATAACGATTCCGGCGACCCGCCCGTTCTCCCTGTACACGAGGTCGTCGAACATGGTCATATTCCTTATTTTAGCCCCCGCTTCGCACGTCATGGCGATCAGCTTGGAGCACGCGTACGGTCCGTCTGCGACGAAGAGCCCCTTCTGGACCTCTTCGTAAGGCACTTCTATCTCGTCCAGCACCTGGTTCCCCGGCTCTCTGACGGTGACTTTGTTCATCAGGTAGCCCCCTATCCAGAAGCCGCCGCCGAGGTAGTTCATCCTCTCGACGAGAAGTACTTTATACTTCTGTTTCGCGATGTCCTTGGCCGCCACCAGGCCGCTCGGACCGGCGCCAACTACGATTACATCACTCGATATGTATTCGTTGAACTCTTTCGCGAAACCCTCGACTATAGCCCTCGTAACCTCTTTTTCACCGACGGGCGCGAATTTAACTTTAAAATCAGCCATAAAATGTATACCTCCGTAGTATCTCAGTGGCCCTTTAGACCCGTTTACTCTATCACAGAATCGGGGAGCGTCAATATAAATTATTATACACAATCCGACGCCTGAAACGCAGCCGGCGAGGGGTCTCTGTGGCTATTGACAGAATTATTGGTTATCTTATATTTCCGTGTGGGGGGCTGAATATATTAGAATTTTACCGGAGGTAATCTGAATGCTTGCGCGGGTGAAGGTTATTGTTATACTGGCTGTCCTTTTCGTTTTTGCGGGTTTTGAGAACGATGCCCACTCGGGCCTCATAATGGAGCAGGTCGGTTATCAGCAGGGCTCAAACGACAAACAGAAAGTTACTATTTACATTCAGGGTGATAAATTCAAGCAGGTGGAGAACGGAGGGCTGTTTTCACCGGCAGTGATATTCGACCTTAACTCCGGGGATATCATGTTTGTGAACGACGAGAAAAAACTCTATATAATCCTCAACAGAGACGAGTATCTCAAATATATAGAGTCCGTAATTTCAGAAAACAAGGACGTATCCATAGCCAGCCGGAACATCACCCTCAAGAAGACTGATGAAACGGCCGCCATAGCGGGCTATAGCGCCAGGAAGTATGAAATCTTCGACAACGACAAGCTGCAGTCCGAGTACTGGGTCAGCAGCGATGCCGGGTTTAGCGAAGAGCTCGATATGAAAAAAATGTCGAAGCTCATGAATGAGGTAAAAAGGATAAGTCAGAACGTCGGCGGCTCCGCCTCGATATCGGATAACGAGTATAAGATATTTCAGGAAATCTATGAAGACGGCTATCCCATGAAAACCGTTTACCATTCACCGGACGGCGATAAGGTCTTCGTCGAAGAGATCGTTACGGTGAAGAAGCAGGATATACCCCCGAGCGAATTTCAGCCACCCGCCGGTTACGAGAAGATAACTTACCAGGACATTTTAAAACAGCAGTGAAATCGGGGCGGGTCCTCGTGATCAGACCGAATTTCTCTTGACTCTGGCGTCCCCGTCCGTTGTAATGCCGGCACGGCTAAGGGATGTGGATGAGTCTCTATTGGCCTTCTTCGACGACTTCCACTTTGATGACGGCGCTTACGTCGTGATGGAGCTTTACGGCCACATCGTGCGTACCGAGCGTTTTTATCGGGCTTTCAAGGTCAATTTGCTTTCTCGAAACCTCGTATCCAAGCTCCCCGAGCGCATCAGATATGCTCTGGGAAGTCACCGAACCGAATATTTTTTCTTCTTCGCCGACTTTGACGGGAATTTTAATTGCGACTCCGTCCAGCTTGGACGCGAATTTCTCGGCTTCCCCTTTTACCTTGTCTTCCTTTTTCCTTAAGGCGGCGCTTTTTTGCTCCCAGATTTTAATATTCCCGGGGGTTGCCGTTATAGCGAGCTTTTTCGGAAGGAGGAAGTTCCTGGCAAGGCCGTCCTTGACGTCCTTGATCTCTCCCTGCCTGCCGATGGTCTCAACATCGGAAATAAAGATCACTTTCATAGTTGTGTGAACCTCCGAAACTTCCCGCCGGTCTAAGGCGGTATCGAATATGTAAACCGCGTCCCGTAAAACTGTTAATGGAGGACTGTATAAGGCAGCAAGGCCATGAAGCGCGCTCTTTTTATCGCGGCTGCAAGCTCTCTCTGGCATCCTGCGCAGAGACCCGAATTCCTTCTGGGAACTATCTTCTTCCTGTCCGATATATATCTCGACAGCATGTCGGCGTTTTTATAATCGATCTCGATCGACTCGGCGCAGAACCTGCATACTTTCTTTTTTGCGAAATATCTTTTATCTCTCGGTGATTCCATCAGCTTTCTCCTTCTGTCCGGGCGGGGGCTTCGGCAGGCTCGTCTTGGCTTTTACTCTCTGTAGCCGCTTCGACAGGTTCGCTTTGGCTTTTACTCTCTGTAGCCGCTTCGGCAGGTTCGCTTTGGCTCTTGCTCTCTGTAGCCGCTTCGGCAGGTTCGTTTTGGCTCTTGCTCTCGGCGGCGGCTTTCTCTCTCTTGGCGGCGTTATCGCTTATCGCCACGGTAATGAACCTGAGTACATCCGTATTGTAGAACCGGAGATGTCTCTCGAGCTCCGCAACCGCTCCCGGAAGCGCCGTGAAAACGATTATGTAATACACGCCCCTCGAGTAATCCTTTATCTCGTATGCAAGCTCCCTCTGCGCCCACTTGTCGGACTTGACGATCTCTCCTTCGTGGGCCGCGAGCGCCTCGTTCAACTTCTGCTGTATTTTCGAAAGCTCCTCTTCCTTTATATCCGGTCTTACGATATATAGGGTCTCATAATACTGTGGCTTGACTGCCATATATGATTAACCTCCTGTCTCGGTCTATGCGGCCCCGGGACGGCTCCTCTGTCCCCGGACGACAGCTGAATTTTGGAACTGTATATTCTACCCGTAATATTAAATTTGTGAATTATCCCGTGAACTATTTGATATCATTCATAAATTAGTACGGCACAAGCCCCCTCCCCCGTTAAATAAGCAGCGGTGCTATAACGACTGAAACTATCGACATCAGCTTGATAAGGATATTCATGGCAGGTCCCGAAGTGTCCTTGAAAGGATCACCCACAGTATCCCCGACCACCGCCGCCTTGTGGGCATCGGATCCCTTCCCTCCGAGGTTACCTTCCTCGATATATTTCTTGGCGTTATCCCAGGCGCCTCCCGAATTGGCCATCATCAGCGCGAGGGTTACGCCCGTGACTATGGACCCGGCGAGGAAACCCCCGAGCCCCTCCGCCCCGAGTATGAGCCCTATGACTATAGGCGCTACGATGGCGATTACTCCCGGAACGACCATCTCTTTAAGCGCGGCGTCGGTGCTGATCCCCACGCATGTAGCGTAATCAGCCTTTGCTTCGCCCTCCAGGAGACCCGATATCTCCCGGAACTGCCTCCTCACTTCTTCGACCATCTTCTGGGCAGTCCTCCCTACCGCTCCCATCGTCAGCGCCGCGAGCAGGAAGGGGACAGCGCCGCCCAGCATCAGTCCCACGACGACGTGGCTCCTTGTAAGGTCTATCGACTCGAGACCGACTGCTTTCGTGAATGCCGCGAATAGCGCGAGAGCTGCGAGCGCGGCCGAACCGATCGCGAACCCTTTTCCGATAGCGGCCGTCGTGTTTCCGAGCGAATCGAGCTTGTCGGTAATTTTTCTTACCTCATGGCCGAGCCCCGACATCTCCGTTATACCGCCGGCGTTGTCGGCTACAGGGCCGTAAGCGTCTACGGACATAGTTATACCGATCGTGGCAAGCATGCTTACCGAGGCTATGCCGATGCCGTAGAGTCCCGCGAACGAATACGAAAGCCCGATCGCGACCGCGATTGCGATCACGGGAAGAACAGTGCTGATCATGCCGATTGACAATCCTTGAATAATATTGGTAGCGACGCCCGTCTGGGAGGCCTCGGCGATCTTTTTGACCGGGGATCCCGAAGTGTAGTATTCGGTAAGCAATCCGATGGCGATACCGGCCAGGAGACCGAGCACGGATGCGAGCCATATCCATAGTATATTGTTTATTCCGTCGACCAGGCCTACGATAAGCAGTATGATTAACGAGGCCGCAAGATAAATACCTCCCGTGTAGAAGGTCGCCCTCCTCAGGACCAACTGGGGTTCGAGGTCTTTCATCCATTCGACGCTTTTGGCCCCTATTATCGACGAGAAGCTCCCTATTGCGATGAGAATGATCGGCAGGGCCATGAGTGCGATCTCATTTTTTCCGCTGCTCGCAGCGATTACTATCGTCGCGACGACGGAGCCGACGTAAGATTCGAACAGGTCTGCCCCCATGCCCGCTACGTCCCCCACGTTGTCCCCTACGTTGTCGGCGATTGTGGCGGGGTTCCTCGGGTCGTCTTCCGGGATTCCGGCTTCGACCTTGCCGACCAGGTCTGCGCCTACATCGGCCCCTTTGGTATATATACCTCCCCCTATCCTGGCGAAGAGGGCGACGGAGCTTGCGCCCATCGCGAAGCCGCCTATTATCGATCCGAATTTCTCCGCAAAAAGTACCAGGCCCTGAGCGTCTTCCGGGTTCGAGGGGAGTCCGATACCCAGCGTGAAAGCTAACGAAAGGCCGAGTAGTCCTATGCCCGCGACAGAAAGCCCCATAACGTTCCCGCCCTTGAACGCGACCGAAAGGGCTTTCCCCTGTCCTTCGGTCGCAGCCGCGTGGGCCGTTCTTACGTTGGCTTTAGTCGCAGCCTTCATTCCGAAAAACCCGGCTGTCAGCGAGCAGACCGCCCCCCCGATATACGCTATCGCGGTGCTCAGGTTGATAAAAATGGCGAGGAGCACGAACACTATAATTACGAATAGGCCGATAATCCGGTACTCACGTCTTAAAAATACCATCGCGCCTTCGGATATCGCCTGAGCGATCTCCTTCATCTTGTCGTTACCTTCGGGAAGGGACTTTATCTCCCGGTACACCAAAAAGGCATATATCAATACTACCACTCCCACTGCCACCCCGAATACGGCTGCTATGAATTCTCCCATTTTATCGTATCTCCTTTCGACTATTTCTGGTTAGGTTGACCTGCGCTCTCTTCACTCTCGGGCCTGACGTTGTATTTGTTCATCGCTTTTTGGAGTCCGTGCTGAATGATTTCCAATACCGCATCAGCCGCTCTTAATACGGATTCACTTACGAGCTCCCTTTCTTCCTTGTTGAATTTGGTCAATACGTGGGAAACTGTGCCTTGTTTCTCTCCGGGTTTACCTATGCCGATCCTGACCCGAATGAAATCCCCGCTCCCCAGCTCTCCCATTACCGACATTACTCCTTTGTGTCCGGCGCTGCCCCCTCCCGCCTTGATCCTTACTGTGCCTGCCGGGAGGTCGAGCTCGTCGTGTACGACGATTATATTCTCCGCCGGGATGTGATAGAAGCTGGCTGCGGTTGAAACCGATTCTCCGCTCCGGTTCATGTACGTCTCCGGTTTCAGCAGAATCAGTTTGTCGTTGTTAAAAGATCCTTCCCCGCATACGCCGCTGAATTTTTTC
Organism: Thermodesulfobacteriota bacterium; assembly: GCA_041753155.1. Taxonomy (GTDB): domain Bacteria; phylum Desulfobacterota_D; class UBA1144; order Nemesobacterales; family UBA2774; genus 2-12-FULL-53-21. The sequence goes on along the minus strand of JBGSVA010000022.1, from coordinate 31,259 downwards.
TTTTTTAAATCGATTCCGGCCCTTTTCCCTATTTCATCAACGGTCAGATAACCGAGGTTATGCTTGGTGGAAGCGTATTCGCTTCCGGGATTTCCGAGGCCGGCCACCAATATCATATCCCGTTATTTCTCTTCACCGCCCTCTGCCTTCTCCTCGCCTTCGGCGGGTTTTTCCGGAGCTCCTTCCACTTCGGCTGTCGGGGCCTCTACTTCCAGCTTCGGCGCCAATATCGTCACGATTGTCTCATCGTCGTCTTTTAATATGTGAAAGTCCTCTGAAACCCTGAGCGCGCTCACGTGTATGGAATGCCCTATGTCCAGGTCGGTCACGTCGATTTCGAACGAATTCGGGATATCCTTCGGCAGGCATTCTACCGGGATATCGCGCAGTATTTCTTCAAGTATACCCCCTTCCTTGATCCCCTTGGCCTTGCCTACTATCTTTACCGGGACATTTACCGTTATCTTTTTATCGATATCGAGAGCCTGAAAATCGAAATGTATAGGCTTGCTCGTCAGGAAATCGTATTGAATATCGCGCAGCAGCGACAGCTTCTTCACTTCACTCGAATCGTCTTTGTAAGTGATTTCGAGAAGGGTGTTCTCGCCCGCTTCTGTCGACAGGGCTTGCTTGAGCGCTGCCGGGTTTACCGCTAACATCGTCGGCTCTGTGCCTTTTCCGTAAAGTACCGCAGGTATGTTCCCCTCTTTCCTGACTTCCTTCGCCCCGCTTTTTCCGGGTCTCTTCCTGATCGATACTTCCAAAGTATTCTGTGCCATTGCTCGAGCTCCTTCTGTAGTTTAATTAAACAGGCTGCTGATCGATTCGCCTGTCGCAATTCTTTTTATCGCCTCTCCGAGGAGGTTGGAAATGCTTATTACCTTTATTTTACTGCACCCGGCCGCTTCCTCGGACGGGGCTATAGTATCTGTAATTATAACTTCCTCAAGATCGGCGTTCTTTATCCTTTCTATCGCGCTCCCGGAGAGTACTCCGTGTGTGCTGCAAAGGGCGACGCTTTTCGCCCCTTCCCTCAAGAGCGCCTTCCCCGCCTGGATAGCGGTCCCGGCCGTGTCCACGAGGTCGTCTACCAGGAGCACGGCTTTCCCCTCGACGTCCCCTATTACGTTCATAATCTCTGCTTCGTTCGGATTGGGGCGTCTCTTGTCCGTCATCGCGAGCCCGGAGTCGAGGATTTTCGCATAGGACCTCGCCCTCTCCATCCCTCCCGCGTCCGGGGAGACGATAACCATGTCCTCACCGCTAAATTTCTCTCTTATGTAACCGATGAAAACGGGCGCCGCATAAATATGGTCGACCGGGATGTTGAAAAAACCCTGTATCTGTCCGGCGTGCAGGTCTACAGTGACCACCCTGCTTATGCCGGCGGTCGTAATCAGGTCCGCGATAAGCTTTGCGGAAATGGGGGCTCGCGGCTGGACCTTCCGGTCCTGTCTGGCATAGCCGTAGTAAGGGATGACCGCCGTAATCGCCCTTGCGGACGCTCTCTTAAGCGCATCCGTGATTATCAGCAGCTCCATGATATGCTCGTTCGTCGGGGGGCATGTAGACTGTATGACGAATACATGGGAGCCGCGTACGCTTTCCGATATTTCGACAAATACCTCCCCGTCGCTGAACCGTCTGACCTCGGCCTTGCCGAGGGGGACGTCGAGGTATTTACAAACAGCTTTTGCGAGCGGGACGTTCGAAGTCCCGCAAAAAATCTTTGCGTTGTCCATTTGATCTCACATGAAATTGATAAAGCACGATGCCCAAAATTAAAACAAGGTATTATAAAATAGATAACTGATAATTCAAGTTTAGGCCTCGGGCCCGGATACGACGGTTTGATAGCGATACCGAACGACCAAGAAAGGGAGATATTACTCACGGAGCGGGTTGCCAGGATGGCGACGGCTGACGGTTCCGGCAGGCCGCAGGTGGTGCCCGTCTGTTTCGCATACGACGGACATAGTATATTCACTCCGCTCGATAAAAAGCCCAAGGGCGTCCCGGTCGGGGAATTGAGGCGGGTTAAAAATATACGGTCAAACCCGCAGGTATCCCTCGTGGTCGACGGTTATTATGAGGACTGGAAAAGGCTGTATTACGTTTTAATTTACGGGCTTGCCAGTGTGATCGAGAGTGGTGAGGAGTATGGGAATTCCCTTCTTATACTGTCCCAAAAATACCCGCAATATAAAAAAATGAGAATCGAGGGGGCGGGCCTCCCCGTCATTAAAATCGTTCCGGAAAGTATAGTTTCCTGGGGGAAACTCTGAATTACGCGCTCCGGTATAGATACCGTACGGATGAGACAAATCCGACGGGTCATTGATGTTCTGAAAAAAGTAATGATAAAGGGTGAGTGCAGGAATTTTTTATCTGAAAACTACTAGTATGGGATGATTATCTGTGATAATATTACGGATTAAGGGTCAAGGGTAGTTCAAATTCTAAATCGCCGAAGTGGCGGAACTTGGTAGACGCGCTGGATTCAGGATCCAGTGGGTGCAAGCTCGTGGGGGTTCAAATCCCCCCTTCGGCATGGACTCGACGGTATTAATTTATGAGAGAGCTTAAGCCTAAATTGATGATAGCCAACTCGGGAAGAAGGAGGCGCGGCCTGGGAGGGGGGTTCTGGTCCTTCCTGACCTTCCTGATAGTATTCCTGGTGGGCGTATACGTAGGCACCAAGCTCGACGATTTTTATGTCGACGGCACCGAGCCCCCACAGGTAAAAAAAGAGAGCCCGGCTGAGAAGCCCGCCGCGAAATATGAAACGACTACGGAACCCATAATCGACAAGGACGAGCTCCCTCCCGGGGGACTAAACGCCTCGACTGACGAGACATCCTTATTGACGGATGAAAAAAAGATTACTGATGAGCTTATTGCAACCGCGCCCGTCTTATCTGTAAACATCAATAAACAAGAAGGGTTAACAGACGCCGGAATTACATCGATCGACCCCGTGCAGATCTCGGGCGAGATGAAAGCGGTCGAAGATACGGCGCTTGCAAAACCCGGGAACACAGCTCAGGATACGGCAAAAACCGATAAGAGCCTGACCGAAAAAACGCCCAAAAGGGGATACACCCTCCAGGTAGGGGCATACGCCGACAAGGCTCAAGCCGAGAAAGTGGTTAATAATTATAGAAGCAAAGGGTTTAGCGCATATACCGTTCAGGTTGAGAATACCAAGGGTGAGAAGTGGAACCTCGTCAAAGTAGGCAAATATAGCAGTATCGAGCAGGCCTGGAGTCAATCGGCGGCCTTTAAAAGGAGTGTTGGAGAGGACGCTTACGTCGAATCCCTCGGCACCAAGACCGTCTTCAATGAATCCTGGGGGAAAGATGAATAGTCGGGGGACTTACGCGGGATTCGCTCCCGGCTTGATATTCTGTTAGCTTCTGCGTATACTGAATACATCCGTATATTGTTATAGCCTGATATTATTAACTAATATATGCGAATATTGGAATTTTGCATTTGCGAAGAATTTCCTTGACAAGGATTCTTCGAAACCGTATATTAATATAGTTAGGGCACTGTTAGCTTTAAAATGCGTTACAATTAAAAATACTTAGAATGGTCTGGAAAAGGTGTGAGAATGAAATCTGCGAAATTCAGAGATGTGGAACGTGTGACTCCGGAAATGGAAACCATGGGAAATTATAACGAGCAGGATGAGGAATCTTATTCTCCCCTGGGTTTCAGGGACGACGTGATGATCGAGGGCGAAGAGTCCGATTTCGGGTTCGAGATCGAGGATAATGCCGCTGCCGAAGACCAGGAAGAAGAATGGACCCCCGATGAGCAGTTCAGGCTTCTTTACGTCTACTTCAAGGACATGGCGGTTGAATCACTTCTGACCGCGAAAGAGGAAATAGAGGTCTCCGCTCAAATCAAGAAGTGTGAATCCAAATCTAGAGAGCTCACCTCCCACATCCAGAAACTCTCGAAGAAGAAAGAGAGTTTTGCGGGTAAGAAAAAGATTGTAAACACCGCAATTACCGAAAAGGAGCTTACGAAGAGGATCTATAGCCTTATGGCGTTCGTGAAAGTATATTCCGAGCGCGCATGCGAGCTAAAGGAAAGGTTCGTTAAGGCTAACCTCAGACTCGTCGTAAGCATATCAAAGAGATACATGGGACGCGGTCTCCCGCTCACCGACCTCATACAGGAAGGAAACGTCGGCTTGATGAGAGCGGTCGAGAGGTTCGACCATACCAAGGGTTATAAATTTTCCACTTACGCATCCTGGTGGATACACCAGGCTATTTCAAGGGCGCTTCTCGATCAAACGAGAACGATAAGGGTTCCTGTATATGTGCTCGAACAGGCGAGCAAGGTCTACAGGATAAGCTCCATGCTCCATAAGGAGCTCGGAAGAAAGCCGCTGCCCGCCGAAGTGGCCGAAGTAGCGGGCATATCGGTCGAGGGCGTAAAGAGGATCCTAGAATCGACCAACGACGCTGCGCGCTTGGATACCCCTATACTGGACGGGGAGAAGACGACCCTTCTCGATTTTATATCCGACGATAACTCTCCCGCGCCTGATTCGGTCATGGCCACCACGGCGCTGACCCATGAGATCAGGGACGCTCTCAACATCCTCACTTCGCGGGAGGAAGAGATTATCAGGCTCAGGTTCGGTATCGACCAGGACTCTACCTACACACTTGACGAGATCGGAAGAAGGTTCGACCTTACCCGCGAGCGGATCAGGCAAATAGAGAAAAGGGCTCTCGAGAAGCTCGCCTCGTCAGAGATGGGAGAGATTCTGAAAAGCTTCCTCGCCCGTTAATCCGATTATTCACTCCCGCGCGCGAAATCGCTTCCGGTTTTACGGACAACGCCGCGCTCTATCCGCCTGCAAATCCTTTATCAGCAATAGTTACGGCTGCGGGCATTGTTATTCCGCCACATATAGTATAATTTCAGGTTGAAATGAGCGCCCTCCGCCCCCCGGTAATCATAATCGGAATGAGCCGTTCAGGCACGAGCATGCTTACGCGCATGCTGGACGATCTCGGCCTCTTCGTCGGGAGCCGTCTTACCGGCAACCACGAGGCGGTATTCTTCCGCGATTTGAACGACTGGCTTCTCACGCAGTGCAGCGGCGGTCTCGAGAACCCCGGTATGATCAAATACCTTCTCGGGGACGCTGAGGCGAGGGCCCTCTACGGCGATTTCATAAAATTTTCGATGAAGACGCCGCGCGCCGTATCGTTTCTCGGGCTGAGTAAGTATTTCCGCTACGGTACGCCCGCCCGCCTCGATATACCCTGGGGATGGAAGGACCCCCGAAACACGTTCACGCTATCTTTCTGGCTCGATATATTCCCCGAGGCGAAGGTCATACACATTTACCGCCACCCGCTCGACATTATAAACAGCCTGCGGACAAGGCGGAAAAGGGGGCTTGCGAGGCTCAGGGACAGACACGCCGGTTCCCTTCTAAAACCCCTCTACCTGCTTTACCTGGTGCGGAAATTCATAGGCGGAAGGCGCGTGTTCGTCGATTTGAGGGGCGCTTCCCTCGAGGAAGGGTTTATTCTCTGGGAGGAATACATGAAGGAGGCGAGGGGGCACGTGGCAGAGATGGGGGAGCGTGCGATAGAAGTAAAATACGAATATTTTCTCGACAATCCTTCAGATGTGTTGAAGACGCTCGCCGAGTTCTGTGGTCTCGGAGCGGGTAATGGAGATATAGAGAAAGCAGCAGCCGAGGTCAATAAATCGCGGGGCTATGCATTTCTTAAGGACCCCGAGCTCAAATCCTATTCGCTGGATATATCCGCAAGGCTCCGGGATTACGGTTATTGATGCGGGAATCGTAATCCGTATCCCGCACAGTCTGGATGGCCCCGCTCACCTCTTCAGCAGCTCCGCGAACCTGAGGGCAAGGAGAACGTTCCCGGAGAGCTTGATCTTGCCCGAGAGAAGCGCGCTCTCGGGGGGGAGCTTGCCGGTGAAGAGGTCAACGAAATGATCGTCCAGAATCTCGACCGTACACTCCGCATCCTCATCCGCCTCCCTCACGCCGAGGGTCTCCTTTCTCAGGTCGATAATCCATGTCCCCCCTTCCGGGCCCTCGATGACGAATTTGTAAACCGCCCCGACTTCCGTAAAATCGTCGGGCTTTTCTTTGAGCTTCCGCTCCACTCTTTCGAATATCTCTATTGTCCTCGACACCTGGGCGTGACTCCTTCCGGGGATGGGGAACCATTTTACCATCAGCGCCGTTATTATCAAAAGGGCAGGCCCGAAATTGACGCTTACCGATTAACTATTTACTATTCTTATGGAATTTAAACGGGAGATTTGGCATTGAGCATCGATCATCCTACGAATTACGATGTTATCGTCATAGGCGCGGGGCACGCCGGATGCGAGGCTGCGCTCGCTTCCTCCAGGATGGGGTGCCGCACGCTCGTGCTCACGGCGAATATCGACACCATAGGGCTGATGTCGTGCAACCCGTCGATCGGGGGCGTCGGCAAGGGACACCTTGTGAAGGAGATAGACGCCCTCGGAGGCGAAATGGGGAAAGCGGCCGACCATGCCGCGATCCAGTGGAGGAGACTAAACACCCGAAAAGGGGCCGCTGTTCAGGCGACGAGGATACAGGCCGACAGGCAGGCGTACAGGGCGTACATGAAAAGCGCGCTCGAGGCCGAGAGCAATATCGACTTAAAGCAGAGGATGGCCGAAGGCTTTCTCGTTTCGAACGGCAGGGTGGCAGGCGTAAAAACTACGCTCGGCGAGCATTTCTTTTCGGATGCGGTCGTCGTCACGCCGGGGACATTCCCGAACGGGCTGATACACATCGGCGCTACGAAGATATCTTCGGGGCGCGCGGGCGAGGCGGCGGCGATCGGCATCTCGGATTCCTTCGGGAGCCTCGGGTTCAGGGTAGGCAGGCTCAAGACGGGGACGCCCCCGAGACTCGACGGGAGGACTATAGATTGGGGAATGCTCGAGCCCCAGCCGGGGGACGAGAACCCCAGGCCCTTTTCTTTCTCCAACAAATCTATAAGTAGAGAGCAGCTGCCATGCTATATCACCTATACGAATGAAAACACGCACAGGGTAATAACCAACAACCTCCACAAGTCGCCGCTCTACTCGGGCGAGATAAAGGGTATAGGGCCGAGGTACTGCCCTTCCATCGAGGACAAGGTCGTTAAGTTCCGCGACAAGGAGAGGCACCAGATATTTCTCGAACCCGAGGGGACCCACACCTACGAAATATATCCGAACGGCATCTCGACGAGCCTTCCTCTGGAGGTTCAGTACGAGCTCGTTAGGACTATCGACGGCCTTTCCCGCGTGGAAATCATGAGGCCCGGCTATGCCGTCGAGTACGACTTTGTCGATCCGGTGCAGTTAAAACCTACTCTCGAAACGAAGCTCGTCGATAACCTCTACTTCGCGGGTCAGATAAACGGGACCACGGGATACGAGGAAGCGGCGAGCCAGGGACTCATGGCCGGCATAAACGCCGCGTTGCGCGTAAAGGGCCGGGAGCCTCTTATACTCGACCGCTCACAGGCGTATATAGGAATAATGATCGACGATCTTGTAACGAAAGGCGTAGACGAGCCATACAGGATGTTTACGTCGAGGGCCGAGTACCGTCTCGTACTGAGAGAGGACAACGCCGATATAAGACTCGGTGAAATCGGCTACGGGATCGGGCTTCTGAACGAAAAGATGTTTGAGAAGTTCTACAACAAGAAAAAGGCTATATCCGACGAGCTTCACAGGCTTGAGCGCGTCAAGATCATGCCGAGCCCCGGGGTTAATAATATACTGTCGGGATTAGGCTCCTCTCCTCTCAAAAAACCGCAGTCGCTCAAGGAAATTCTGAGAAGACCCGAAATATCCTACAGAGAGCTCGGATTGATCGGGGGCGGCGGGTATGAGGCTCCTCCGGGCGAGGATTACGTCACGCAGATTGAAATGGAAGTAAAATATGAGGGTTATATCAGGATGCAGGTCGAGCAGATCGATAAATTCAGGAAGCTCGAAAACATGCCGATACCCGGGGACTTTTCTTACGACGGCATACCGGGGTTGTCGAAAGAGATCGTGCAAAAACTGTCGAATGTACGTCCGGGGTCTTTAGGACAGGCGAGCAGGATATCGGGCATCACGCCCGCCGCGATATCAGTGATTATGGTTTATTTGAAAAAGGGTGAATTCGAGAGGGAAGCGGGCCCTCATTCCTTTTCTTCCTGATTTTCTTCTTCTTCCGATTCGGCTAATTCCTGTTCGAGAAGGTCCATCATATCCTCGTAGTCTCCACCTATGTAACCTGAATTTTCAGGGTCTTCAAGCATATCGACGAGGTCTTTTATTTTTCTCTTACCTCTCTTTCCGGCTTTTTTTTGCTCCATTGCATTCACCTCGCTTTAATGAACTCAGTTAATACTATAACACAGACTCTTTTCGATGTTCCAAGCGCGAATTAAAAAAATATTTCCCGCGTCCGCGATCGTATATTAACTAAAGAAAATAAAAGTTTTATGTCCAGCCGATTAACAATCGCGATTCTATTTTCGAATAATATTTATACCGTTAAATCAGGAAAATCAACAACTTTACCTCTGCCGATATTTAACGGATGACATTGGTGTCCTTACTTGGCGAGGAGCTCCAGTGCTTTATTCAAATCCGTGGTGGGCAGGTTGCAGACATGATCGAGGCAGACGTAAGCCGTGGCTTTTCCGTCGAGCGAAGATTGTCCTTTCGTGAATTCGGCGATAGCCGTGATGCCCGGGGCGTCGCCTGTTCCTTTGAATAGCAGCACTTTATTCGGACTGTATTTTTTTCTGAACGCCGACATCATTTCTTTCGTATCCGGCGATGCGGGGTCTCCCACCACCACTACTTCGTAGGAAGGCCCTATCGCGAAGTCGAGACTCGAAAGGAGCTGTGTATATGCAATCGGGGCCTGCTCCACGGTCCCGGAAAACGCCTTCGCAAGCTTTGCCGCCATCTCGTCATAAGCGGCGTCGCCCGTTATCCTCCCTATTCTGAGAAGATTTAGCATCGCAACCGAGTTGCCGGAGGGGATTGCGCCGTCGTATATCTCCTTGTGCCTCGTTAGAAGCTCTTCCGCATCATGCGACGTGAAATAAAACCCGCCGTTTTTATCGTCCCAGAATAGTCCGGTCATTTCTGTTTGCAGGTCCAGGGCCGCCTTTAAATACTTTATATCGAACGTGCTCTCGTAGAGTTCGAGGAGACCCCATATAAGAAATGAATAGTCGTCGATGCTCCCGCCTATCCCTGCGTCCCCGTCCCTCCAGCGGTGGAGCAGGCGCCCCTTGCCGTCCCTCATTTTATCGAGCACGAAGTCTGCCGCGCGTTTGGCGCTATCGCTATAGTGCTTATCGCCGAAGGCGCTCGCGCCCTTTGAGAGAGCGGCTATCATCAGCCCGTTCCAGTCGGTCAGAACCTTATCGTCCTTATGGGGGTGCACCCTCTTCTCTCTGACGTCGAACAGCTTCTTTCTCGACTTGTCGATCCTGCTCTCGAACTCATCCGCGCTCATCCCGAAAGACTGAGCGAGCTCCCGAAGCGGCTTTTTGAGATATAGTATATTAGAGCCCGTCTTCTCACCGGAGGCTTCTTCGCTGAAATTTCCCGACCCCTCGACGTTATACGTTTTTATAATCAATTCTGCGTCGTCTTTACCCAGGACGCCGATAATTTCATCTTCGGTCCAGACGTAGAACTTGCCCTCTTCGCCTTCACTGTCCGCGTCCTCGGCCGAATAGAATCCCCCTTCGGGCGAGGTCATGTCCCTCGTGACGTATGTGAAAATCTGCCGCGCCGTATCTCCGTACTCTTTCTTCCCCGTGGCCTGGTAGGCTTCGGTAAAAACGAGGGCGAGCATCGCCTGGTCGTAAAGCATCTTTTCGAAGTGAGGCAGGAACCACCTCGGGTCCGTGGAATACCGGTGAAATCCGTACCCCACATGGTCGTAGATGCCGCCCTTCCGCATACCGCCCAGGGTCGCTTCCACCATCGACAACGCCTGCTCGTCCCCCGTCCTCTTCCAGTACCTGAGGAGGAACAGGAGGTTGTGGGCGGTCGGGAATTTAGGCGCCGTCCCGAACCCTCCGTACGTCTCGTCGAACCTGCCCAGGAGCTGGTTGAACCCCAGTGTGAGGGCGGCCTGGGTGAGGTCTCTGCCGCTTGAACCTTCGGTCAGTCCCGTCGCTTTCTTCACGGCTTCCGTGATGCTGTCGGCCGATTTCAGCACCTCGTCCCTCTTGTCCTTCCAGACGTCTTTTATCCTCGGCACGAGCTCCACCATGCCTATGCGCCCGAAGCGCGATTCCTTCGGAATGTATGTACCTGCAAAGAAGGGCTTCTTGTCGGGGGTCATGATTATATTGAGGGGCCACCCGCACCCGCCTTTCGACAGGAGCTGACACACCGTCATGTAGACGTTGTCTATATCGGGCCTTTCTTCTCGGTCGACCTTTATCGAAACGAACGTCTCGTTCATCATCTTCGCGACTTCAGGGTCCTCGAACGATTCGTGCTCCATCACGTGGCACCAGTGACAGGTCGAGTATCCTATCGACAGGAGAATTGGTTTGTCCTCCCTGGCCGCTTTTTCAAAGGCCTCTTCCCCCCACGGGTACCAGTCTACGGGGTTGTCTGCGTGCTGAAGCAGGTAAGGACTCTTCTCGTTCTTAAGTCTGTTCTGTTTGGGCATATTTTTGTTATCCGGAGGCTCGGCTCCCCAGCTCTCGCCTATCCAAAATGCAAAGAATGCTGCCGATATATATACAATACCAGCAATAAGGACTAAGACTAATGTATGACTTCCCGCGATTTTTTTCCTCAACTTCTCTCCATTATTGTACAAGCCGCTCTATGTATTCAGTTTACGGCCCGCAAGCTCTATTACAAGTTATTTGGATTGTACGTGTCAAATGGACGTAAGGATGCATCTTAATGCTTTCAAATATTCATAATCGACTTTCTTGGTTATAATTCAAGTACTCCTAAAAGTATGCAAATACTGGACGAAAAGTACTCAAAGGTCGTACTCGAAGAGAAACTCCTCCTGCAGTCGCTCCTCGCCGAGATAAAGGAGCTTTCCAACAGCGAGCTAGAAAGCAGGCTGAGGTCGGTCGAGGAAGGCCTGGACAACCTTTTCTCTCTTGTCTTCATAGGCGAATTCAGCACGGGCAAGTCGTCGGTGATTAACGCGCTGCTGGGAGAGGACGTACTCCCCAAAGGCATTACCCCAACGACGGACGAGATAACGGTAATAAAATACGGCGACCGCAGCGAGGAGAGTGTGGAAAACGGGTGCCGGGTGATATCCGTCCCCCAGGACAGGCTGAAGGGGCTTTTTATCGTCGACACGCCCGGTACGAACGTGACCATAGCGCAGCACGAGCGGCTCACGGAGGAATACATACCCAAGGCCGACATCGTTTTTTTTACGATCGGGGCCGAGCGCGCGGTAACCGGGAGTGAGACGAAGCTCATCAAATTTATAAAAGAGAGCTGGCTTAAGAATATCGTTTTTCTACTGAATAAGATCGATATCGCGGCAGACGACGAGGAGCTAGAGACCCTGATACGGCACACGCAGGGTGAGCTCGAGCGCTCGTTCGGCATAAAGCCGCACCTGATACCCGTTTCCGCCAAACTCGCGCGGGAGGGGAAGACCGCTTCCGATCCCGCGTTGTATTCGCAAAGCGGCTTCCGGGCCCTAGAGCAATATATATTCGACACCCTTAGCGAGGAAGAGCGTATCAGGATGAAGATAAGGGCGGCGTCCGAATTTGCCGTCAGTATCTGCGAGGAAACGGAAAAGGCGCTCGACGGACATATCGGCAGGATTTCCGAAGATATGCAGAGGCTAGGCGAGTTCGAGAAAAAACTCGACTCGATGAAGGATGAGATAGTGGAGAACTCCTCCCAATTCACGGAGAGGATAAGGAGCAGGCTCCTCGAATTCAAGACGCGGGGAATAGAGTATATAGACGAGCTGATAAGGTTCACCAACATCTTCAAGCTGATGAGCAAGCAGAAGATCGCGAAGGAGTTCGAGTACAGGGTCTCGCGCCAGACCGTGTCCGAGCTCGAAAAGGACCTGGACGCGATGGTGACGTGGACGGAAAAGTCGGCGCGGACCATGCTCGACAGCACGATCGAGTTTTATAACAAGTCGATCAGAGCCGACACCTCGAACGTCACGACCGGGTTTATTTACGACAGGACGAGGCTCGTGGATACCGTGAGGAACGAGCTCGAAACGAAGAGGAGGGCGATCGACCCGGCCACTCTCGGCGGGAATCTCGTCGATTCCGCGAGGGGGGCGGTGGCTTCCGTTTTGGGAGTTCAGGTGGGTTCGCTCGCGCTCGGGGCCGCCGTGGTATCCGCATTTTCATCTCTCATTGTCGATATCACCGGCATCCTGGCGACAGTCGCTGTGATGGCGACGGCTTTCGCCATTCTCCCCAAAAAGAGAAGGGACGCCATGAAGGAGTTCGGCGGGAAGGTGGACGCGCTCATAGAAGAAATGATATCCGGCGTAAGCTCGCAGCTCGAGAGGGACTTCAGCGGGATTAAAATTCAGGTGAGCGATTCCTTGTCGCCGCTCAGGAATTTCTATAAGACGGAGAAGCAAAAATTATCCGAATCCAAAGTCCGGGTTAGCGGGCTTAAGTCTAAATTCGGTGAAATAAAAGAGCGGGCGGTATTAAAAAGTTAGGGTGTGCACACCCATATCGTTGAAACTATAGTCCGAACTCGCTTGTCTCTGAAAGTATGGAATAGATCTCCTGTAACTCAACCTTCCGGCTCGAGACTTCAATCCCCATATACCATTTCTCTGAATTCGAATGATAGAGCCATTTAATTGTGCCTTCGAACTTTAATGTTTTTTCCCCGGTGAACAGGCTCGCCTCTATCTTGAAATTGGGGGGGAACCCTTTCGTGCCTTCCATCCCGATCCCGTGTTCGGATATATTAAACGTGGACCCGTTGAAAATGAGCTTCTCATCGCCTTCCCCGCCTTTACCGTTAAGAAGGCCGTACTTGAGTTTTTTATAATAAGGTATCCTGGTAGAGCGCCTCAACACATTGATTGCAGGTTCCGGACTTTGCGTAAGCTGCCCCAGCTTTATCTCTTTACCGTTCGAGTGACCGTTGTCCATCCGATAAAAATATCTGAGACTGGAAAGTATTACAATTGGACTTTGGTTAGTAAAGAACATAGGACTTTCGTCCGGTCGTTGTGAAATCCGGAGGGAACGGCGTTATCTTCAGCATATTAATATTCCGCGACCTTCTAGGGCCTGCCGCCGATCCGGTGCCTAATCGTCTCTATCGTATTATTTGGAAATCACCAGGCTTTATAGCTATTACTCAGAAGCTTGATTTCACTAGCTCATTGAGCGCATACCTGACTTCATTTACCGCCTCTATATCGAAGTACGGATTTGTGGCCAGCACGAGGTCGAAATATTTCTTGGCCTCCTCCTTTTTGCCGAGCTTATGGTAGATCGTTCCTGCGTGATAATAGAGAAGTGCGTCCTTTGTCCCGAGTCTCAGTGACTTATTTATAGCATCCGATGCTTTATCCAGATTCCCTGTTTTATAATAAGCCCAGGCCAAAGTGTCATAGGCATAAATATCCTCCGTATCCTCCGAATCCCCCTTTGCCAGCTCCAGCGCTCGATCCAGATTGATGTTCTTTTCCGCATAAAAAAGCACGAGTTCTCTCGAATGTCCCTTGATGCCGCTTTCTGCGTATTCTTTATATCTCGCCTCGGCTTTGCCGTATAACTCTTTAGACTTCGCAGGTCTCCCGAGCTTTTCGTATACTTCTCCGAGCTCGAGGTAATAATGCGGCTTCGGGTTTAATTCCAAAGCCCTTTCGTATAGACGGGCCGCTTTTTGATAATCTCCTTTAGCGACGTATACCTCGGCCAGATGCTCTATCGCAAGGTAGTGATCTTTGAATGTTTGAAGTGCTTGTTCATATGATCTTTCGGCTTTTTCCAGGTCCCCTGTCTTGAAATAAAACGATCCCAGCATCACTTTTGCCCAGGCAATATTCTCTGCAGGAAGGCCCTGTCCGGAGGCCAGCTGTATGGAATTATTCATCAGCTCGATCGCTCCCTTCGTATCGCCTTTCAAATCTTTGATCTGTGCGGTGCGGGTGCCTGAAAAAAAACCAGGTGCTATCATCGATGCCGTTATGTATGCTCTTTCAGCGTCTTCATACATTCCGAGCTCGATGTAGGCGTCGCCCAGTACTCCGTATGGAATGCTCTTTTCGGGTTTTAATTCTATCGCCTTCCTGGCGTATTCTATCGTCTTACGAAAATTATGCGTGTAGGAGCTAACCTGGCCCAAATATACGTATGCCGCGTATCCGTCCGGGTAGAGCTCGATTGATTTTTTCAATATCTTTTCGGCTTGAAGATAGGGCTCGATACCTCCGACTTCTCTTCCCTTCTGTATGTAGCTCGCGCCGAGCTTGGTGTAGTTGTAATAATCGTCCGGGTCTTCCTTAATCTTGGAAGTATATAACTCGATGAGACTGTCGGCAGGAGCCTTCCTGACTTCTTTACTGCTTTGTTCGTGATGATGTCCGTCTTCGTGTGCCTGTGAATAAGCCGTTCCGAAAAGGACAGCAAGAAGCAATACAGGAATAAATATGCCATATGATCTCATCTTTTCTCCCCTTTCCGAGATTTTTCGGAGATGCGGACATTTGCCGAAATACGGGCGAAGGGGGATGTATAAGCATCCCCCTTGCCATCTCGGTTCAGTTTTAGTCTACCGGACAGCGTTTCGTATCAGTCCCGCTGCATCCCCTCTCCCCGGGGTCGACGTGGCGGCTGTTCCGTCCGCTGTGTGCGAGGTTCAAATAAGGGAATGAGGTATTGTATGGCTGCACGTCGTTCACGTTCACGCCGTCGCCGATCCTGTTGTGCGGGAACGTATTGAACTCCGGAACCAGCACTCCGGCTACGACTCGCGCCGCGATATCCGTTACATCGTCGACGACACGCCTTCCGTTCGGAAAGCCCGCGGGGTCATCGTTTGACGGGTCATCGTCGAGGAGAGTCAGGAAACCAAGCCTGCTCTGCTCATCTGGCGGCGTGGGCGGAATACCGGTGTTTAGTCTCAGGACATCCGCTATCGGACCTGTCGTTGTTCCCTCCGGAGCCACAGGCGGAACATATTGGACCAGAGGCAGCAAGTCTAGTCTCGGAACATCCGGTATCGGTAGAATATCGGGGCCGAAGAGCGCTTCGTATACTGTGTTCAGCACCCTCGCGAGCACGGGATCGAGGAAGAAATCCGAATACTCGGCGTCGTTCTCGGGCTGCGCCATGCTGAATTTGTCTTTGAACCCGGTGCCGATGACGAGTTCGTTGATGAGCGGGTTGCCCATTCTCTGTATCTGGGTGAACTTCTTTGAGAGCTTCGGATCTTCTCCCGGCCCCCTGAATTTTTTCTCTTTAGGTCTCGAGCTCGTTCCCCACATGCCGATTACTGCCTCCGGGTCTGATGCGGGGTGCTTCTCGCCGTCACTGGTGAGCATATCTATCGGCACTTCGATAGCTATTGTGTTTACGTTATAGCCTGAGAAATCATCCGCCGCGTAATTGTTCGAATCGTCCGCGTCCTGCTCGTCGGTGAGGACCCCCTGTACGACGAAACCCTGGGTCCTGAAGTTGAGCGAATCGAACGCCGCGCCGAGATCGAGCCAGAAGGGGTCGTCGACAGTACCTGCAAAAACCTTGATACCGCTACCGAGATCGTATATACCCTGCGCAAAAAGCGAAGGATAGTCAGGCATGGTCCTCGGACCGACGTTTGTGGGCACGGCAAAGAGCGGACTCCCGGCCGCGTTTGTAAGTTGCGTCCGGTTCTTGCCCTTTACCATCGTTACGGTGTAGAACTGCCTCAAACCGAGACCCGCGGAGCCGGGTCCGTCGAGATCCGTTATAGCGGGAGGGACTACAGGCTGCCCTACAGTCGGGTTGCCGTCCAGGTCCGGAGGGGAATTATCGGGCGCATTGATTCCGCCTAGAGCTCCCACAGCTACTGTGAACACGTTCGGAAGCCTTATCTCGGTCGTGAATCGAAACTCGAATACCACGTCCTCAAGCGCGTCGTGATCGTTATCGACTCTGATTGCATATAGTATTTCGGAGTCGAAAGGAAAGTAGTTGGGGCCGTTTCCAGGCTCCAAAAAAGGGTCGTAGTTAACGATCATCGTAACCTTGTCTGAAGCATCGGACTCATCCGGATCGTAGCTCACGAATGCAAATACATCAGTGATGTCCGCTTCATCATCGATTGCCGTGATCGGGGCCTCTCTGTGGTTGGCTGCCTCGGCGATTGGATAAATATATATAAAGGACAAAATTAAAGCAGCTGCCGCAATAGCCGGGGCCTTAAAGATTCTCGTGATCTTCATGACAAATACCTCCTTTTTTTTGTTACCAAGTGTTTATACGGAAGGGAAAAATTTTTGGATCTCAAAAAAAAAAAACAAAAAAGATTTTAGATATCATTAATCCAATTTTCCTTGCAATTGCAAAGCTACTAATGCTCATAATTCGAACAACATAAACTTCGGATTATAATGAGACCCTAGGACGATATGGAGGAGGCGCTTATGATGTCAAGTGAAAGATTATGGTTATTCCTCGACAAACTCGAGCGCTGCCGAGTTGATGCAATACCTGAGCCCCGTCGGTTCAGGACCGTCGTTAAATACGTGTCCCAGGTGCTCACCGCATTTACTCAGGACCTCCATTCGCTCGAATCCCAGGTCGTTGTCCGGTCTCAGGATCACGGAGTCTTCCGAAATCGGCTTCCAGAAACTCGGCCAGCCTGTCCCGGAATCATATTTATTCTCTGAGCTAAAAACCGGCAGCTTGCATCCGGCCGTAACATAAACCCCTCTTTTCTTATTATTCAGTAATTCGCCCGAAAATGCCTTTTCTGTTCCCTTCTCCCATAGTATGTAAAATTGATGAGGTGTGAGCTTGTTCTTCCACTCTTCCTTCGTGAGACCAGGAGCTCCGTCGGGCAGCGTTTCTTCAGCTGCTTTATTTGCGGCGACGTCGACGGTTTGAACATTTCCGGCGGGATCGGTTTTCTACGAGACGAAGTAAATGAAACCGCCTGTAGATAGGATCAATAGAATAATTATTGCTATTAAAGGTCTGTTATTCATGATTCGCCTCTTTTCTATAACGAGCGAGGGCGCCCTAATCGTTTATCGGAGCGCCCCTTTTAGCATCGGTGATGGTATCAGTTTAGTTCGGCAGTAGAACTGTATCTATAACCTGGATAACCCCGTTTGACTGAATTACATCATAAGTGGATATCTCCGCTATATCGCCCTTCTCGTCCTGAATAAGGATGTTGTGCGGACCATTCATCCATACGGTCAGCATACCGCCGCTTACAGTCTTGAGCTCTGCCTTTCCGTTGCCCGCTTTGATCTGCTCTGCGAGCGCATCGAAAGTCAGACGGCCCGGTACGACGTGATAGGTCAGAACTTTCGTCAACGCGTCCTTATTTTCCGGCTTGAGAAGTGTCTCGACCGTTCCGTCGGGAAGGTTTTCGAACGCGTCGTTTGTCGGGGCGAACACGGTAAACGGGCCCGGCCCTTTAAGCGTCTCGACCAGCCCCGCAGCCTTTACCGCAGCTACGAGCGTCGTGTGATCGGACGAATTAACCGCGTTGTCTACTATATCCTTCGTTGGATACATAGCCTCTCCGCCGACCATGACCGTTGTATCGGCAAACGCCGACAATCCTGCAACCGAAAAAATAACCGCCGCTACGGGCAGCATTAAATACTTTTTTATTACCTTGTGCATTTCTGCACCTCCTTAAAGTTTTTGAATTTGAATATTTATACGTGGGAGAAATTTTTTTGGATCTCGATACCGGGAAACTTATTTCGTATCGAGGGACAATTGTAGAGGACAGCGCCGTGTGGATATATATAATATGTAATCAGTACGGAATATATAGCTTAAAGGAAGCCCCCCTGTTCGCGGAGCGGGATGTTAACGGAAAAACCGGGAAGCAGGTTTCGGCATCGAGTGTTCCGTGCAGCGCGGGTAATAATACCCTTATTCCGGTTATACGGGAGAAACCCGATTTCGGATCACATTCATATTGCCGTCACGGGATAGAAGTTGCTCCGGTCTCATTGACGCGGACAATTATGCCTAACGGAGCTGCGGCCCTGTAAGTGTCGGGCCGCCTGTGTTTAAGGGAAAGATCAGGCAAGTATCTCGTTCTCTTCATGGGCATAGTATTGAATAAACCGCCCGGCATGGTTAAATTAATTAAAAGGGTTAGCGGATGAGTACTTTAAATTCCGGCCAAAGATAAAATTTGGCTATTCTCTTTTTGGACCAGCGGATTTTCCGGATTCCCTGCATATCTCGTGGTGTAGTGTATATTTAACATCTGCATTTATATATGAATCTTTGTTACTTACTGAGGAGACTGAATAAATCTATATGAGAAACGAAAATATCAGAAATATTGCGATCATAGCGCACGTCGATCACGGAAAGACAACGCTGGTCGACGCCATGCTCAAGCAGAGCGGCGTATTCCGGGAGAACCAGGTCGTTGCGGAGAGGGTTATGGATTCGATGGACCTCGAGAAGGAGCGCGGAATTACAATAATGGCTAAAAACACCGCGGTCCTATACAAAGGTATAAAGATAAATATAGTGGACACCCCCGGGCACGCCGACTTCGGCGGCGAGGTGGAGAGGAGCCTCAATATGGTGGACGGCGCGCTTCTTCTCGTAGACGCGAGCGAAGGGCCGCTCCCCCAGACGCGTTTCGTCGTAAAGAAGGCGCTCCAGAAAAAGCTCCCCATCATACTGGTTATCAACAAGATCGACAGGAGCGACGCCCGTCCCGCCGAGGTGATTAACGAGGTCTACGACCTCTTTATCGAGCTCGATGCGGACGTGGAGCAGATCGAATTCCCGATTATTTACACCAATGCCAAAATAGGCTCCGCCCGGCATAACCTGGGAGAGGATTCTACTAACCTGCTCCCGCTCTTCGATACTATAATTTCAGCGATACCCGGTCCCGAGATCGGGGACGGCAGCGTTACGCAGTTCCTGGTTACGAACCTCGACTACGACAATTACGTGGGCAGGATAGCGATAGGGAGGCTCATGAACGGGCTGCTCGAATCCAACAAGAGCTACACCCTGTGCGGCGAAGGAGGCTCAAACGCCCCTATCAAGATTTCTGTCCTCTATACGTTCTCCGGGCTCCAGAAGACCCAGGTTGAGCGGGTAGAAGCGGGCGATATTGCGTCCATTGCGGGCGAGGACGACGTCAAGATCGGCGATACGATATCCGACCTCGAGAACCCCGTGCCGCTCGAGCGTATAAAGGTGGACGAGCCCACGATCTCGATGATCTTTTACGTCAATAACGCCCCCTTCGCGGGCAAGGAGGGGAAATTCCTCACCTCCCGCCATCTTCGGGACAGGCTCCTCCGGGAGAAGCTCGGGAACGTCGCCATCGAAGTAAAGGAGACGGAGAGGGCCGACGCGTTTGAAGTATCCGGGCGCGGTGAGCTTCAGATGGTCGTCCTGATAGAGATGATGAGGCGGGAAGGCTATGAATTCATGGTCTCGAAGCCGAGGGTGCTGACCAGGATGGAGAACGGGAAGGTCACAGAGCCCGTCGAGCGAATATTCGTCGACGTCCCGGAGGCGTTCGTGGGGGCGATTACGGAGGCTATATCGTCGAGGAAGGGGCGCATGGAGAACCTCCGCAATAACGGGAACGGGAGGGTGGATATAGAGTTCCTGATCCCGTCGAGAGGGCTCATCGGTTTCAGGAGCCAGTTCCAGATACTCACTAAGGGCTCGGGCGTTATCAATACCCTATTCGAAGGGTATGAGCCCTGGTACGGCCCCATACCCCAGAGGTCTACGGGTGCGCTCGTATCCGATAGAACCGGGAAGGTGACCACTTACGCGTGCCTCTCCATGGCCGATAGGGGCGAGTTATTCGTCGACGTCGGGACAGACGTCTACGAGGGCATGGTCGTCGGGGAGAGGAACAGGAGCGGGGACCTGAACGTCAATATTACGAAAGAAAAGAAGCTCACAAACATGAGGAGCTCCACTGCCGAGACGACCGTGGTTCTAAGGCCCCCGAGGCCGCTGTCCCTAGACCAGGCGATAGAGTTCATCGCCGAGGACGAGCTAGTCGAGATCACGCCTCAGAGCCAGAGGCTCCGCAAATTCGAGCTCGCCGCCGCGAAGAGGGAGATCGAGCTAAAGCGTGAGAAAAAATACGGCCAGTGATAGTTGTGCCAAAAACCGAATCCTTCTGTTTGTGCGTGAATCTATAAATCCAGATGGAAAAGCCCTTCAGCCAGTCCTGCGAAAATAATAAAGAGCCGATACTCCGTATATTAAAGGAAGCGTTCAGCAAGGCCGCGCTCGTATTGGAGATCGGGAGCGGCACAGGCCAGCACGCGGCGCACTTCGCGCGCAATCTCCCCCATCTGACGTGGCAGCCCTCTGACCTGCCGGAAAACATACCGGGCATGAAGCTCTGGTTCGACGAGGCGAAGCTTCCTAACATCAGGGAGCCCCTAGTGCTGAATGTCTCTGACGCCATGTGGGCGGTAGGGCAAGCGGATGCGATATTTTCCGCAAACACCCTTCACATAATGGCCAGGTCGAAGGTCGAGTGCATGTTCGACGGCATGGAGCCTGTGCTTAAGGGCGGGGGGACCCTATGCATATACGGGCCCTTTAATTACGACGGGAAATATACGAGCGAGAGCAATGAGAAATTCGACGCCTGGCTGCATAATCAAAACCCCCAGAGCGCCATCCGCGATTTCGAGTGGGTAAATTCGCTTGCGGAAAAAATAGGTCTGAAGCTCGTCAACGACCACGAAATGCCCGCCAACAACCGGCTGCTTGAGTTCCGAAAATCTTGATCGGGAATCTAATCTTAATCTGTCATTGCAACGATTGCGATGGATAAGAGCAATCGGTTGCCCTATGCAGATTGCAATCAAGTCACGATGTCATGAAAGGAATCGGATAATATCAAACCGCAGCGAAGCGCAGCGCGGCAATCTCGCCTTTTTCATTTAATTCCCTCCTTTGTAAAGGAGGGCTAGGGTGGATTTAGCATTTGTCATTCTCGAAACGATTGCGAGCAAGTAAGCAATCGGTCGCATTCCGCTAATTGCAAATACGCTTCATAATTCGGCACCTTGGCCGCACAAGCCAAAACGAATCGGGAATCTCGCCTTTTCTTTTTAATTCCCCTCTCCCCTCCAAGGATGAGGTGGCGCCTTTATTTTATGGTGAACCGGGACTATATTGTATTAACACTTATATACGCCTGTCCGCTTAGATTAATATGATTAGAGACATTATCACCCTCGTCGTCGGGAATTATTTCCTGACCTTGCTGATCATAGGTTTGATCGCGGGATGGGTCTCGCTCGCATATAAACCCAAGCCCCGCTCTATGAACGTGATCGCCGAGGCGTTTCTGTCTTATTACATGCTTTTCGCGATAGGCATAAACAACCTGGTCAATTTTGTTTTTCACGTATTTTTCGGAGATATGGCCGCGGAGTTTATCGGATGGGCTAACAGCCCGTTTCAGGCGGAGGTGGGCTTTGCGAGCCTCGGGATAGGGATAGTCGGTGTTATGGCGTTCCGGGCGGGACTGCCCTTCCGTGTCGCCACATATATCCCGCCGGCCGTTTTCTCGCTCGGCGCGGCAGGGGGGCATATCTATCAAATGATAGTCGCGCATAATTTCTCTCCCGGCAATGTGGGCCTCGTCCTCCCTACCGACATCATACTCCCCGTAGTCGGCTTCGTACTGCTATACCTTTCCTATAAACACCCGAAGCCCAGTCGGTGAATTCGAAAGGGTAAATTCCCTCACAGAAAATAAAATCAGCAGCCAACGCCCCGCACGCCAAAGCGTCGCCCCATTCCCAAAGTTTATTACTTTCTTCTTTATGTTATATTTCAGAAAAATTTGTTACTTAATCGGTCTCAAATTGGGAGATGAAACGATGGGAAAGGTGAAGAAAGATACAGGCTCAAAGTATGAACCGTTTTCGCCGGACAAGGTTTTCTCCGCTGAAGCAAGCGTGAATAAAATCATTCCAAATGTCCTCAACACTCCGCAAAAATATATACAGGGGGACGGCGTTCTGGGAAATCTCGGGCTCTATCTCGGGCTCGTCGGCAGCGGCCATACGGCAGTGCTGATCTCGGGGGGAGGGGAAAAAAGGTTTGGCGAGTTGATATCACAAAGTTTAAAACGCTCAGGCATAGCCGGGACTCTCGTCACATTTTCGGGGGAGTGTTCTTTCGAGGAAATCGAGCGCGTGACGGAGTTATTAATGAAGGAAAGAACTCCTGTAGATTCTATTGTCGCGATCGGCGGAGGGAAGTGCCTCGATACCGGGAGGGGTGTGGCTTACCGCCTGTCCGTGCCTGCCGTCATATGTCCAACGACCGCATCGACGGACGCCCCGTGCGCGGGCTTGTCGGCGATATATTTTTCCGACGGTAAGTTTCGCGGTGTCGAGCTCTATCCGCTCAACCCGGCCCTCGTGATAGTCGACACGAGAATCGCCGCTCAGGCCCCGGTGCGTTTCATCGTATCCGGCATGGGCGACGCCATGGCTACGTGGTATGAAGCGCGCACCTGTTTCCAGAACCCGAAGGGCAAAGCTATACTGGGTACACGCCCCACCATAGCCTCTGTCGCAATAGCCGAGCTATGTGCAAATACGCTCTATGATCACGGCGTTAAGGCTGTCGAGGCCGTGAGGGATTCACAGGTGAATGAATCTGTAGAGCGTGTCGTCGAGGCGAACACGCTCATGAGCGGAATAGGGTTCGAAAGCTGCGGCGTGGCCGCTGCGCACTGCATCGCACAGGGCCTCACGGTGATCCCTTCTCTCCACAAAAACTACCTCCACGGCGAGATGGTTGCGATCGGTCTCATGACGCACCTCGTTCTCGAGGGAAAGGACGACGAGGCCCATAAAGTCGGTGCTTTCTTCTCCAGTGTGGGCCTGCCGGCGCATCTGGGTCAGATGTCGTTAAACCCGGAGCACGATATGGAGACACTTCGTAAGATATGCAAAGCCGCAATTGAATTACCGTTTATTCAGAATGAGCCCTTCGATGTTTCTCCGGACTCGATGCTTGATGCCATGTTGAAGGCGCACAAGCTCGGTCTTGAGATTACTGTGTCATTCGGGGACGCGGCGTACCTCGCCGTGCATGGCAAGTGATTGCGACCCCCCTTTACAACCCCTTCAAAAGCATGTTAATTTAATCCCGTGCGCATGGCAGGCAATAGTCAAATTTTATCCCTAAGACACCTCATTATCCCCGCAATTGCTCTATTTTTCATACTATTTTCAGTCTCCCGCGATGAATCGGGCAATCTCGAATTCGTGAATGTCCCCTGCTCGAGCGCCGTTATAATCGCCAAGGACTTCGGAACATCCTCGCTTTCGACCGGGCAGAGCGCCCCCGAAAAGCAGTCGATTCTCAGCCTTGGTCAGACCGCAATATTCAGTAAAAGCAGTCAGCTTCTTGGTCTTAACAGCGATAATCTTTTTTCACATAACGCCGATATGGATTTACTTCGTATCCATGAAGAGGAAATAAAATACGATTTAATCGTCTCAAGCAATACCGGCCGTTCCCCTCCTTCAAGCATTTCTTAATCACACGTCATTACTTCATGTAACAAATAAGGCAGCGGCGAGGTTCCGTCTCTCCACTGCCGTAACTTCATACATAAAGGAGGATTCCCATGTCGATCACGACATATAAACTTATATTCCGGAATTTTATTTTAGCGGTGGTTCTGGCATCAGCAGGAGCAGTACAATCATTCGCACACGATGATCACGCCAACCCGGGCGGTCTCCATTTCTCGCACCCGCTCATCACTGAGTCGCCTTCGCCCGATACGAAGATCAGGCTCGACTATTTCTTCCTCAACGTCGACGGAGAGGTCGAGGACGAGGAGCTGGGCGAGGAAGGGGAAGGGCCTTCTAAATTCAAGGAGAGCACCGTGAACCTCGAGCTCGAGTACGCGTTTACGAGGAACATAAGCATCGAGGCCGACATACCCTACACCTTCATCAACCCCGACGAGGGCAAGGACGTGAACCATTTCAACAACATCGAGATTGGAGTCAAGCTCGCGACCTTCATTCTCGAGGAATACGGAATCCTCCTCGGCGGAGGTCTCGAGTTCGGCCTGCCGACCGGGGACGGCGAAAAGGGCATAGGGAGCGACAATATATTCGAGATCGAGCCTTTCCTGTCGTTCGGCTGGAAGTACAAGATACTCGAAGTCGTTTCATTCCTCCACATCGGGTTCCCGGTGAATCAGAAAGGGGACCAGGATGAGGGTGACGAGCTCGGCTACAACCTCTCGGCGCTCGTGCACGCGACTGAGTGGCTCGAGGTCCTGCTCGAATTCGACGGAGAGACTGTGCTTAACGGTGAGGAGGAAGGGGAATCCGTCCTCAACATCGATCCGGGCGTTAAATTCAAGCCGTTCAAGAGCCAGGATCTTCAGGTGGGCTTCGGCGCCGGTTTCCCGGTCACGAATGACGAGGAATTCGAGTACAGGCTGATAGCGTCTGTGTTTTACCATTTCCCGTATAAATAAGGTTAGGATGCTAAACTATAATAGTTTCGGGAGGCAGGGGGAGAAACCAGGCTTCCCGAAGAAATGATTGGAAACTCATCGATATGATAAGGAGATAGAAATGAAAAAGTACTTTTTTTCACTTGCGGTTTTATTTGTTTTGACCGGTCTGTCGTTCGCCGAGAGCAAGGTCGTGGTCGAAGGCGCATGGGTGGGCGAAGTGCCCCCGTCGTCCCCTGTGGCGGCGGCTTACATGACCATAAAGAATAACGGGACGGCAGACGACAAGCTGCTCGGCGTTACGAGCAGCATTTCAGGAAGCACGATGGTCCATCAGACGGTCGTCGACGATAAGGGGGTTGCGAGTATGGATATGATCGATGCGCTCGTAATCCCGGCGGGGAAGAGCGTTACTCTCAAACCGGGCGGCACTCATATCATGCTCATGGACCTGAAAGAGCCCGTTACGGGGAAAGAGAAGATCGAGCTCGACCTCAAGTTCGAGAACGCGGGAGAAATGAAAATCGAAGCCCCGGTCAAGAAGCTGAGCGAGTAAGGGTATCTTCAGGCTCGGATGGAGATTCCTGTATGGTGGACAAATTATAAACCACCTCGAAGTCGAATAATATTAGAATCGGTCTCACTGATCGCCGTGTGACCGATTCTGAATGATTTTCCGAAGCCAGGGATCGGATCCGAGATTATTCCACAGCGCGTCGGATATTTTCAAACTCTTCATCGAGAGACTTACACTGCGTCTCGAATATCTCATCAGGTACTTCCGGTGATTGTACAGCTGTAAAGATCAGGACGGACGTATTATCCGGAAGACCTGCAACGCGTGCGGGCCAGCAGGCTGCCTCCTCTTTAGAGGGCCCGCCGAACATGTCGAGCACGCCCGACTTCTTATCGGCGTCGATCCAGAAGTAGACTTCTCCGTCCGGGGTTGTCACCTTATAGTCGTTACCGACTTTCTTTAATGTCCTGCAAAATCCGGTCGCCCATTTCGGAAGGTTTTCAATATTCGAAAGATAGTCGAATACCTTTTCCTTTGGGGCGTTGAAGGTAACCGTTTTAGTTCTGTTGTTCATTCGAACCTCCTTTTGTTTTGAGTATTTAAAAGAGTATACTGACATACTACTGACACCATTGTGTCAGCAGCTTATTTTTATTTGGAAATCGAATATGAGACCTTCGGACCGCTTGTTTCAGATCGTCAATTTTCTGCAGGGGCGCAAGCTCGCCGTTACCGCCCGTGAAATAGCCGAGGAGCTGGGAGTATGCGAGCGCACGATTTATCGTGATATGAGCCATCTGATGCTCTCAGGCGTGCCTGTCCGCGGGGAGGCCGGCGTGGGTTATATGCTGGACGGTAACTACCATCTTCCGCCGCTTGTATTTGACGTTGAAGAGATAGAGACGCTCGTGCTCGGCGCTGCAATGGTAGGGAGCTGGAGCGATGAGCAGATGGCGGGGACAGCCCGCAGGGTGCTGGACAAGATTAAATCGGCCTTACCCGATAGGCAACGGGCACTGATCCATGAGACGGCGCTGTTCGCTCCGGACAGCTCGCGGAAGATTCCCTGGACGGTCGATTTCAGCGCCATACGGCGCGCCGTGCGCAGTAAAAACAAGCTCACGTTTAAATATACGAATGAGAGAGGTGAAAAGACGGCGCGTGTTATCCGCCCCCTGGCCATGGCTTTTTTTGCGCCGGTCTGGCTGGCGCTCGGCTGGTGCGAGCTGCGGGCCGATTTTAGAAATTTCCGGCTGGACCGGATGGAGTCTATGGAAGTTCTGGATGAGCGGTTTCGAGACGAGCGAGGAAAAACCTTAAAGGATTATCTCAAACAAATCGGCCATGAGGTGAAGAGAAAGAAGTAACCTAAATTCATCTCGCCGTTATTCTATTCTTTTAGGGCAGGTCGGTTTATTCGGATAATTTAGCCTTATGCTATACTGCTTATAAATACGCATATACAAGTGACGGAGGTCTAATATGGCGTCTTCAGGCCGTTCAAAGAGCAGCGTAAAAACCGAGGTATGGCCGAGCCTGCCGCTTGAGGAGTGGAAGGATACTTACGCGACCCTCCACATGTGGACACAGGTAGTCGGCAAGATCAGGTTCGCGCTCAGTCCCTGGGTCAACCATTCGTGGCACGTGACCCTGTATGTGACCTCCCGCGGGCTCACCACATCGCCCATCCCCTATGGTGAACGGGCATTCGAGCTCGACTTCGATTTTATAGACCACAGGCTCGTGATTGAAACGAGCGGCGGAGATGTTCGTTCTATCGAATTACGACCTCGGTCGGTCGCCGATTTTTACAATGAGGTGATGTCCACACTCCGTGACCTCGGTCTCGACATACGCATTCACACGCTGCCGAACGAGGTCCAGGACCCTGTCCCGTTCGAGAAAGACGTGGAGCACAAATCATACGACCCTGAATACGCCAACCGCTTCTGGCGCATACTCGTACAGACGGACCGCGTGTTCAAGGAATTCCGCGCGAGGTTCATCGGCAAGTGCAGCCCCGTGCATTTTTTCTGGGGGAGCTTTGACATGGCGGTGACGCGGTTCTCAGGACAGACCGCCCCACCGCATCCGGGCGGCGTGCCGCACCTCCCCGACGTCGTCGCGCGTGAGGCGTATTCCCACGAGGTGAGCAGCTGCGGGTTCTGGCCGGGCGGGGGCCCCGTGCCCTATCCGGTCTACTATTCATACGCGTACCCTGCGCCCGAAGGGTTTAAAGACGCCCCTGTAAAACCGTCAGGCGCATTTTACAGCGGAGACTTGGGGGAGTTCATTCTTCCCTATGACGAGGTGAGGAAGGCCAAGCGGCCCGACGAAATGCTTCTCGATTTCCTCCAGAGCACTTACGAGGCGGCCGCGAATCTCGCAAAGTGGGATCGTCCTGCCCTCGAGCGCGACAAGCTCCCGTAACCGTTGAGCCTGAGAGCAACTGCATTTTTTATTCTAATTATCCGTCGGATTTATGAATAACTGCTGATCGATTTAGCGTTCAAAAATACTTGTCAATATTTCGGTAGCTATATTTCGTTGCCTCATTGATACTAATCATATGAAAAACAAACTAACTTTCCAGGATAAATACGATGCAATAGGCAAGCAAAGCAAATTGTATGAAGGTGTTTTCATTACGGCTGTTAAAACAACCGGAATTTTCTGCCGCCCTTCATGCCGTGCGAGAAAGCCGATGCCCGAAAATGTCCTCTTTTTTGATACAGCTAAGGAGGCTATACAGCACGGATTCAGACCCTGCAAAATATGTAAGCCTATGGAGAAAATGGACGAAACCCCTGGCTATATCAAATCCGTTATGGAAGAACTTCATGAAAACCCTTTCTTGAGAATCAAAGATATTGATTTGCAAGAAAGGGGTATTGAACCTAATCAAATCAGGCGATGGTTTAAAAAATATCACAATATAACTTTCCATACTTATCAACGAATGCTGCGAATCAATAGCGCGTTCAATGACATTAAAAGGGGTGAGACTATTACAAATTCAGCATTTAGTAACGGGTATAGCTCACTGAGTGGATTTAATGATAGCTATCGGTCTATATTCGGCGGCTCCGCATCCGAAAGCAAACGCAAGATTACGATCAATATAGCCCGCTTTACTACGCCTATAGGCCCCATGTTCGCCTGTGCTACTGAACAAGGCGTATGTCTCCTGGAGTTTACTGACAGAAAAATGCTGGAAACAGAATTCAAAGACTTGTGTAAGAGGCTTAATGCCGTCATTTTGCCCGGGGAAAATGATCATCTGGGTCAGGTTCAATCCGAGCTGTCCGAGTATTTCGCGGGGGAAAGACGGCTATTCACCGTCGCGTTGCATACGCCCGGTACGGACTTTCAGCAATCGGTTTGGAAAGTTTTGCAAGAAATACCTTATTGTGAGACCAGGACGTACAAGCAGCAAGCTATGGCTGTAGGCAATCCGAACGGCGTCAGAGCTGTTGCTTCTGCTAATGGCTCTAATCGTGTGGCCATTATTATTCCCTGTCATAGAGTAATTGGTTCTAATGGTCAACTAACCGGCTATGGCGGAGGTATTTACAGAAAAAAATGGCTGCTCGATCTGGAGGCTTGTAATGACAATAGCCAACATTCAATCCAACGAGGCCTTAGCATTACATCGGACAAGCCGTTGAATGCGGTGTTAGGCCACAGGAGCGGCGGCCGACCCGCACATTCGTGAGCGTGGCTGTCGGCCTGCGTGAGTGCATTCTAGAGCTTTGTCTCTATCCGGGGTTTCCACAACATCGGCAGGAATACGATAGCAAAGATAAGGAAAGACAGAATCCACAAAATTTGCGAGACGGCGATCCAGAGCAGGTAATTGCCGCTGTCTATTATCGGGAAGAATACCCTCACGACGGCTCCCGCGAGGAGAACTGTAAAGATTGAGAACACGACCTTCGGCGGGGCGAATACGTTCCTTCCGGTATGCCCCAGGGTCACGCGGGACATGAATCCGACGGTCATCATCCCGATCCCCCCGTACGTGAAGCTGTGAAGGGCCGGCAGCTCCGGTATATTGAAAAAGAGGGAAAGGAATATTAGGCCGAACCCGACCGCGATCCACGCATAAGCCGTGAACAGGACCCAGAGCATGGGTTTGCCCCATATCCTGTTTGAGTACCACCCGTACAACCTGACCGAATAAACGAGAGCGAGTATCCCTGAAACTATCGATACGAGTTTTACGCTCGTAAAGAAGAGCTCCAGGATGAAAAATGAAACGAAGAAGAGAAGGCTCAGTATATCGACCGCTCTCCAGTTCCTGGGCTCGAATTTGAAATCGAGTCCGCTCCTTATAAATAGGGGTATCATCATCCGTCCCATGAGAAGGATTATGGATATGACCAGGAATAAGGCCGAATATACGCCCAGGCGCTGGCCGTCCGGCAGGACCCCCAGCACGCCGAGGTAAAATACGACGTTGCTTACGGCAATTAGCGCCAGGTGTGCGGCGAGCCCCGTTTTCTCCCGATCCTTACCCCTTATAATCGGATACGATATTCTTATTGTTAAAATTAGAACGAACAGGCAGTCGAGGATCGCCCCTATCTTCCAGGAAATGTCTGTAATTTGAGTCAGCGAGATAAACACCCTTGCGAGTATCCAGAGAATTATCAATATAATGAGCGCCGATTTTTTACTAATGACGGCCCCGAACCGGTACTTCTCGATCGTTAACATAAAACCGGCTAATACCGCTATCGCGTAGCCGAACAGCATCTCGTGCGCGTGCCACATAGTCGGGGAGATGTTTTCAAAGTTCAGCCTGAGCTTGAAGGTATAGAATGCCGTCCACAGGGTCATATAAAACAGCGATGACACCGTCGCCAGTATGAAAAACGGTCTGTAGGCGGATTCGAATATCGAGAAGTCCTGGTCAGCAGTAGTGATTATCCGTTTCAATTTAAACCCCGCGTGTCATATGAGTGAGCGCTCACTCAATATCTTACGTGCCCGGCTCCGGTTGTAAAGCTTTTATAATGCGATAGTTACCCGTTTTACTTTGACCGGTCTATATATCGCCGCCTGACCTTCCACAGTTAACCCAGGATCGGATTCCCGGGTGGGATTCCTGAGCCTCAACTGGTAAGCTAGAAATATAACCTTTGCAAAGCTTCCTGATTAAATACTCTAAGAATAGGGGGAACAATGAAACGAAATGCTTCGGCAGTCTGGAAAGGAGATTTAAAAAGCGGAAGAGGCACGATCTCTACCGATAGCGGGGTGCTCTCCGACACCCAGTACTCGTTCAAGACACGTTTTGAGGACGGGAAGGGCACGAATCCCGAAGAGCTGATCGCGGCCGCACATGCGGGCTGCTTCTCGATGGCGTTATCCGCCGAATTGGGGAAGCTGGACTTAACGGCGGAAAGTATCAGGACTACTGCCGCAGTCTCGCTCGAAAAGACTGACGCGGGGTTTACGATTACGTCCGTCCATCTGGACCTGAAGGCGAAGATACCGGGCGCGGATAAAGGTACGTTCGAGACAGCGGCTAATAACGCGAAGAAAGGCTGCCCCGTATCCAGGGTGCTCAACGCCGAAATTACGCTCGACGCAACGCTCGAAGGCTGAGCGTGCTTTCGCGTATTTGTTGCGGCGCTCATTTTGTTTTCACGAATATTGATTGAGAGGGCACTTTGACTCCCGGGCACAGCGGAGTCAAAGTGCATTTTACAATCTTGAGATTTACCAAAGCCCTTGTATTGCGACGCCATTGTGCGCGGTTATAACCTTGCACTTGCCTGCCCATTCTACCAATGCGCCTATGTCTGTCCACTCTTTCGGCGCCCTCTTCCAATGATCGTCGAGGCCAGCCTGTTTCTCGTACAACTCGTCCAAAACGAACATAGTGTTGCCCGTCGGCGCCGAGGTCGGATCCAAAGGATTCGCCAGTTCCGGCCCTTTGATGATGTTATAGCGAAGCATGGCTAATTCGCCCGTC
>JBGSVA010000021.1:0-100909 GCA_041753155.1 Thermodesulfobacteriota bacterium | reverse complement strand
TTCTATTCGCTCAGACATTATCGTAACCTCTTTCCATCCCATGGCTGCCTCCTTACTCTTGGCTGCCATTATATCAAAAAAGTGTTACCTATGTCTCCGAACGTTTGTTACCCATCTGTCCGGTCTGTACAAAGGGGGATTCAGGGGGATTTAAAATTAAAAGAACAAAAGAAAAATCCACCCTATCCCTCCTTTACAAAAGGAGGGGATGAAAGAAAACCGCGGCAAGCCTGTACCGGACCCGACCCGGAAGCCCGCTTCCTCAAGTTAAATTGCAATTGACCGGGTTAGTGTGTTATCAAGCCGGCTTGTTCGGTCCGCGCTCCCTCAGGTTTTCGATTATTACGTAGAATACCGGAACGACGATGAGACTGAGTAGCGTCGAGACTATCATGCCGCCGAATACCGCCGTTCCCAATGAATGTCTGCTGTTCGCGCCCGCCCCTGAAGCTATGACGAGCGGGAACACGCCGAGAATGAACGCGAACGCAGTCATCAGGATGGGTCTCAGTCTGATGAGGGCGGCGGTCATCGCCGCTTCCTGTACAGGCATGCCCTCCTCACGGCGCTGCTTCGCGAACTCGACGATCAGTATCGCGTTCTTGCTCGCGAGACCTATGAGCATGACGAGCCCGATCTGGCAGTAGATATCGTCCGAGAGGCCGCGGAGCCATTGGGCCGTCATAGCGCCCAGGAGCGCGAGCGGGACGGCGAGCATGACCATGAACGGCATCGCCCAGCTCTCGTACAGCGCCGCGAGGAACAAGAATACGAATACGAGAGAGAGGCCGAATATGAGGGGGGCCAGGTTCCCCGCCTTTATCTCCTGATACGAGATACCGGACCACTCGAACCCCATACCTTCGGGCATATATTGATCCGCGAGCTCCTCCATGGTATCCATAGCCTGACCCGAGCTGTAGCCGGGGGCGTTATCACCGTCGATCTCTGCCGAGCGGTAAAGGTTATAGTGCGTGATGGTTTCAGGGCCCACTATCTGACTCACGTCTATCAGCGTATCGAGCGGAACGAGATCCCCTCTGTCCGTGCGCACATAGAGGCGGGATATGTCGTCCACAGTGTTGCGGTACTGTTGATCGGCCTGTATGAAGACCTTGTAGACCTGACCGAAGAGGTTGAAGTCGTTTACGTAAAGGGATCCCAGGTACCCCTGTAAAGTCTGGAATACATCCGAAATCGCGACTCCCTGTGTTTTGGTTTTCGTACGGTCGAGCTCGATATAGAGACCGGGGGTATTGACCGAAAAATAAGCGAAAAGGCCCACGAGCTCCGGCCTTTTCTGACCCGCTTCGATTATCTCTCCCATCACCTTCTGAAGGGTATCCAGGCCGAGGTTGGTCCTGTCCTCGAGCTCGAACTGAAACCCGCCCGTCGAGCTCAAGCCCTGAATGGCGGGCGCGTTGAACGCGACTACCTGAGCCCCCTGCACGCCCGCGAATTTCTGACGCACGCTGGCCAGAATATAATCGATCTGCGTTTCCTTGGACTTCCTCTCGCTCCACGGCGCAAGGACCGGGAACATGGCTCCAGCGTTTGAGTCGGAGCTCGAGGTAAGGAAATTAAGTCCCGATATAGAGACCACGTGGGCGACTCCGGGAGTATTGATCAGTATGTCGTACACTTGCTTCATCGTCTCGTTCGTGCGCTGGAGCGAGGAGCCCTCGGGCCCCTGGATATTTACGATGAAGTAACCCTGGTCTTCCTCGGGGACAAAACCCGTAGGCACGACCTTAAACATGTAGACCGTCAGAACCATAAGCCCCGCAAATACTAACACGACAAGCTTCCATCGGGCGGTCAGCTCCTTCACCCAGCCCTGATACCCGTTCTTGAACCGCTCGAAACCTTCGTTGAATTTCCTGTAGAACCACCACGTTGGCCCGGTCTCCTTACGGAGAAAGAGGGCGCAGAGGGCAGGGCTCAGTGTGAGGGCGTTGATTGCCGAGATACCGACCGAGAACGCGATCGTCAGGGCGAACTGCCTGTACATCTGCCCGGAGATTCCCGGCATGAAGGACACGGGAATGAAGACGGCCATGAGCACGAGCGAGGTCGCAACGATCGGTCCGGTGACCTCTTTCATAGCGGCGCTGGTCGCTTCCTTCGGGGAAATATCTTTTTCCTGAAGCAGGCGGGAGACGTTTTCGACGACAACAATCGCGTCGTCCACGACGAGGCCGATAGCGAGGACGAGCCCGAAAAGACTGAGCGTGTTTATGGAAAAGCCGAACGCATTTATGAGCGCGAACGTGCCGATAAGAGAGACGGGTATCGTTATTGCGGGTATGAGCGTAGCCCTGAAATTCTGCAGGAATACGAACACCACGATGAATACCAGAATGAATGCCTCGAAGAGGGTCTTGACCACCTCGATGATGGAGGCAGTTACGAATTCCGTCGTATCGTAGACGATCCTGTAGTCGACGCCTGAGGGAAAGTTCTTTTTAAGCTGCTCCATAGTGGCCCTAACCTGCTTGTCCACGTCAAGCGCGTTCGCGCCCGGGAGCTGATAAATGCCTATCCCGATAGCCGGTTTGCCGTCGAGGAGGCTGTCCTGGTCGTAGCTCAGTGCGCCCAGCTCTACACGTGCCACGTCCTCGATACGGACTACGGTGCCGTCCGACTCGGCGCGTATTATTATGTCTTCGAACTGCTCTACGGTCTCGAGCCTCCCGAGGGCCGTAATCGTGTACTGGAACTGCTGGCCTTCAGGGACCGGCGGCTCGCCGATCGAGCCTGCGGCTACCTGGAGGTTCTGTTCGGATATAGCGGCAGTGACGTCGTTAGTGGTGAGACCGAGGCTCGCGAGCTTGTCCGGGTTGAGCCAGACGCGCATCGAGTATTCCCTCTCACCCCATATCGTGAGGTTGCCCACTCCGGGGATTCGCTGGAGGGTCTGGTAAATCTGGATGCCTATGTAGTTGCTCAGGAAAAGCTCGTCGCGGCTCCCGTCGGGGGAAATAAGGTGCACCGCCAGGATAAGGCTCGGGGACTGCTTTTCAACCGATATGCCGTACTTGCCGACCTCTTCGGGAACTAGCGGCGTCGCGAGCTGGACCTGGTTCGTCACGTCAACGTTAGCGATATCAAGGTCGTAGCCGACGTCGAATGTGACGTTTATATTCATCGTACCGTCGTTCGAGCTGTATGACTCCATGTACGTCATACCCTCTACGCCGTTAATCTGCTCTTCGATGGGGTCGGTGACCGTGGTCTCCACGACCTCGGCGCTCGCACCCGTGTAGGTAGCCGAAACGTTTACAGTAGGGGGCGCGATTTCCGGAAACTGCGCAATCGGCAGTATCGGTATAGAAATTGTACCGATAAGGGTTATCAATATTGCGAGTACTGTGGCCAGGACGGGACGCTGTATAAAAAAATCAACCAAAACAAGTCTCCTTAACTGATCGCGAAGAGCGCTATATTATTTGTCCTTTTTCCCCGATGGCGACGGCTGAGGAGTGGATTTCTGCGATTTTTGGGAAGCCGTCTCGGGGACTACCGCCATGCCGGGCTTAACCTTTTGCAGGCCCTCGGTTATTACTTTTTCCCCAGTTTTGACACCATCCTGAATAACAACGAGCTCGTTGTAGTTAGGGCCGGTCGTAACGTTCCTGTATTCGACCTTGTTATCTGCTCCCACGACATATACGAATTGCTGTCCCTGAAAATCGCTTACAGCCTGCTGGGGAACCAGGAGAGCGTCGGGCTGTTCCTTCAGGAGGAGCTTGACCTTGACGAACTGCCCGGGGAGCATGGTTTTGGTGCTGTTCGGGACGACCGCTCTCATCTCCATGGTCCCTGTGTTGACATCGACTTCGTTATTGATGAAATCGATCCTGCCGTCTTCCGGAAGAGTGCTTTCGTCAGGGAGGACTATGCTGACGGCCAGGTCGTTCTTGCTATGCTCCTCGAATATCTGGGGTATGTCGCGCTCGGCGACGCTGAAATATACGTACATCGGGTCGAGCTGGACCATTGTGGCGAGCTTCGTAGGGTCCCCCGCGGCGCCGACCAGGTTGCCGACGTCCACATACCTCCTCCCGATGCGGCCTGCGAACGGGGCGTACATCGTGCAGTAGCCCAGGTTGAGCTTGGCCTGTGTAACGTTGGCCTGGGCGGCTTCGACCGCCGCCTGCCGCTCGGCTGCTTCCGTCACGTATCCGTCGTAGGTGTCCTGGGTGATATATTCCTTCTCCACGATCGGCTTATAACGCCTCACCTGCTCCTCTGCATAAGCCAGCGCCGCTCTGTTCTCGGCGAGGTCGGCCTGAGCCGCCTGGAGGTCCGCCTCGAAAGGCCTCGGGTCTATAACGAACAAGAGCGCCCCTTCCTCGACGTCCGCCCCGTCCCTGAAAGCCCTCTTCACCAGAAAGCCCTCGACCCTGGCGTTAATGTCGACTGTCTGAATGGATTGCGTGGTCCCGACGTATTCTAGGTAAATGGGGACCGTCTTCGTCGTTACTTCGGCCACCGTAACCGGGAGTGCGGGGGGGGCTTCCTTTTCGCCCTTACCGCAGCCCGTCACCGTGAGAACGAGAAGCGCGAAAACTGAGGCGGTTGTTAGGATATTAAGACAGCTTGTTTTCAACCTAGTTCGTAATATCATCCTGATTCATTCCTCCTTCTTCTGCCGGTCTTAGCTCCTGAGGCATGCCCGGGGTCGGAAGATCCGTACCGATCGCATTTATAAGGTCTGCGTATGACGTGAAGATGTCAGTCCTTGCTTGTACCTGCTCGGCCCTGGCCTGTGCGAGAGTGGCCTGGGCGTTGAGAAGCTCGACGATGTCGCCTACACCCGCCTTAAAACGGGCCAGCGAGGCGTTATAAGATTCCTGGGCGCTCGCGACTAGAGTGTCGGCCGCACTCAGTGACTGGACTGCCGTGGTGAAATTGTAGTACGAGTTCCAGACCTGGCTAATGACTATCTGTTCCTGGAGCTCGAGCGCGGCGCGGGCCGACTCCAGCTGCGCGCTCGCTTTGCGGACAGAGTTTATGATCTGGAAGCCCTGAAATATGGGCACTTGAAGCTGGAGGCCGACGAGGTAATTCGTAAAGTACTCGTTACCATCCCCTTGAGGGTTTACCCACCACCTGAGGAGCTGCGCCGTGGCCGATATTTCGGGAAAAAACTGCGATTTGGCTTTCCACAGGAGCGCTTCCCTCTGCCTCACCGTGGCCTGTACCGCGGCCAGGTCGGGTCTGTTCTTCATGGCAAGTGCGATAAGATTATTTACGTTGTCGCTGATTGCCGCTACGGGCATCTCGTCCAGATTTCCGTCCACATCGAAAGTAGTGTTGGCGGGCCATCCCACGGATGTAGCCAACAAACCCCGGTCTATTTCCACGTTACCCTTCGCATCGACGAGATCGAGTTGTATCTGGGCCAGCTGCGCCTGTGCCTGGAGTACATCGGGGAGCGTGCCCACCCCCGCTTCGAGCCTGAGCTTGGCGGCGTCGAGACTCGTCTGCGCGTCCTCGAGACTCGCTTCGTCTGCTATTACGAGCGCTTTACTGCCTATGTAGTTGTAAAAGGATACGGCTACGGCCTGGAGCACGTTCTGAATCGCCTGGTTCTGGTTCCAGTTCGCGTTTATAAGCGCGAGACGGGCGGCATCGACCTGCGCTTCGCGTCCCCCGAAATCGAAGAGCAGATAATTGAGAGTAAGTCCGACATTGGCGTACTGCTCTTGAAAGGGATCTGTACCCGCCGACGTTCCGCCCCCCTTGGCATAAGCGTATTTTGCAGTACCTCCAATCTGCGGGTAGTAAAGACCCCTAGACTCAGCCCAGGCAGCGGCGGCGGCCCTCGCGTCCTCCCAGGCCACCTGCGTGGTCGGGTTGTTCACGAGCGCGACGTCGACGAGCTGGGAAAGCGCAAGGCTCCCGGATCCGGATTTCAGGTCTTCAGGGATTGCGGGCAATTCCTCGAGCTTGAACGATTCGATCAATTCCTTCTCGGAAGGCTTCCATTCCACCCCGGGGGCGGAGGACGCTTCTTTGTACGGATTCAATTCGGGAAGGCCGTGAGCGCAGGACAGAACCAAAGACGATAAAGCGGTCAAAGCATACAGGATTACATTTTTCGAGCTTTGCAAATCGAATCTCCGTACCAGATCAGAAGGATAAAGGTCAAAGACGGTATCAGCCCCGCCTCGTGTTGAAACTGCCCAAAGAAGCTACACGAAATAATAATCTCGTAAGAGAATGATTGTCAAGACGTGGAGGGCATTAGACGAAGAAAAAAACCGGTCACTTCACTCTTCTTTGGTCATTAATCCTGTCGGCACTCTTCTTGGCGTCGATCATGGCCGCTACCAGGATTACGGTTGCCGCTGAAGAGTATATCAGCAGCCTCGTGAGCTGTGACATATCGAGGGGCGCAGACTGAAACGTGTTCCAGGATTTCAAAAAGTAGACAAAAGGCTCGTAAGAAAGATAGCTGAGCAGGATGTTGAGCGCGAAGAACAGAAGCCCCTTCTGTATCTGATTGTTATATATCTGTCCGAGTCCGGGCAGCAACCCCGACAGAACGAGAGCAAGTATAGGGTTTTTCCTGTTTATGTTATCGGTCATTTTATAGAACTATATATCGGAACGCAGGTAGGCATAGTTTTTTTCTTATTTGTTTCCCGTTTGCCGATATCGACAATAACCCTAGATGAAATAATACAGACCTTTTGATATTTATACGGCGGATATAGACGACGAGATGAGGTTTCTCAATTCGGCGCCCGGGTCGGGGGCCTTCATGAACGTCTCGCCGATAAGGAACACGTGCACGCCCTGTTCCCCGAGTCTCTTTATGTCCGCGCCCGAGCTTATCCCGCTTTCGGCGATCGCGATTACCCCGACGGGCATCATCCGTGCGAGCCTTGCCGACACGCCCAAGTCCACCTCAAACGTCCCGAGGTCCCTGTTGTTGATTCCGATTATCCTGCCCCCGGCTTGAAGAGCCCTCCCGAGCTCTTCCTCGTCGTGGACCTCCACTACGGCGTTCATGCCGAGCGAGTGAGTGAGGTCGAGAAGCTCCCTGAGCGCGTCCTGACCGAGCGCCGAGACAATAAGCAGGAGCGCGTCTGCTCCGTATAGCCTCGACTCGTAGACCTGATAGGGGTCGATAATGAAGTCCTTACGCAAGAGGGGGACATCGACAGCCTCTCTTACCGCACTCAGGTACTCGAGGCTTCCCATAAAAAATTTCTCGTCCGTAAGGACCGATAGAGCGGAGGCGCCTGACTCCGCATACCCGAGGGCGATTTTCACCGGATCGAAATCCTCCCTCAAGACCCCCTTCGACGGAGAGGCCTTTTTTATCTCGGCTATTATCCTGAGCCGCCCCCCGTGGTCGATGGCCTTATAAAAATCGCGGGGCGGCGGAATACTGCCGATTCCGCTGATGAGGGATTCGATGGAGCGGCGGTCCTTTGACTTCTCTACTTCTATTTTTTTATTTTCTATAATTGCGTCGAGAATCATCTTGCTGAAATAATCCGTAATTTATTTAGCCTTCGTAAGCTTCGCGAGCTCTTCGAGCTTCGAAAGAGCCTTCCCGGACTCGAGGGACTCCACCGCCCTCTCGAGCGCTTCCCTGAGATCGGGGCTCGTCTCGGAAACGTAAATCGCCGCGGCCGCATTTATTAAAACGATGTCCCGCTTGGCCTCTTTCTCTTCGCCTTTCAGTATCGACCTGAAAATACGCGCGTTCTCCTTCGCGGTGCGGCCGCCCTTGAGCTCGCTGATGTTCCTTCTTTTTATGCCGAGATCCAGGGGATCGAACTGATACTTCTTAACCATGCCGTCTTTTAGCTCGGCCACGACCGTCTTGCCCGTCACCGTGATCTCGTCCATCGAGTCAGCGCCGTGAACCACCATTGCGCTCTTGTGGCCGAGATTCCGGAGCACCTTTACGACGGGGTCGAGAAGCACCTCGGAATAGACGCCCACGACCTGGTGCCTGACTCCCGCCGGGTTCACGATGGGTCCCAGGATGTTGAATATAGTTCTTACGCCTATCTCTTTCCTCGGCCCGGCGACGTTCTTCATGGCGGGGTGATAAAGAGGGGCGAAGAGGAACATGATACCAGCTTCGTCGAGGCACTTCCGCGCGACCTCCGCCGAATGGGTGATATCGACTCCCAGGGCCTCGAGCACGTCGGCGCTGCCCACGTAGCTCGATACAGAGCGGTTCCCGTGCTTGGCGACCGGTACGCCCGCGCCCGCAACGACAAAAGCGGCGGCGGTCGAAACATTGAACGTCCCCTGCCTGTCCCCTCCGGTCCCGCAGAGGTCGACTACGACCTCGTGTCTGGATTGAATCCGGGTCGCCTTATCCAGCATTACCTTCGCGGCGCCCGTTATTTCCGAGACCGACTCGCCTTTCATTCTGAGCGCGACGAGGAAGGAAGATATCTGCCCCGGGGTAGCCTCCCCATCCATCATCATCTCGACGACGTCCGACATCTCGTGCTCTTCGAGGTCGATCCTCTCAACGACTTTCGCTATCGCTTCTTTTATCATTTACAGCTCACCTTTGTCCCGTGCGATCCTTATCTTATCGAGTATTCCGTTTATAAAAGAGCCGGATTCCTCCGTGCCGAACCTTTTACCGAGCTCGACGGCTTCGTTGATGGTAACCGCGGCGGGGATGCTGCTCAGGTAAATGAGCTCGTATATAGAAAGCCGCAGTATGTTCCTGTCTATTTTCGGCATCCTGGAAAGCCTCCAGTGCTCGGAGAACCTCCCAATGATATCGTCTATATGTATGAGGCTCTTGCAAGTGCCGAGTATAAGGACTGTAGAAAATTCTTTCATGTCCTCCGGCACCGGGGTATCGCTCCTCTCCCAGAATAGCGTTAGCTGGTCTTCCGGACAGGAGGATTCCCCTGAAGACTCGGTCAAAGCATCGTATTGATAGAGGAACTGGAGCGCTAGTTCCCTCGCGCGTCTCCTTATACCCATCTGGAAGACATCTACCCTTTTCGGGAAAGAATTTTAGTGAGATTAGCCATTTCGATTGCCGAGTACGCCGCCTCCGCGCCGCGGTTCCCGGCCTTGGAACCGGCTCTTTCAATGGCTTGCTGAACTGTTTCGGTCGTCAATACGCCCGAGGCTACGGGGATATCCATTTCGAGGCTTATAGAGGACAGCGTCGAAATAACTGTAGACGATAGATAATCGAAATGCGGGGTTTCACCCTTTATTATCGCACCGAGAACGATTATGGCGCTGTACTTTTTCCTCTCGGCGGCTTTTTTTACGGCATAAAGAAGCTCGTACGATCCGGGAACCCTGATGAGGTCGATATCTTCATCCGAAACGTTATGCCTGAGCAGCACGTCTACGGCCCCGCTCACGAGCCTCTCGGTTATGAAATCGTTGAACCTGCTGACCACCACCGCAAACCTGAGCCCCTTGGCGTCGAGGTTCCCCTCGAATTTTTTAGGCATTATTATCTCCTCTTCAGTCGACCATTGAAAGAAGGTGTCCGAGCTTGTCCTTCTTGACCTTCAAATAACTGGAATTCCTTCCGTTGGGCGGTATCTCGATAGGAACACGCTCGACGATCTGGAGCCCGAAACCTTCGAGGCCCTTTATCTTCTTCGGGTTATTGGTAAGGAGCTTCATGTTCCTCACGCCGAGGTCGAGCAGAATCTGCGCCCCGATACCGTAGTCCCTGAGGTCGGGCTTGAAACCCAGGACTTCGTTCGCTTCGACTGTGTCGAATCCGTCGTCCTGGAGAGCGTATGCCTTTATTTTGTTAATGAGGCCGATGCCCCGCCCTTCCTGTCTCATGTAAAGTATAACACCCGTACCCTCGTCATTGATAATCTTCATCGCCTGCTTTATCTGAGACCCGCAGTCGCACCTGAGGGATCCGAAGACATCACTTGTGAGGCATTCGGAATGGACCCTGACGAGCACGTCATTTTCGGGTTTTATCTCGCCCTTGACGAACGCGACGTGATGCTGGGGGTCTATATCGCTCTCGTAGACTATGATTTGAAACTCACCGTTTTCGGTCGGGATCATCGCGGAAGCCGCCCTCCTGACGAGGCTCTCCGCCCTGAGGCGGTAACTTATCAGATCGGCAATGGAGGCGATCTTTATATCGTAGGTCTCGGCGAACTTCTCGAGATCGGGGAGACGTGCCATATCTCCGTCATCATTCATTATTTCGCAAATTACGGTAGCCGGCTTAAGCCCGGCCAGGCGGGCAATATCGACAGACCCTTCCGTATGCCCGGCCCTTACGAGCACACCGCCCTTCCTGCATATAAGGGGAAATACGTGGCCGGGGCGAATGAAATCCTCCGCTTTCGAATCATCGGATATTACGAGGCGGATGGTAGAAGCCCTGTCGTATGCCGATATACCCGTCGTTATACCGTGGCTGGCGTCGATCGAGATGGTAAAGGCCGTATATTGAGGCACGGGGTTATATTCGGGCTTTATGGGCTGGAGTCCTATGCGGTCCGCATTTTCCTTGGTGAGGGCAAGACATATAAGACCCCTTCCGTTTTTTGCCATAAAATTGATGGTCTCCGGGGTAGCGTACTCGGCCGCGACGACCAGGTCGCCCTCGTTCTCCCTGTCCTTATCGTCGACGAGTATGACCATCTTGCCGCTTTTGATATCCGAAAGGGCTTCTTCTATGGAGCTGATAGGCATCTTATCTTCTTCCTCGAGCCTAAAAATTGAGAATGCTTATATTTTATTTAGGCTATCCGACTTACAATATAAGCGACAGTCCTGTTTTGTCAAATAAGCGGCCCACACGCCCGGTATGTATAAAATCGAGTCGGAACACCCTGTTATCGCTGAGAAATCCATTGCAGGAAAACGAGTGACACGATACGCCGTGATGGCCCATTCTTCAACTATCATAGTACCTTAAATCCGGTGACCAGGCTTTTCAGCCTTTCGTTATAGTAAATCTCACCGCCGGGCAGGACCGCGAAGACCCCGATTTCCGGGTGTTTTTTTAGAAATTCAAGGGACCTGTCCTTCCCCATGACGAAGAGCGAGGTCGCGTATGCGTCGGCAAGGGCGCTGTCCCCGTCGAGTATCACCGTGACGCTCAGGAAATCCCTGCCGGGCTTTCCGGTCGAGGGGACGAGCAGATGATGATAGGCCTTTCCCAGAGGGTCTATGACCCTCTCGTATCCACCGCTCGTCGATATGGCGAGCTCTCCCGTGCCCGTATGAAAAGAGGCTATCGCCCCCTCGCTGTCCGGATCCCGAATACCAATCTCTATATCGCTGCCGAAGACCTTGATATCCCCCGAGAGGGAAACAATTCCCTTTTTAATCCCCCTTCGCTTGAGCAACCGTACGGCCTTCTCGACCGCGTAACCCTTGCCTATCCCGCCCAGGTCGAGCATCATGCCCTCCCTTTCGAGATAGACCTCGTCCCCTTCAATCCGAAGATACCTGTAATCGACGAGGGACTTCGCTTTCCTGAGCTCCTCGTCACCGGGGACCCGGCCGCCGTCCCTCCCGAACCTGTAAACGCCTATCGTAAGGGCACCTATAGTGGGGTCGAACGCTCCGCCCGTCTCTTCGGCAACATATAACGCCTCCTTCAGTACATCCAGGACGTCCGGGCTCGCCTTTACGGGACGCTTTCCAGCCATCCTGTTTATTTCCGATACCTCGCTCTCGGAGTCATAATCGGACAGCAAGCCGTCGAGCTCTTTTATCTTGAGGAAAGCGGCGTCCGCGTCCGCGTTAGTGCCGCCGTAAATGAGCACGCGTGCATACGTGCCCATGTGGAGCTGTGCCCTCTCTATGGACGCTTCAGGAGAGGAACCCGCAGCCGAGATAGTCATTAACGAGTATCCGAGAATGCCCAAGAAGCATGAGCGCATCACAATCGACCGGTAGAATGATACTTC
Organism: Thermodesulfobacteriota bacterium; assembly: GCA_041753155.1. Classification (GTDB taxonomy): domain Bacteria; phylum Desulfobacterota_D; class UBA1144; order Nemesobacterales; family UBA2774; genus 2-12-FULL-53-21. The sequence goes on along the minus strand of JBGSVA010000021.1, from coordinate 88,991 downwards.
AAGTGACATGTTACAACTTTAGAGGATAGCATAACCGGAGATGAACAGGCCTGCTTACATGGGGAGCAAGGGGATATCCGGGCATGGAACAAACTTGCCGATATTTAAAGGTATTGACTTGAGTTAAAGATAGCATTAATTTTTACAATGTAACGAGTTCATATTATTAGAAATATACCGGGCATAGGGCAGGCCGTGATAATTCAGTGCGAAAAGTGCGGGAGAAAATTCAAAATAGACGATACCGGGATCACGCCTCCCGGGAGCAAGGTCAGATGCTCCAAATGCGGTCACGTCTCATTCATCGAGAAAGAAGGCGTGCCTGACGAAGGAGAGTCCGCGGCTCCGTTAACGCAAAACCCCTATCAGGCGCCGTCATTCCCGACGCCTGACCAGACGGATACCGAAATTACCGGGGAAGCGATCGAAGAGGGGGATACGGAAACGACAGAGGGTTTTACATTCAGATATCCTGTAAAGAATGAGACGGATAGCGCACCGGGGGAAGAAGCACCGAGCGGCCGGAGCGGCGGGTACGCGGGGGCCATTGACGCCCTATCCGTGCCGGGGGACGGGGGGAACTGGGAGGAGTTCGTAAGCATTAGCAAGACCGAAAGGGAAATTGACGACTTCGGGATAAAAAGCGGCCGGGACATGAGAAAACAGGATTCCGACTTCAACTGGGAGAGCCTCAGGATAAGCGACGATCCGGACGGCGCCGTGGGGAGGGTCCCCAGGATGTTCGAGGACGAGGGCACGGACGACGACCTGATAATAATGAGGGACGAGGGGATTCCCGAAGGGGCCGAGCTGAATATCGGTCCCGGGGAAGCGAAGCCGAAGGGGCGGGAATACGTAACACATTCGCCCGAGGATCTAAGCGTGGACATGGACGTCCTAGCGGGCAGCGCGCACACGGCGGGAAGCTTCAGGAGCGGACCCGGACCCTCGTACCGCGACTCGTTCAGGGTCCACCCGACCAGATACGGATCAGGCGGCGGCATATTCTCGAGAGCCGCATATACCCTATTGATAATGATCGTCTTCGCAGTGATCATCGGCGCGTCCTTCATCATTCTCTCCAACACCGGCATAATCCCCAGGGATAGCGCCGAGGAGATAGTGAGGGTGGTCAGATCGGTGATCCCCGTCAGCTTGACCGGGTCTCCGAAATACGAAGTCGCGATAACAGCGCACCAGGGCAAATGGCTCGATACGAGGAACGGGCCCATGTACGTCGTGTCGGGCACCGTTACCAATGAATCCGGCAGCCCCGTCAATTACATTAAGATCAGGAGCGAATTCTTATCTGACGGGCAGGTCGTCTACGATAACGTTGTATATGCAGGAAATACGTTCAGCGAAAACGAGCTCAGGGTGTCTCCGCTCCGGGACACGCTCCTCAAGCTCAAGAAGAGGTCGGGCGATATAGATTTCTATAACCCTGAAAAGCTGGCCGGGCTTAATTCGAACGTACAGCCCGGGGAGTCCATACCGTTTTATACGGTATTCCCGGCGTCGGGCAGGATGCTCGGCCTCAAATATGACCTCGAGGTCGCGGGTTATGAGTAACCGGCTTCCGGGATCTTACATACGTATATAACAAAGTAATCCGTACCGGAGGCGAACCCGCTTGATAAATCTTGTATAATCAATTACAATATTTGGATTAATAGCAGAGAAATAGGGCTTTACCTTTCAGTCTGCTTTCGGGGAAAAACAGAAATTCATTTTAGCCGTATAATTAGATATTTGCCAAATATGGAGGGGATGTACATCATCCCCCAAGGTGAGGGAATATATGAAATCGACCCGTCTAAAGATCAGTGTAAGCCAGGACGGCCTCCTGCCTCAGGAAACGGCGGAAATCGCGACTCTCGACTTCCCCGCCCTTCCTAAAAAGCTGCTGAAGGCCCTCGGTTTCGAGAGGGTCGATGCCAAGACTTACGTAGGCGTGCTGCCCGTATTCATAAACCTCGGGGAGAAGGACCAGGAAATCGAGATAGAACTGGGCGTGACCCTTCCGGAAATGAGGAAGAAGATAATAGAAATAGTTAAAACCCCGGCGAGGCTGATATCCGTCGCGGAAGATAAAAAACCCCCGGCTGCGGCGAACAAGAGAAAGAAAGCCCCGGTAAAAGCCGCCCCCAGAAGAAGCACATCCAAGAGGTAAAAAGGGAAATTCATATGCGTGTTGAAAATGTGGAAGAATGTCTAACTTTCGATGACGTTCTTTTAGTGCCGTCCTATTCCGAGATACTGCCGAACGACGTCGACGTATCCACCCGCCTGACCCGGAATATCAAGCTCAACATACCACTTATCAGCGCCGCCATGGACACCGTAACGGAATCGAGCACGGCGATAGCCATGGCCCAGGAAGGCGGTATCGGAATCATACATAGGAACCTGGAGATCCAGGACCAGACGGCGGAAGTCAAAAGGGTAAAAAAGTACGAGAGCGGAATGATAGTGAACCCCCTCACCGTAAGGCCCAAACACAAGGTCGGGGACGCGCTCGAAATCATGCTCAAGCAAAACATCACGGGACTCCCGGTCACGAAGGAAGACGACACCCTCCTTGGGATAGTGACTTTCAGGGACCTCCGTTTCGAGAAGAACCTCGATTTCAACGTCGACCAGATCATGACGCCCAAGAAGAGGCTCATAACGGTCGGCGAAGGGACCACTCTCGAAGAAGCGAAAGAGCTCCTCCACAAGTACAGGATCGAAAAGCTCCCGGTGGTCGATAAGGAATTCAGGCTCCGCGGACTTATTACTATGAAGGACATAGAGAAGATAGAGAAATATCCTACGGCTTCCAAGGACCGCATGGGGAGGCTCCGGTGCGGTGCGGCCGTAGGCGTCGGGCCCGACAGGGAAGAAAGGATAGAAGCCCTTATCGAGGTCGGATGTGACGTGATAATCATAGACACTGCCCACGGGCATTCGAAGAAGGTCATAGACGCGGTAAAATCCACGAAATCGAATTTCCCCAAAGTCGACCTGATCGCGGGGAATATCGGGACAGGGGAAGGCGCCGATGCGGTTATAAAGGCCGGGGCTGACGGCGTGAAGGTCGGCGTCGGACCTGGCTCCATATGCACGACCCGTATAATAGCCGGTATCGGAGTACCCCAGGTCTCTGCCATACAGGACGTAACGAGGGTAGCCGACCTGCACGGGGTGCCCGTCATCGCCGACGGCGGCATAAAGTACTCGGGCGATATAGTAAAGGCGATCGCGGCAGGCGCGCATACGGTGATGATAGGAAACCTCTTCGCCGGGACCGACGAAGCCCCGGGCGAGGTCATACTGTTTCAGGGCAGGACGTACAAGGTGTACAGGGGGATGGGATCGATCGAGGCCATGAAGAAGGGGAGCAGGGACAGATATGCCCAGAACCTGGGGGACGAGATGATCGATTCGAAGCTTGTGCCCGAGGGTATCGAGGGAAGGATACCTTACAGGGGACCAATAGGCGGCACAGTCTACCAGCTCATCGGAGGGCTCAGGGCCGGTATGGGGTACACCGGGTGCGCGACTATAGACGAGCTCCGGAGTAACGGAAAGTTTATTAAAGTCACGAATGCGGGGCTGAGAGAGGGCCATGTCCACGACGTAATCATTACTAAAGAGGCCCCCAATTACAGGATCGAATAATTCACCCGGTCCGGAGCTTACAATCTTCTGTCACATCAATGCCGGCAACAACCATGTGCTTCAACAGGCGATATGCGTGAAACTATATTAGTACTAGATTTCGGCTCCCAGTATACGCAGCTCATCGCACGCAGGATAAGGGAGCTGGGCGTATACTCGGAAATCAAACCCTACAACACCCCCCTCGACGAAATAGTGAAAACGGAACCGAAGGCGTTAATACTGTCGGGCGGTCCAGCGAGCGTCTGGGACGACGAATCCCCGACCGTGGACAGAGGGGTGTTCGAGCTCGGAATACCGGTCCTCGGCATATGCTACGGAATGCAGCTCACGGCGCGGCTCCTGGGAGGGATCGTCGAGCGGTCCAGGGTGCGCGAATTCGGACCCGCGACCCTCAGGATAACGAACGGTTTCGACCTGCTCAGCGGAATCCCCGACAAGAGCGACATCTGGATGTCTCACGGCGACCGGGTGCTCGAGCTGCCGCCGGGTTTCGAATCGATAGCCGAGAGCGAGAACTCCCCGAGGGCGGCCATGAAGAACCGTGAGATGAGGATCTACGGGACCCAGTTCCATCCGGAGGTCGTCCACACGAAATTCGGCAGGGAGATACTGTCGAACTTCCTGTTTAAAATCGCGGGGTGCGAAGGCAAGTGGACCCCCAAGTCCTTCGTCGAAACCGCAATAAAAGACATAAGGCAGAGGGCGGGGAACTCGACCGTCATATGCGGTCTCTCGGGCGGAGTGGACTCGGCCGTCGCAGCCGTGATCATACAGCGCGCCATATGGGACAAGCTCCGCTGCATATTCGTGGACACAGGGCTATTGAGACTGAACGAGGCGGAGGAAGTCGTCGAATCGTTCAGGCACATGGGGCTCAACCTGGTGCACGTGGATGCGAGAGAGGGGTTCTTAAACAAGCTCCGCGGCGTTACCGATCCCGAGAGGAAAAGGAAGATCATAGGCGAGGAGTTCGTGAACGTGTTCGAAGAGGAGGCGTCGAAGATCAAGGACGCCCGTTTCCTCGCCCAGGGGACCCTCTACCCGGACGTGATAGAAAGCGTGAGCGTCAAGGGCCCGTCGGCGACAATCAAATCGCATCACAACGTGGGCGGACTCCCTGAAAAGATGAACCTCAAACTTATCGAGCCCCTGAGAGAGCTCTTCAAGGACGAGGTAAGGGAGGTGGGCCGCGAGCTAGGGGTGCCGGACGAGATACTCGGCCGCCATCCGTTCCCGGGCCCGGGTCTCGCCATCAGGATCATAGGCGAGATCGACGAAGAGAGGCTCGAGATACTGAGGCAGGCGGACAGGATATTCATCGAAGAGATAAAAAAGGGCGGGGTCTACGACGATATCTGGCAGGCGTTCTGCGTATTCGTGCCTGTAAAAACTGTAGGGGTGATGGGGGACGAAAGGACGTACGAGAACGTTATTGCGCTGAGAGCGGTAACGAGCTTGGACGGGATGACAGCCAAGTGGGCGCGAATACCCTACGACCTTCTCGAGAAAATCTCAGTACGCATCATCAACGAGGTCAGAGGCGTAAACCGTGTGGTCTACGATATATCGACCAAGCCCCCGAGCACGATCGAATGGGAATGAGCGGGACGCGGACCGGCCGGGGATATTAATTTTTGGGTTTTTTAAAGATTCCGAAATCTCCGGCCATAGCGACAAGCTCCCAGGACTCCTCGCCCAGCTCGTTAAGCGTATTCTCCATCCCGTGCCCCACCTTACTCCTTCTGGCCGTAGCGGCTTCCTTGGAAACTGCAATATCGTGGTCTTCGCTGCCTTGAAACAGTTTGTCTATGGAAATAACCTTATAGTCCCATTTCATCAAGCTCATTCCTCTCCATCCCCGGGCTGAGACCGGCCCTTTTCGTTCTCATCCTCGATCACGATAGGCTCGCTATTGTCCTCGACGTCGGGAAGGCCGCTTATATGCTTGTCGTAATCCTTCTTTGAAATCAAACCTTCTCTAATATTCCTGTTGGCAATTCTTACGTCGTAAAGAAACTCTTCTCTCTTCTTCATGAATTGAACCTCCGAGGTGTTTAAGGATACCCTAACAGCCCGGATTCGCAATCGGACCGGGGAGGGGCGCATAAAGACTTCACTTCACACAGATGACGCATAGGGACAGGCGCTGTTAATCTCTCTTCGGACCGGAGTAACCGGCTTTAAACCATTCCCATGTACTTTTTATGCCCTTCGCAAGAAAGACGCTCGGCGCCCAGCCCAGCACCTTGCCCGCGAGCCTTACGTCGAGGCTGATCCTGCCGACCTCTCCCGCGCGCGCTTCCGCGTGCTTCACGGGGAAGTCTATTCCGGAGGCCGCTTCGAGCTCCGTGATGAGACCGTTCACCGAAGTCTCGATCTGAGTGCCGATGTTGTAGCTCCCTGACGGAGACTGGAGCGCGCATAGGTTTGCGCTCGCGACATCGCCCGCATAGACATAATCCCTCGTCTGACTGCCGTCCCCGAATACGGTGCAGGTTTCTCCCGAGAGGATACGGCTGCAGAATATCGCGATCACCCCAGCTTCGCCGTGCGGGTTCTGTCTCGGCCCGTACACGTTCGCATACCTGAGAGCGACGTAGTCAAGGGAATATATGTAGTTATAGTATTCGAGGTATTTCTCGACCGCGTATTTCGACGTGCCGTACGGCGAGATGGGCATGGGCGGAGTTTTTTCATCGGCGGGTATATTCGCGGGCTCACCGTATATCGCGCCCCCGGTAGATGCGAATATGAACTTCTTTACGCCGTTCCCGACGGAGGCCTCGAGGAGCCGTATAGTCCCGATAATATTCACGGACGCGTCGAACGCCGGGTCTTCGACGGATTTCCTTACGTCGATCTGGGCCGCGTGGTGGTTCACCACATCGGGGCGGAAGCCTGCAAACGCGGCGCGTACGGCGTCATCGTCCCTGATATCGCACCTGACGAAACGCGCGCCCCGGGGAACATTCTCCATAATTCCGGTCGACAGGTCATCGAGCACGAGGACCTCGTGACCTTCCTTCATATACGCTTCCGCAACCCAGGAGCCGATGAATCCGGCGCCGCCCGTTACAAGAATCTTCATTAGATGCGCCCTCGAGAAATGATTATTTCGATAGAGACATTCCCGCGTAAATTCTATCGACTCCGCTAATATTTACTCTATTCGAATGGGTTGTCAACAACCCATATACCTGCTTTCCGTATGCCGGGACGTCCGGTATCTGCGCTACGAGCTCATCGGGCAGGGGTATGTGCCGAGGCGCAATCGGGCACATTGCATAGCCGCCTGAAGACCGTATCCAGTCACCCGGGATGATATTTTTGGTTAGCACTCTGAACAATTTTCGTTTTCAAATTCTGGCCTATAACCCCGACAGTGACATTTTTTGTCATAAACCTGTGCTGCGAGGGGCAAACCGGGCAAGCTGCCTCACTACGTATTAGCTAATGAAAACAGGTTCTTGGAGCGAACATTTATTTTATGGCATGAACATTGCATCTAAAATTATCCGAGGATTAAAAAACCGGAGGATACATAAAATGGGTCGGAACAACTTCAAAGAATCATCGCACGCTTTACAAACAGGCGGTCTCATGAGCAACCATGATTTCAGCAAGCATAAGTCCTTGCCCGGTGATTATAACCACGAGCAGAACATCATGAGCGTCACCACCACAGGCAGGGGCAGCGGAAAACAAAGGGTGATCCCCGACGAGGATTACAAGCTCCTACAGTCGTATTTCAGAGAAGTGGGGACAGAATCGCTTCTCACCGCGACCGACGAACTCCGAATAGCGACCAAGATAAAAAAATATAACGCGAGGGCCCGCAAGCTCGAAGCTTTCATTCAGGACCTCACGGAAAGGCGGAGCGGCGGAGTCAAAGTACAGAAGACCTGCGAATGCCGCCAGAAAAACAAGAGCGCAGCGGTGCACGCTAATAAAAAGGGTGTACAGAGTGTTTCATTAAAAACGACTCTCAACAGGCTGACCGCGCTCCTGAGAGCTTACAAGAGTAAAGAGATTCAAAACAAGGACAAATTCATAAAATCGAACCTGAGGCTCGTAATAAGCATAGCGAAGAACTATATGGGGAGAGGGCTCCCGCTCGCGGACATAATACAGGAAGGGAACATAGGGCTGATCAAGGCAGTAGAAAAATTCGACCCGTCGAAGGGATACAGGTTTTCTACTTACGCCTCGTGGTGGATAATCCAGAGCATAACGCGCTCGCTCTTCGATCAGACGAGGGTGATAAGGATACCAGTGCGCGTGCTCGAGCAGGCAAATAAGATCTCGAGGACGGCGAACATGCTCAGGCACGAGAACGGCGAGAACCCGGATATAGAGAACATTGCCCAGGAAGCGGGTCTCAGCGTAAAGAAGGTTAACAAGGTCATCAAAGCGACGTCTACCAACATCGTCTATCTCGACGCCGTTAACCCGAATAACGGAGATACCAAGAACAGCTTTATAGATTTTATTCCCGACACGAGGCCGGCGACGGACACGCTCCTTGCAACTGTCTCCATGTCTGAAAAGATCGAGGAAGCGCTTTCCAACCTTACGGACAGGGAAGAAGACATTCTCAGGATGAGGTTCGGCATCGGATACGACGAGTCCTACACGCTCGACGAGATCGGAAACAGGTACAGCCTCACGAGGGAGCGCATCAGGCAGATAGAGAGACGCGCGCTCAAGAAGCTGAGACAGCTCAGTAACGGCAGCGTGCTGAAAGACTTCATAACCTGCTGAGGCATCCCTGCCTGAAAATACAGTAACTCGGACGGCATCGGGGTATTACCCATTTCCTGAGGGTGCGAGGCTTATTATGGATTCTCTCACGATCGCGCGGGAGGCTTTAGGCGGGAAAACAAGCACCGGCACGTCGGCGCCTTCTTCGTAATAATCAGCGATTATGGACCTGCCGTGCTCGGGCGTTCCCGAGACGGAAAGCGAATCGAGCATCCTGTCGCTCACGGCGTCTAAAGCCGCGCCCTTCTTTCCGCCTTCCCATGCCCTTTTTATCGCCTCCGCTTCATCCGCGAACCCGTACCTGCAGACGGTATTGAAATAAAAAGCGCCCATCCCTCCGATATAGTAGGCGATGTGCTCTCTCACGGCGTTTTTCGCGGAATCGTCGTCGCGTGAGACGGAAGTCGTGATATAGGGGCATACAGTGATCTTATCCGTCTCCCTGCCGCGGGAGAGCGCCCCTTCCCGGAGCCCTTTCCCGGCGTCTCTCAATCCCTCTTTCGGTATGAGGAACGGTATCCAGCCGTCGGCTACTTCACCGGCAAGACGTATGTTCCGGGGGCCTATCGCCGCAACGAGAACGGGTATATCGCTTCTCAAGGGCTTGAACTGGAGCCTGAACCCCTTGAGCGAGAATATCTCGCCTTCGTAGTCTACGCGCGCTCCGCTCAGGATCATCTTGATTATCTCAACGTATTCCCTCGTCCTCCGGAGGGGCTTTTCGAAAGGGGCGCCGTGCCAGTTCTCGATCACGGCGGGACCGCTCGTGCCCAGGCCCAGAATCATGCGCCCGCCCGAAATCTCGTCGAGTGTCGCAATCGTCTGGGCTATGACCGCAGGGCTCCTGCTGAAAACAGGGATTATCCCTGTTGCGAGCCTGATCCTCTTCGTGCTGAGTGCGATAAGACCCAGGATCGAAAACGCGTCGCGCCCCCACATCTCGGGCACCCAGATCGAATGGTAGCCGAGCTCTTCGGCGAGCCTCGCCGTCTCGACGAGCTCTTCCGTTTTCAGGTCGCTCCAGTATGGCGCAACCAAACCGACATCAGACATCCTCACTCCTTTGAATCAGCGTATCGAAGCAACGGCGCGAGCCGGAATCGAACATTGATCGAGAGACTCCTTCGCGCGCACATTTACAGGGCGCTCTGGTATTGGGCATATTATAATATCGAATTTTTTATGCACAATAAACTAACGACAAGAGGAGACACGAGGGATGGATAAGCTTATGAGCGCGGCGATGATCGCGGTGAGAGACTGTATGGCTGTGAAGGAGGGCGAGAACGTGCTCATCATCACTGACGAGCCGCTCAGAAAGATCGGGTATGCGCTCTGGGAGGCGGCCGGGAGCCTGGGCGCGGAGGCAGTTATCACGGAGATAATACCCCGCAAATCGAACGGGGAGGAGCCGCCCGCGACCGTGGGAGAATTCATGAAGCTCTTCGACGCGGTGCTCATACCCACTGAGAAATCGCTCAGCCACACGGAATCGAGAAGGAACGCGAGCAAGGCCGGGGTGAGGATAGCGACGCTCCCGGGAATTACGGAAGACACGATGGTTAGGACACTCAACGCCGACTACGAGAAAATCGCCGAGAGGAGCAAAAAGCTCGCCGAAATAATAAGCCGGGGGTCGAACGTGAGGGTTACGGCGGAGAAGGGTACCGACATCAGCCTCGTGATAGAAGGCAGGGAGGGGAGCGCGGATACAGGGCTCAATCATAATCCCGGGGACTTCAGCAACCTCCCGGCGGGCGAGGCTTACGTAGCGCCCCTCGAAGGGAGGTCGAGCGGGGTCGTCGTGTTCGACGGCTCGATGGCAGGGGTAGGCCTGCTCACCGACGAAGTGATAAGGGTCAGGGTGGAGGAGGGTTTCGCGACAGAGATAACGGGCGGGCGGGGGGCGGAGAAGCTGCTCTCGATTATGACCCCGTTCGGGAAGTTCGCTTTCAACCTCGCGGAGCTCGGCATCGGGACACACGACAAGGCGCTCATAACAGGGAGCGTGCTAGAGGACGAAAAGGCGATAGGGACGATACACATCGCGTTCGGCGACAACAAGAGCATGGGGGGGACGGTCAGGGTGGCGAGCCACCTGGACGGGGTCGTAATGAAGCCTACGGTCGCGGTCGACGGGGAGCTTATCATGAAGGAGGGGAAGCTCCTCATATTCTAAGCCGCTCTGAAAACGGGGGAGTCGTGTGGTAAATTTAATGTAATGGAGTCAGCGGTAAGCAAATTCGTTTTCCTTAACCCGCCCGGGCTTGCGGAAAGCGCCTTATTCTTCATCTTGTTCGCGATAGTAATCTACGGCTCGCTCAGAAGCACGAGGAGTTTTAAGAGTGCGAGAAGGAGGATTGTCCTGACCTCGCTCCATGCACTCGCTTTTATCACCGTCCTTTTCATTCTGATGAACCCCGCCGTCAAGGAAGAGAGCTTCAGGGAAGAAAAGAAGACGCTCGCCGTAATAGTCGACGGGTCCTGGAGCATGAACCTGGCCGGGGGGGCCTCAGGCGGGGACAGGATAGAATCGGTGAGGGGGTTCTTCGGGGATAACGCCGGTTTCTTTACACGGCTCGGGCAGGATTTCATCCTCGATTACTACACGTTCGACGAGGACCTGAAACCATCCTCGCAGGAGTCCATATTCGAGAACAAGCCCTCGGGCAAACACACCGACATGGGCAAGCTGCTAGGCGAGCTCATCCGGAAGCACGGGAGGGGAGAGCTCGACGAGGCGCTACTGATATCGGACGGCGCGGGGAGCTGGCAGTCGTTGGACCGAGGCTCAGATGAGGCGCTGAAACATGCCGGCTTCAGGATCAACACCGCAGGCGCCCTCGCGTCCGACGCGACTGACGACATTTGGATAGACAGGATAAATTCGAACGAAGTCTCTTTCCTGAGATACCCCTATTCAGTAAGCGCCGTAGTGAAGTCGGGCGGGCCCGCAGGGATGCGAATCCCCGCGTCACTCTACGAGGGCGACAAGCTGATTTCCATAAAAGAGGTCTATATCGATCCCCGCACGAAGGAAGCTGAAGCCGAGTTCGAAATTAATCCCATAACCCTCGGGAGAAAGATCTACACCGTGTCCGTACCGGTTTTATCCGACGAGCTCGTACCCGAGAACAACCGGAAGTCCTTTTACACCGACGTAATTATAAATAAAATACGTGTCCTCCACGTGGCGGGCAGTCCTTCATGGGACGTAAGGTTCCTGAGAAAAGCGCTCAAGAGGAACCCAAACATCGACCTCGTATCGTTTTTCATTTTGCGCGACCCGTCCGACCTCGTATTCGCAACGGAGAACGAGCTCAGCCTTATACCGTTCCCCGTGAATGAAATATTCGGAAACGAGCTGCCGACGTTCGACATAGTGATATTTCAGAATTTCAATTTTCAGCCCTACGGAATCTTCGGCTTCCATCTGAGGAGCGTCAGGGACTACGTAATGAACGACGGCGGAGCGTTTCTAATGATCGGCGGGAACAAGAGCTTCGACAGCGGTAATTACGGAAGGACCCCGATTTCCGAAATACTGCCTGTGGAGCTCGATTATATGGCCCGCTCGCCCGCGGATACGATCAGCGCAGAGGCATTCAGGCCTAAGCTGACCGCCGCCGGCAAGAACCACCCGATCATGAGGATAGTCCCGGACAGGGAGGAAAACGAGAAGCAGTGGAACGGCATGCCCGAGCTCGAAGGGTTCAACATGGTCGAGGGACTGAACCCGGACGCGGTGCCCCTCCTGGTCTCGCCTGAAGGGGAGCCGATACTGGCCGTGGCCAGGGCCGAGTCCGGCAAGTCCGCCACATTCCTCTCCGACTCTTCCTGGAGATGGAATTTCATTTACGGGAGCGAAGGGGACGTCTCGCCCCTCTACGAAAAATTCTGGAACAGGCTCTTCCTCTGGTTCGTCAACGACCCGGAATTGAAGGACGTAAGGATCGAGACCGATAAGGCCGTATACAGCCCGGGAGAGAGCGCCGGAGTCGGCATCTGGGACCTGAGCGGGGACGAGGCAGTAGAGAAACCTGTAAAAGCGCAGCTGACCCTGCCCGACGGAACCACATCCGATATAGAGCCTGAAAGAGACTCGCGTCAGAGGCTCGCGGCTAAAATCATGCTGACCGAACCGGGCGTGTACAAGATTAAAGCCCGTCCCGGGGACGGCAGTGCCGATTTTTCTGATTCGGAGACGTCCGAAGCGTCTTTCATAGTCGAGCCGCCCGGGGACGAATTAAGGGGAATCACGTCGAACCTGAATCTGTTGAAGTACATAGCCGGCACGACGGGGGGGAAGTATATTTCGACCCGAGACAATCCGGAGGGACTCAATATCGAAAACACCCGCAAGAAAACCATAACCGGATATAAAACAGTCCTCCTCTGGGACAACCCCTTCTTCCTTTTGCTCATACTGGGGTTATTATTCTCCGAGTGGTCGCTCAGGAGAAGGTGGGGGCTAAAGTAGATAATCATTTCGCCGGCTCGCCCTGCCGCTTGAAATAATAGATTATAAGGATTTACTTATAGGGGTGCGGAGCAAAGAATGGTCCTCGCGGTCGATATAGGGAATACCAATATAGTTTTCGGGGTTTTCGACGGCAGCAGTATAAAGTGCCACTGGCGCATCGGTACGGACAAATCAAAGACCTCCGACGAATACGGCATACTGTTCAGGGAATTAATGAATATAAGGGATATCGACCCGAACTCCGTAGACGGGGCGGCAATCTCCTGCGTGGTGCCGACCATCCAGTCGACGGTATCGAACGCGGTAAAATCTTATTTCGACGTGAACCCCGTCGTTGTGGGCCCCGGGGTGAAGACCGGAATGCCCATACTCTACCATAACCCCAAGGAAGTAGGAGCGGACAGGATAGTGAACGGCGTGGCGGCGTTTGATAAATACAAGAGCGGGGTAATCGTGGTCGACTTCGGAACGGCTACGACGTTCGACTGCGTCTCGGACAAGGGGGAATACATGGGGGGGGTCATCACGCCGGGGCTGATGATTTCGGCTGAAGCACTCTACCGGGAAGCCTCCAAGCTCCCGAGGGTCGAGATCGCGAAGCCCGAGAACATAATCGGCAAGACCACAGTCGAGAGCATACAGTCGGGGCTCATACACGGCTATGCGGGCCTCGTGGACGGTGTAGTGGTAAAGATAAAGACGGAAATGAAAACCGAGCCCCGTGTCATCGCGACCGGGGGGGTGGCTGAGCTCATCGCGCCCGAAACCAGGACGATTGAGGAAGTCGACGAGTTCCTCACCCTCCGCGGGCTGAAACTCATACATGAAAGAAACCTCTAGGTTCGTAATCGGCAGACACGGGGGCTCGAACAGACACTACGACCTCATCCTCGAGAATAAGGGAGAGGCGAGGCACTGGATCATCCCCAAAAATATCCCCGGAAAATACAGGCAGAAAAGAATCGCCATAGAAGAGAAGGACACGGCGGGTTTTCGGCTGAACAGCGGCAATGGAAACAAGGCCGAGGACAGCTGGGGCGGCGGACAGTGGGAGGTTTGGGACACGGGCGAATTCGAGATCGAAGCATCCAACAGCATAAGACTCGTTATTAATGCCGCAGGCGAGAAGTTCAGGGGCAGATATTTGCTTCTGGTGCCGGGCTGGGGGAGATGGACAGGGAAAAGGCTTTGGGTCCTGGAGAAGATAAAGGCGGCGGGTCGCCGCGGACATACGGGATGCCGGTAGAGCAGAAGAGATATGGAAGGATCGTAGAGACACACAACGTGTGTGTCGCGGCTGGAAGCCGCTCCTACTTTTTTTGTAATAAGAAAGGATCGTAAGAATATTTAGGAAAGGCCTATCGTTCATATATAGATTGAAGTAAATTTAGCTATGTCTCACCGACCGGCAGATCATCAGGCAGCCGAGGCGCGATTCACCCGCACTTAACACCGATCCGCTGATGAATAAAAACCTTATAATCCTGATAAGCGCTGTGGTTTCTCTCGCTATTTATTTCTTGCTGCCCGTCGATAAAGTCATATTGAAAGGCCTGGCGATTCTTATATTCGTCGCAGTGCTATGGTTTACAGAGGCGCTGCCTATCACCGTAACCGCGCTCCTCGTCCCCATACTTGCCGTATTAACGGGAATATTCGGCGTAAAGGAAGCTCTCAGCCACTTCGCGAACCCTGTGATATTTCTCTTTCTCGGAGGCTTTGCACTCGCTGCAGCCCTCCACAAGCACGGCCTCGACCGGCTCATCGCCAGTTATATCATGAAAGCCGCGGGAGCCAACTCCCTTCTCTCGGTCCTGGGGCTATTCGTCTCAACGGCCTTCATCAGCATGTGGATAAGCAACACGGCTACGGCGGCTATCATGCTCCCGGTTGCGCTCGGTCTCATCGCCAATCTTAAGGAGAGCTCCACTACGACAGAAGAATTCATACTCCTGGGAGTCGCGTACGCGGCGAGCATCGGGGGCATCGGGACCATCGTGGGGAGCCCGCCTAACGCGATCACGGCGGCTGACCTCGGCATGGATTTCAGGGACTGGCTCGGGATCGGCATACCGTTCGTGCTAATCCTGATGCCTATAATCGTATTGATTCTCTACCTCGCGCTGAGACCGAAATTGCCTAAAGGGACGGGTCTCGACCTGAGCGGGCTCGGGCAAATTGTTATAGATAAAAACACATACAAGCTGACGGCGATATTCGGCGTAACTGTCTTACTCTGGATATTCAGCGGCCCTTTATCTTCACGGCTCGGTATAGAGAAGGAATTCGATTCCATAGTGGCAATTCTGGCGATATTCATGCTCGTGGTATCGGGCACCATAAAATGGAAGGAGATAGAAAAGTTCACCGACTGGGGTGTGCTCCTCCTTTTCGGAGGAGGTATACTGCTGAGCGCGTTGCTGACGGAGACAGGCGCGAGTAAATACCTCGCCGATCTCGTGAGGGACCACCTCTCGATACACGGCCCGTTCCCGCTCATCCTGGGGGCGGTGCTATTCGTGATATTTCTCACTGAGCTCGCAAGCAATACGGCAACCGCTGCTATAATGGTCCCAATATTCCTCGCTCTCGGTCAGGAGACAATGCAGCGCTCGCCCAATGCGATCGCCTTGAGTGTCGGGATAGCCGCTTCGTGCGCCTTCATGCTGCCTGTGGCCACCCCGCCTAACGCGCTTGTATTCGGGACCGAGAAGATTCGTCAGCGGACGATGATAAAGGCCGGATTCTTTCTGAATATAGTCTGCGGGATAGTTATAACAATTGTGAGCTACTACTTCTTTTAAGCGGAATTGACGCTTAAATGTTACTTGGTTAGCTCGGCGAGCTCTATCAGGACCCCGTTCATCGCCTTCGGGTGTATGAACGCCACCCTCGAATTATAAGAACCGGGCCGCGGCGTTTCGTCTATCAGCTTCACGCCCTCCCTTTTAAGCCTGTCGAGAGCGGCTTCTATATCGTCCACCAAAAAACAGATATGGTGAATGCCCTCGCCCCTCTTGTCGAGGAACTTCGAGACCGGGGACTCACTGCTCAGGGGCTCGAGGAGCTCGAGCGCAGTGCCGCCCTTTTCGGGGACGAGCATGGACGTCCTCACCCCCTGATCCTCCACCACTTCCCTGTGTTCGACCCTGAGACCGAGCGCCGTCTCATATAATTTCTCGACTTCATCGAGATTCCTGACCGCGATCGCCACGTGAAATAGATTCTCCAGTATGCCTTTACCCATGATAAACGCTCCCTTCGTGTCTTTGAGATAAAACGGGGATTTTATTTATGCCGCGAATACTTGAGAACAAGCCGCCTGAATACGGCGTAAGCAGCAGGGGGCTTTTATAAGGACTGGGCCTTTTGCGATTCGGTCTCGAGTTTCCTTCTGATGCCCCTTTCGAACCTCTCTTCGTTGATTATAAACATATCGTTATGACCCGCGGCGATCTTCTCCACTTCGTCATAGGCATCTATTTTAAAATAAACCTTGTTGCCCTCTATCCTTTCGATTTCGGCCCTCACGGTTATTGTAGACCCTATCGGGGTCGAGGCTAAATGGCTCATCTCCATCCTCACGCTCACGACCATCTCGGTCGGATCCAGGAACGGGGCCATGAGGTCGGCGCACGTAGTCTGCATGAACGTTATGAGGGACGGGCTCGAGAGCACGCGTGGCGAATTTTCGTGGAAACGGGAAGCCGCCATCTCGGGCTTCGTCTCTATCTTCTTTTCCATGAACATTCCTGCCTGAAACGACTTTCTCATTGCAGCACCCGTTATAAGCACCCATCCGACCTGAATTATTTGACCGGGACATAAGACAGCCCGTCACAAAATAAAATATACCTGTGTTTTATTGTACTGTATAACAAATTCATGATTTGCGGAAAACGTGGAAATTCCGGGTCGTACGGACGGATTATTCGGTGTCTCCGTCGGCTTCATCCTGCGGGTGTATGGATAACGTCAGCTCCTGCATGGACTCCGCCCCTTCGGAATCGGCAACTATTACAGTCACCTTGTAATCACCTGCGTCCTTTTCGCCATATTCCCAGATGATAAGCCCCGCTGCGGGCTCGACGGTCATGCCCCTGGGGGCGTTTTTGAGTCTGAAATCGATGGGATCCCCGTCAGGGTCGTGGGCCTCTACGATGTAGCTGAACCTCCCTTCCTCGAAGGACGTATCCGGCTCCGAGGTAATAACAGGGGGTGAATTCGGTATTTTGAAACTCCCCTCGGCAGAAAACGCACCCTGGCCGAGGTCGCTGTACGGAGTGACGGCGACGGTTATCGCATCTCCTTTTTTAAAGCCTTCCCGCCATTCGAGCTTTTCTTCATTAGCCCCTGTCAGATCGCTGCCGTTCTGCTTCCATTCGTAAATAAAAGATGTATTCCCGTCCTGGCTGCCGTCGTACTCTATCTCCGCAACGAAGCCGTCTTTCGGGTTAGCCGACAGCATGCGAACTTTGACGGATTTGATTTCCGCAAGAGAAGGCAAAGACGGTTGGGAGTATTCGGCGTCGGCCGATTCTTCCTCCTGGATGTCCTCCGTCTCCGTAACGGGCTCCTCCGTAACTTCAGGAGCGGATTGATCCGTTAGGGGTTCATCCCCGTTTTCTCCCTTGCAGCCCAAGAAGAATATCAGGGCTATTATCAGCAGGTATTTAAGAGCGCTCGTCATTCGCGAACCTATGCAGCGCTTGATTCCAACGCTTACCTAATAATAATGCCGTATTTGAGAATTGCGATAATCGCGAACCCGGTATATTTCGCCGCCTGTCAGTCCGCTATGACCTCGAACCTGCCTATGCGCCCCTCGACGGGTTTATATGCTATCTCGACGCCGTGCTCTTTCTCCAGGTGTTTCAGGTTCTCGTGCTCGAACTCTTTTAACCTGTGTATGACCTTCGCGCTCGCCTGGACCTCTATTCTCTTTACGAAAGGCTTTACGATCCTGCTCTTTATTTCCCTGATGATTTCGTAACTGATGGTGTCCTTGGATTTGAGGTAGCCCGAGCCCTCGCAGTAGGGACAGGGCTCTGCAAGCTCGGTCAGCAGGCTCTCTCTCACGCGCTGGCGCGTCATCTGAATAACGCCGAAAGGGGACATCTCGAGGACTGCCGACCTCGCCCTGTCCTGCTTGAGGGCCTCGACGAACGCATCGTATATCTGGTCCCGCAGCTGACGGTTTTTGATGTCTATGAAATCGACCACAACTATGCCGACAAGGTTCCTGAGCCTGATCTGCCTCACTATCTCGGCTGCAGCCTCGAGGTTAAGCGTGTATATGGTTTCTTCCTGGCTCTTGCCGCTCTGGTATCTGCCCGTATTCACGTCAACGACGGTGAGCCCCTCGGCCTCTTCGATTATTATATGGCCGCCCGATTTAAGCCAGACCTTTTTATTGAATATCTTTCTTATCTCGCTCTCGACGCCGTACCTCGAGAAGAGAGGCTCCGGGTCCTGATAGAGGTCCACGCTTACCGAGGCATCGGGGAAATTCCGCTTCAGATAAGCCGTAACCTCCTGATATACAGGCTCGGAATCGACCACGATCCTGTTGTATTCGCTCGAGACGAAATCCCGTACGGCCTTAATATAGAGCCTGGGCTCTTCATAGAGGAGACTGGGTGCTTTCTCCGCCTCGCTCTTCTTCCTTATGTCCTCCCAGAGGCGAAGCAGGTCCTTTACATCCTGCTCCAGATCCTCCGCGCTGACCCCCACGCTCGCCGTTCTCGCTATAATTCCTTTGCCCTCTGGTTTTATTCTTCTTATAATCTCCGCGAGCCTCTCTCTTTCAGCGGGGTCTTCTATCTTTCTCGATATACCGACTATATCGGTCGTACCGAGGAGGACGGAGTACTTGCCGGGTATACCGATATTAGACGACAGCTTCGCTCCCTTTCCCCCGACCGACTCCTTCAGCACCTGTACAAGTACGTGCTGCCCTTCCCTGAGAATATCCTGTATCAGCCCCCTGTCGTGTTTTTTCGATTGCTGTGATTCTGAGCCTCCGTCGATAAAGTATTCGTAGAGGGAGTCCTCATGCACGTCCTCGACGGAAATGAATCCCGACTTCCCGAGGCCTATATCTATAAAGGCAGCCTGCATCCCGGGCACTACCTTCCCAACGATGCCCTTGAATATATCCCCGACTATGCGCGGCGCAGACATTCTTTCTATATAAAGCTCCGCGACGACGCCGTTTTCCATGACGGCTACCCTTGTTTCATTGAACGTAATATTTATAAGT
The DNA here is from genome assembly GCA_041753155.1 of Thermodesulfobacteriota bacterium. Lineage (GTDB taxonomy): Bacteria > Desulfobacterota_D > UBA1144 > Nemesobacterales > UBA2774 > 2-12-FULL-53-21. Next base: position 69,819 of record JBGSVA010000021.1, on the reverse strand, counting down.
ATCCTCTTATCCATTGAACGAGACGCGAACTGAATTGATCCAAACTTTACAAGCGTTCTTAAGTATAGTCTATAAGCTCTCTATATGAAAGCCTAAAAGAATATAATAATACTTTCAATTTATCTCAAATGGGTGTAAAATTGAAATAACGCATTAGGGGCCGGACCGGGAAAGCCGGATTCCGGCTCTTAACGGAGGATAGACGGGATGTATGTAAGAACACTCTTAGCTGTTTTTCTATTGACCGGCATCGCCCTGGCACAGGGCAGCCTGCCGCCCCCCAAGGACGGGACGACAATATATGTAGTGGAGCCGGGGGATTCCCTCTGGAAAATCTCGGGAAGGTTCTTCGGCAACCCGCTCTTCTGGCCGAGGCTATGGGAAATCAACCCGTATATAGACAACCCGAACCGCATATATCCGGGGGACGTAATAGCGCTTAAACCCGGGCAGCCCGACATCCCGGTAGTAAAGGTAGAGCCCAAGGCGCAGAAGGTGTCGTTCGAGGACATCGAGCCTCCGCCGCCCGTCTATTATTACTCGCGGGGTGGGACGGAGGGGTTTATAACACCCGGCGAATGGGAGCACATGGGCACCATACTCACGTCGGAGCCTCCGAAGATACTCCTCGGTACCGGGGATATCGTATTTACGAACGTTGGCTCTAAAAACGGCGCGGGCACGGGCGACAAGTTTACGATATTCCGCACGTCCAAACCCGTGCTCCATCCAGTGACCGGTCAGAGAATCGGGTATAAGGTGCAGATCGAGGGCGAGCTCGAAATTTTAGAAATACTTGGAAAACGGAAGTCGACCGCCGTTATCACTTCTTCGTACCTTGAGATAACACGCGGGGCAAAGATAAGGCCCCAGGAGCCGTTCGTGAAAGAGGTGATACTGAGGAAAGGGACGCAGAGAGTGGACGGCTTTATAGTCACGACGAAGAACAATACAGAGCTAAGCGGCAGGGGCGATATCGTTTATATCGACGCCGGGGAAGTGAATAACGTGGTGCCGGGCAACGTATTTTCGATATACACGCGGCCCAGAAAGGCCCACGATCCGGACGCACATAAAGACGTAATAATCCCGGGATCGCTCATCGGGAAGATTGTGGTGCTGGAGGTCAAGGAGGGCTGCTCGACCGGTATAATTACGGAAAGCTCGAGACAGATCGAGCTCGGGGACTACGTGAGCCTGGATATATAAGCTATTCCTTCACCGCGCCCCGGCTGGCCGGTGTAACCGTTACGATTCGGACACTCCGGTCATGGGGACGAAGCGGACCGCGGTTATTTTCTTCTTTGTGATTCCGGTATCGGACTTTTCTATCAGTAAAAGCTCCTGGCTCTCGTCGCCCACAGGGATGACCATTTTCCCATTCACACTGAGCTGCTCCAGGAGCTTGGCCGGCACGTGGCCCGGGGCCGCGGTCACTATGATCCCGTCAAACGGGGCGTGCTCTTCCCACCCCTGGTATCCGTCCCCTATCTTATACGTAATGTTGGTATAACCGAGATTCTCGAGAATGCAGCGCGCCCTCTCGGCGAGGTTCTCCACGATCTCTATCGTGTAGAGATCGCACCCCGTCTCGGCGAGCACCGCGGACTGATAACCGGAGCCCGTGCCCACCTCGAGTATCTTCGCTCCGCGCGCAGGATTCAGGAGCTCCGTCATTAGCGCGACTATATAGGGCTGGGAAATAGTCTGCCCCAACCCAACCGGTATCGGGTTGTCGTCGTACGCATCGCCCCTCAATTCCTCCGGTACGAATTCGTGTCGCGGGACATTGAGCATTGCCTGTATGACCGCGGTGTTCCTTATACCGCGGGCTATGAGCTGGCTCTCGACCATTTCCCAGCGCTTTGCGGCATAGCGGTCGCCCGCAGAAGCAAGAAGAAAAACATATAGAAAAAAGGATACCGGGACCAGTATCTCTATCATGGTGATTAGGATACCATTCCGTGAAAGGGGATAATATTAAGAATAAATTTTCCCGGGATTAAAAACAGACGGGTTAGCCGGGAATCGGAATCCAATATATGGGGGGCTCAGATGATTTTCGAGACGACGAGCAGGGCGCCCTCGTATGGGTCTATTTCCCCGCTCTTTACGCGGGCGTAAATCTTCTTTACTTCCTTGTCCCCGAGCTTCCCGGCTATCTTCTCATCAAGGAGCTCCCTGATTATCTCGGAGAATTCTCCCTCGATCCTCTTTTCCTTTTTATTCTTGAGCATTCCGCTCTCTATCTGAAAGGACCTATGTTTTTCGATGCCTTCAATGACGTCTCCGATCCCTTCACCCCTTAGCGCACTCGTCAGGAGGACGGGCGGAGTCCAGCCGCCGCCTGCCCTCTTAAGGGACAACACCTGCCTGATCTCCGAAGAAATAAGCGCCGCCCCTTCCCTGTCGGCTTTGTTTACGATAAATATGTCGGCTATTTCCATGAGGCCCGCCTTCATGGTCTGAACGGAGTCCCCGGCCTCGGGCACAAGCACGACAAGGACTGTATCGGCCACGCCTACTATGTCGAGCTCGGTCTGTCCGACGCCGACCGTCTCTATGATTACGTAATCCATGCCGTATGCCCCGTAGAGCTTGATTATCTCATTCGTCGCTCTCGATAGTCCGCCGTGCGTCCCTCTCGAGCTTATACTCCTTATGAATACCCCGTCGTCCATGGCGTGGTCGTGCATCCGAATCCTGTCCCCGAGTATGGCCCCGCCGGTGAAGGGGCTCGACGGGTCGACCGCGAGCACGCCTATCTTTTTATCCATACCCCTGTAGGACCGTATGAGCTCGTTCGTAATAGTGCTTTTACCGGCCCCGGGAGGACCCGTTATTCCGATTATATAAGGGTCGCGCATGAAGGGGCCGAGGCGCCTGAGTATCTCCGGGAGGGATTTGTGCCTGCTCTCGGCGACCGATATCAGGCGGGCGAGAGACGCGCGGTCTCCGCTAAGCATTTTGTCTATGAGTCCGGATTCGTAATCGGAGAGAACCATCGGGAGATACATTAATTCGGAGGGTGGAGATTGTCAAAACAACTATTTCTTCCCGGACCCCATGCCGAGAATGACGTCATACTCCTCTTTCATAACGGGCATAACGGAGAGGCGGCCCTGTTTGATGAGGGAGATGTTGCTTAACCGCTTTTCCTTTTTGATATCGTCGAGCGTTACGGGACTCTCAAACAGCTTGACCGGTGTGATGTCGACTGCGACCCATCTTTCATCATCCGTGGTAGGGTCCTGATACGATTCCTTCGCGACCTTGGCCACTCCCGCGACTTCAGGCAGAGCCCCGCTGTGATAATAAAGCACGAGGTCGCCCTTCTTCATGTCTCTGAGATTATTCCTCGCCTGATAGTTCCTGACCCCGTCCCAGCGCGTACCGCCGTCTTTAACCAAATCGTCCCATGAATACGCCGATGGTTCCGACTTAACGAGCCAATAGTTCATAGGGTTAATTATGTTTAAAGCCGCGGATAATTCAAATGACGGAACGCGGTCACGCTCAATATGCTTTCACTAATTCTATATTCCTGTATATTTATTAACGGATGAGACATTCAAAAATACGCCGCTGCCTTTCCGCACTATTATTTCTATTCGTAATATTCGGTAATAATTGTCTTTTAACAAATTGGAGGGCATACGGACAGACGGAAGAGACGGAGGAGACAAAGACCCCCTTCAGGGAGAGGATCGAGTCTCTTGCCCTGATACCATTCACGTCGAAACCGTCGTTCTCGGACGGGGCGCCCGAAGAAACCGTCGAGGAGAAGGAGCGGTATCTGACTATCGCTCTATACGAGGCCCTCACGGCCGAGCTGTTGAGGATCGAAATAACCCCCCTTCAAAAATCCGAGACTGAATTCCTGCGCGTAAAAGCCGAAAAACCGAAATCGTTTTACAGGGAGCAGGCCGTGGCCGCAGGCAAAAGCCTGGGCGTGGATGCAGTCATGATCGGTGTAATCTCCGAATACACGGAGAGAGAAGGGTCGGCCATAGGGGTGGAATCCCCCGCCACAGTCTCATTCAACGTCGAGGTGCTCGATACGCGGGACGGACATACGCTATGGGAAACGTATTTTAAAGAGACCCAGAAGCCACTCCTTGAGAACGTCTACGAGATCGAGAAGTTCTTCAAGAGGGGAGCGAAATGGATTACTTCAGACGAGCTTGCGAAAGAAGGGGCGCGAAAGACCGTCCTTGATTTTAACGAGTACCTCCTGGGAAATTAAATGCACATCATACCCGCGATAGACCTCAAGGACGGAAAATGCGTGAGACTCTATAAGGGGGAAGAGGGGACTGAGACCGTGTTTTCCGAGAACCCCGGAGAGATAGCCCTGAGGTGGGAAGAATGCGGGGCCGAATGGATCCACGTCGTCGACTTGGACGGGGCGTTCACGGGCGAGCCCGGGAACATGGATATAATCAGGGACATAGCCTCCAGTGTCTCTTGCCCTGTGCAGGCCGGGGGAGGCATAAGGAATATAGATACGGTAAGGGAGTATTTCGGACTCGGTGTAAAAAGAGTGATACTGGGGACCGCCGCCTTTTCCGACGACGAATTCCTGAGACAGGCGTGCAGGGAATTCCCGGGAGGGATCGCCGTGGGGATAGACACAAAAAAGGGGAAAATAGCAGTCAAGGGGTGGACAGAGGTCATAGAGGCGGATACCGAAGAAGTGCTCCGCAGGCTCGACCAGGCAGGGGTATCCGTGATACTCAACACGAACGTGGACAGGGACGGTACGATGGAGGGGATAAACATAGACGCGGCCAGGGAATTTATAGGGTCGTCCCCGCTTCCGGTCATCGCGTCCGGGGGTATCGCAACCACAGACGACCTGGATAAATTGAAAACGCTCGAACAAATAGGCCTATACGGCGTGATACTCGGGAAGTCGATCTATACAGGCACAATAAACCTTAAAGACGCTATAGAAAGGTACTCGTGATGCTGTCGAAGAGAATAATCCCATGCCTCGACGTCAAGGACGGGAGGGTCGTGAAGGGTGTTAACTTCGTTAACCTGAGAGACGCGGGCGACCCGGTCGAGATAGCGAAGAAATACAGCGACGAGGGGGCCGACGAAATCTGCTTCCTCGACATAACGGCTTCCCACGAGGAGAGGAAGACGATGGTCGACGTCGTGGAAAGGACCGCAGCCGAGGTATTCGTCCCTCTGACCGTCGGAGGAGGGGTGAGGACTATAGAAGACGTGAGGCAGCTCCTCCTTGCGGGGGCCGACAAGGTATCGATAAACACGGCCGCGGTGAAGGACCCGGATTTCGTGAAGAGGGCGTCCGAGAGGTTCGGGAGCCAGTGCATCGTTGTGGCGATAGACGCGAGGCGCGTCTCGGAAGGGAAATGGGAGGTCTATACGCACGGCGGGAGAAACCCGACGGGCATAGACGCCCTCGAATGGGCGAAGGAGATGGAGGAATACGGCGCAGGCGAGATACTGCTCACGAGCATGGATAAGGACGGGACCAAGTCGGGCTACGATATAGCGCTCACGAAGGCCGTATCCCGGACGGTATCCATACCGGTCATCGCTTCCGGAGGCGCAGGCAGCCTCGACCACCTCTCGGAAGGGGTGAGTGACGGGGAGGCGGACGCGGTGCTCGTCGCTTCGATATTCCACTACGGGGAGCATACTATAAGGGATGCGAAGGAGTTCATGAGCTCGAAGGGCATATCGGTGAGGCTCTGAGTGGCGTGCCGCTGACGCGGGGCGGGGTGACTGAATGAACATAAGAGAACAGTCGGAAGAGATCGAGAGACAAATCCTTTCGCCCTATGCGGCTCTAAGCGCCGGGACCAAGGGCAGGATGGTTCCCGAGGAGCCCTGCTCCATAAGGACGGATTACCAGAGGGACAGGGACAGGATAATCCATTCGAAATCGTTTCGGAGGATGAAGCACAAGACGCAGGTCTTTTTATCCCCGACGGACGACCATTACAGGACGAGGCTCACTCATGTCATCGAGGTGTCCCAGATAGCGAGGACGATATCGAAGGCGCTCAGATTAAACGAAGACCTCACGGAGGCTATAGCGCTCGGGCACGACCTCGGCCATACACCGTTCGGGCACGCGGGGGAGGCGGCGCTCAACGAGATATACCCCGGAGGGTTCAAGCACGTGATACACAGCCTGAGGGTCGTGGACGTGCTGGAGAAGGGCGGGAAGGGACTCAACCTCACTTACGAGGTGAGGGACGGCATAGCCAAGCATTCTAAGGGAATGGGAGCGGTCGATAACCCCAAATACCGACCGGAGACACTCGAAGGCCAGGTCGTCAGGATATCGGACCTCGTCGCCTACGCGAACCACGACCTCGACGACGCGATAAGGGCGGGGATCATTACCATAGACGACGTCCCGAAAGAATGCGTCGACGCCCTCGGCAGGACGAATTCCGAAAGGATCAACAGAATGGTCACCGATATAATCACGGAAACACTGAAGTTCGAAGGCGAGAAGGTGGCGTCGAGCGCCGAAGTCGAGCAGGCGATGGTGGAGCTGAGGGGCTACCTCTTCAATACCGTATATATGAACGAAAAGATAAAGAACAACTTTCTTAAGGCCAATAAGGTAATCAGAGAGCTGTACCAGTATTTCTGCGAAAACGAGAGCGAGCTTCGTAAGCATTATAATAAGGGCGTGAGGGAAGGGGAAACCATCGAGCGCACGGTCTGCGATTTCATCGCGGGTATGACCGATTCATACGCAATAAGCATGTACGAAAGCATATTCCTCCCCAGGAGATGGCAGGGAGATTTGAGCACATTTTAATATTATCCGGTTCAGGTAACATTATTAGCCTTGTAAATTAACCGTAACTCTCATAACTAACCCCTTGCATTTGATGAGTTTTACATAGAATTTAAATAGAACAAGATGCAAAGATTGATAAAGCTGGGCTCGGTATCGTTTATGAATGCAAAACCCCTGACGTTCGCGATCGAGAACGGTCTCGTAGAACACGACTTCGATATAACGCTAACGCCCCCTTCCGATCTCTCGCTGATGCTCTCCGGAAAAGCGATAGACTTGGGGCTCATACCCGTCGCGGAATTCCTCAGGAGAAACTCGTACTCCGCGGTACCCGGAATCTCTATCTCTTCTTACGGGAAGGTGGACAGTGTCGTGCTCCTGTCGAAGGGCGAGATCACGGACATTAAGAGGGTCGCCGTCGACAGGAGGTCGCAGAGCTCGACTGCACTATTGAGGATAATACTCGAAACATTCCATAGCCTTTCGCCGGTCTATCTGCCGCGGGCCGCGGACGGTGATTTCCTGGAAGACGTCGATGCGGGGATGATAATTGGCGACACCGGCCTCGAGACGACCTACTCCCCTCCCGTGGGCTATGACGTTTATGACCTCGGGGAGATCTGGACCGGAGAGACCGGGCTCCCGTTTGTGTATGCCGTCTTCGCCGTAAACGAAGGCGTGGAGCTCGGACGGAACCTGGACGCGCTCCATAAATCCAAAGACTACGGGCTCGGCATAGTGGGTAAAATAGCAAAGCTCGAATCGATGAGGACGGGAATCGATGAGGGCATGTGCCATAAATATTTAACAGAAAGGATAAAGTATGACCTCGGTGAAAAGGAGATCGAAGCGATCGGCAGATACAGCGAATACCTCTCCCGGCTCGGCGAGGCAGAAAAGATTTCCCGCATAAAATTATATTCACAATAGCTTGAAGAAACTGGAGGACGCAGATTGACCAAGATAAAGATGAGACTCGGACACAGCCCCGACCCCGACGACGCTTTCATGTTTTACGGCATAGCCTCAGGCAAAGTGACTTCGGACAAAATCGATTTCGAGCACGTCATAGAGGACATTCAATCCCTGAACAAGCGCGCGCTCAATAAAGAGCTTGAAACTACCGCGATCTCCGCGCACGGATATCTGAAAGTACAGGACGATTACAGAATCATGTCCTGCGGCGCGAGCATGGGAGAGGGGTACGGCCCTATCGTGGTATCGAGCGTGCCGACCGACGACCTCAATGGGAAGGAGATAGGTGTCCCCGGGAAGCTCACGACCGCGTTCCTGCTCCTGAGCATTTACTCAGACGGCTTTATACCGGTGGAGATGCCTTTCGACGAGATAATGCCCGCAGTCGCGAGGGGCGACATTGAGACCGGCCTCATCATCCACGAGGGACAGCTTACTTACAAGGACTACGACCTCGAGCTTGTGCTCGATCTGGGCGAGCAGTGGCAAATTGAGACCACGCTCCCGCTCCCACTAGGACTTAACGTCGTTAAGAGGGACATTGGAGAGGAGCTTCAGAAAGAAGTCCTCAGGGTACATAAGGAGAGCATCGAGTACGGACTCGCCCACAAAAAAGAAGCTCTCGAATATGCGATGAAATACGGCAGGGGCATAGGCGAGGACGTGGGAGAGAAATTCGTCCTGATGTACGTCAACAAATACACGCTGGACCTCGGGGGGAAAGGGAAGGCCGCGCTCAAGTATCTATTTAACAGGGCTTACGATAAAGGGATCATAAAAGAAGAGCCGAGGCTCGACATACTGGAAGCCTAGATTTCATATACGGAATCCCCCCTCATACCAACCGCAGTCGAATATTCCCGACCGGGATAGAGTACGGTTTAAATACGACTTATAATAATCGATAACACACAACAACGGACAGGAGCGGTGTAATGCCCAAAGAATACGGATTCCTAATAAACGGTAAGTGGACGAAGAGCAAAAGGAAAAGGGAGATAAAAAGCCCTTATAACGGAGAGACGGCGGGGATAATCAATATCCCCGACCGTGAGACCGCTATAGGCTCTATAGGCACGGCCGAGAGCGCGTACGAGAAATGGAGAGAGAGCCCGAGCTTTGAGCGGAGCCGTATATTGAGAAAAATAGCGGAAGGTATTGCGGGAAGGAAGGAGGAATTTGCCAAGACCCTCGTGCTCGAAGGCGGGAAGCCTCTGAAAACGGCCAGGGTCGAGGTGGGCCGTGCAGTGACCACGTTCTCCGTGGCTGCGGAGGAGGCGAACAGGATCTCCGAAGGAGAGCTGGTCCCCATAGACATTGCGCCGGGGAACGAAGGGATGTTCGGGATCGCGAGACGTTTCCCCTTAGGTGTCGTCGTCGGCATATCCCCTTTCAACTTCCCTCTCAACCTCGTCGCCCATAAAGTCGCGCCGTCTATAGCATCGGGGAATGTAATGTTGCTCAAGCCCGCATCCCAGACGCCGCTCTCGGCGCTGATGCTGGGGGAGGTCGTCTGCGAGGCCGGGCTTCCCGACGGACTGCTGAATATTTTGCCCGTGCCGGGGTCGGAGATTGAGGCCGTGATAGACGACGTGAGGGTGAAGAAGGTCTCGTTCACCGGGAGCGACGCCATAGGGTGGGAGCTTAAAAGGAAGCACCCGAAGAAGAAGGTCACGCTCGAGTTAGGCGGGAACGCGGCGACTATTATCGACGAAGACCCGCCCGACCTCGATTTCGCCGCGAGCAGGAACGCGTGGGGGGCATTTTACCAGGCCGGTCAAAGCTGCATATCCGTGCAGAGGATGTACGTGCATGAAAAGACATTCGACAGGTTCATAAGCAAATTCGTCGAAGAGACGAGAAAGCTCAGGCTGGGCGACCCGATGCTCGAAGACACGGACGTGGGGCCCGTCATAGACGCTCAGTCGGCGGACAGGATCATGGAATGGATAGAGGACGCCGTCGGAAGGGGAGCTAGGCTCCTTTCAGGCGGGAACAGGGACGGCTCTCTCATCGAGCCCGCGATACTGACGGACGTGCCTCCCGGATGCGACGTCAGCAAGAGTGAGGTATTCGGGCCCGTGGTTCATGTGGAGAGGTACAGGGATTTCGACGACGCTCTCAAAGCCGTAAACGACTCTCGTTACGGTCTTCAGGCCGGAGTATTCACGAAGGACATCAAGAAGGCATTCAAGGCCTATGCCGCCCTCGACGTGGGAGGGGTCGTCGTGAACGACTACCCGAGCTTCAGGGTCGAGAACATGCCGTACGGCGGGGTTAAGGACTCGGGCGTCGGGAAGGAAGGGGTCCGGTATGCGATCGAGGAGATGACTGAATTAAAACTATTGGTAGTCAACCTGAATTACTAGGCGGACGGTAAGAAACAGTAACGTATTATTCGCTTATCTTGCTGAGTATATTTTTTCTCAATAGTAATTCGTAGGTCCTCGTACCGCTCTTTTCCGAAGCGAATATTTTCAGATCGTCCGGGTGGTCGATATCGAGCCCTACCCTTTCGTTCTCGTAATACTCTAATCGTATGCCCTTCTTCTCCGCCTCTTCGATGTGCTTCCTGAAACTGTCGTGGCCGAACCGGGACGGGATGGCGTCGGGCGGGTTTCTGAGTATAGCGTTCGTGCCCAGCATGTCTCTCGCCGGGACGAGTACCACCGAGGGAGGGGCCGTTTCCTTTCCCGCGATGAAATCGATGTCCTGAGAGGTTATGAGCGGGGCGTCGCCCGGAATAACGAGCACGGATCCGGCCCCCATCTCCATGCAGATTCGGGACGCCCGGTCGACGGAGTCGCTTTCGCCCTTCTGCTCTGTCTCTTCTATGATTTCGATCCCTATCTCCCCGGCTATCCTTATCGCATTCCTGTCCATGGTCACGATAAATATCCTGTCGAGGAGCCTAGAGCCCTTGAGCGCGGTGAGCACGTCCTCGAGCATCGCGTAGGCGAGGTCGGTCCTGACGTCCTGAGGCAGGACTGAGGACAGCCTTTCCTTCGCTTTCGAGAGGTCTTTTACGGGAACGATAGCAAATTTCATATAAAGTCTTTCGGCGCCCGGATATAGACGGCGCGCACTATAACGCTGGGCCCATAAAAATCAGTTTATGATACCAGTATTTTTTTAAAGTCTGTAATAGTCGGAACCCCGCCCCGCGCGAGAGGGACCAGAGGGCCGGGAGTTGTATATTTCACCCGCCGTCAAGTTATACTAATCGGGCCTATGCCTAGAACCGCCGGGAATAGCTCGCTATCAGAGCTCGAAGCCTCGCTCAAGAAGACCATAAAGGGCGAAGTCCGCTTCGATCAGATGAGCAGGGCGCTCTACAGTACGGACGCGAGCAATTACGAGATAGAGCCCGTGGGCGTCGTCATACCGCGGACGGTAGAGGACGTATCTATCGCCGCCGAAACCGCCCGGCGGCTCGGGGTCGCGATACTGCCGAGGGGCGGGGGCACGAGCCTTGCTGGGCAGGCGGTCGGAGACGCGCTGGTCATAGATTTCTCGAAGTACCTGAACGGTGTCATCGAAATAAATCCGGAAGCCAAAACCGCCCGTGTACAGCCGGGAATATATATAGAGCAGCTCAACCGAAGGCTTAAGCCCTCGGGGCTGATGTTCGGACCGGACCCGTCCACGGCGAGGATCGCGACAGCGGGAGGGGTCGTCGGCAATAATGCCACGGGGGCGCATTCGATCCTCTACGGCATGGCGGGGGACAACGTCGGGGCGGCAAAAATTCTGCTTGACGGAAGTCCCGTCGAGCTCGGCGCCCTCGGTGAGGACGCCCTCCTCGCGCGGGCGAAGGAGAGCGGGCCCGCGGGGCGTCTGTTTAAGAATCTCACCGCGCTGCGTGAAAAATATTCGGAAGCGATAAGGCGTGATTTTCCGAAGCACTGGAGGAGGGCGTCCGGATACAGTCTCAACTATTTTCTCGAATCCCCATTTAATCCGGCAAAGCTGCTCGCGGGATCGGAGGGCACTCTCGGTGTAGTTACCGAATTCACTTTGACGCTCGTGCCGAGGCCCGCTCACACGGGACTCGTAATACTGCAGTTCGGGAGCATTATTTCAGCGATGGAGACCGTCCCCGGGATTCTCGGGCACGGCCCGTCAGCGGTAGAGCTGATAGACGCGATGCTCGTCGGTCTGACGAGGGCCCACGCGGGGTATAGCAAGATGCTCTCCTTCGTCGAAGGAGAGCCCGAAGCCATTCTCGCAGTGGAATTCTACGGAGGTAGCGAAGCAGAGGTAAAAGGAAAGGCCCGGGGCCTCGCTTCGTCATTAAGGGAAAGAGGGGCCGGGTGCAGTATTAATTTCGCACTCGGCAGTGAGGAGCAGTCAAACGTATGGGGAGTGAGGAGGGCGGGGCTCGGCATAATGATGAGCAGGAGGGACGAGCACAAGCCCATACCGTGCATAGAGGACGTGTCCGTACCGGTCGGAAGTCTCCCCGAATATGTGCGCGACGTGTCGGAATTAATCAAGCGCCTCGGGACGACCGCCGGATTTTACGGGCACGCGAGCGCGGGCTGCCTGCACATAAGGCCCCTCGTGAACCTGAAAACGGGAAAGGGCGTACTCATGATGAAGGAGCTAATGGACGGAGCCTTCGAGCTTGCCGTCAGGTACGGGGGCGTGATGAGCGGCGAGCACGGGGACGGGAGACAGAGGAGTTATCTCAACGAAAAACTGTTCGGGCACGAGCTATACGGCGTAATGCGGGAGCTAAAGGCGGCGTTCGATCCCGAGGGCATATTCAATCCGGGGAAGGTCGTAGACCCCGGGGGCCCGCTCGAGGACCTCAGGTACGGAGACAGGAGCGAACCCTATGAAATCAGGACCAGGCTCGACTGGTCTCAAGACCTCGGCTTTTCTCAGGCGGTCGGGATGTGTAACGGCCAGGGCGTCTGCAGGAAGCTCGGAGAGGGAATAATGTGCCCTTCCTACATGGCTACCCGCGACGAGAGGGACTCGACGAGGGCGCGCGCCAATGCACTCAGAGCCGTGCTCTCGGGCGCGCTCGACAGGGATTCGCTCGCCGGCAGGGAGATGTACGGGGTCTTCGACCTGTGCATATCGTGCAAGGCTTGCAAGACGGAGTGCCCGTCGAAGGTGGACGCCGCCAAGATGAAGACCGAGTTCCTCTCCCATTATCACGAAGAGCACGGCATGAGCGCGAGGGACCGTTTTTTCTCGGACGTCCACGAGGCGAGCCGCATCGCTTCGCTCGCCCCCCGGCTCTCGAACGCCCTGATCGGGAACCCGGTGACGAAACTCCTGCTCTCACGCATCGGTATTCACCCCGAGCGCACACTGCCAAAGCTGACTGGAGAAAATTTCACTGGATGGTTTTACGGAAGGAAAAAAAACCGCAAAACATCCGACAAAAAAGTAGTCTTCTTTCACGACACATGGGTAACGTACTATCATCCGGAGGTCGGGAAGTCGGCCGTCGAGCTTCTGGAGGCAGCCGGATACGAGGTATTGCTTGAACGGCGAAGGGCCTGCTGCGGGCGGCCCATGCTGAGTAAGGGCGCAATCGAGCCCGCGAGGGAGATGGCGCGAAAGAACGTCTCGTTACTCTCGCCTTACGTGAGAGAAGGTATTCCCGTCGTCGGCACCGAGCCGAGCTGCATACTCACATTCAGGGACGAGTACATGGACCTCCTGCCCGGAAACGAAGACGCCCGGATACTCGCCGGGAATTCATTTCTGATCGGAGAGTTCCTGCACCGCGTGGACCGGGAGAGAGGTCTAAATATAGAATGGCGTGGGGACGCCCCCGAAATCCTCTATCACGCGCACTGCCACGAGAGGTCGCTCACGGGGATTGAGGCCCCGCTCGGCATACTCGCCGCCGCCGGATGCAAGGCCGAAGAGAGCGGGGCCGGGTGCTGCGGGATGGCGGGCAGCTTCGGCTACGAGAGAGAGCACTACGGGGTATCGAAGACCATAGGCGAAGACCGTTTATTCCCCGCCGTGAGAAAATCCTCTCCCGAGACGGTCATCGCAGTCTCGGGCGTATCGTGCAGGCATCAAATTGAGCACTTCACTGGCAGGAGCGTAAAACACCTGGCGGAGATACTGGCAAGCCGTATCAACAAAGTCGCCCGATAAAGTCCTTGAGAAAATTTACGAGCTTTATGAAATCCCCGGGCTCAGTTTCGGGCCGCCTCAGGTTCCGGTTTATTTCGAGCTGCATAGAGGGTATGCTCAGTTTGGTAGCTGCAAACCTTGTCACTGTCATCTGCCTCGCCGCGGGGAAGACATCCGTAGGCCCGAGCGAGATGCCGTTCGATTGGGCCGCCTGACCGAGCTCGCCGAATGATCCGGGCCTGCCGTTCAGGAACTCGCCGTTCGTGCCTACGCCCGGAAAGACGTCCCCGGGCCTTTCCGAACCGGTCCCGTGAACGTCGATCAGAAATTCGAGCCCGATTCTCCCGGCTATCTCGGATAGCTTCGCTTTGAACGGGGATTCGTCCGTGTAATTAGGGTCGAGTGAAGACAGCCGGCCGACGTAGAGCGCATGACACCCCGTCACCGAATGAAGGAGGACGGCGAGCGCGCCCGTATAGAATTCCTGCCTCTTCAATTTGCCCATTCGCACGTGCGCCGTCGCGTGGGGCGCCGTGACCAAGACCGGGACGCGTCCCCTTATATAATGTATCCCATCCGAGTCTTCGCCCGGATGCTCCCTGTAACTGTCTTTTAAGTGCGTCTCGAACCTGAGTGCGAAATCTACCGGGTCGGTGTATGCGAGCGAGGAGTGCGTCCTCCAGCTCCCGCTTATGATCCTGTTCCGGTCGGTAGCTGTTTCTTTCAGAAGCGGTCCCGCCTCGTAGCAATAAAATTCCGAATGGGGGCATTTGATCCTCGACCTTACGAAGAACCCGGATAGAGTCCTCTCGACCCTGTCGAGCTCTTCGAGCTTGGAAGGCGGGTCTTCCATGGTATAGAGCTCGCCCGACACTGCCCGGTCCGATCCGTCGTTGAATATAGCGGCCGGGTAACCCTGTCCCGTATCGTAGAGCCTTCCCGGCACTTCGAGTATCTCCGAGAGCTTGCAGCCCCGCATGAAGCCACTCCTCTCTTCCCCGCGCTGGAGCGTCCCGTAGACGAAGATTTTATTGATCTTGCCGGACATAGCTATTTGCCGGGGCGCGCGGCATTCCCGGCATATATAATATTACCCCGGACCATGACCATTCCGACGTCCCGCGCGTCTGATGAAATGACCGAGAGGTAAGGGTCGCCCGATCCGCTGCCGTTTTTGAGGAATATCAGGTCGGCCTCTTTGCCGGGCTCAATGCTGCCGGTCTTATCCTCAATGTACAGCGCCCTTGCCCCCCCGAGTGTCGCAGCGTATACGGTAACATATGCCGCCCGCTGCCCCTCGGACTGCGACATGAGGAGATGGAGGAACCTCATCTCTTCAAAAAAATTGAGGTTGTAGTTGCTTGATAGGCCGTCCGTGCCGATACCCATCCTGTTGAACTTCGCATATTCCTTTACGGGCGGGGCGCCCACCTGAAGAAAAAAATTGCTCCTCGGGCAAAGGACGATAGCCGCGTCGAGCTCGCAGAGCTCCCGCGCCTCTTCCCCGCTCACCTGCACCATGTGAACGAGTGTAATCCTCACGCCGTCTAAGAGGCCCGCTCTCCTTAAATATGAGACAGGCGTGTCTGCCGAATGCTTTTTAAAGGGGGCCTTGTTTATAAGCGGGAATATCTTCTTTTCTATATTGTTTACTTCACCCCTCAGGAACCTCACCTCATCCGCGCTCTCCGCGAGGTGGATACCGAGGGGGACGCCGTTTTTCCTGTGAGACCTGAGCGATTTTTTCAGCACCCCGGGACTGCACGAATAGGGTGAATGCGGGAAGAGCCTCTCCTCGAAGAGCGCCCCTTTTTCGAGAGACGAGAAATCCGCGGCACCTTCATTGCTGTCGAGGATTTCTCTGAAGAGCACAGTCCTCAGCCCCGACGATTTAAGTAGCGGTATATCTATACCGCCGTACGAGGATATCTCCCCTACGGTCGTAACCCCCGAGCGTATGTTCGTTCTTATTCCTTCCTCCACCGACTCGGCTATTTCACCGTCCGCCACACCCGCCCTCTTTTCCTTTATTATCTGCCCGAGCCAGCCCGTAAAGCCCCCGAAGCTGCGGAGCCTCCTTAACATCCATCCGAGCTCGAGATGTGTATGGGCATTGACGAACCCCGGCAGGAGTATTCCGTTTCCTAAATCCCTTTCGATCACGCCTTTATAGCGTTTCCTGAGCGCGGCGGATTTGCCGATCTCTCTGATCTTTCCGCCGGAGATCAGTACGGAAGCGTTTTTCAAAGGTTTCGAGGAAACAGGCAGGACCGTTTCGGCAGTCAGTATCAGCTTTCCCATAGTAAGGTCGAATGTACCGGAATCAATTATTCAGACGCGCGGAATATCATTATAACGGAGCTCTATCATTCCGCACCGAGGGATTTTATCCTCTCAATCAAATCTTCGCTCAGCGTGCCGTAGGCGACCTCTTCCACCGCTCCCCTCATTTTTATAGACCAGTCCTCCCTTATTTCGATGTCGAGCTCGCCGCCCGGCATGGATACGGTCACTGCTCTGTCCGTAAACCCGTTCTTTACGCACGCCGCCGCGACGGCGCACGAGCTGCTCCCCGAAGCGAGCGTGTAGCCTGCCCCCCGCTCCCATATCATTATCTCGACCCTGTCTCTCGAGTCGACCCTTGCGAACTGGACGTTCGTGCGGTTGGGGAAGAGTTCCGCGGTCTCTATCAAGGGCCCGAGGAGCTTTGTGTACCCCTCGTCGAGGTTCTCCGTAAACACGACGCAGTGAGGGTTCCCGACCGATACGGCCGTGAACCTGAGCACCTCGCCTTCTATCCTCATCTCTTCGTTCACTACCTCCCTCTCGTCACCCTTTACAGGTATCAGGCTGCTGTCGAATGTCGCGGTCCCCATCTCCACTGTAACGAACGGAACCCTTCCCTCTCTTACATCGAGCTCGGCCGTGACTACGCCGCCGAGGGTATCGATTTTGAATTCCTTCTTATCGGTGTGGCCGTGCTCGTAAAGGTACTTGGCGAATATCCTGAGACCGTTCCCGCTCTTTTCAGCCTCGCTGCCGTCGGGGTTGAGAATCCTCAAGCCGAAGTCAGCCCTGGCCGAGGGGACGAGGAGCAGAATACCGTCTGAGCCGATACCGTAGTTCCGGTCGCAGAGGAGCCTTATGGCCGCGGGCGTAAGCCCGAAAGAGATGCGGGAGCCGTCCAGGACAAAATAGTCGTTCCCGAGCCCGTGTGATTTTACGAATCCGTTCATATACGCAGGTCTCTCAATACCAGATATCTACAGAGCGCTCAATATGATACACCACAACGTATGGTGATCTGGTCATCATCCGAGCCCCGAAAGGAATAAAAGTAAGAGGTACGGAATTATTCCATGATGACTCTTCCGTAATGCCCGTCCGTTCGGAGCTTCGAAGCGGTTTGATCGGCGTCCTGCTTGTCCTCGTACCGCCCGACCCTTACCCTCCAGTAATTATCCCCGCTCAACTCTATCGACTCAACCCTGACGTCGTCGTACTCGCCGTCGAGCGCGCGTTTAAGGGACAGCGCTTTCCCCTTCTCCGAGAACGAGGCAACCTGTACTGTATAGAGGGGTTGAAAATAGCTGCCCCCTCTCGTGGAAGGGGTCGATATGACCTCGACCTTGACCTCTACGGTGCCCTGCTGGATCATGCCTATCGACTTGGCCGGAGCATATGAAAGATCGATTATACGGCCCTTCACGAAGGGGCCCCTGTCGTTTATCTCTACGATCACGTCCCTTCCGTTCTCCATATTCGTGACCCTGACGACCGTGCCCAAGGGAAGGCTCTTATGGGCCGCGGTATATGCGTGCTTGCTGAAGCGCTCGCCGCTGGCGGCGTGATTGTTATGCTCTTCGATCCCGTACCATGAGGCGATGCCGACCTGTATGGAGCCCTCCTCGATATAACCTCCCGGAGGGGCCTCTTCCCCGGGTGGACGGGTAGACTCGACACTTTTTTTTGCGCATGAAAAAACGACCGGGAGAATCAACAATAATAGAAGGAATCTATTATTCATGCTCTCGAAAAGAGATGACAGAGGACGGGCTTGAGCAGGAACCCCGCCTATGATGCGGAGCCCGGATCAGCGATTACGGGCAGCGAGATCACTTCGACGCTGACTCTCGCAGTGCCCAGGTTCAGAATCCCAAGCGTAATAGCCGCCGCCCTGGAGAGGTCGATTATACGACTCTTAATAAACGGACCTCTGTCATTCACCCTCACTATTACCTCTTTACCATTATATAAGTTCTTAACCTTTACTATTGTCCCGAACGGGAGCTCCCTATGGGCGCCCGTAAGCTCGTTCTTGTCGTAACACTCGCCGCTTGCAGTCTTTCTGCCGTGGAGGGAGCTCGAATACCATGAAGCGTTTCCGTACTGGCGAACTTCCTCTGAGTAAACCAAAGGCACGGCGAATACTACCAGCAGCAAGATTGACAATAAGCTTATATTTTTATTCATGACCCATAATCTCTGTTTTTACTATTTTCGCTTAATTTTCTTGAGATTGTCAAGGATTCGAATAAAATAACTGAAAATGAAAAAGGACCTTAGATGATGCATATACCCGAAGAATTCTCATTAATCAGGCGGCTTCCGCCGTACGTATTCAGTATCGTAAACGAGCTAAAATCGAAAGCCAGGGCCAGGGGGGACGACATAATCGACCTCGGTATGGGGAACCCGGACCAGGCGACGCCCGACCACATAGTAAAGAAATTAATAGAGGCTTCGAAGGACCCGAGAGCCCACAGGTATTCCGCGTCGGCGGGCATACCGAAGCTCCGCAGAGCGGTCGCCGGCTGGTATAAAAAGAATTACGACGTCGATCTCGACCCCGATACGGAAGTCGTTACCACCATTGGATCGAAGGAAGGGATATGCCACCTTATGCTTTCCATTCTGTCACCGGGTGATACGGTTATTGTTCCTAACCCCGCATACCCGATACACATCTATTCCGTCATTATTTCGAGAGGGGACGTGCACAGCGTCCCGTTCACGAGAGACTCGAACATACTGGAGGGGATCGAGAAAGCGGTCAAAGAGACCTGGCCCAAGCCGAAGGTGCTCATGATCTCGTTCCCCAACAACCCCACGGCGACCGTGGTCGATCTCGGGTTCTTCAAGGACATCTATGAGATCGCGAAAGAGGCCGGGCTGATAGTCGTCCACGACTTCGCGTACGCAGAGCTCTGTTTCGACGGGTACAAGGCCCCGAGCTTCCTGCAGGTCCCCGGCGCCAAGGAGATAGGCGTCGAGTTCTACTCACTCTCGAAGAGCTACAATATGCCCGGATGGAGGGTGGGATTCATGGTAGGGAACCCGAAGATAGTGTCGGCGCTGAAGCGTATCAAGAGCTATATGGATTACGGCATATTCACTCCCATTCAGGTAGCCGCGATCGCGGCGCTAAACGGTCCTCAGGACTGCGTCGAGGACGTGAGGAAATTATATAAATCGAGAAGGGACAAGCTCGTGGAGGGTTTGTCGAAGTCGGGGTGGGATATACCGAAACCCAAGGGGACTATGTTCGTATGGGCCGAGATGCCGGAGGCGTTCAAGAGCATGGGGTCTCTCGAATTCTCGAAACTGCTTATAGAAAAGGCGAAGGTAGCCGTCTCTCCCGGAATAGGATTTGGAAACTACGGGGAAGGACACCTGAGACTCGCGCTCGTGGAGAACGAAAAAAGGATCATGCAGGCAGTGAGAGGGATAAGGAAATTCATCAATAGTTACTGACAAGTGTCGTTGATCCGTGTCGCGGTTTGAATCCGGAAAAAGCCGGATGGATAACGATCAGTAGTCGAAATTAAAAAAGACGTCCGCTCCGGCCTCGTCCCCTATCTCGCTCTCGAGCGTCAGGAAATCGAATACCCTGTATTCGATTACCGCCCTGTTGGCGGTAACGGTGGACGAAGGGAGACCGGGGCTGAAGAAATACCGCTCGTAGAAATATCTTTCATAGGAAAGCCTTTCATACCCGACGTAGAGGTCGTCGGTCAGATACTTGCCTATCTCGAGGTGCGTGTCCCTGAACCCGGTCTGGCCGCCCTTGATCGTCATCACGTCTATGGCGAGATCATCGCCGATAGCCTCCCTCAGCTCGCCGACCGCCATCGTTCCCAGGACCTCCCCCGCTTTCTCCTGGAACTCGACCCTCTCGTCCGTACCGAGCTTATCCGAGGACGTGCCGAATACGAGGTACGATACTATTTCGTTCTCGTCGAGCGGAGGGTCGCTCGAAAGCTGTATCTTGGGTTTCTCCGCCGTACCCGTGATGTTGATGTATACCTCGACGCTGGACACTTCGTATGTCGCCCTCAAGTCGAGGAACGGGTCTATAATCTTCTTGCCCCTGAAGCTCACTGTGCCGTTTTCGACCTTGAAGAGCCTGCCCATGAACTGGTAATCTCCCCTGATGACGTCTATATTCCCCGTTATGAAGTAGGGCTCCTTGTAGCTCTTATTAATATCGAGCTTCCCTTCGACCTCGATGTTCGCCCCGCCCCCCTTCACCCACGAATCCCTGGGAATGTCCACATCGAGGTCGAGCGCGATGAACTCCTCGACAAAATCCTCTTTTTTTGCTCCCGTGTAAATGAACTCATCCTTGTCCGAATCCTGCTCGTCGATGAACTTTATGCTCTCGATCTCCTTGAGGGGCTTTTCGGGGACCATGATTTCAATATTCCTGGCCGTAATATTCCCCTTTATGAAAGCGTTCAGGAATTTCCCCTCGACCTCCAGATCGCCGTCGAGGTTGGCGGTCACGTCCGCAGGAAAAGTTTGCATAAGCATGTTGGACATTGTGCCTTTGCCGGTGTACGAAAGGTCCCGGAAATCCACCCTGCCCTCGAATACCCCCTTCCCCTCGCCGGTATCGATTGTGACCTGGCGGAGAGTGCCGTATTTACCCGACATATCCATGACAGCGTTATCTATATGGATCTTGTTTCTGAGCGCCAGCACCTTCATCGTCATATCCCTGAGCTCGAGTCTGCCCGAAATGTTCGGGTCCTCCCCGGTACCCTCCGCGACCAGGTCTACCGAGAGCTTGCCGTTTAACTCCTGTATCTCTTCGTTGAATACGCTGATCGGGCTGATGTCGACCCCCTTTGACTTTATCGTCGCCCTGTACTGAGCCTGCCCGATGCTCTTGTCCATATTCTCAGGGTCGAGCTTGATTGTCGCGTCGGCGACCGCTGAGAGGATTTCCTCATTATTATCGATAATTTTCAGATCCAGCCCCATTTTGTCGCCTGAAAACAGGACCGAGAGAGTGAGCCGGTCGCTCTTGAATTCCATATATTCGAGGTCCCTGGCAGTTATATCGGCCCTCAGGTCGGGATGTTTGAGAGACGACCCGAATTTTATTTCCCCGGACATCTCGCCCTTCACGGGGAATTTGACGCCCAGGAGCTCCGAGGCGTCGAGGAGGCTCAGCTTCTCGAGCTTTATCGATCCGGCGATGCTCTCGTCGAAGCCGAAAGTAAGCTCCCCTACTACGAAATTCTCCTTGTGATAGAGATTAAACGAGTCCACCCTCACTCCATCCTTCGACAGCGATATTACGATAGGCCTCCGGTTTTTAAAGACCGCGTTTTCAAAATTCATCCGGACGTTTCCGAGGTCAAGGCGTGCTCCGCCGCCCCCCAGCTCACCGAGCTTGAAATCCAGTGAATACTTTCTCTTCACGGTCTCCTGCATATTGAGCGTACCGTCTATCCCGCTCCCCCTGCTTGCGGCCCTGAATTCCACGAGCTGGATTTCCCTGCCCCGGATATCTATTCCTTTCGCCTCTCCCCCTGCTGTGAGCCTGAGGTCGTTAATATCCAGATAGCTGTCGGCTGTCAGCTCAACCTTCTTCATTCTTAAGCGTTTTTCCTCGTACGTTATGTCCGAGCCCCTGGCGTTGACTATGATTCTCGGTTTTTGAAGATCACCCTTGATGTAACCGTCGAGACCGAGGCTGCCCCCGAGATGGTAAGCGGGCGCGAGTTTCGTGACGAAGCTCAGATTTTTGAAATCGACATTATATTTAATGCCGTTCTCCCCGCCGCCCCCTAAGTCGCCTGAAGCGTTCACGCTGAAAGGCTCGGATTCGAGGACGAGTGACTTAATCCCGACAGAGGCCCCGTTATACGTAGCGTCTATGACTCCTCTTTTGAGGCTGGTGTCGAACATCTTTGAAGGAGCGGCCTCACCCCTGAGAGCTACATCGAAACCCTTCGGAAAAACCTCGGCCGTGCTCATCGACCCCTTGATCTTGAGGCTCGAGTTGAAGTCGCTTGCGTACCTCTGATCGTTGAAGATTGGCGCAAAATTCGTTTTCAGAAAACCGGCGTCGAGATCGTAATCTATCTTCGAGCCCGTAATGGCGAGAGGGCCTTTGAGCTTGATTTCTCCCACGCCTCCCCCGGTGAGGCTCATCTCCTTTATATCGAGACCCGCCGTCATTTCGCGGGACCTGCTCCATCCGGCGGTGATTTTTAATTTCGAATTTATCACGGCTTCGATGCTACGGTTGACGCCCGCTTCTATCGGCCCGTTTCTCTTCTCCAATATCTCGATTATGCGCGGGACCTTGAGAGACCGGAGGTCTAGCTCAAAATCAGCCGTGTTATTTTTCCCCCTGCCGTGTATCTCATGGAGGTCGATCACCCCCTCGAAAGTCGCGTCCCCGACATCGGCGCCCAGATTGCCTTTTTTAACGGTTATATGCTTGTTCTCGACCAGAACGGAGCCGATCCCGCCTGAGAGAAGGCCATCCATGAACGACGAGTCCGCAAGCTTCACATTCCCCGCCGCATGCAAGTCCTTCCATTTGACGGAATTCCCGCGCGCGTCGACTTCTGCGTTGAGGACGCCGAGATCGGGGATATCTATCCCGCTTATCAGCGCGTTCAGGCTGAACCGGGGATTCATCATGTCGATAATCTCGCCCTTTCCGGTCACCGCCGCCCCCATGTAATTAAACAGGACGTTCATAACTTCGAACCTATCCGGGAGCTCTTTATTCGAATAAACTGCTTTCCCTTTAATGTTCTCAAAATGCAGTTTTTCGAAGTCCATGCTCTCGTAGGCGAC
This sequence comes from Thermodesulfobacteriota bacterium, assembly GCA_041753155.1. Taxonomy (GTDB): domain Bacteria; phylum Desulfobacterota_D; class UBA1144; order Nemesobacterales; family UBA2774; genus 2-12-FULL-53-21. The sequence continues at coordinate 46,841 of JBGSVA010000021.1, read as the reverse complement.
GGTCAGATGAGCGTCTTTCACATCGATCTCCGCCTTATCGGCTATTTTGAACAGGTTCAGCGATAGATCCGCGTTCGACAACTCGAAGACCGAGCTCTCTCCCCTGGCCTCGTCCTCGATCGTCATCTTTGCATCCCGGATTGAACCGTTCTGTATAAATATATTCCAATCGGGATTGGGCTTTTTTTCTTTGATCATTAATTTCTGGAGCTCCTGAAAATTCCAGGAATCGTCCCTGTAGTGGACCAGATTTATGCGGATTCCCTTCACTCTGACTACATGGAGCGGGATCACCTTGCTGAAAAGCATCGAGCCGTCGAGAATAACGGGGAGAGAGTAATCGATAAATATCTCGTCACAATCGATAAATTTTTTGTCCCCGATGTCAAGCGATACATTTTTGAGAGTGATCCCTTTAAGGAAGTTGCCTTCGATGCCCCCGATCGTGAAATTCTGCGCCGTAAGGGTGCTAACGATGGCGTTAGTCGTGATCTTGACGAACTGCCTGAAGTAATGGGTCTGGATTATAAGAATGACTAATACCGATAATAAGAGGAGTAACAGAAGGAACACAACTATAGGTTTAAGGACTTTCGAACGCATAGCCTATCCAGTGAAGTATAACACACACCCTTATAGGCGGGATACCGGAGATATGGACACGCCCGTATCAGGGACAGGCTTGCAGCAGCGTATGGAGCTCTCGGGCTCCCGGATAAGCCCGCTTAACCCGTCTCATCCGCGCTGAAATCCTTCTAAAATCCCCGCATAACTTGCTAAGGCCCCTCCCGTCAGATAATATTTTCCCGACTCTCGCTTAACCGAATTTCCTATGCCTAAACTCACGATAGACGGAATCGAGGTAGAGGTCGAAGACGGCCTCAATCTTATACAGGCGGCTTCCCGCGTCGGGATAGACGTCCCTCATTTCTGCTACCACCCGGCCCTGAGCATTGTAGCCCAATGCAGGCAATGCCTGGTGGAGGTGGAAGGAGTCCCCAAGGTAATGCCCGCGTGCAATACGTTCGTGAGAGAGGGGCTGATAGTCAAAACCAATACCGAAAAGGCGATAAAAGCCAGGAAAGCGACTGTAGAATTCACGCTCATAAACCACCCGCTCGACTGTCCCATTTGCGATAAGGGCGGAGAATGCCCGCTCCAGCTTACGACGGTCAAGCACGGACCGGGCGTGAGCAGGTTCGAAGGGCCCGAACATAAGAAGGTCAGAAGGAAATACTACCTCAGCGACAGGATACTCTACGACCCCAACCGCTGCATAATGTGCTCGAGGTGCGTGAGGTTCACGGACGAAGTCACGAAAACGGGGGAGCTGGGATTCGACGGGAGGGGGTTCAGAAAGAAGATCGTCGTATTCCCGGGGAAGAACCTCGACAACGAGCTCTCGGGAAACGTTACGGACCTCTGTCCAGTGGGCGCGCTCCTCAACAAGGACAACCTCCACGAGGAGCGGGTCTGGTACTGGAAATTCACAGAAAGCGTCTGCACGCTCTGCAGCAACGGATGCAACATCACGGTCGGCGTAGATCCAAGGAAGGGGCAGGTGTCGAGAGTAAGGCCGCGGACGAACATGGACGTAAACGAATACTGGATCTGCGACAGGGGAAGATACGGCTTCAGGGACATACAGGAAGGCGGAGTCCGTCTCAAAGACCCCATCGTCAGAAAAGGAGAAGGATTCGAGATTACAAATTGGACGGACGCTATAGCTACCGCATCGTCGGGACTTATGAAGGCGAGGGAGACGTCGCCGGATTCGATTGCGGTCCTCGCGTCGCCCGAGCTTACGAACGAAGAGCTTTATCTGATTAAGAAAATAGGCGCGGTCCTCAACACGCGGAGGATTAGCTCGAATACGGGCGACCCGGGCGCTCCCAAGCTGTTCGGTCTCATAAGCTCGGACCCCTATCCCAACAGCGCAGGGGTGAAGGACCTGGGAATCCCGTCAGGCCCCGAAAGAATAGAAGAGCTGATAAGGGCAATATTAAGCGGCGACGTGAAGGTATTATACGCCGCGGGTGAAGACATCTTTAATTTCACGACTTCAGAACAGCGCCCGAGACTGAAGGAGGCGCTCGCCGGACTCCCGCTCCTTATTGCGGAGGACTATAAGATCACAGAAACGGTAAGACTCGCCCATGTAATCCTGCCCGGAGCGAGCCCATACGAGAAGGAGGGCACTTTCACCAACGACAGGGGAAGGGTACAGAGGGCGAGACAAACGATACCTCCTCCGGGGACCGCGAAACCCGATTGGGAAATACTCTCGCTCATAGGCGGCGCTATCGAGGCCGAAAGCTTCGAGTACGGCGCTCCTTCCGAAATAATGCACGAAATAGCCGGACGCGTCGCTTCCTACACCGGATTGAACTACGAGAATATCGGTATGCTCGGGACGGATAGAGCCCGGCAATAAGCCGCCAGAGAATAAATATGGTTTGGGTCGAACTCGGAATCACACTCGTAAAAATAGCCCTCATGTTCTTCGTCGTGCTCACGCTCGTCGCATACCTCACGCTGGCCGAGCGGAGGGTGAGCGCTTTCATCCAGGACAGGCTCGGACCCAACCGTGTCGGGCCGTTCGGGTTACTCCAGCCGCTTGCGGACGGGGTCAAGTTCATATTCAAGGAAGACCTGATACCGAGTCACGTCAATAAGCCCTTTTTTATCGCAGCGCCCGCTTTCGCGCTCATCACGGCGCTTATCGCGCTCGCCGTCATACCGATAGGCAGGGGATTCGATACGACCCTCTTCGGCCTCCTGAGCGCTCCCATATTCGTCAAGCTGCAGATAGCCGACCTCAATGTGGGCATACTGTACGTGCTCGCTATAGGGTCTCTCAGCGTCTACGGAGTGGTGCTCGGCGGATGGGCGTCGAACAGCAAGTACTCATTCCTCGGCGGACTCAGGGGCGCGGCGCAGATGATAAGCTACGAGCTCGCCATGGGGTTGTCGATTATAGGCGTGATCGCCTGGACGGGGTCATTGAGGCTGGATGACATTATCGAGGCGCAGTCCAGGTGCTGGTTCGCAATCCCGCAGATACTCGGATGCCTTGTATTCGTCGCCGCGGCGTTCGCCGAGACGAACCGGCTCCCGTTCGACATGCCTGAAGCCGAGCCCGAGATCGTCGCCGGCTACCACACAGAGTACAGCAGCATGAAGTTCGCGATGTTCTTCATGGCCGAGTATACGCACATGATAGTCGTCTCGTGCCTCGCGGTGGCTCTGTTCTTCGGCGGGTGGTATCCGCTTCCCTTCGGCGGCTGGTTCGGGATAGATATAGACAAATACTGGTTCCTCCCTCCTATCGTATTCATAGGAAAAGTACTGGCGTTCCTCTTCTTCTTCATATGGGTGAGGTTTACGCTCCCGAGATTCAGGTACGACCAGGTGATGAACCTCGGATGGAAGGTGCTCTTTCCGATAGCCGTCGCGAACCTGATAATCGTAAGCATCGCTATTCTCGTGCTCCAGAATTACGGCTATCTGAAGGCTTAACTGAGCCTCACTTCAATTATCGCTTTTCATTGTAAATGGATTATTGCGGAAATAGTCAGGAAGTCAGTCGCTACCGACTAACTTTATCCGGTCGTCCCGGTTGGGGACCATGCAGAGGAACTCGAAATTCTCGTCGCCCAGGACCTCGTACCAGTGGGGGACTCCGGCGGGGATGTAGAGGACGTCTTCGGCCTTCACCTCGTACACACTATCGCCTATCCCTATCCTCGCACGGCCGCGGAGCACGTACTGCTCGTGCTCGACGGTGTTTGTGTGAGCGGGGATGCCGCCGCCGGGCTCCATAATAAAGCGTCTCATCGCGAAGTTGGGCCCTTCCTCGGGCCCTATCAGCACCTGACGGTATGTATGGCTACCGGCGCTTACCTTTTCTACGGGGATTTGATTTACGTGCTTTACGGACTCGGGCATCTTACTTGTTCCAGACCGGCGGATTTACATCTCACACGTCGAGGTTGACGACGTTTAAGGCGTTAGTCTCGATGAACTCCTTCCTCGGCTCGACCTCGTCGCCCATCAGGATCGTGAATATCTCGTCCGACCCTACCACGTCCTCTATCATTACTTTCTTGAGAACGCGGGTTTCGGGGTTCATCGTGGTCTCCCAGAGCTGCTCCGGGTTCATCTCGCCGAGACCCTTATACCTCTGGATCGTCATGCCTTTCTTGCCGCGCGTAAGAATGTGCTCAGTCACGGCCGAAAGACTAGGGAGCTCTACGGCGGTCTCGTCGTCGAGTATGCCGTAGGGAGGGTCGCCGACCGCCTTTATCGATTCACGGAGGTTCTTTATTTCGCCAAACTCGGGCGAGTTGAGGAAGTCGAAATCTATCAAAGTGGTCCTCTGCCTGCCGCTCTCCCTGAAGCTGTATGAGATTTTAGACGCTTCGTGCTCGGGGTCGTCGTGAATCTGCCAGTCAAGGCCCGTAATTTCCGGGTGCCTCGCCTCGATCCAGGCCTTAATCGCCTGGAGATGAGCGTCGAGCTCGACCGACTTATCCGTCTTGAGATGCCCTTTTTTGATCCCTTCCCTGCTCGCGAAGGCGTCCACTATCCTCATGTCCCTTCCCCATTTCCCTATCTTCTCGAGCGCTTTGCCGTACGAGATTGATTTCTTAATGATATCGAAGAGCCTCGCGCCTTTTATCTCCCTCGTACCGTTCCCGTTTGGCGAAACGTTCAATACTATGCCGTTGGTGCCGTGCTCGAGGAAATAATCTTCATATACGTGGTCGTCTTTCAGGTACTTCTCTTCCTTCCCGCGCTTCACCCTGTAGAGCGGGGGCTGGGCGACGTAGAGGTGGCCTCTGTCGATGACTTCGGCGAACTGCCTGAAGAAGAACGTGAGGAGCAGGGTCCGTATGTGAGAGCCGTCCACGTCGGCGTCGGTCATCAGTATGATCTTGTGGTACCTGAGCTTCGTGATGTCGAAGTCATCGCCTCCTATGCCCGTGCCGAGGACCGTGATGAGGGTCCTTATCTCCTCGTTGCCGAGCATCTTGTCGAACCTGGCCTTCTCCACGTTGAGAATCTTGCCGCGGAGAGGCAGGACGGCCTGATTGTATCTCGCCCTCGCCTGTTTCGCGGAACCTCCCGCTGACTCGCCCTCGACGATGAACAGCTCGCACAGCTCGGGGTCGCGCTCCTGGCAGTCGGCGAGCTTCCCGGGAAGAGAGCCCGATTCTAGCGCGCTCTTTCTCCTCGTCAACTCCCTCGCCTTCCTCGCGGCCTCCCTCGCCCGCGCGGCATCGACGGTTTTTTCGATTATCTTTCTCGCGACCGAAGGGTTTTCCTCGAAAAACGTCCCGAGCTTGTCGTTAAGGAGCGTCTCCACGATGCCCTTTACGTCCGTATTGCCGAGCTTGGTCTTGGTCTGTCCCTCGAACTTGGGGTCAGGGAGCTTTACGCTTATTACGCCCGTAAGCCCTTCCCTCGTGTCGTCGCCGCTGAGGGTGACCTTGGCATTTTTCAGCAGGCCTTTATCTTCCGCGTATTTGTTAACCGTCCTCGTAAGCGCGCCCCTGAACCCGGTGAGGTGGGTGCCGCCCTCGATGTTGTTTATGTTATTGGCGTAACAGAAGATCGTCTCCGTGTAGCCGTCGTTATACTGGAGAGCCACTTCCACGATGGTGCCGTCCTTTTCTCCCGATACGTATATAGGGTCGGAGTGGAGCGGCTTCTTGTTCTTGTTGAGCTCCTCGACGAAGGCGACGATACCGCCCTTATAGTAGAACTCCTGTCCCTTTCCGGTCCTCTCGTCGGTGAGCTGTATGACGAGGCCCCGGTTGAGGAACGCGAGCTCCCTTATCCTGTGCGCGAGCGTATCGTAGCTGAACTCGTATATCTCGAAGATCTGGGGGTCGGGCTTGAACCTTATCTTCGTGCCCCTCCTGTCGGTCTTTCCCGTCTCCTTGAGCTCGGAAACGGCGTTTCCGCGCTCGTATTTCTGGAACCAAACCTTGCCGTCCCTCCTGATTTCGAGGTTGAGGTATTCGGAGAGGGCGTTGACGACGGTGACGCCGACTCCGTGAAGACCTCCCGAGACCTGGTAGACCTTCCCCTCGAACTTGCCGCCTGCATGTAGCATCGTCATGACCACTTCGGCCGCTGACTTCCCGGTTTCTTTATGCTTATCGACGGGTATGCCCCTACCGTTGTCCTCTATCGTGACGCTCTCGTCCACATGTATCGTGACGCTTATCTTGTCACAATAGCCGGCAAGGGCTTCGTCCACGCTGTTATCCAGGACCTCGAACACCAGGTGGTGGAATCCGCGTGTGCTCGTGTCCCCGATGTACATATCGGGGCGCTTCCTGACGGCTTCCAAGCCGGGCAGGACCTTAATTTTTTCTGCTGTGTACGAGCTGTCTTCTTTAGCTTGAGACTCTTTATTCAGGTCAGTTTTTACTTCCAAAATGCACTACCTCCGAACATACCTGCGGGGGGGGAATTAATGAGATAATATTATACCATGATGGGCAAAAAATGGAAATAAAATCAAGGGGTTTTAATGCATTTATAGAAGTAATCCCTGAAGCGCGAATGAGGGGGCCTTCCGATGCCAATTTTTCCAGTCAGGACGGGGTATTCCGGCCGCCCGTCTCATACTTTCGGGGGGGTTATCCCTACCTGCTTCTGATATTTGCCCTTCTTGTCGGCGTATGAGATTTCGCACATCTCGTCCGCCTCGAAGAATAATACCTGCGCAATGCCCTCGTTTGCGTATATTTTCGCCGGCAGCGGGGTCGTGTTGGATATCTCGAGAGTGACGAATCCCTCCCATTCCGGCTCGAACGGAGTGACGTTCACAATAATCCCGCACCTGGCGTACGTGGACTTACCGACACACAGGGTGATAGTGCTCCTGGGAATTCTAAAATACTCGACCGTCCTTGCAAGCGCGAAGGAGTTAGGAGGGATCAGGCAGACATCCGAATTTATTTCGACGAACGATCTTTCATCGAACTGCTTGGGGTCGACCACGGTGTTATATACGTTCGTGAATACCTTGAATTCGTCGCTCACCCTGATGTCGTAACCGTAAGCGGAAAGGCCGTATGATATAGCGCCCTCTCTCACTTGTCCGTCGACGAAAGGGTCTATCATTTTATGCTCTGTGGCCATCTTTCTGATCCAGTGGTCAGGCTTAACTCCCATTGTCTTTACTCCTGATGATTTGGGTTATGCTGCTTAGGGAAAAGCATAGTACCACAGACGGGGATTTAACTCAATCGGGGGTGAGGGATGAGATTGCCGCGGTTGGTGGGTTGGCAGAGGAGATACGGAAGTATCATAAAACACACATTGTGTGTGTTCTTCTTTTCCTTGATGAAAAGAAGCAAAAATCACACACGTAGTGTGGTTTATGAAAAGAAAAGGCAAATGATAGATTTCTCGGCTGTGCCTCGAAATGACAGATTCCGGGACGCTAGAAGTCCGATCAGGTGAATTGCCGGAGGAAACGGATGTCGTTCTCGAAGAAGAGTCTTATGTCGTTAATGCCGAATTTGAGCATGGCTATCCTCTCGATCCCCATGCCGAAAGCGAAGCCCGAGTATTTATCGGGGTCGTAGCCTACGCTCTTGAAGACCTCGGGGTCGACCATTCCGCAGCCGAGAATCTCGAGCCAGCCTGTGTTCTTACACACCCTGCACCCCTTTCCCCCGCAGATCAGGCACGCTATGTCGACTTCGGCGCTCGGCTCGGTGAACGGGAAGAAGCTCGGCCTGAACCTTACCCCCACGCCCTCTCCGAAAACAATCCTGACGAATTCGGTCAGCACCCCCTTCAGGTCCCCGAAAGTAACGCCCTCGTCGACGAGGAGCCCCTCTATCTGGTGGAACATCGGGGTGTGGGATATATCGCTGTCGCACCTGTAAACCTTCCCCGGGGCGATGACTTTCACCGGGGGATTCCGCTTCTCCATGACGCGTATCTGAACGGGGGACGTATGGGTCCTGAGGACTATTTCGTCAGATACGTAGAACGTATCCTGCATATCCCGCGCCGGGTGGTTCTTGGGGATATTGAGCGCCTCGAAGTTATAGTAGTCGGTCTCGACTTCGGGACCCTCGGCGACTTCGAACCCCATTCTTTCGAATATGGCCGTTATCTCCTCCATGACCTGTGTGATTGGGTGTCTCGCGCCTACGGGCATGACCCTCCCCGGAAGCGTGACGTCTATCTTCTCTTCATAGAGAGAACGTCTCTTCTTCTCTTCCCTGAGCGCACCGAGCCTCCGCTCGATGAGATCCTCGACGAAGGTCTTGGTCTCGTTTATGAGCTTGCCCATGCGCGGGCGGTCTGAGTCGGGTATATCCTTCATGCCCTTTAATATATCGGTGATGACACCCTTCCGTCCGACGAACTTCGCCTTGAGGTTCTGTAGGGATATCTCGTCGTTTACGGAATTGAGCTCGGCTTCCGCCTGTTTTTTAACTTCTTCGAGCACGTCTATCATCGATTCACTCCGGTAAAATCATCGAAATCCGGACAATAATCTACCATAACGAGAATTTACATCTACTCCCGCGCACGAATTACGAAAAGTCGGCCGGGGGCAATTAAACTGCCGAATAGATAGAAAATGCGATTTGACGGCTATTGGGAAAGATTTTAATTGTTGAGCACGGCCAGTACGGTTATCGCGATCATCGCTATTCCGACGGCGCCCTTCGAAATAGTACCGGCGACCCTGCCCAAGAATGCCCCCCAACCCGATTTTATGGCCTCGTCCATCTTTTTTCCCTGTGAGAGCTCCATCAAAATAGCCCCGGCAAATGCCCCTGCAAACGCGCCGATGACGGCCCCTATGCCGAAAAAGAACGGCGCCCCCATGACGGCGCCTATAATACCGAAGATTATAGAACCCACTATGGCCCTGTTGCTGGACTCGTACTTTTTCGACCCCAGTATGCCGAGAAGGAACTCTATCAGCTCCCCGGCGAGGGCGAGAACGACAAGAACGATAATAACCCTGACCGTTATCTCGCTGAAACCGCCGTACCAGCCGTAGAGGACAGAGGCCCCCAGTATGATGAAAGTGCCCGGGAGGCCGAATATGAGGGAAACGAGACCCGCGAGCGAAACGAGAATATATAAGACGAGAACGACGTAATCCATCATCCGAATAGATTTACCCGCAAAACCCTTTTTTCCAACTGATAATTTAGCTCTTCGGCGTCATGCATCCGGTCAAGTAAATACCAAGAGCCCTCCATCCGGCCCCAAATCAGTCCACGGCCCGTTTGCGAGAGTATAAGAAATATATAGCGAACCCGATCAGCATCCAGATAATGAGCCTGAGCCATGTATCCATAGGGAGCGCCGCCATCTGAAGGAAGCTCACACCCGCGCCCAGTATCGGGACAAGAGGGAAGAGCGGGACTTTAAAGGGCCTCGGAAGCTGAGGGTCGGTATAGCGGAGCGCCAGCACCCCGACGCAGACGATCACGAAAGCGAACAGTGTGCCTATAGATACGAGCTCCCCTAAAACACTCAGGGGGAATATCCCCGCGAAAAATGAAGCGGCGATACCCGTAAGAATCGTCGTGAACACCGGCGTCCTGAACACCGGGTGTAGGGCGGCGAAGCGTCCGGGCAGCATTTTGTCGCGCGCCATCGAATAAAATATCCTGGTCTGCCCGAAGAGGAGCACGAGGATGACGGACGTGAGGCCCGCGATCGCGCCTATTTTTATCAGCGGTCGGAGCCAGTAGAGCTTCTCCCCCATAAAATCGACGGCCACCGCGATCGGGTCAGGTACGTTCAGAAGCGAGTACTTCACGACGCCGGTCAGAACAAGCGCTACTACGATATACAAAACAGTCGCGACCAGGAGAGAGCCGAGGATGCCGATTGGCACGTTACGCTGGGGGTTTCGCGTTTCCTGCGCGGCTGTGGATACCGCGTCGAAGCCGATGTACGCAAAGAATATCACGCCCGCCCCCCTGAGCACCCCGCTCCAGCCGAAATGACCGAACGCTCCCTCGTTAGGAGGTATGAACGGCTGCCAGTTCTCCCGGTTGATGTAAAAAAATCCTATGCCGACAAAGACCAGAAGTACGGTGAGTTTGATTATTACGATAACGCTGTTTGCCGCGGCGGATTCCCTTATACCTATGACCAGGAGCGTCATCATCGAGAGCACTATGAGGATCGCGGGCAGATTGATTACGGCCCCGGTAAACGCCCACCCGGTGTGAGGGTCGTATGAGAGAGGCGCTCTCGATACTATGTCGGGAATAAAGATACCGAAGTCCTTGAGGAAGCTCACGACGTAGCCCGACCAGCCTACCGAGACTGTCGAGCTTGCGAAGAGGTACTCGAGAACGAGGTCCCATCCGATCACCCAGGCGATAAACTGCCCGAGCGTGGCATAAGCATACGTATATGCGCTTCCGGAAACGGGGATCATCGAGGCCATTTCCGCGTAGCATAGCCCGGCCAAAACACATCCGAAACCGGATAGGACGAAAGAGAGGGATATCGCGGGTCCCGCGTACTGGGCAGCCGCCTGGCCCGTGACGACAAAAATCCCGGCGCCGATAATTATACCGATGCCGAGACTCACCAGATCGAGCGGACCGAGCACACGTTTTAAACCGTGCTGCTCGTCGTCCGCTTCGAGCGTTATCCGGCTTATATTTTTTCGTTTCAGGAGTTGCTTTAACATCAACAGGGCCTCCTGAATATTACTATCTAAAAACTAGATAAACAACGGCGCAAGCACGAGCGTGATCCGTCCTGGAAGCGCCCCGCAGGATGCCGGGGTTTTCCCTGAACCGGGCGCGCACGTCGCTGATTACATAATACGCCGCCCTGGCTACCGCCCTTATCGCGAGTGCGCTGAAGAGGAAGACGAGGCTTTTGAAATGCAGCCGGCACTGCTCGTATCTAAAATATATGAACGGGCGGGATATGCATTTCCGGCAGGCACTCTTAACGGAGTCTCCGTACCTTGACCGGAGCAATTTAAATCCTCATACCTCCCGAAGATGCGGAAAAACATATCAATACGCGTAATCGCATAATGAAGAAGGAGAACGAGGCGGGCCGGTAAAATAGCCGCTCACGGGCTGTAATCGCCTGCGATTTTGAGTTTATAATTCATTTGCTGTATCTTCATATCCGGCTATGCGCAAAATTAAGCGTTAAGACAAATCAGAAAGATGAAAAAAAACATCATACGACAATTCGCCGCTATTATGTCCGGCTACCCCTATTCCAATAGCGAAACGAGGTCAATCCGATGACCATACACGCCATGCCGCTCGTCGTGGCCGCACTCTGCGTCATGGTGATTTTCTACAGGTATTACCACGCATTTATCGCCGCCAAGGTCGCGGTGCTCGACGATTCACGAAAAACCCCTGCCTATACCATGTACGACGGTCAGAACTACTTCCCGACGAACAAGTGGGTGCTTTTCGGGCACCATTTCGCCGCTATCACCGGAGCGGGGCCCCTGATAGGGCCCGTCCTAGCCGCCCAGTTCGGCGTGCTGCCGGGCTATCTATGGATACTCATAGGCGTAGTGCTGGCGGGGGCGGTGCACGATTTCATCATATTCTTCGCCTCGGTAAGACACGGGGGGAAGTCTCTCGCGGAGATAGCGAAGACCGAGATCAGCCCGCTCTCCGGGATCATTGCCTCGATCGCAGTACTCTTCATACTCGTCGTCGCTTTGGCGGGACTCGGGCTCGCGGTTGTGAACGCGCTCGCGGAAAGCTCGTGGGGGGTGTTCACCATCGGGTGTACTGTACCGATCGCCTTCTTTATGGGTCTTTACATGTACAGGTTCAGGAAAGGAAGGATAGTGGAGGCCACGGTCATAGGCGTAATCCTCCTTTTACTGGCCGTCTATTTCGGGAAGGACATAGCCCACTCACCGCTCGCGCCTTATTTCACGCTCCCCAAAGCAAAGATCACGTTGTTCATTCTCATCTACGGCTTTACGGCCTCTATACTTCCCGTCTGGCTTCTCCTGTGTCCCAGGGACTACCTGAGCTCGTTCATGAAGATAGGAACCATCGTATTCCTCGCTGCCGGGATCGTTATTGTCGACCCGGAGCTGAAAATGCCGGCCGTGACCGAGTTTATAAAGGGCGGAGGGCCGATAATACCGGGCGCGCTGTTCCCCTTTACGTTTATAACCATCGCCTGCGGCGCGATCTCCGGGTTCCACGCGCTCGTCGCCTCGGGCACCTCCCCCAAGATGGTCTCCAGGGAATCGGACATTAAGACGATAGGGTTTGTCGCGATGCTGATAGAGGGATTCATCGCAATCCTCGCGCTCATCGCCGCGACCGCACTTTTCCCGGGCGATTATTTCGCCATAAACGTCCCGGGGCCCATATTCGAGACGCTCGGCCTGAGCACTGTGAACCTCGACCACCTCTCGGCCCAGGTCGGGGAGACACTCACCGGAAGGACGGGAGGGGCGGTTTCGCTCGCGGTGGGGATGGCGCAGATATTCACGGCGCTTCCGGGAATGAGCCACCTGATGGACTACTGGTACCACTTCGCAATAATGTTCGAGGCGCTCTTCATACTGACGACGATCGATACGGGAACGAGGGTCGCGAGGTTCATGATACAGGAATTCGGGGGAAGGTTTTACAAGCCTTTCGAGAGGGTCGACCACCTGCCCTCTGCGGTAATATCGAGCGCGCTGATCTCATGCGCGTGGGGGTACTTCGTCTTCACGGGAAGCATAAGCACGATCTGGCCCATGTTCGGGACGGCGAACCAGCTCCTTGCGGGTATAGCCCTCTGTGTGGGGACGACGTTCATAATAAAGTTAGGCAGGGCGAGATACGCCTGGGTTACAATAGTACCGATGGCCTTCGTAATGGCGACGACGCTAACGGCCGCGTGGCTGAACATCACGAATAACTTCTTACCCCTCACGAGGAAGGAGGGATTCGCCGTACAGGGTTACGTGAACATCGTTTTCACGGCCGTCATTATGATATGCGCGGTGGTGATACTCATCGACTCGATAAGGGTATGGACGAAGGCGCTCCCTGCGGAAAAGAAAGAGGGGACACTCTCACAAAAGGAGGCGGCACATGATTAGCGGCTCGACCGTTATCATTGTGAGGGAGAGCGATTCGGGGAGCGGCTGCATATGCTGCTCGGGAGGCATGGGGGAGCATGCGAAGAAGGAACCCTCGTATCATGAGATCAGGGCATCGGCGGTGGAATGCGGGAGGCTCCACAGGGAGATACGCGAGAGGTACGGGGAAGAGGAAGTCGAGATAATACAGATCGAGCCTAAAGACTATATATACGTCGTACCAAGGCTGATTAAAGACTTATTAAAACACCGCGAGCCGTTTCTTTCTTCTCTAAGGACGTTATTGCTCTGGTATCCGGTGCCTGCCGTAATCGTGAACGGGAAAGTAGTCGGAAAGGGGAAAGTCCCCGGCGCAGAGGTGCTTTATGAGGAGCTCGAAAAGAGTATCGTCCAGGCTAAACCGTAAGCCCCCTTTTTTTTCTCCAGTATATTACGATCGCGCTCGCGACAAAAACAGAAGAGAAAGTCCCGACGAGGACTCCGACCAGCAAGGCGAAAGCGAAATCGTGTATTACGGAGCCTCCCAGGAAGAACAGGGACAGCAATACGACGAAAACCGTAGCACCCGTCAGAATAGTCCTCGCCAGGGTTTGATTAACGGAATCGTTAACTATCTCTTCGAAAGTCGCTCTTCCGCCCTTCTTCATATTCTCCCTGATCCTGTCGAATATTATAATCGTATCGTTCACCGAATAACCGATAACAGTCAGGAGCGCAGCGATTATGGTCAGAGTGAATTCCTTGTCTGTAACAGATACGGCTCCGATAGTTATGATAGTATCGTGCAAGAGCGCAACGACAGCGCCCAGTGCAAAAGCGAATTCGAACCTCAGCATTACGTAGATCAGTATCCCCACACACCCGACCAGGATTGCAATAATTGCCTTTTCGATCAACTCCGCGCCGACCTTGGGCCCTATATAATCCACCCTCAGGATCGAGCCGCCTTTGAATTCCGGATCGCTGCTCATGATACCCTCGAGTATCTTCTGGAATGACTGTATCTGCTCGAATTTAACGAGGTCAGCGGAAAACCTGATTAAATACTCGTTATCCCCCTGAAGGCCTATCCTCTGGACCTCGTCGGGTGGGTAACCCGCCTTATCCAGAGTGGTCTTGATCTGCTCCAGTCCCACGTCCTTGGCAAGCTTTATATGAATTTCGGAGCCGCCCGTGAACTCCACCCCCCAGTTTGGACCTTTATGGTATATGAGCGAACCGATTGAAATTAGAATCAGCACAGCCGACACGATGACGGCTTTCCTCATTTTCCCCACGAAATCTATATGAGTGCCAGGTTTAATTAAATCCAAGTTGCGATCTCCTCCAGAATATTCCCTTAGATGCTTAAGGCAGGGGCTTTCCTGTCCTGATAAATCAAATTGGTGATAACGCGAGCCACGACTACGTTGCTGAATACGGTCGATATAATACCGATCGAGACCGTCGCCGCGAAACCCTTTATCGGCCCGGTGCCGAACCAGAACAGAATGAGAGCCGTAATGAGCGTTGTGATGTTCGCGTCAAGAACCGTCCATAGGGACCTGGCGTAACCGGCGTCTATTGCGGCGATCGGTGATTTCCCCGTCCTCAGCTCCTCCTTTATCCTCTCGAGAATAATAATGTTCCCGTCGACCGCCATGCCCATAGTGAGGACGAGCCCCGCTATACCGGGAAGGGTCAGCGTTATGCCGAATGCGGAAAGGAAACCCAGGATAAAGAGCATGTTTAAGGCCAGCGCAATGTCGGAAACCACACCCTGCAGTCTGTAAAAGAAAACCATGAATATTATGACCAGCACGCCCCCGACTGTCATCGACATCATTCCGCTTTCAATGGAATCCCTGCCGAGCGACGGGCCCACCGTCCGTTCCTGCTCCACGGTAACAGGCACCGGAAGGGCGCCTGAACGGAGCACGAGCGCGAGGTCCTTTGCTTCCTCGGTCGTAAAGCTACCGGTGATCCTGCCCTGTGCCGCGATCCTCTCCTGGATAGTGGGCGCAGACTTAATCGTACCGTCGAGCACTATGGCGAGTCTTTGCCCGATGTTCTTTTCCGTGAGCTCGCCGAACTTACTCGCGCCTTCTCCGTTGAAATTAAAGCCCACAGCGGGCCTGCCGAATTCATCGAAGATAAGCCGCGCATCCGTTAAAGACCCGCCCGTCACCGGCGAATCGGCAGTAGCGATAAAGAATTTCTCGTTCTCCGTGCCCGTATCTCCGGGGATGAGCATCAGGGCCTGGGCCTTAAGCTCGTCGGGCTTCTTAACGCCGTATTTGGCGAGCAGGACGTCCTGGTCCACACCCGTATCCCTGACGATCTTAAACTCAAGGACCGCCGAGCGCTTTATTATATCGATAATCCTCTGCCTGTCCTTTTCGGATGCACCGGGGACCTGAATCAGTATCCTGTCGGATCCGGCCTTCTGTATCGAAGGCTCGACAAGCCCAAGCTCCTGAACACGGTTCTCTATGACCTGCTTCACCTGATCGATAGCCCTTACCTGGATGTCGTCCAGGTAAGAACCGTTGAGAACGAATGCGAGAGAGAGGTCGGATTCGTTTATATCGGCCCTGTCGCTGAAGTTCTCCTCCGCGATCTTCGCACCCTTGTCTAGGTCTTCTTTGGTGAAGAACTGCAGCGTCAGATCGTCGCCTTTTATTTCAGAACCTTTTATAAGTACTTTTTCACCCTTCAATTCCTGAGTCATAAAATCCTTAATGCCGTTAAGCTCGTGATCGACGGCCTTCTCCGTATCGACGCCTATCAACAGGAATATCCCGCCCCTCAGGTCGAGTCCGAGCCTGATGCCCCTGTCCGGGAATATCTTTCCCCACCAGCCCGGAAGAGAGTCGCCCGCGACCGTGGGAATCAGGAGAAGCGCGGACAGCACGCTAAAGACGATAATCGTGATAATCCATCCTCTGGAAGCTCTCATTTCTTGGATTTATCCTCCTTGGACTCTTCCTTCCCCTGGCCCTCGAGACCGGTGATGCCGGTGCGTGCGATACGGATGCTCACCCCCTTGGATATCTCGAGCGTCACTATATCGTCTTCCGAAATGTTCATTATCTTGCCGTAGATACCGCCCGCGGTGATGACGTTGTCCCCGCGCTTCAGGCTCTTGAGCATTTCTTCCTTTTTCCTGGTCTGCTTCTGCTGGGGCCTCAGTATGAGGAAATAAAACAGGACGAATATCAATACGAACGGCAGGAAAGCGAGAGGGGAGCCGCCTCCCCCGCCTTCGCCTCCGGGCGCCATACACCCGCCCATCGTCATTAATGCTATGGATATTATCGCTATTACATTTTTATACACTAATCTATACCTCCAGGGGATTTTACCCTATTTAATAATACCGAGAAATCTCCGCGGGCAATGCTTTCTCTGATATCGGTCATTAATTTGCCGTAATAGCTGAGGTTATGAAGAGTGAGGAGACGCAGTACCAGTATTTCCTTCGACATATAGAGGTGTCTCAGATAAGCTCTCGAGAAATTCCCGCACGTGTAACACCCGCAATTTTCGTCAATCGGACCCTCATCCTCCGCATACCGGGCATTTTTTATAACCAGTTTTCCGTGACTTGTAAAGAGAGTGCCGTTCCGCGCGTTCCTCGTGGGTATTACACAGTCAAAGAGGTCTACCCCCGCTGAAACCGCCTCGGCTATATCCCCGGGTTTCCCGAGGCCCATCAGATACCGCGGTTTTTCGGGGGGGAGATGCGTCAGTGTTGATTCGGTGATCTCGCAGGTACTGGCGGAATCCTCTCCGATCCCGAGCCCGCCGAGAGAATACCCGTCGAACCCGATCCCGGTGAGCCCCTCCGCGGATTCGCGCCTCAGGTCCGTGTAGACGCCCCCCTGAACTATTCCGAAGAGGGCGTTATCATGCCTTTTTTTCGCCTCTTTGCAGAGTTTCGCCCAGCGGGTAGTCAGACCGACCGATTTTTTCATGTATTCGTGCTTCGAAGGGTACGGTGGGCATTCGTCGAGGCACATCATTATATCGACACCGAGAGACTCCTGTATCTCGATGCATTTCTCAGGCGTAAGTATGTGTCTGCTCCCGTCGAGATGGGACTGAAATACTATCCCCTCCTCCTTGATCTTTCTGGTTTTGGAGAGGCTCAGGACCTGGAACCCGCCGCTGTCGGTCGTTATCGGGTGGGGCCATGACATGAACCTGTGAAGCCCCCCCAATTTTTCTATTGTTTTGTGCCCGGGGCGGAGGTACATGTGGTAGGCGTTCACAATGACCATTTCGAAGCCGAGCGACTCGACCTCGGCGGGGCTGAGCGACTTTACCGAAGCCTGCGTCGCCACGGGCATGAACGCGGGCGTATCGACAGAGCCGTGGGCGGTATGGATTCTGCCCAGCCTGGCGCCTGTTCCGGCATCACGTTTTAGTATTTCGAATCTGAACATATCGGGGCTGACTTCGGATCACTTTAGGGGAATCAACCGGAAAGAGCACAGTCTCCGGTCAAAGGTCGAGGACATCCTTCATCGTATAGACCCCGGGCGGTTTACCGTAGATCCATTTAACGGCGCGAAGGACCCCCTTTGCGAAATTGTCCCTGCTGAAGGCCCTGTGGGTAAGCTCTATTCTCTCACCCTCGCCCAGGAACATGACGGTGTGCTCCCCGACCACGTCTCCGCCCCTGAGCGACTGTATGCCGATCTCATGCTGTTTCCGCTCACCTACCCTCCCGTGCCTCTCGAATCTGGCGACCTCCTGGAAATCCCTGCCCAGGCCCTCCGAGGCGGCCTGCCCGATCATCAACGCCGTGCCGCTCGGGGAATCGACCTTATGCTTGTGGTGGGCCTCTAAGATCTCGACGTCGTATTCGTCTCCCAGCGTGCGCGCGAGTATCCTGGTCGCTTCAATCATCACGTTTACGCCGATGCTCATATTGGCCGAAACCACGCAGGGAAAGCCCCGGCACAGCTTTCTCAACTCACCCTCTTCTTTTTCCGTAAAGCCCGTCGTCCCTATTACCATGGACTTGCCCTCCCCCAATGCATAGGAAGCGTTTAGGAGAGTCGGTTTCGGAGACGAGAAATCGACTATCACATCGGCCCCGAAAGAGGACTCGGCGATATCGCTCGTTATGGGGACGCCTATCTCCCCCACGCCAGCGATGATCCCTGCATCAATCCCGAGCGAATGGTGCCTCTCGGCTTCCTTGGCCCCGACTATCTTGATCCCCTCGTCCCTGGAGAGGTAATAGATTATCCTCTGCCCCATCCTCCCCGCTGCGCCCATCACGGATACCCTTATCATCGGCTACTCATTCACATTTAAATCCTTCTCTTTCTCTATACAGTTCTCGAAACAGATCCCCGCAGTAACTTTCCATTCGTCTTCGAAAATTCCCAGGTCGTACTGGCTCTTTTGATTGAGCTCTATGACAGTGCCCGTCTTGGGGGATTTAAGTTTTTGTCTCAGCTCCACGATCACTATGGCCGTCCTGTCGTAAATCTGGGTCCCGAGCACATGATAGTCGAGAATCGATATCTGATTGTCCTTGAAATAGTTCTTCATCTGAATTACATAGCCTTCTTCATCCGAATAAGGCGCGTAGACATATTTGAAGGCCCTTTTGAAATCCTCTTTCTGCCAGGCCTTGAGCAATTCTTCGACCACTTTTGTCGGGGAAGGGTCTAAAACCTTCCTTTCCGGAATTTCGGGCTCGGGTTTCCCTATGCAGGAAAGCAGTGCGCTCAACATTAGGGCGGCGATTACTGCATAATATGTTTTTCTCATACTCTTCTCTAAAATACCCCGCGGCATCAAGCAATTAGAATAAGTTGTCGGGGCGGATATATCAAGAAATTTTACACTTCCGGATAATGTCGGCCCCGCTTCAGGCCCTGCTCTCCTTCCGGCCGTTCAGGTATATAAAGACTAAATTGTCGCCTATCAAACCCCGGAATATGTATATCGCGAACAATATCAGCAATGCAAGCTTGACTGAAAATACCAGGAGAAATAGATCGTAGTACGGGCCGCCGTATTCGCGGAGATAAAAGAGGATAGGGAACTGGAGGTAGGTAAGCAGGTCGAGGAGGATAATTCCCGCGACGAACGACCTCCCGGAAGCGGTCAATATCAGGAGCGGACTTACCCACAGAATCCACTGGGGCGAATTTATCCTGGCGAATATTATGAAGACGAGAACGGACAACAGGGTCCATCTGATCACCTTGTCCACAGAATCGACCCTGCTCGTCACGCATAGCGGTATCATGGAGAACTGGAGCACGAGCGACGCCACCGCGAAATAAGAATTATTGATATCGAAACCGAATCCGCGGTCGAGAAAAATAGTTATGAGAAAGAACAAGGACGGCTGGTCAAGGCCGCGGGAGAGCTGCGTGACATAGGGAGCGAGCAGCCCTTTGAGTCCTCCCGATATGATAGTAGGCAGTAACAGGGCAATGCAGGTTATCGCGAACACCAGGACCATCTGCCAGTTTATTTTTCTCCTCCGGGTGTAATAGTAGGAGAGAAAGACGGGGAGGAGCAGCGCGAGATACCATTTCGTGAGAAACCCGAGCGCTATTACAAACGCCGAAATTTTGTCCCTGTTTCTCGAAAGCAGGTATATGGCCAGGAGTCCGAGGAACGCAGGGATAATATCGAACCTGTTATGAGTAAAATAAAGTCCTCCGGGAAGGAGCATGAGGAACGCGAGGTACTTCCGGTCGGGCCTCAATCTATAGACGATCAATATGGAAAAAAAGAGGAACAGGACCATGAGCAGCGAGAAGACGAAGGCATAGCGCATGAAGAGCTTGTTCCTCAAATGCGGAGACGAAGGCAAGTTGGGGTTTACCGGGGGACTGCTCCCGACGAAGGCTTCGAGCTCTTCGATAAGGCGGGTATCGAGAGGGCCCGGAAAGCCCATTATAATATAGGGGAGGGCAAAGAAATATGTCGCGGCCTGGGGATATTCGCTCGGGACTTCGGTATAAGGAATTTTAGAATACGGATACCAGGAGCCCCTGACCGCGTAGACTATTTTATCCCCGTAATCGTTTAAGAACCCCATCTCCTTACGGAAATTCCTCGAGAAGCCGAGGCTTAACGAGACCGAGGCTATGACGAGCAGAGTCAGGAGTATTATCGATTTCCTAATTGTCATATAGTGCCGGTTATCTTGTAATATTGGCTTTTGATAATCAAGAGAAGAGAAAAGGGCGCACGCCTATGACAATGAGGCAGCTGCAGAAATTCCTCCGCCCTGTCAACGGATTTTACCATTGCATGCAATAAGCCTCAAATAATCTTGAAACTGCGGTATGATTCGAATATCCTTCGAACTCAAGATTCTATGAGCCGTCTCACCGAACCCGCACCGGTAAAACTTTTCACAGGGATCATTTACGGGCCGTCCTCCCCGATCGATGAATGCTTGAGGAGTCTCGAGGAGGGGATCGGCGAAATTGGGTTTATGAGCGGCGATATGCCCTTCGATCGCACCAGATACTACGAAGAGGAAATGGGACCCGCCCTGAGGAGGGTCATAATTACTTTCAAAAAGCTTATAAAGAGGGAAGAGATCGTAGAAATGAAGATATTTACAAATAAACTGGAGAAGGTATTTTCATATGAAAACAAGAGGACGATAAACATAGACCCGGGATACATTGCACAGGAGCACATAATACTCGCCACAGGAAAAGGTTATTCCCACCGCCCCTACCTCGGAAGAGGCGTATATGCCGACCTTACGCTGCTATACGTAAAAGACGATTTCAGAATGCTCGAATGGACATACCCCGATTACGGAAGCGACGAGATGATGGAGCTGTTCAGGAAGCTGAGGCACGAGTACGGAAGCCAGCTGAAAGAGGTGACGAAAAGATGAAAAGCATGACCGGATTCGGGAAGAGCGAAGGCGAAACGAGGCACGGCAGGGTGATTGTGGAGGCGAGGTCGGAGAACCACAGGTTCCTCGACATCAAGTTCCTGCTTCCGGAATCGGCTTCATCGATCGAGCCCGAGCTCGCTGAAACCGTAAAAAAACTTATACTGCGGGGGAAATTGAGGATCGCCCTCGCAATCGAAGGGACAAAAGCGGCTCCACCCGTTCTGAATGTCGAAGTCGCCAAGCAGTTAAAAAAGAGCATCGAGTCCCTGAAGAAGGAGTTCGGCATCAAGGAAGATTTGCGGATCGAGCACTTCCTGACGATCAAGGATATCTTTACGACGAAAACCGCGGACCAGCTCACCGGAAGCGATGTCATCGATATCGAGAAGATCCTCTCTAAGGCGATCCAGAAGCTGGACGATACCAGAAAAAACGAGGGTAAGAAGCTCGAGAAGGACTTCAGGGAGAGACTCGACAAAATAGAGAACCTGACACGGACGATAGCCGTAAAGCGGAAGGACTTCATGGCGACATCCTCGGCCAAGCTGAAGGAGAGGATATCCAAGATCCTCGAAGACAATCAGATAGACGAAGCCAGGCTCTATCAGGAAGCGGCGTTCCTCACGGAAAGAAGCGATATTACAGAAGAATTAGTCAGACTAAAAGCGCACATAGGCAAATTCAGGGAGACCCTCAGGCAGAAGGGGTCGATCGGAAAGGAGCTCGATTTCCTGCTCCAGGAGATGAACCGCGAGGCAGGCACCGTAGCGGCGAAGGCCAAGGACGCCGAGATCTCCCATTTCACCATAGAGCTCCGCTCCGAGCTGGAAAAAATAAGGGAGCAGCTCCAGAACATCGAATAACCCGTTCGTTTCGAAAAAATCTTCGAGAATATCGGCGATATGACTCGTATTGGACGAGGGGCTTAAGGGTTTGCATGCGGTAAAACACTGTGTTATGATTCCTCTCCGCCGTTACGGCATTTAATCCGGAGCCGCCGAAAAGGAGTACTGAAGCATGAGTATTTTAGTCAATAAAAATACAAAGGTTCTAGTTCAGGGAATTACAGGGAGCGCGGGCCTGTTCCACGCGACTCAGTGCCGGGAATACGGCACCAAGGTCGTGGGAGGGGTCACACCGGGGAAAGGCGGCACAGAGGTCGAAGGCTTCCCCGTATTCGACACCGTTGCGGCCGCAGTCAAGAAGACCGGGGCCAACGCTTCGCTGATATTCGTGCCCGCACCGTTCGCGATGGATTCGATGGTGGAGGCGATAGACGCCGGGATCGATCTCGTAATATGCATCACGGAAGGCGTCCCTACCCAGGACATGATAAAGGTGAAGGAATACATGAAGGGCAAGAAGGCGCGTCTCGTGGGGCCCAACTGCCCGGGGGTGATGACGCCCGGCGAAGCGAAAGTCGGCATTATGCCGGGATACATACACACGCCCGGAAGGATCGGAATCATATCCAGGAGCGGCACGCTGACATATGAGGCCGTATGGCAGCTGTCTAACCTCGGCATAGGACAGTCCACATGCGTCGGTATCGGGGGAGACCCGATAATCGGCTCGACGTTCATCGACATACTCAAGCTTTTTGAAAAGGACAAGGACACGGACGCGGTAGTGATGATAGGCGAGATCGGCGGGAGCGCGGAAGAGGAAGCGGCCGAATTCATAAAGAGCCACATGTCCAAACCCGTAGTCGCATTTATAGCAGGAGCGACTGCTCCTAAAGGGAAAAGGATGGGTCACGCGGGTGCTATCATATCGGGAAGCTCGGGAAGCGCCAAGGATAAGGTAGCGGCCCTTGAAAGGGCGGGAGTCAGGGTATGTCCGAGCCCCGCCGAGATGGGAGAAACGCTCAAAGAAGCTATCGGTTGATCTACCTGTAAAGCTCCATATTCTTCTTTAGCCAATTGTAGTGCTCAGTGAGGCCTTCCCGTATGCCGAACACGGGAGAATACCCGAAATCTTTTTTAGCCTTCGAGACGTCGGCGTAGGTGTGTTTCGCGTCACCTCTTTGGGGGTCCGTAAACCTGAGGTTGGCCTTCTTCCCGGATATTTCCTCGATTAACCTTATGCATTCGATGAGCCTTATCCTGCTGCCTCCGCCTACGTTGTACGCCTCGCCGTTCACGCCGCTTGAGAACGCGGCGAGGTTGGCTTCGACGGCGTCCCCGATGTATGTGAAGTCCCTCGTCTGCTCCCCCGTGCCGTAGACCTCTATCTCCCCCCCTGTGATGACCGCCCTCAGGAACTTGTGAAAGGCCATGTCCGGGCGCTGACGCGGCCCGTAGACGGTGAAATATCTGAGGGAAACGACCGGGACGCCGTAGCCCTTGTAATAGAGATACGCGAGCTGCTCGCCTGAGAGCTTCGTAACGCCGTAAGGCGAGACTGGCCTCACAGGGGAGGCCTCCTTTATCGGGAGCTCGTCGGAATCGCCGTAAACGGACGAGGACGATGCGTATACGAACCTCTTAAGCTCTCTGTCCCTGGAGGCCTCGAGAAGGAGCTGCGTCCCGAGTATGTTGTTCCTGACGTATTCGTCGAACCTGGCGCCCCAGCTCGACCTCACCCCCGCGATCGCAGCCTGATGGAACACCGCGTCTACGCCGTCGAGTAGCTTCACTAAATCGAGGTCGAGCATATCTCCTTCAATGAACTCGAACCCCTTCTTCCCGTTGAGACCCCTGACGTTGTGCTCTTTAATCCTGCGCGGATAATAATCGAGAAACGAGTCCAATCCCTTGACCGCATAACCTTCTTTCAAGAGCCTTTCGGCAAGGTGTGAGCCTATAAACCCGGCGGCGCCGGTGACCAAAATTTTCATTCTATTTATTATCCCCTTGCGCACTCAATTTCTCCGCTCTCAAGATTTCGTTTGACAATGAATAAAAGCACAATACATTAGTATAATCAGGGTGAAAAACAAGTTAATAATACCACTCATTTTTACTCTATTCACGATTGGAGCGGTACGCGTCTACTCTATCCCGCCCCCTTGCTCGGAAGATGAGCTCCTCAATAGCTCGGATTACGCCGTAGAGGGCACGGTCATTAAAATCGAATGCGGTAAGCCTTACGATTCCGAAGAATGCAGACCCGCCGATGAAGGTTCAACAGGTTTTATGCCCGAGATGGTATCGAAATGTACGGCTACAGTGAAAGTCGCAAAGAATATAAAGGGCAAATACGGGCCGGGAGACCCGGCGCCGGTACCGTTTTTAAAAGTAGTACAGGACTGTGAGAACGGCAGTCACATAATTCCGGGAAGCCCTAAGGCCGATCTCAGGGAAAATACCGAAGTCAGGTACTACGACTCCGGGCTCTGCAGATACTCGAACCTCGAAACCCTGACGCCTTCCGCGCCCGCGCCCGAATAATAATCGACTCCTCGACTAGAGACCCGCAAACGCTGCCGGGAAACGCAGTGTTGAGATTATCCGATGCCCCTTAGCCCATTCGAACTCGAAATATTTCAGAACGCGCTCAGCTCGGTCGCCGAGGAAATGGGGGTCGTCCTCATACGCGCGGGGTTCTCGCCCAATATAAAGGAGCGGAGGGACCTGTCCTGCGCAATATTCAAAGCCTCGGGAGAGATGATCGCGCAGGCGGCCCACATTCCCGTACACCTGGGCTCCATGAGCTTCGCCGTGAAAGCGATAATCGGAGAGCCGGGAATAGCCGAGGGCGACGTCTTCATACTTAACGACCCGTTCAGAGGGGGGACACACCTGCCTGACGTCACATGCATAGCCCCGGTATTCGCGGACGGCGGGCTCGAATTCTTCGTCGCCTCCCGCGCCCACCACGCGGACATGGGGGGCCTCACGCCGGGCTCGATGCCGCTTTCCACATCGATACACGAAGAAGGGATATTGATCCCCCCGTCGAGACTATACAAGAAAGGGAAGCTGAACAGGTCCCTCTTTGAAGGCATACTGTCCGCAACGCGAGACCCGGAAGAGAGGGAAGGAGACCTGAGGGCGCAGCTGGGCTCTCTCGAGCTCGGTATAAAAAGGTTAAATGAGGTCACCGCGAAGTACTCGTTAAAAAAGGTTAAAGAGGCGGGTGACGAGCTCCTCCGCTATAGTGAAAAAATAATGAGAGGGGCGATAAGGAATATCCCCGACGGGGTTTACAGGTTCGAGGACGTCCTCGACGACGACGGGGCGGGCACGAGGGATATACCCCTCAGGGTGTCGATAACGATAAAGGGGGATAAAGCGGTCGTGGATTTCAGTGGGTCGTCCGGGAGGGTGAGGGGTTGTTTAAACACGCCCCTCAGCGTGACCACCGCTGCTGTCGTTTATGTATTTCAGTGCCTGGCGCCCGAAGGAATGCCGCTCAACTCGGGCCCGCTGAGAGTAATAGACATAAAGGCCGAAAAGGGTTCTATACTCAATGCCGAATACCCGGCGGCCGTGGTCGGGGGGAACGTCGAGACCTCGCAGCGCGTCGTCGATATAGTATTCGGGGCGCTCTCCAAAGCAGTCCCCGGGAAGATACCGGCCGCGAGCGCGGGTACGATGAGCAATACCACGTTCGGAGGGGTGAACCCCGGGACCGGGAAGAACTTCGCCTACTACGAAACGATCGCAGGGGGCATGGGAGGGAGGTTCGGGAAGGACGGCGTGAACGCTGTTCAGACCCACATGACCAATACCCTCAACACACCGATCGAGGCGCTCGAGAGGGAGCTTCCGGTTATGATCGATTCCTATTCCGTGCGGAAAGGGAGCGGAGGCAGGGGCAGGTTCAGGGGGGGAGACGGCATAGTCAGGAAATACAGGTTCCTCACGGACGCGACCGTCTCTCTGATAACCGAGCGAAGGAAGTCTGCGCCCTACGGCATTCAAGGCGGTGGGCGGGGGAAAAAAGGCAGGAACATTCTATTGAGTAAGGGGAAATCATCCGTTATACCTCCCAAGTCCACGTTCACGGTAAGGAAAGGCGACGTGCTCGAGATCAGGACACCAGGCGGGGGCGGGTGGGGTAAACCAAAAAACCCATGACGAATAATAATATTGAATACCCTAAAATGAGGTACGTCGAGGTTATTCCCGCCGAGGTCGAAGGGGAAAGGATCATATGCCTGAGGGACCCTCAGAACCTGTCGGATAATATCCTCGCCATCTCGATCGAGACCCTCAGGATATTGAGCCTCTTCGACGGGACGAAGACTGTACAAGATATACAGTCGCTCGTCATGGAGAGGTTCGGAGAGCTGGTCTTGTCAGACGAAATAGAGAATTTAATAAAGCAGCTCGACGAGGCCCTCTTTCTCGAAAGCGAAAATTTCAGGGACTATAAGGACCGGATAGAATCCGGTTTCCGCGAAGCGGGGACGAGGGAGCCGAGCCACGCGGGCCTCTCATATCCGGGCGACCCGAGGGAGCTCGAAAGATGGTTTCAAGCCTTTTTCAGCAAGGCGGAGGAGTCCGGGCCCCAAAGAGAAGCCACCGGAAAATTAAGGGGGCTTATATCCCCTCATATCGACTACGGGAGGGGCGGCGTATCGTACGCGCTCGCATACAGGGAGCTACTCCGGGAAAACGAAGCGGATACGTTCCTCATCTTCGGCACGTCCCACTACGCGGAGGTGGAAAACCCGTTCATCCTGACCAGAAAGAACTTCATGACCCCTCTCGGAGAAGCTGAAACGGACAGAAATATAATCGAGAAGCTTGAAACTGCGTGCGAATGGGATTTGTATGAGGGCGAGATCTCGCACCGCACCGAGCATTCGATAGAGTTCCAGGTCGCCTTCCTCCAGCACATTATGAACGGAAAAAAGAAATTCAGGATCGTGCCCGTACTCTGCAACTCATTTTACAGACTGGTCAGGGAGGGCAGGTCCCCGGCAGAGGACGAAACGATCTCGGGCTTCCTCGAAGCGGTCTCGGGGATCGTAAGGGATATGGGCGATAATATTTTTATAATCGCGGGTGCCGACATGGCCCACGTGGGGCTTAAGTTCGGGGATAAAGAACCCGTAAACGACCTCACGCTCGGCAAGATAAAGGAAAGAGACATGCTGAGCCTCTCCTTCGGCGAGAAGATGGACCCGGAGGGGTTTTACAGGTCGGTCGAGGGAGAGAAGGACTGGCGGAAGGTATGCGGGCTTTCCCCGATATACGCGACCCTCGCGACGATCGATGCGGAACGGGGGAAGCTGCTCGATTACGGGCAGGCGCTCGAGCCTGACACCGGATCGGTCGTCAGCTACGCGAGCATGGGGTTTTATATATAGAAGGGAAGACACAAAGACGCGAAGAAAATGAAATTAACAGGGACGGTCGACAATTGGATACGGATACAGGGGTAAGGAACGGGCGGGAAAAAATGCTCAGGGATTTATTCATTCTCGATGCGCACGAGGACATCGCGTTCCATTTAAACTACTACGACAGGGACTTTGTAAGCCCCGCCGTCCCCTGCATGCTCACACTCCCCTGGTTGAAGGAAGCCGGGATCGGCCTCGTATTCAACACCGTATTCGTACACCCGAAACACAAGCCGGAAAAGACGCTCGAATCGGCGCTCAAGCAGTTCGACACGTACGACAGGATTTACAGAGAACATAAAGACGAAGTCTTTCAGATAAAGACGCGTGAGGACCTCCTGAGTACAGGCTCCAACAGAAGGATCGGCTTCCTTACGCTCATGGAGGGCGCGGACCCGATAGAAGGCCCCGATAAGCTTGGGGAATTCTATGAGCGTGGAGTGAGGCTGATAGGGCTTACGTGGAACGATAAGAACCGATTCGCCTCGGGGAACGAGACCGAAGAAGGACTCACGGACGAGGGGAGGGAGCTGATAAAGAGAATGAACGGGCTCCGTGTCACGCTCGACCTCTCTCATATAAATGAAAAGGGGTTCCGGGAAGCGATAGGGCTGACGAGTCTCATTCCAATAGCATCGCACTCGAACGCGAGATCGCTCACGGATCACCCGCGTAACCTGAAAGACGGCCAGCTACTCGCTATCTCGGAGAGGGGGGGCGTCATCGGAATAGTGCTCTATAATCAATTCCTTAAGACGGGGGATAAAACACCCACGGTGGAAGACGTGTTCAAACATGCGGATTACATAGTCAATCTTTGCGGCGAGGACCACGTAGGTATAGGGAGCGATATGGACGGAGCCAGGATCGAGGACTTCCCCGAAGACCTGAGAAAGATCGCGGACCTGCCGAAGATAGCCGGTTATTTCCTGGAGAAAGGATACTCCGAGGAAAGGGTGAGAAAGATAATGGGCGGGAACTTCCTGAGGGTGATCGAGGAGAACATTTAGCCCGCCGCTAGATCAGTGCCCCTCCCGCATTGTCTCCGGAATCACACGAGCACGCCTTAAATTCTCCTGATCAGCGCGTCGGCGAATTCCATTGTGCCGAGCTTTCCGCCCAGGTCGCGCGTCCTGTCGCCCTCCTGAAGGGCGCTGTCATACGCGTTCTTTATCCTCACGGCGCAGGCGCGGAAGTCTTCCCGCCCCTCCGTATCCGCCAGGTGGTTGAGCATCATCACACCAGACATGAGGAGCGCGAGAGGGTTCGCGATGCCCTTGCCCGCTATATCGGGGGCTGAGCCGTGGACTGCCTCGAAGACGGCTTCCCTGTCGCCTATGTTCGCTCCGGGTACGACCCCTAACCCGCCGACCAGGCCCGCACAGAGGTCGCTGATCAAATCCCCGTATAGGTTCTCGAGAAGAAGCATATCGAAAAGGGCCGGGTCCTGAACGAGCTTCATACACCCCGCGTCGATTATCATCTCTTCGTACCGGATATCGCCGTATTCCTTGCTCGCTTCCTTCGATTTTCTGATAAAGAGACCGTCCGTCAATTTCATGATGTTGGCTTTGTGGAGAACAGTGACCTTTTTCCTGTGACGGTGGCGCGCGTATTCGAACGCCCAGTGCGAAATGCGGGTGCACGCCTTCTCGGTCGCCACCTTCATGCTCATCACGACGCCCGGGGTAATGATGTTCTCTACCCCGCTGTAAAGGCCTTCCGTGTTCTCGCGTATTATCACTATGTCCACGTTCCTGAACCGTGTTATAACCCCCGGAAGGTTCCTTACGGGCCTCACGGCTGCGTAGAGGTCGAGCGTCTTCCTGAGCTTTACGTTCACCGACGTGAAACCTTCGCCTATCGGGGTGGTGCAGGGGCCCTTCAACGCGACCTTGTGCTCCTTTATAGCTTCGAGGGTCTCGTCCGGAAGCACGTCCAGACCCTTTTCGAGCGCGGCGAGGCCGGCCACTCGCTCGATCCACGTGATCTCGGCACCGGATGCCTCAATAACCTTTTTTACCGCCGCCGTTATCTCGGGACCGATGCCGTCCCCCGGAATTATTACGATCTCTCGCTTGCTCATGCCGAATATTGAACCCTGATTTAAGGAGCTTATCAATTCCCGGCGATGAAAAATTTGCAAAATAAACCCGCTGCACACATTTTGAACTTCTCCATAGGTTCACAACTCCTTAACCGAAATCAAAGATGGTCATGTTCTACTTGCCATACATGATGATCCATTTCAGGCTTCATGCGGTCCCGAATTCCTTAAAGCTGGCCCTGCTGGTCACATTCGGGATGGTACTGGCAAGCTCCGCGGTCTCGTTATTCTACGGTGAAAGGCTGCTCGGTTTCGGAGAAAGCCTTCTTACGAGCTACGGCCAGAGGAACACCGACATCATGCTGTACCTGATTACCGCCGTCAGCAGCTCACCCCTTCCGCTGCCCGTCTCCGCCTACGCCGTGTTCGGGACCCTTCTGGGTTACGAGCCCGGGAGGCTGATATCCCTTATTGCTCTCGGGGCCGTGACAGGCTCATCAGTGTCATACCTTCTGGGCAGGTGCTTCGGTAAAACACCATTCGTCAGGAGAAAGTTCCCTGAGGTCGAAAACCACAGTTGGACGAAGGGCCGCTCGCTCAGGGTGGTGAGCCTTATCCTGCTCGGGGGCGCCTTGTCGCCTCTGCCCGCTCATCCGATGTTTGCCGCATGCGGGATGATGCGTTATCCGGCGGTGCTATTTATTCCGATAGTATTCCTCGCATGGTGGATCAGGATGGGCGTAGTCGTGATGGGGATGAAGCTTATAACCGATTTAACTATCGCTAACTAGAACGACTGCTCAGCCTTTCCTCCTGAGCGCGTTCGTCGTGTATATGCTTATCAGTCTCGCGACGAGGAACGCGATGTAGAGCTGGCCGAATACGGCCTCGAGCACGGACAATATCCTCCCGACGGGCGTTACGGAGGTGATATCCCCGT
The DNA here is from genome assembly GCA_041753155.1 of Thermodesulfobacteriota bacterium. GTDB lineage: Bacteria > Desulfobacterota_D > UBA1144 > Nemesobacterales > UBA2774 > 2-12-FULL-53-21. The sequence goes on along the minus strand of JBGSVA010000021.1, from coordinate 16,566 downwards.
AGCCAATGGTCGCGAGCGTGGTATAGCTGTAATAGATGAGCTCGTTCGTGGTCAGCTTCGTATCGGCACCCACGTCGGACCCCTTGAAGACAGCCCCGGGCGTAATATATTCGAGGAACCCGTAAATAGAGGCCCACATTATTCCGAGGAGGAGATAAACACAGACGGCGCCGTATAACGTATCGGTCGTCACCTCCTCCGTTTTTAAAATATGCTCGAATATAGTGGCGGTCACGAAAATGAAAAAGAGCATGCTCGTGAATATAGTCTTGCTCGATTTCGTGAAAGCCCACTCGGAGAAGATCCAAGGGAGCCCGAGTAGTATCAGAACGAGTAGGGTGCGCCTGCTCCTGCCCACGGCATAGACCCCGAGGAAGAAGACGATGCTGCTCATCGTATTAACCACGATGTATCCATATTCAGTACCTTCGAGCACCGCCGAGAGTATAAGCAGAAGCAATATCGAGAGCATGAAATTGAACATCTTGTATTGAGTCGAGCTAAACATCAGGGCCAAGAAGCCCGGTCTGACGGTCCCAGACATTCTAACGTCCTCCGGCGGAATAATCGGGATAAATCATAAACAAATAATAGAGGATTTTGGAGGGAACCGATAGGGGAGGAAAAAGGGCGGCGGGCCGCCGCGGACATATGGAATGTTGGCGGAAGCAGAAGAGTTGGATGGAATCATAAAACACACATTGTGTGTGCACCAAAGGACGGACAGGCAGCGGGTTGCCGCGGACATACGGGGGTATAACCCATTCATACTTCGACGATGCCGGAGAACGCAAGCCCGATACCGGAACCGGGATTTTAGTCAGTTCCGCAAAGCCCCGCCGCCCCTTACCTCTCGCTCTGTCTCACGCTCGCGAATTGTCTCGCAGCCTCAGGCAGCACCTTGTCGATATTCTCGGGCGTGGGGTCTATGTTATTAATCTCGACTATCGCTTTGGCCATCCCTCTTATAATCACCTGACGGTCGGTGTTCTCCGCGCTGAAGGCCTGGGTCTGACCCGGGGTGAGGCTCCCCTTCTGTATAAGCAGGCCCTGGTTGCCTTCCACGACAAGGCCCTGGGACAGCATCTGGTTTATTTCGCCCAGCCGCTGGGACCTCCGTTTATAGGCTTGGACGACATCGGGCATGCTGCGTATTTTCTGAGTGATCTGCTGGGCTATGTTTCCCTGAGCCCATGCATATTCGCTGAAGTCGAGGGAAATTTCCTTTTTGATGACTAAATATTTCTTCTCTGACGAAAGTGCCGGCTGGTCCGGATACTTTCTCATGCTCTGCGGTGGAGGCGTGGCGGCGGGTGCATTGGCGTCGGGCTGCTTTTTCTCGGTGCCGGAACTACCGTTTTCACCCTGCTTCAGGAATTCTTCCTCGAGGTTGGAATAAGCCTCCCTTACCTCTTCCGCCGGGAAATACACGTTGACGGTGATAGTAGCGCAGGACACGGAATAGAGCACCAAAACGAAAAAGGAAGATTGCAGGGCCATGTATAAATTTCTACTCATAATTTCACCTCGTTTATTGAGTTTCTATCGTCGGGCCGCCCGACTGCGACCTTCTGGCTATTTCCCTTATCACGGATACCAGATGCGCTATGGAAATCGAATTCTTCACCGGGTCCGCCTGAATCGATAAGTTCTTAATACCGAGAACCGAGTTAGATATAATAAATTTTTTGAACGTTATTACGCCGTCATTAATATAACCTGAAATTTCACCGTTATCATAGCTCCGCGAGGAGCCGAGTATGAGCCTCTCTTTGGCGCCGAGCTTGTCGAGGAGAGCCTTCCCTATCGACCTCGGCTCTTTGCCCGAGCTTACGGACCAGAACTCGAAAGGGCCGTCTATCGTGCCGAGGTCGCCGCCATTGCCTGTGAGCCAAACGAGACCGTTGACCCTCCCCGTTATATACTCCTGGGTCGGCGACAGCCGCTTCGAAATTGCGCCCAAGCTGATGTCGTTAAAGAGGAACGAGAAATTATAAACGCCGCCTGCTTTGTCAAAATCAAGCGCGCCGCTCGCATAGAGCTTCCCGCCGAAGATACCGGCTGCGAGCTTTATTATGCCGAGCTTCCCCCTGTCGGCTTCGAGGGCGCATTCGACGTCCTCGAATTTCAGTATGCCGTATTCTATCTCCTCGACGTTAATACGGTCGGCTTCGGGGTCGGGGTCAGACTCCTTGAAAGTACGGAAGTAATTCTTATAGACCTCTCTATCGAGCGTCAACGCGCCATCCATGTGAGACGCCAGAGCGTTTCCGCCCTTACCCTCGTCCTTCACGGTTATGGTCCCGTTGATGCCTCTCAAAGAAAGGTCCGCGCCGCCGATATATGCGGCAAACGAGGCATCTTTGAATGAAAGGGTGCCGTTCCATGAGCCCCCGGCATCGAATAGATTGTTAAACTCGACGTTAAAACTCGAGGTCCCGGCGACCTGCCCCTCCTTGACCGTCACAGGCATGAGGGGGGACAGGAATTTGAGGGCGCTTTTCAGGGCGAAATCCGGGAAGCTTATCGCAAGCCTCCTCGCCCCCTTGAGGGAATTAGTCATCTCTCCCGAGAATTTCAACTCGCTATTATCCTTATTTCTTATAAACCCGTCATCGATGGATAATGTTTCACCGGAGGCCCGGGCATTTACGGCCCCGCTGTAAAGCGCGTCGAGACCCTGTCTTTTCAAATTGAGATTATCGAACCCCAGCTTCACCGTGCCTTCGGGAAGTGAATCGTCGGGGAGGGTGCCCGAGAAATCGAAATCCGCCCTGCCGAGCGAGATATCGAGGCCGCCCGATTTAACGGACGCGTTTAAGAGTCCGAGGTCGGTTACTATGCGGGTCGCCGGGCCCGAGGTGATTATATCTATCCTGCCGTTCAAATCCCCGTTCATATATTTACCCGAGAGGTCATTTATGATAATTCCGTCGGGAGAAGGGCTTACCCTCAGTTTAAGCCCCTCGACAACTTGGGAGAATATGTCGGTCTTCTCGGCCGACGCTCCGCCCTCCCAATCGGTTTTACCCGTTTCGGGATTGTTGACGACAAACGTTCCGGATATGCCTTCGGATTTCAATTTATCTTCATAGCCGGAGAAAGTCCCGTTATTGAGCTTAATTGTATAAGGATAGCCGCCCTTCCCGGCGCCGAATCCGACCCTGAAATCATCCGTCCTGAGCTCACCTATCGTACTCACCCTGGCGCTTAATTTTCGAATATCGATAAAATCCCCTCCGAACACGTAATCGGCCGACAGCGTGGGAAAGGTCACGCCCTTGAACCTGCCCCCCGTCCCTTCGATCGTCCCGCTGAAGCCTCTCCTCCCGCTTTCTTCTATTTCGATGTGCTCTTTAAACTCCTCCAGGTGCAGGTCCATACCGAGCACCTGAAATCCCGTCCCCCGGGATGCCATGCCGAGCGTCCAGTCACCGCCGAGATCGAGGGAAAACAAGAGGTCGTCGACCCTGCCGCCTTTTATAAAATACTCGCCGAACGACAGGTTCTCGTAAGAAAGCCCTTTGTCTTTGATTACGATTTTCCTTTCGGCCTCCGTACCCCCGGCAGGGGTGTACTCCAGATATTCCAGATCGAGCGGACCTGCGGACTTGGCACCGGACACCTTAAACTCACTGCCGGTTTTCGACCTTACTGTAAAATCGTTTATGGCGAATGTAATTCCCGCCCTGTACGCGCCCGGATTCCCCTCTATATCGGCTGATACGGACTGCGCGGTTCCCGTCAGATCAAAAGGCGCGATCGATTTCGGGGCTTTCTCGAGGTTAAGCCCCGCCCCCATGATGCTGCCCGAGACCCCACTCTTACCGTTTCCCGAGGAGAGCCTGAGCGAGCCCGACACCGCGCCGTCCATGTATTGGCCGTTCAGGTCGGAGAATAAGAGCTCTTTACTCTTCCAGAGGCCGTCGAAAATTATATCAACTCCCGCAGTCAGGTTCTTTATCGAGCCCATATCCTTCTGGGCAAACTCACCCGCGGAGCACGTTCCCCGCGACGAGAAAGAGAAGCCGGACCCCCCGCTTAAATACTGCTTTACGTCCATAGCGCATCCGAGCCCGGAAACCCGGAGACTTTCATCCGCAAAAGCGAAGCCGATGTCGTCGAGAATAACATTTCCGGTCAGCCTGATGTCGTTCCGGCCAAGCGAGCCGTCTATCCTTAAATTATCGGACCTGATATTTCCAGTGACGGTTGTCGGATCGATCTCGGGAACCCGCTTCGAGAGCTCCGTCAAGTCGCCTGGAGCAAGAGACCCTTTCAAATCGAAACCGAGGCCGCCTGTGATATCTTTCAGATCCCCCGCGAGGACGCCGCTTATCACGTTCACCACGTCGAAAGCGAGAGTGTTTACATGGGCGGTGTCTTTATCCTTGTCGTATACGAGCTCGTATTTGAGGCTCCCGAGCGCTCCCCCGGAAACGCCGCTTTCCCTATCAAGAGAGAAGACAGATATCTCGCCCTGTGAATCAATGTTAGCGGCGGCCGTGAACGTGATCTCGGATACCCCCTTTAGATTCCGGGAAGAAACGAGAGAGTCCGAAGTCGAACCCGGCCGGGACCCGTCCGCAATGATATTTATTCGTCCGCTCGTTTCACCGGGCTTTAGATTCACGGTCCCCGAAACATCCATGCCGTTGCCGTAGACGGAGATGTCTCCGTTTACGTTCACCGTGGATTCGTTCCGCGGCTTCTTCCTCGTAATTCGGATATCCAGCGCCTCGGATGTAAAAGCCGTATCAGGGCCCATTTCGATGCGCGCATCGTTCAGTCTTATTCTCTTGACCTCGAAAGCTGCGCCTTTGCCTCCGCCCTCTCCCCCTCTGATCAGATCGAGGACCCTGTCCGCGCTCCCGCGGTTATAGCCGATAACGGGACGGTCGATTGCGATCTCACCGATCGTTACCCTCCCGGACATGAGCGAAGAGAAAACGCCCGGATCGATCGTCAATGTCCCGACCTCGGCAAGAGTGTTACCGGGGACGGCCGGATCGATTACATTCACCCCGTCGAGCCTTATCCTGAAAAGGGGATCGAGGCTTGCTTCACCGATATGAATATTAAAGCCGCTCAGTTTGGAGAATTGGTCTATGTATCCGGGCGCGAGCTCCGTTAATTTCCCGCTCAAGTAGACATTGAGGGAAACCAGGACGGCACAAATGACGAGGAATATAAAAAGGAGTACTCTGGCTAACCCGTTCCTGAGCAGGGTCATGAAAAGAGATTATATGACGAATCGTCCGTTTGAAAGCGGAATTTCACTAAGACAGGCCGTCTGTTGAAAACATGCCGCGGGAATCGGGTTCCCGCTTATGGCCTAATCTAAATGACATCCACGGTTCTGGCTTTAATCACGTTTTTTATTTTATAGAGGAAGTAACTCTTCTCCTTCCAGAACCTGCCCATAATCTTCACCGTGTCGCCCTTCGAGAGCGGGAGGCGCTCGTCTTCATAATAGACCCCGACTTCGTTGTTCTCGGCGTCCTTGAGCTTGAAGACAGTGAAAAGCTCCCCTTTGGCGGATTTCCTGTAGTCGACCTTGGCGACCTTGCCTTCGAGAGCGACCTTCTTGCCGTTGTATTCACCCGGGTTAGAGACCACGTCCTTTATTTGGACTTCGAGCACAGGGCTCTCTTTCGGGGCCGGTGTCTGCTCCGCCATGGCAAGGGTGCCGATAGGGGATATGAACAAAGACAGTACCGCCAGGAACCCGCATATCTTTAAAATATTAATCATTGGCATTATCCGGATAGGTGTCAGATATAAATATTATAAGTACATTCCGATGATTTTCCACCGCCGACCGTCCGGGAAGGACTGAACCCCTTTTCACTTGATACGGTACGAGAGATTCTACACAGGCGATAAAACAGTTAGAATACGTATCCGACAGCTTCCGGAGGACGTTACCAATGACATCGCCGATGATACGAAAATTAAACGGTCTCCTCAAAACCGAGACGTTCGGCAAAGTCATCCACTACTTCGATGAGACCGGGTCCACGAACACCGTTTTATCGAGGCTCGCCCAGAGCGGCGCCTCCGAAGGGACTACGGTCATCGCGGACAAGCAGACTAGCGGGAAGGGAAGGCTCGGACGGAAATAGGTCTCGCCGCCCGGTATGAACCTCTACATGTCGGTACTGTTCAGGCCCTCCATACCGGCATGGGAATCGCCGCTCCTCACACTCCTCGCCTCTATTGCGATCACGGAAACGATTAAAAAAACAGGCGTGCGGAACACGTCCATAAAATGGCCGAACGACGTGCTGATCGAGGGCAAAAAGGCTGCGGGCGTGCTCACCGAAATGGAGCCCAGGGGCGACAGGGTCGATTATATCATTGTCGGGATCGGGGTTAATATAAACATGACCAGAGAACAAATGAGGCGCGAGCTGGGAGAGACCGCGAAATCCGCAACGTCCATCAGAGAGAATCTCGGCGGAGACGTCGACAGGGCTAAATTCGCGGGAGACCTCCTCTACGAGCTCGAATCGTGGTATCAAACGTTCAACAGGCGGGGAAAGTCCTCTATAATCAAGGAATGGACAGAAAGGTGGGGCGGATTTAATAAGCGCGTCAGGGTCAGCACGGAAGACGGAAAGGTAATCGAAGGTACCGCAACCGGGATAGACGGCGAGGGGCACCTGCTGATTAGAAAAGAGGACGAGAGCATGGTCAAAATAATAACGGGAGACGTGACCGTTATCTAACGACCGGTTATCTAACGCCCTGGCCGGGCCTCAATGCATCGGGTATAAATTTGGTCATTTCCTCCCGTATGCTTTCCATGAGACCGGTCCATTCGTTCACGAGCGAAACGTCGTTCCTCGGGAACGGTTTTTTTATCTCTATGCCAGTGAGTGTCGTTCTTACTTTGCAGTCTTTATAATTCCTTCCGATTATATCCCCGAACTCGTAGAGGGTGCTCACGACACGGTCGTCCCTACCGGAGAACTTCGAGACCAGCACGACCTCCTGATCGAAACCCTCGAATATAACGTTCCACAGGCTCGCACTCGATTCCATGCCGAGGGTCAATGCTATTAACTCATGTCCGTCCGTATACTGCGGCATATTACCGAACCCGCCCCGTATTTATTCCGGCCCCGGCCGAGCCTGTATAATCACCGGAACAGACCGGCTCTATTTGTTCCCTGTATAAGCCGAGCGAGCCTGCTTGTATCCCTTACTTGCCGCCGCCGAGCGCCGAAATCCTCTCCTTGGCCTGCGCGGCATAACCGGCGTACATCTCCTGCTCGAGCGACACTTCGAGGAATTTCTTGTAGTAAACGACCGCCTGTTGAGGGTTGTTAGCCTTCTCGTAACCCTGCGCTATAAAAAAGTACGCATCGGGATAATTCGGGTTAAGCGATATCGCTTTCTTCTGGTTGTCGATATTCTGGTTGAATTTGTTGAGGTAATAATACGTAATGCCGAGATTCATGTACGCGGGCGCATAATTCTGGTTCTCATTTATTGCCTTCTCGTATTCGTCGATCGCTTCGTTGTAGTGGCCCTGAGTCCTGAGAGCGGTGCCGAACAGGTTGTGTATCTGCGCCGAAGGGGCTATTTCCGCCGCTTTTCTGAAGTACTGGGTCGCCTGTCCGTAAGCCCTTTTCTTAAAGAACAAGGAGTTTGCGAGCCCTACGTATGCCGGCACGAACTTCGGATTGAGCTCGAGGACTTTTCTTATTTCAGGGGAGTCGGGGTTCTCTCCGCTGGCCGACCAAAGAATGTAAATGGCTTCTGTGTTGTTCGGGTTCTTAGCCAGTATCTTCTGCGCGGTCGTCTTCGCCTCTTTCTCCCTGCTCAGCTGGAGATAAGTATATGCGAGCGCAAGCTGCACCTCTTCGAGGTTCGGATTTATCTGCAGCGCCTTTGTCATGTTCGTGTACGACTGCGTATAGTAGTTCTCGTATTCCTCCCTTACCTGATACCTGTAAAAACCCATGAAGGAATATACTTCCGCCAGGCCCGCGTATGCCTGAGCGTAATTCGGGTCGGCCTTTATAGCCTGATTATAGAGCTCAATCGCCTTGTCAAATCCCCCGGGCGTGAACTTCAGAAACTCTTCTCTGCCCTGTTTGTAAAGACCCGCGGCGCCCCCGGCATCCTGGGCGTATGCCGCGGACCCGGCCAGATAAAATGCGCCAATGGTTACGGGCAGCAGTAAAAGACAAAAAATAAACTTTCTCATATCATCCTCCAAACTTAAAATTTTAAATAGAATTTTTCGGCCTGCTCAATAGGTCTCGTTTATATACTTGACTATTTCCTCGGCCATACTTTCGAAAATATCCTTCGCCATAAATCCGGTGGAACTGAAACCGTTCACCTCTCCCGTGGCGATTTCGTCTCCCGTCGCTTTATTCACAAGCGCGAGCTTAATGGCAATCGATACTTCGCCGAATTTAAGGGCCCCGCCCTCGTACGAAACATCGGAGCTCGGCCTGTATTCACTTACCTCGCCTAACAATACTATAGTATCCTCAGCGGGAATATTTTCAATTACACCGTATCTGACCTCTTTGAACTTGTTCTCGGCTTCGATGAGGGCGGCCGTTTTATCCGGGAGCTTCGTAAGGGCGTCTTTCGGGAAGTACTCGATCTCGGTCTCGAACGTCTCGACCTGTAAAGCCTGAAAGTCACGGAGCTTTGTCTTTGTCGGCGTAAAGTAGGAAGTAGTTTTTATATTCGTGCATCCTGTAACGAACAGGGCGAATACCGTGAGGCAAATCATCAATGGGAAAACTAAATGCTTATGTCTACGCATGGCTCAAACCGCCTCCTTCTGAAATAGGTAGTATAAAATAGCATACTTCCTCTAATTGATAAATATTGATTCATTTGAACCGCGCTCCCGGTCACCAAAACAGATACACTGACAAAAATTGTCACATTGCGGAGATCGCGACCAAAAAGTGTCGCATCTACTGAAATCCGGGAGTACAGCCGGGGCAGCCTGCCTCGGCTTGTCCACATACTCGAATGATGGTTTCCCATTAGATCATGGCATCTTACGCTTTCCAGATGGCGAAACCGCTGCACATGGCACGGCCTTTGCATCCTTAATCATCAAGACTAATTACCGAAAAGGAGGTTATTTTCATGTTAAGCACATTAAAGAAGGTAAAAAAGGGAGAGAAGGGTTTCACTCTTATCGAACTTCTCGTAGTAGCGGCAATCATCGGCATACTGCTCGCGATCGCTATACCTAACCTTATAAAGGCGAGAATGTCGGCGAACGAAGCCAATGCCAGGAAGTCCATGCAGACGCTCAGGGACGCGGAAGGCATGTATTTCGAGCAGGACCTCAACGACGACGGCGAGAGGAATTTCACCAGCAATATGACCATGCTTCGCGATCCGGAAGGCACTGGTTTAGAAGAGGACGCGCTTGTTGACAGTAGCTTTGATAGTGCTGTGTGTGCAGCCGGCTCGACCGACGGGAGCTGCTGTACCGACCCCAAAGCCGGCTACTGTTTAACCTGGGATTCCGCCGAAATCGCCGAAGGAGACGACCTCGACGATATCGCCTGGCAGGCCAGTATGACCAGCTACAACAAGACCGGCAGAAGGGACTTCTCAGTCTACGGCGACGGTGCTATAAGATGTACGGTCAGCTCAGTCGGAACAGCAGGAACTCCGGGAAATTTCGAGTCCATTCGTACAACGGCCGGATGCGACTAATTTGTTTTAAGCTTTAAATCAGGTTTTGTAACTCTCAGGATAATTAACAAGCGGCGGGTTTGTAAACAAATCCGCCGCATTTTTTTTACCGAAGTACTAACATTCCTTTCCGCGATTTTATCATAAGCATATATAGCGCTTCCTCGACATGGATCCATTCGCTGAACACAAATTGCATTTGGGCGACAAATATTGTCACATTTGGTGAGCGAAATATCATCGGCATAAAGAACCAGTTCATCTAAATCGTTCCGATTAACATTAATCGCAATAATACCGGCAAGTTGCAACAGTACACCTGAGAACTGCTTTTATCTTGTTTTGGTATGTATATTGCGATTTATTCAATAAGAAGAGTGCAGGAATATGATCAATCGGCAAAAAAGAACGCTCGAAAAAGGCTTTACCTTAATCGAGCTGCTTGTAGTTGCGGCGATTATAGGTATTCTCCTCGCAATCGCTATACCGAACCTGTTAAAAGCCCGTATCTCGTCAAACGAGGTTAACGCGCGGAAGGCCCTGCAGACCCTGAAAGACGCCGAGTACGAGTATTTCGAACAGGACCTGGACGATAACGGTGACAGGGACTTTACAAACTTAATCGGAGCGCTCGGCGCTGCGGGAACACTCAGGGACCCATCAGGAACAAGCGATCCAGAGGACGCTCTAATAGATTCTACATTCGAAGATGCGATTTCAAGCGACGGGAGCCCTTCGAGCTCTGCCGATTGCGCCGATCCCAAAGCCGGGTACTGCCTCTCATGGAGCGCTGATGCCGGCACCGACGCTCAGTCGCTCAAAGGAGACTTCGGATGGGAAGCTTCTATGACAAGCGCGAGGGTAAACGGCAGGAAAGATTTTTCCGCGTTCACAGACAAAGTCATAAAATGTACGGTTTCCACACAAGGCAGCGGGCAATCCGGCACGTTTGAATCGGGCGTCGATGACCCGGCCTGCGACGGATAAAATTAATCGATACTACCCAAACACCCCATTCGACGTATTGCCTCCAGGCATTGATTAACATATATTTAGATGTCCGATTATGTCAGAAGCAATACTCAATATCACGAACCTCGTAAAGGACTACAAAACCGGATTCACGGGCAAGAAGACGCGCGTCCTGAAGAACGTAACATTCGACGTCCATAAAGGCGAGGTGTTCGGCTTCGTCGGGCCTAACGGCGCGGGGAAGACGACGACTTTCAAATCGATCCTCGGGTTCGTCACCCCGACCGAGGGGAAGATAGAGCTCCTCGGCAAAGAGCACTCGGACTCAGGGGCCAAAAGCAGGATCGGCTACCTGCCGGAGAACCCTTACTTCTACGATTATCTCACCGGGGAGGAGCTCCTTTACTACATGGGCGAGCTCCACGGCCTCAGGCGGAAATACCTTCACGAGAAAGTAGAGGAGCTGCTACGGAAAGTCAGAATGGAGCACGCGAAAAAGGTGCAGATGAGAAAATACTCGAAGGGTATGCTCCAGCGTATCGGCATCGCCCAGGCCCTCGTGAACGATCCGGAATTCATGATCCTCGACGAGCCGATGAGCGGGCTCGACCCGATAGGCAGGAGAGAGATAAAAGACCTCATACTAGAAGAGAAACGGAAAGGAAAGACGATACTCCTCAGCTCCCACATGTTATCTGACGTCGAAGCGCTCTGCGACAGGGTCGGGATAATCATGGGGGGCACGGTCATAAAAATCGGAAAGATCGGTGACCTGCTTAAAGAGATTCACACGGACTACGAAATGCATCTCGAAGGACCCGGTGACGAAGTCAAACAGTCAGTAAAGGACCTGAGGGTGGAAATGGATCAGAGGGCCGGATACATAGTGCTCAAGTTCGACGAAGACATCAAGCGGAGGGTCCTCGAAGCCGTCGCACGCACATCGGCCGAGATAGTATCTATCCACCCGCTCAGGAAATCCCTCGAAGGGCTTTTTGTAGAGGAAGCCAAAAAGGGGAACCCGCAAAAGGAACAATAGAAGCTCCGGTGTCAGCCACACGAATAATATAAGATGAGAAGAATACTGAGTGTCGCGCACAATACGTTTATAGAAGCAATCAGGGACAGGGTCCTATACAGCCTGATTCTATTCGCAATAATAATGATACTGAGCTCTCTCGTATTCGCCAGCATATCGGCTGAGCAGTACAACAAGATAGTCAAGGACCTGGGGCTCACCGCCATATCCATAATCGGAATCCTGATCTCGGTATTCCTCGGTATAGGCCTCGTCTATAAAGAGGTGGAGAGAAAAACCGTTTACAACATTTTCTCGAAGCCTATCAAGAGATACGAATTCATATTCGGGAAATATCTGGGCCTGGGGATCACTCTATTCGTAATCACGCTCGGCATGGCGCTTATTCTATTCCTTCTGGTGCTGTTAATAGAAATCAGATACGAGGGGCTTATAAGTTTTTATTACGGGGGACATTACTACGCGGAGTTTTTTAACGCGGTGTATTTCGAATACCTCGAATTCCTCGTCGTAATCGGCATTGCGCTCGTATTCTCGAGCTTCACGACCCCCATTATGAGCGCCCTCTTCACCTTTTTCGTCATCGCGATAGGCCGCTTCTCGAGCGATATCAGGCTATTCGCCGAGGAAGTGAAAAGCCCCTTTACCGCGCTCTTTTCAGAAGCGGTATACAGAATAATTCCCAATCTGGAGAAATTCGACGTGAGGAGCGAGGCCGTATACGGAGGTATCGTCAACCCCGATCTGATTCTGTATACGACGGTATATGCGGTCATATATACACTCGCACTCCTCATACTCGCGACCATCATTTTCGAGAGGAAAGAGTTTAAATAGCTGATGTCAGTCAGAACCGCGATAAAACCTACGATCGCCCTTGTCATGCTGGCCGCTCTCGTTGCGGTATCGATCCCGTTTCAGATCAGGATCGACGAGATAAGGGGCAGATTCCGGTCAGTCGAAGAGAGCCTTTACATATCGTCTTCGTCCCTTAAGAAGCTGTCTCTAGGCTACAACGATCTCCTCGCGGACATATACTGGCTTAGGGCGCTCCAATACTTCGGCAGTAAGAAATCTAATGAGCAGAATCCCGACCTGCTTTATCACTACTTCGATATCATCACGGACCTCGACCCGAAGTTCGTGAACGCATACAGGTACGGGGGCACGTTCCTCGCTGAGCCCCCGCCATTCGGGCTCGGGGAAACAATGAAGGGGATCGAGCTATTCGATAAGGGAAGGAGCAACAACCCCGAAAATTACAAGCTGCCTCTCGAAGAGGCATTCATCTACTATTTTTATCCGAAAGATTACGAAAAAGCCGCAGAGCTCTTCAGGGAGGCCTCCGAAAAACCGGGCCTCTCCCCGCTGAGAAAGGCCTCGATGGCGGGCATGGCTGCGTCCGCTCACGCGAGAGGAGGAAACAACGAGCTTTCGAGGAAGATCTGGGAAATCATTTACGAAACGAGCCCGAGCGATGGGAGGAGGGAATTCGCGCTCAGGAATATAAACGAGATAGACACGATGGCTCTCGAAGATAAGCTGACGGAATCGTTAAAGGAGTACGTAAAGCGTTATGGAAGGCTGCCGTCGTCGCCTGAAGATTTGGCTCGGTCGGGCGTAGTCAAAAACGGAATTCCGGAAGCGCCTATGGGCGGCAAGTTCATTCTCGCGCCCAAGATAGAAGCTGTAAAAAGCTCCGATCTCTCGAAGCGGAGAATTCAGGAGGCGATTGTATTCCTGAACGCGAAGTCCGCCAGATATAAAAAGCTATATGGAGATTTTCCGAGGAGCCTGGATGAGCTCAGAAAATTCATAGAGCTCGAGACCACAGGGGATTTCCCTGCTCATCCGCTGGGCGAAGAATACATATACGATCCGGAGACGGGTAAAGTGGAATCAAGCGTAGTAGTCGACTGAACCGCCCGGGAGCAGGCTCAGCTTATCTCCAGAACGACGAACTCCCTTACGCCGCCCGGGGCATGGACCTGAACGTCGTCGTCCACCCGCTTTCCTATGAGCGCCCTGCCTATGGGCGATGTTATCGATATGAGACCGTTATCGGGCTCGGACTCGTCAGGACCCACGAGCTGATAAGTCACGGTCTCCCCGGTCTCGAGGTTCTCGAGCTTGACCCTGACCCCGAACGTTACCCTGTCCTTGTTTCTGAGCTCGGCCGGGTCGATAATTTCCGCCCTGCTGACTTTACTCTCCAGCTCCTGAATTCTCCCTTCCACGAAGGATTGCCTTTGTTTCGCCGTCTCATACTCGGCATTCTCCGAAAGGTCCCCGAGGGACCTCGCGAATTCGATCAGCTTTATCACTTCCTGTCTTTCTACGGTCTTCAGCCTGCGGAGCTCTTCCTGCATCTTTTTATATCCATTGGGAGTCATCGGCACTCTTTCTACGGTCATACTAAAATCCTCCTGGATCTGTTAAGGAAGCGGGAAAGGAAATCTTCTCGAGCGGATTAAATCATTCTCGGATAACATAAACATGGTATTCAATTATACAACACTTAATAATAGTCCTGAATAGCCTTAACGTCGAGACCCTTCCTGATAAGCACCTCGATTGCGCCTACGGCGGCCCTGGCCGCAGAAATAGTCGTAAAGTAGGGGACCCTGTGGACGAGTGCAGTACGTCTGATAGAGTAGGACTGTTCCACCTCTTTCTGCCCGAATGTCGTGTTCACGACGAGCTGGACCTCCCCGTTCTTGATATGATCGACTACGTGCGGGCGGCCTTCGATCACCTTCTTCACGACGGTGCATCCGACGCCGATACCCCGGAGATAGGCGGCTGTACCGGCCGTAGCCATAATATTAAACCCGAGACCTTCGAGGTCCTTTACAAACTCCGAGAGCTTGGGCTTATCCTCGTCCTTGACACTTATGAATGCCGTCCCGGCGAGGGGGAGGTCGCTTCCCGCTGCAATCTGCGCCTTCGCGAACGCCATGCTGAGGTCGTTATCGATGCCCATCACTTCTCCCGTGGACTTCATCTCGGGGCCGAGGATCGTGTCTACGCCCTGAAACTTGATAAACGGGAAAACGGACTCCTTGACGCAGTAGTGCCCGGGGACTACCTCCTTGGTAAATCCGAGCTGCCTGAGCGTTTTCCCTATCATAACCTTGGTCCCGAGCTTGGCAAGCGGGACGCCTATGGCTTTACTAACGAACGGGACGGTCCTGCTCGCACGGGGGTTTACTTCGAGTATGTAAACGATATTGTCCTTTACGGCGAATTGAATATTGACGAGTCCTACGACCTTTAACGCAAGGGCGAGCTCTTTTGTCTGACGCTTTATCTCTTTTATCACACGGGCTTCGATCGAGAAAGGGGGAAGGACCATGGCACTGTCCCCGGAGTGAACCCCGGCCTCTTCTATATGCTCGAGCACTCCTCCGATGACGACGGTCCTCCCGTCGGACAGGGCATCGACGTCGACTTCCTTGGCGTCTTTCAAAAACTTGTCTATGAGCACGGGCCGGTTGGGGGAGACCTTCACCGCCTCTCTTATGTATCGCCTGAGCGAATCCTCGGCGTAGACGATCTCCATTGCACGGCCTCCCAGGACGTAGGATGGCCTGACGACGATGGGATAGCCTATATCGTTCGCTATCCTGATAGCCTCCTCCTGGCTCCTCGCTATGCCGCTCTCGGGCTGCCTGAGCCCGAGCTCCTCGACGAGGTCCCTGAACCTCTCTCTGTCCTCCGCAAGGTCGATGCTGTCGGGCGATGTGCCGATGATTTTCACACCCCTCTCCTCGAGCGGTATAGCGAGCTTGAGGGGGGTCTGGCCGCCGAGATGCACAATCACCCCTTCCGGTTTTTCCCTCGCGATTATGGAGAGGGTATCCTCGAGCGTGAGGGGCTCGAAATAGAGTCTGTCCGAGGTATCGTAATCGGTGCTCACCGTCTCGGGGTTGCAGTTCACCATTATGGCTTCGTAACCCTCTTCCCTCAAGGAGAACGAGGCGTGTACGCAGCAGTAATCGAATTCGATGCCCTGCCCTATCCTGTTTGGGCCGCCGCCCAGTATCACGACCTTTGACCTATCCGTAGGCGGGGCCTCGTCTTCCGTTTCGTAGGTCGAGTAGAGGTAGGGCGTGTACGCCTCGAACTCCGCGGCGCACGTATCGACCATTTTGTATACGGAGCCGATATTATTACTGAGCCTCGATTTCCGCACGTCGTCCTGTGACTTACCCGTAAGCTCGGCGATCCTGATGTCGGAGAACCCGTACTCCTTGGCCTTCCTCAAAAGGCTCCCGTTCATCTTCCGCGCAGAGGACTCGAGCCTCTCCTCCATTTGAACTATCTGCTCTATATTCCGGAGGAACCACCTGTCTATATATGTAAGACCGAAAATTTCCTCGATATCCATCCCGCACCTGAAAGCGTCGGCGATATACCAGAGCCTGTCCGGATTCGGGGTCCTTAATTTATCCCTTATAAGGCCGGTATCAGCGGACATGGGCTCGAATCCCGAGGAATCTATCTCTAGAGACCTCACGGCCTTCTGGAGCGATTCCTTAAATGTCCTCCCTATCGCCATGACCTCGCCCACGGACTTCATCTGTGTCGTGAGTGTGGGATCGGTCTGGGGGAATTTCTCGAACGTAAACCTGGGTATCTTGACTACTACGTAATCTATAGACGGCTCGAATGAAGCCGGCGTGTACCGCGTGATGTCGTTCGATATCTCGTCGAGCGTGTAGCCGACCGCGAGCTTGGCCGCGATCTTCGCTATGGGGAAACCCGTGGCTTTCGATGCGAGCGCAGAGCTCCTGGAGACCCTCGGGTTCATCTCTATAACCACCATGCGCCCGTCGTCAGGGTTGAGCCCGAACTGAATATTG
>JBGSVA010000020.1:0-6785 GCA_041753155.1 Thermodesulfobacteriota bacterium | reverse complement strand
ACACACGTAGTGTGTTCTATGAAAGGACTGAACATAATTTGCTAAAAATTTTATGTTGAAGCTAAAATCTTTTAATCTTTTTCTGTCATCGCGAGAACTGCTCCGATGTATAAGAGGAGCAGGTCGCCCTTAGTTGATTCCTGTGAACCAATATCTTATGGCAAATAGATACTAAATACAAAACATTGTAGTCGTGGCGATCTCGCTTTATTCATGAGATTGCCGCGGTCGCGATCCTGAAACAAGTTCAGGACAGGCGCTCCCTCGCAAAGACAGGGTAGGTAGGGCGGAAGTGGTTGGGAAGGATCATATATGTGCACACATTGTGTGCCGCAAATTCTGTAATGTCGGGAGAGGGAAAAAGATGAGACCCTGAATGTTTTGGGTTAACCAACAATATCCGAGGAACAATGGCCTCATTGCATTATGCCTATGGACCCGGTTCCTCACGCGCTCGAAACCGCAGTTCAGCATGACAAAGATAGATTTCTCGCGCAGCTCGAAATGACAGAAAATGAATTGAAGTCTCTTCATCCCAAGCGGGGGGAGGGGCTTTTATATTTGCGGGGCGGCAGCGGGACGCACACGGTGCGCTCTATGAAACATATACGCGATATACAGTATTGAGGTGTACGATTACCGGGCCCGGAAGGGGAAAAACGGGGTGCATGGGGGATTATCCGGGGCGTGTTGAATCGCACAGCATAATGTAGTAAAATCGTGCGAGCAAGGGGAGTTAGAAAATCCATTCAAGGGAGGTATTAAATTATGGAGAGCAGCAAAACATTGGGAAATTTGGTGGTCGGCATAATTTTCGGCGCGTTCTTACTGGCGGTCGGAGCGGGTAGCGCTTATGCGCAGCCCGTTTATCCGCAGCCCCCGCCCGCCGCTCCGGCGCCGGCCTCGCCGTGCTCGTCGACTGAAGGCATCTCGTGCTCGGAGAAGTGCCAGCCCATGGTCATTGACGTGGAGACGGTGAAGGCGAGCGGCGTAACGGTGTCGGAGGTGTCGGAGAGCCAGCAGGTGAGCATGCTCGCGGGAAAGGCGCTCGATTTCAGGGCGACCTGCCCGGCAGGGTCTTTCGCGATCGGCGGCGGATATACGTTCATGCCCGAAGGCTCGACCATAAACCTGAAAGAAGTCAGGGTCTATTCGAGTATCGCCGACAATATGAACCCGATCGGATGGAACGGATGGAAGGTGTCTGTATTCAGGAAGGAAGGCGCGGGGTCACCCGACAACTGTCTGAAGGTCGAGGTGCGCGCGTACTGTGTGCAGGGGCAGTGAGGGGTTAATTTCTAAGCGTTAGCTGACCTGCCCGCGGCTCGATGATTTACATATAGCGAATGAAGCGCTCCCCGCTCTGCCGGAAACGGCGGGACGGGGAGTTTTTCGTGAGGGGACAAAGGATTTGCGGAGGTTGCGGACTTCGTTTCATTATAAAGATGTAAGAAAGGCGAATTTATTTCTTCTTTTCCTTGACGAAAAGACACACGTAGTGTGGTCTATGAAATACTGCACACACAATGTGTGTTTTATGAAAAGACAACTACAATATTATTTTCTTCTTTGTCTAGATACAAAGAAGCAAAAATCATCCGACTACATAATTTGCTAAAAATATCATATTAAGGCTAAAATGTTTTAATTCCTCCCTAATAGCATTGATGTAAGTCTAATTACATTATTACTGATAAGAATGGGCGTCCGAATGCGCGCTTGCTTGCATTCATCCCCTAAACATTTTTACGCCTTAATAATCTATTTTCTTAACGCAAATTCTGTAATGTTGGGAGAGGGAAAAAGATGAGATTGCCGCGGTCGCGATCCTGAAACAAGTTCAGGACAGGCGCTCCCTCGCAAAGACAGGGTAGGTAGGGCGGAAGAGGTTGGGAAGGATCGTATATCAGCACACACAATGTGAGCTCATCACAACTTTCTATTGCGGAGGTATCCGATGCCGCGGTATATGGTCTGGTAGATAAGCGGCAGGACCATGAGTCCGCCGATGAACCAGAGGTCCTTCCTGTTTGCCGGGGTTCGGGCTGTTTCTGCGATCATTACCGCGAGCGCGATAAGGCACACGGCGGCGGCTATTGCCGATACGCGCCGGCTGCTGCCCGTCACGCCGGCGAGCCTGGCGTTAGCTACGTTGACCGTGAGGAATATGACGATGAACCCCGCGCTCGCCGCGGCCGAGAGTGAGTGGAGGTCGAGGAAGTTCACGATCAGGAGGATGAGTATCGAGATGACGACGAGGCCCGCGGGGTGCCGGCCCCTGAACTCGCGGAGGTATATGGGCGGGGCTTCGTTGACCCTGGCGAGCATTAGAGGGAGCTTCGACGCACCGAACAGTCCGGCGTTGATGGCAGATGCGGTCGCGAGTATGGCCCCCACCGCGAGGAGCACGAACCCGAATCTGCCCATAAACAGCTCGGCCGCTGCCGATAGAGTGTAACCGCGGGAGTCCGCGACTGCGCCGAAGCTCATGTGCCCGAGCACTACGATTATTATGAGTACGTAGAACACGAGCGCCGTCGCGACCGAGCCGTAGAATGCGAGCGGGAGGTTCCTCTCCCTGTCCTTCACCTGGTCGGAGACGTTCGCGATGAGCTCGAACCCCTCATAGCTCAGGAACACGAGCATCCCGGCGGCAATTATATCGGGGGCCGGGACCCATTCCGGGGGCGCCATGCGCTCGAAAGTGAGGCCGCTTCCGAGGAGACCGAACACCACGAAGACGAGGAGTATGAGGAGCTTGCTAAGGTTGAAGAAACCTTCAGACCTTTCGACGAGCGAAGGGCCCGCGAAATTGACAAGCGCGAGCGCGACTACGACCGCCGAGACGAGGAACCTGTGCCAGCGGGCGTATTCGTCGTGCGGGAAGAACGTGGCGGCCGCGTAATTGGCGAAGGCGTAAGCGTAGACGGAGAGGAGCACGACGTAGCTCATGACGAGGAGGGTATTGAGCGAGCCCGTGACGAATCCGGGGCCGAACGCTTTGTTGAGGAACGTGACCGTGCCGCCCTTGCTCGGGTATGCGAGGGAGAGTTTCACGTACGAGTACGCGGTGAGGAGCGCGACCAGGCCGCCGATGAGGAATGAGAGGAACGTCGCGCCCCGGGACTCTACCGTGGCGAGACCGAGCGTGGCGAAGATACCGCCGCCGACTATGCCCCCGATACCGATAGAGAAAGCGCCCAGGAACCCGATAGCCCCGCTTCCGCCCGATATGTCTTCGTCCGGGTTGTCGAGCCTGCGTCTGATTCTTGATAAGAGAGCCATCAGTCCCCCGCAGAGTGCCTGATTGATTCGCGCGTCCGGTGAGCGCGGTCCGCGCAAGGGAATTTATATAACACATGAGGGGGAAAAAGATAGCGGGGGGAGGAGGGATGGATTTGCGGATTGTGCATGGATTTTGCTTCATCGGAAAGATAAAGAAAGGCACACACGTGGTGTGGCACACAATGTGTGTTTTATGAAAAGACAAAGAATGGAGAAAGGCTATTTTTTTTATCCTTTTTTTCCTTGATGAAAAGAAGCAAAAATCACACACGTAGTGTGTTCTATGAAAGGACTGTACATAATTTGCTAAAAATATCATATTACGGCTAAAATCTTTCAATTCTTCCCACACCCCTGAAAGATTTTCACGCCTTAATAATCTATTTTCTTAACGCAAATTCTGTAATGTCGGGAAGAGAGAAAAGATGAGATTGCCGCGCTGTGCTGCGCTCCACTCGCAATGACAGAAATATAAGGTAACCCCCCACCCGAACTATTTTGGCTCAGGCATCGTCGAGAAGGAAGTTAATATGCTTCACCGGCTTTGTCGCGAGAGTGACCGATACCTTACTTGCTCGGAATCGTTCCCCGCTTAAAAGGGGGGAGGGTATTTTATTTGTGGGTGCTTGCCCGCCGCAAATTCTGTAATGTCGGGAAGAGAAAAGACGAGATTGCCGCGCTTCGTTTCATAATTTGGTTTTTATAACTTCGGTACGATGATGAATGTACTTTTTCGCAATCGGCTAAGGGCGTCCGATTTATTTTGTCTTCAATAGAGCCTCCCGAGAACAGAAGCACATGAGTATTTAACCAGGGGCGACCGAATTCTTTTGGTTTCAATGGAGCATCCCAAGCACATATACGTCTGAGTATTCAGCAGGAATAGACCGGATTCTAACACGTTCGATTCCGTTACTTGCTCGAATTCGTTCCTCGGTCGAAATCGTTGCTCGCAAAGACAAACATGTGTAGGAGCGGCTTCCAGCCGCGATTCGTTATGTTGAAAGGACTGGATTCCCGATATATTTTGGCTTATGATGCTTATCTGCTGGAATAAAGAGGCTTGCTTGCAATCAGCGGAGGGCGACCGGTTCTTGCACACGTTCAGAACCGTTGGTGTCGGGAATGACAAGGAAGTGGGATCTTCGCTATCATATGCCTGCGGACGCTCACCCGCCGCAAATTCAGTAATGTCGGAAGGAAATGGTGAGATTGCCGTGCATTTCCATAATAACGATTAATATATTGAAAAATACAATGTATGGACAAATATAATACAATGTATTATAATATGCCGGGTGAGGGAGAAGGAGGAATAATGGGAAAGGATTCGACTATATATATAAGGATCGAGGAAGGGGACAAGAGGGAGTTCGAAAGGCTCGTGTCGGGCCTGGGGATGACCCCGTCCGGGGCAGTGAGGCTGTTCATAAAGAAGGCGCTTGCGATGAAGGCGATCCCGTTCAGGGTGGGGCTCCCGGAGGAAAGGGACGGCGGGGATTCCGAAGGCGAGGACTACGAGAGCCTGTTTAAGTGACGCTGTCACCGGGACCAAAAACATTGAACTCGGGGCAGGAGTAAACTATAATTCTTCATATTCAATAAAGCACATAACGGAGGGTTTTGTTACATGAGAATTGCTTTTCGGTATTTACTTGTTTTGTTTTTTGCGGCTTTGCCGTTCGCGGGCGCGCAGGCGGAGGACGCCGTGCTGAACGTGACACCCGGGAATTACCAGATAAAGAGGGAAACCAGCTCCAATGACGATCCCCAGGGAGTCGTCCACAATGAAGAGAAGTGCATTACAGATAAAGTGTTTAATCCTGTGAGCGCGCTCCCCTCCAAAGCGGGCTGCTCTGCCAGCAACGTAAAGAAGAACGGGAATACGGTAAGTTTCGATATCAATTGCACGGGCGGAGAACAGATGCCGCCATTGACGGGCAAGGCGGAGTACAGCTCGAACGGAATGGCGATCGGGTGGAACATTGTATTGAACGGGCAGTTTGAGGGGAAACCTGTGACCATAGTCACCAAGGCCGAGGGGAAACGGGTCGGGGACTGCAAATAATATTTGCATCCCCGTAGTGACGCCCTTAAATTTGTTGGAGCGGCTTCCAGCCGCGAATGACGAAAGTAAAGTAAAAGTCAAAGGCTGATATTTCTTCTTTTCCTTGATGGAAAGACACACGTTGTGTGGCACACAATGTGTGCTCATATATGACATAATCGACCCCCTCTGCACTACTAATCATGGTTATAATCTTCACTGTAGGAACGAGTTCCCGGGTCGAGCCCGGGACAGGCCAGCCGCGAATGACGAATATATCAAAAAAAGACAAAAGTAATATCATTTTCTTCTTTGTCTGGATACAAAGAAGCAAAAATCACACACGTAGTGTGTTCTATGAAAGGACTGAACATAATTTGCTAAAAATCTTATGTTGAAGCTAAAATCTTTCAATTAGAAAGCTGAAAGATTTTTATACGCTTCAACACGCGATTTTCTTAACGCAAATTCTGTAATGTCGGGAAAGGAAAGGCAAAAGATAGATTTCTCCCGATTTGGATTAAATTGCTGCTTTACCGTAAGGAAGGAAACAATCTAGAATTAGCCAAGGGCGTCCTACTTCTCGCTCGCTCGAAGCAGTGGTCGAAATGACAGGGTAGGGATGAGATTGCCGCGGTCGCATACTCCGCTCCCTCGCAATGACAGGGTGGGTCGGGCGGAGGATCGGCGGAAGACTTGCGGCTGATAGATTATCTGAGAAGCGGATGTACAGCGTTCAGTCGCAGATAGTGTATTTAGTGCAGAGAACGTTTCTGTAGTTCCGGCTGACGAGGATGTTGTTCGTGAAGACCGGGGGTTTGAAGTATGTGATTTTCGTTTCCCGGCCGGGTGCGGATTCATTCTCGTCGGCGGGGATCACGTAGATGTACGAGATGACGTCATCCGGATAGGACGTGTACACGATCACGTTTGCCGTCCCTTCGGAGCCCATCGACAGCGCGGGCGACATTAACAGTCCCGCAATTAATGTTAGAAGCACTTTCTTCATAACCCTAAACAAATACCCCTTTACCAATTTTGTCAACATTCATATCATAAATACGCCCGAAAATTGTAAATGGATTCAGAAAATTTGTTACTCCAGGGGAGGGGGGAGAGGTTCGGGACTTTTGATATTCATATCGGAGAGGTGATTCCGGGCAGGGGATATTGGCTGGTTTTGGTAATGGGCGTGGGTGCTTATGCGTAAAAGCTAAAGAAAATGTAAGTATATTTTTTCTATGGCTTGATATGATGAAGCACACACGTAGTATGGTTTATGAAAGGACAAAGAAAGGAGAAAGGCTGTTTTTTTTATCCTTCTTTTCCTTGATGAAAAGAAGCAAAAATCATCCGACTGTACATAATTTGCTAAAAATATCATATTAAGGCTAAAATCTTTCAATTCCGCCCCAGCCCTGAAAGATTTTCACGCCTTAATAATCTATTTTCT
>JBGSVA010000019.1:0-11598 GCA_041753155.1 Thermodesulfobacteriota bacterium | reverse complement strand
GAAGCCCTGGGGATGAGGGTGCCTGCCGAGTGTTATAGTGTGAGTGAGAGAGAGTTCCCCGAGAGGGTCAGGGAATGGGAGTACAGCCCCTCGGACGTGGTAAGAAAGGTGCAGGATGGAGGGATATTGCATTATAAGGGTAAGGAGTGGAGAGTGGGCAATGCGTTTAAAGGACAGCGCGTGGGTATAAGACCCACGGGGGAGGACGGAAAGTTAAATGTGTTCTTCCGGAACTTCAAAATTGCCCGGATCGACCTGGTCTAGTATCATGAAATACTGTTACCCATGTCTCCGAACACCTGTAACCTATGTCCCCGGTCTATACCCCCTTTTCCAAAGGGGGAAAATGCATTTAATTCCCTCCTTAGAAAAAGGAGGGGTAGGGTGGATTTAATTATTCCTTTCAATCTTCCTGTCATCGCGAGCAACGATTTCGATCGAGGGAGGAATCGGTCGCTCATGTCAAATGGTATTGAAGTGACTGTTCTTCGCTAAACGACAACTGTAAAACGAACCGAAGCGACGCGGCAATCTGGTTTTTATTTTTTTTTCCCGACATTACAGAATTTGCGTTAAGAAAATCGCGTGTTTAGGCGTAAAAATCTTTCAGCAGTCCATTTGAAAGATTTTAGCTTAAACATAAGATTTTTAGCAAATTATGTGCGTCGGATGATTTTTGCTTCTTTTCATCAAGGAAAAGAAGAAAAATAATATTATTTAGGTACCCCCTCACCCTACATATTTTGACTCAGGAATCGACGAGCCGGAATTAAGCACCTTTTCTGGCTTCGCTGTAACAACTACCAATTCCTCACTCGTTCGGAATTGTTTCCCACGCTGGGGAGAGGGAATTAAGAAGAAAAGCGAGATCGCCACGGCTATAAGACAGCCTCGCGATGACAGAAAAAGTGCCGTCACTCCTCAGTCGCCGCGGGCACGGCCGTGGGCTGCGGCGTGGGCTGGGGATTGCCGCTGCCGCCGCAGAGCGTGATGACGTAATTTATATCGTCGCCCTGACATGTAAAGAGCGCGTTCGCGAGCCCTATCACCTGGTTCCCGTCGTCGAAAGACCAGGCATAAGCGCCCGCCTGTCCCCCGCCGGCATTATCCCCGCACGCTTCGTGTATGTTCTCTATGTATTCCGTCGTACTCCCCCCGTCGTTATCGGTCGGCCAGGCGGCCGTCCTTCCCATGACCGAATCGCACTGCCCGTAGGGGTCGCACATGGTCGCAGGGAATTCACAGCAGGGCGGCGTCGAGTTTCCAGTCGGCGGTATGTTCAGATTAGTTCCGCACGTTGTAGATGATGTCATCGCGCAGCTGTTGGTGTTGGCGCCGAGGCTCGTCATGCAGACGCCCCACGCGTCGCTGTTCGTCCAGGGGGTCTCGTTGTAGCCGCCTACGCAACCGAGCCTGTCCATCTCGTCCCCGGACATGGATTCGAGGGGCGGAAGCCCTATCGATGACATATTGAACGGCGAGAGGCACGTCCCTATGTCTCCCGACGGCGTCTCCACGAAGCCGCCCGTGTTCGGCTGGGTATCCGGCTGGAAAACGTACGTGTCCCACGGGCACACGGGCATCATCGTACACCCAGACCCTGCGCTCCCGCAGCCGCTCTGACAGGGCGCGGTTTCGATCAGCACGTTGAACCCGGCGACGAACGATACGTCGTAGTTATCGGCGCCGGTGCAGTTTGCCGGTATCCCCCCGTCAAACGTAAACTCGGCCAGGGAAGCGGGCTTGGGCCCGTTGATCCCCCCGCAGTTCTCGACTCCGTACGTCCCGCCGCAGTTGCCCGTCTCGCACGTGAGGTTCCCGGAGGGACCAGGCGACGGGAGCTCCGAACACCCGGTACGGGCAACGAGGACTCCCGAATCCCAGCAGACGGGGATCGTCAGGTCTCTTATGCCGTCGAGCCCTGCCGGATCGTTGTCCATGGGCGGTATCTCCCAGGTCGCGCTCCCGTCGGCAGCCCAGGGCGGAGGCCCTACCCAGGCCGTGTTATCCGGGATGGTAGTACCCTGGCCTCCCTCAGGCCCGCAGTCGCCGACAGATGGCGCGCTTCCTGTGCCCGCAGCGCAGAGGAGAGAAGTGAAGTTTATGCTCTCCGCTCCTATCCATACAGATTCCGAGCATTCGTTCACTATGCGTACGGTGTGTGTCCCGGACGGTCCGGGCGAGGGGCACTGGGCAGGCATGGGAGTAGGCCCGGGCGTAGGTGCGGGAGTAGGGTCAGGGGTCGGAACAGGTGTGGGTACCGGAGTAGGCACAGGCGTAGGTTCGGGGGTAGGCACTGGAGTCGGAATCGGAGTAGGCTGCGTCCCTATCAGGCAGGCAGCCGGGAGATCGTCGTTGCAGGTGGTGAACGTGGTTATCGCTGTCACGGACCCGCATCCCGCGGGCGTGGTCAGAGTGCAGCAGGCCGCATCACCCAGCTGCGCACAAATCTCGCAGGCCGCATCCGAGCCCGTCAGGTCGCACGTACGCAATTCCGTATCGTCGTCATCATCCTGATCCGAGCCCCCTTCGGTTGTTTCGCATCCGCCGATGTTTCCGAGACCGATTAGAATGAAGAGAGCATAGACCGCAAGAGCATGAATCCAATTGGAGCTTTTCATTTTATCCCCTTCTGAGCACGATGAATTTTTAAAAGCGTTCCGACTTGTAATCCCAAAAAAATCCGCTTTGGCCTAAACATACAGCCGATACACTTCAGGCACAATATATAAGAAATTTTTGAAATAGATTGCCGGGTACATAGGCTGGAAACCGATATTTCGTCACTATTGCCGGCCGTGCTGGAGACTCCCGGGTATGATAATTGACGTATAGGATATACTTGAATCGTCGTATAGCTTTTCAGGAGGCGGATAATATGAAACTAACGAGCCCCGATTTCAAGGAAGGGGGAATGATTCCGAGGGGGATGACCTGCGACGGCGGGGACGTTTCTCCGGAGCTTAATATCACGGCTGTCCCCGAAGGGACGAAATCCCTCGCGCTCATAATGGACGACCCCGACGCCCCGAGGGGGACGTTCGTACACTGGCTCGTGTGGAACATGCCCCCCGGGACCGGCAGGCTCGAGCGCGGGAAGGAGCCTCCCGGCGCCCAGGGCACATGCGACTTCGGGGGTAAAGGCTACAGGGGGCCCTGCCCTCCTTCGGGTACGCACAGGTACTTCTTCAAGCTCTACGCGCTCGACCAGGAGCTCGGGCTCAAGGAAGGCTCGAGGAAGGAAGCGTTCGATGGGGCGATAGAGGGACATATAATCGAAAAAGCCGAGCTTATAGGGAGATACAAGAGGGGGTAAGCACACAATGTGTGCTCATATATGATTCTTCCGAACCCCCTCTGCCTCGTCGAGAATCGTTACCCTCACCTGCTGTAGGAGCGGCTTCCAGCCGCGATAATAATCCCGTTCGCCCTGAGCAGGAGCCTGTCCTGAGCGTAGTCGAAGGATTGAACGGTTTGCACGCCTGTATATCCGCGGCAATCTCACCCCTTCCTGTCATTGCAACGATTGCGAGCAAGTAAGCAATCGGTCGCCCTCGGCTGATTGCAAATAAGTACCTTCCTCATTGCACCTAAGTCACAAAAAACATATTACGGAGCGCGGCAATCTCATGAATAAAGCGAGATCGCCACGGCTACATTCATTTTATCTTCAGTCACTATTTCCCAAGGTGAAGAGACATTTGTTGCCGTCGACCAAGGGCGACCGATTCCTCGCTCGCTCGAAATCGTTCTCGCGAAGACAGAACAAAGACGCCATTTCTCCGGATATTTTAATTTGGGAATGATTATGTTGCTAGGCCTTAACAGCAGCGTAAAAAGTATTGCAGGTGAATTTTTAGTTACATCACGGCGTATCTTTTTTCTTCTTTGCCGAGCACCTTCTCTATCTTCCGCTTGATGAGCTCGCGCTTGAGCCGCGATAGCCTGTCTATGAAGAGGACGCCGTCGAGATGGTCGATCTCGTGCTGGAACACGCGCGCGAGGAGCTCCGAGGCTTCTATCTCTATCAGCTGCCCTTCCCTGTTGTAGGCCTCTATCACAACCCTCTGCTTCCGCTTAACGTCGCTCGTGAACCCGGGGATGCTCAGGCACGCCTCCTCGGCGATGACCTGGCCTACTGAAGAAATTATCTCGGGATTTATAAGCTCTATCAGCCCCGGCCCCTCGTATTCGGTCCCCTCTTCCTCTTCCCCTTCCTCGTCCGCTCCGGTATTCCTCGGGCTTATATCGATGACGACTACCCGTTTATCGACCCCTATCTGGGACGCGGCGAGCCCGACCCCCCTGGCCCCGTACATGGTCTCGGCCATGTCGTCGAGGAGCTCGAGCACCTCCCCGTCGATCTCTTCGACGGGAGCGCATTTCTTTCTCAGAAACGGATCGGGATATGTAAGTATTGTGCGGAGCGCCATAGAAAAAAGGCTATCGGATACGACCGGATTGTCAATGTATCGGGTATGTTCGGTTACGGGCGGAATATAAATCCCGTCCCGGTTAAGGCTGGAATCGATTGCTGTTTCCGAAACTGACCGACGCTACTCGTTCCCGCCGTTCAGTTTCGTGATAAGCTCTCTGCTCGGCCTGAAATGAGGGAGCTTCTTCGACGATACCATCACCTTCGAGCCGGTCCTCGGGTTTCGCCCCTCGTAGGAGCCGTAGCTCTTCGTGAAGAAGCTTCCGAAGCCCCTGATCTCGATCCTGCCGCCGCCCTCGAGCACCTCGGTCATATGTTCTATAACCGTATCGAGTATCTGCTCGGATTGAGAAGGTTGAAGATTAAATTTGTCCGCCAATTCTTTTTCTATATCTGAACGCTTCATAGTTAAGCTCCCAACCTTTTTAGTCCACCATAACGCCTTCCCCTTACCCTCACTTCCAATTTAGATAATTATTAAGTGTTTGTCAAGTGTTAGATTGACCCGGAATGAAATTTATTTTCAGGCCGGTAAAACACCGAAGAACCGCCCGATGCGGCCGGAAGCCGGTTAATTAAGCCTTTATCTTCTTTTCAGCCCTGCCCCGGGCCCTCGCTTCCCTGCCGCCCGTTTTTTCCCCCTCGCGCCCCGCTGCCGCGGGATGGTCGCTCAGGAACTTCTGCAGGTGCATATCCGAATAAGAGCCCTTCGGATAGTACTTGTCGTAGAATTCCACGTCTATGTTCATCGCCTGAAAAACGAGTCGCATATACATCGGATCGACGAAAGCAGGGAACCTGCCGTAGGTGTCGTATATGTAGTTGGCCACGTCCTTCACTATCTGAATAGTGTTCTCCGTAGGCTTGGGCGCCCTCATGAGGTGTTTGTCGGGCTCGGCATACGGGAAAGGCTTCTCGGGCTTCCACGCTTCTTCTTTATGGTGGTGGAAGGCGTCTATAGCCTCGTCCATGTTCTTGTAATAGGGCGGGCAGTAGGCCTCGAACACGCCGTCCCTACCGACGGGGACTGTTGCAGGGGGGTCTATCACGCCTTTCTTGGGCTGTATGAACCTGAAGCCGAGCCCTTTGAACAAGTGTGGAGCCGCTCCCATTGCGAACCTCGGTATGAACCCGCTGAACGTCCAGCCGGCGAGGCCGAGCGCCTGGAGCGCAAGGCTCATGTTCTGGCAGATGAACGCCTGCTCGACGTTCAGCCCCGTGAGTATCCTCACCTCGAGGTCGAAGAGCGACATCTTTATATCGCCCTTGAGCCTGCCCTTGTCTATCCATTTTTGCACGCCCGCGGGCTTGCCCGTGAGGTCGTCGATGATAGTGAACCCGTACGAATGGCTGCAGTATAGATGAAGGAGGTTGATATACTCCTCGGTAACGTCGGTAACGGGGATAAAGACCGACGTCCCCGGCTTGTTGGTATTCCACCGGTTGAATTCGAAGAGTCCGGGCATGCGGTCGGGGAGATCGGCCCTCCCGTCTTCGAGCTTGACGAGGCTCTCGCGGTAAAGCTCGAGTATCCTCTCCATCCTCTCCCCGCGGCTCATGCGGAAGAACATGTCGAGCTCGTGTTTCTTGGGCAGCATGTGCTTTACATTGACGTGGTAGAGCCCCTTGTCGTTCGTAAAAAATAGCTCCGTTCCGTGGTTGTTGCACGCCGAAGGCCACGTGCGCCCCGTCCACTGGCAGAGGAGGTCGATACCGGTTTCGGGCGGAAGGTCGGCGAGGCAGAGGCCCGTCAGGCCCGTGCCGGCCCACACCAGAAGCGCCTCCTCCATCTCTTCGAGAGGTATAGGGTCGTATTGCGACTCGAAGCCGAGCGTCGGATCCTCGAGCTTCATGCCGAGGCCGAAGCGGCGTGAGCGCCTGTTGAATATGGAATCGAAGAGAGGGTAATCGAGCGCCTGCTCGTACCTTTCTCCGAGAACAAATTTACCGTTCCCCTTCCGGTTATTGCCTTTATTATTGCCGCCTTTAGCCATGGCAAACCTCCGAATAAAATATCAAAGATATTGAAAGGTTCATCCCCCCCAACAAAAGAATTTAAAATAACTCGGCGGAAAATGCAAGGCGCAGAATCTGCGCTCATATACCGTCGGGCCAACCTCCTCTTCTCAAATCGGCAACGAAACCCAACTCGTTGAAAAGAAGAGATCGCCACGGCTCCTTCGCGCAAGGCTTCCGTCTTCGCTAAAGCTACGCCGGACAAGTCGGAGCCTCGCGGTAATCTAGTTTTTATTTTTTCTTTCCCCGACATTACAGAATTTGCGTTAAGAAAATAGATTATTAAGGCGTAAAGAAATCTATCAGGGCTGCGGGCGGAATTGATAGATTTTAGCCATAATATGATATTTTTAGCAAATTATGTACAGTCGGATGATTTTTGCTTCTTTTCATCAAGGAAAAGAAGGATAAAAAAAACAGTCTTTCTCCTTTCTTTGTCTTTTCATAAAACACACTTTGTGTGTGGCGGGGTCCCGCCTCTATACGGGTCTCAGCTTCTCGCGAATCTGCTCGAGGTGTATCCGGTAATGCTCCCCGTGCTGCCTGTACTTCCCGTCCTTGAAGAGGTCGTGCGCCCTGAGCCTGATCTGACGCTTGGTCTCGTCGGCGAACGTGTCCAGGTTCAGCTCCGATAAGAAAATCGAGGAATAGCACGATATGTTGTCCTGGCCCCTGACGAATACGTCGGCGAGCATATTCGCGGAGCCCGGATAATTGGACTCGCCCAGCACGTAGACACAGGCCTCCTGCCAGATATGCGTCCTGTTCCCGAACATCTTCTTGAGCGCGTGCCAGTCGAGGTCGGTGAACCCCCCGAGTATCCCGTCCCCTTCCCGGAAATCGCGCTCGTACCAGTTCTCGCCCGGGTGTATGTTGCCGTTCGCGGTGTGCTCCTTGATGTGCCTGTCGAAAAGTTCCGTGCCGTCCACTTTACATATGCTCCGTTCCCGTAGCGCCCTGCCGGTCCGCCGCCCCGCAAGACAATAGAGTTTATTTTACACAATTTATTTTCCCAGGCTATCGCCACACACATAGTGTGTTTTATGATTCTCTCGAACCTCCTCCGTTCAATTCACACACCGCGGCAATTTCACCTTTCGTAGTTGATTCCCTCCTTTCGTAAAGAACTAATGCGAGCGTGAGAGCATTCGGATGCCCTTCCCCAAAGAGCAATGGAGGAACTTAACTTCCGGCTGAATCCTGCCGAGGTCCAAATGGTCAGGGTGGATTTTTCTTTCCCTTTCCTTTTTCTTCCCTCCCCCTTGAATAAGGGGGAGGGTTAAGGGTGGGGGTTCACCTTAGTTCAAATACCGAATTACCCGTTCGTCCTGAGCAAGAGCCCGCCATGAGCTTGTCGAAGGGTCGAAGGATTGAAAGTATTATTTATTCCTTACCCGACATTACAGAATTTGCGTTAAGTAAATAGATTATTAAGGCGCGAAAATCTATTAGGGAACGATTCCGAGCAAGTAACGGATTCGAGCGTGTGAGAATTCGGTCACTTCCGGCTGAATACTCGAACGTTTATATGCCTGGAACGCTCCCCTGTAGCCAAATAAATCGGACGCCCTTGCTTAAATGCAATTATGTCACAAGTCTTGCTTCACCGTAAACCACTATGCTAATCAGGGCGGAATTAATAGATTTTAGCCTTAATATGATATTTTTAGCAAATTATGTTCGGCCTTTTCATAAACCACACTACGTGTGTGATTTTTGCTTCTTTGTATCTAGACAAAGAAGAAAATAATATTCTCGTTGTCTTTTCGTAAAACACACAATGTGTGTTTTATTATCCTCTCGAACCTCCTCCGCTCAATCCAACAATCACGGCAATCCCCCTACTCCTTATACTTCACACTGCACCCGTAGGACTTCGTCTCGGGCGTGGTGACCGGCTTTCCCGCGAGCGCCTCGGACAACGCGAGCTCGATGTAATTATCCGCTTTCGCGATGTCCCCGGTGTCAGTCGAATTGATGCTGTCGGCGGCGCCCATATATATGACCTTCCCCTGAGGATCGACGATGAATACATGCGGCGTCGTCTTCGCGCCGTAGAGCTTCCCTATCTCCCCGGAGGGGTCGAGTACGATATACGTGGCCGATGTCCCTTTCGCCTCCGCTTCCTTCCCAGTCATCGCCGCATCCCTGTAGTTATCATGCCCGTCGCCGGTCGAGTTCACCGCTATCCACACGACGCCGTCTTCGGTGTAGGTCCTCTGGAGATTCTGCATCTTGTCGCTCTTGTAGTGCTTTCCGACGAACGGGCAACCGTGGTTGAACCATTCGATAACCACGTACTTCCCCCTGAAGTCTGAGAGCTTCGCCTGAGTCCCTTCTATGTCCGTGAATGTAAACTCGGGCGCGGGCTTCCCCACCTGAACCTCGGCCGCGCTCGCTCCCCCGTGCGCCGAGAGAATCAGGAACACCGCGCCCAGCACGATCAATAACTCGGTCATAATTCCCTTTCGCTTCATGTCGTAAACCCCTTTTTGCGTGATTTGATGAGTTGAAATTATAACCGATGCATGTGCGGTTTTGCCCTTAAATGTTTCACCCGGAATCCGCCCTCCGGCATCATAACCTGGACCCGACCGCCTGAACATTACAATATGGTAATCATTGCTAGTAATAATTTATATCTATTAATTGACTGGCCTCAGCCTTAATGTATTATTTGAGTTATGATAGCTCTACAAGGTTCCGGTTGCGCCCCACTGAGTCCCCCTCGTGATTAAGGGCGTACCGGAACGGGTTGCCCATACCCCGGTAATCCATGCCGGGCCGGCATGCGGGGCGGATCACCTCCGCCCCTCAGCCGTTTCTCCCCGATTAAAGCAATATCTAAAGTTAGCCGCCGAATATTCCCGTAAGACTCGGTTTATTATTTTAGAACTCCGCCACCCCTTCAGTAAACAATGTGTGCTCATTTACGATTCTAGTGTGTCTCCTCTGCACGTCCCACCCTGTCGTTGCGAGGGAGCGCGTTATGCGACCGCGGCAATCTCATCCCTACCCTGTCAATTCGACTAGCGCGAGAAATCTATCTTTTGCCTTTCTCTTCCCAACATTACAGAATTTGTGGCACACATCGTGTGTCCATATACGATTCTTTCCAACCTCTTCCGCCCTACCTACCCTGTCTTTGCGAGGAACAGTTCTGAACAAGTGTAAGAACCGGTCGCTGTCGGCTGATTGCAATTCAGCAAGTTCTCTAAGCGCCACACCGGATGTATTCGGCGACGCGGCAATCTCATGAATAAAGCGAGATCGCCACGACCACAATACGGTTTCGCGATGACAGAAAAAGGGCTGCGGGCGGAATTGAAAGATTTTAGCTTAAGCATAAGATTTTTAGCAAATTATGTGAAGTCTTTTCATAGAACACACTACGTGTGTCTTTTCATCAAGGAAAAGAAGGATAAAAAAATAGCCTTTCTCCTTTCTTTATCTTTTCATAAACCACATTATGTGCCTTTTCATCACCACAATCCGGCGGCGGCGCTCGAAGCCCGTCTGCCCACATCCCTAAACTTATCCCCTCGAAAACTCCCCGCATTCGGGTATCCTCTTATACTCTGAAAAACGGCTGAGGGCTTACCGCCCCGCGCCGGAGAATTCAAACCACCGAGGAGCGCAACATGGGTTTCGAAGAATCGGTCAAGAAGCTGAGCGGATACTCCAACGACAAGCACCCCGTCACTACCCTATATCTCAAGCTCGGCCCCAGGGAAAGGGAAAACTTCGGCTACAAAATCATGCTCAAGAACCTCGTCAAAGGGCTCAGGGACGAAATCGGCAAAAGGGGCATCTCGAAGGACGCACTCGAATCGGTCGAAGCGGACCTCGCCAGGATTCAGAAATTCATAGACAGCCCGGACAGCCTGACTGAATGCAGAGGATTGGCGATTTTCTCGTGCACGGCGGCCGGCATCTGGGAGGTGCTCAAGCTCCCCTCTCTCTACCGGAGCCAGATCCTGATAGACCGCTCCCCCGTGCTCGGCCAGCTCTACAAGGTGGACGACGAGTACACACACATCGTCACCGTGCTCATCGACAGGAAGAAGGCGCGCATATTCGGCATCGACCTCGACGGCACGAAGGAAATACTCGATTACTTTAACCCGGCCACGGAACGCTCGACGAAATTCCACAACCCTCAGGGGAAGTACACCAAGAAATCGGCGACTGCTTCAGTCGCGAGGAGCCTCTCGCAGGGCTTCGGCGAGTTCAGGTTCAACAGGATGATCGAGAACGAGATACACCAGCATTTTAAATACGTCGCGCAGAAGCTGAACGACTACTGCCGCAAGGAGAACGTTCACTGGCTAGTACTGGGCGGGACCGAGGAGAACATAACCGAATTCTCGCATCACCTTCCGGCCGGTATGGCCGACAAGCTCGCCGGGACGGTAAATCTGGACCTCGAGCGCGTGAAACCCTCACTCGTCACCGAAGCCTCTCTCGACATGCTGGAAAGGACGAGGGCCGAAAAGCTTAAGAAAACACTTCAGGAATTCATGGATAAACTCCCGGTAGGATACGCGGTCGACGGGCTCAGGGCGTCTCTCGCCGCTCTCAAGAACGGCCAGGTGAGGGTGCTCCTGGTTGAGGACGGATTCGCACAGCCTGGGTTCATTTGCCCCGGTACGGGCGACTACCTGATCGAGGCCGGCGACAAATGTCCGGACGGAGGCGACCCGATGCACGTGACAGACCTGGTCGAGCACGCGATAGAGGACGCATTCAGCCAGGGCGCAGAGGTCGAGCTTATCCACGACGAGCCCTACAAGAAGCACATCCACGGCACGGGCGCCATCCTCCGCTTCAAGCTCTGACGCACACACACAGCACACAATGTGTGCTCATATACGAACCTTCCCGGCCTCCTCTGCCCTACCTACCCTGTCTTTGCGAGGAACGGTTCTGAACAAGTGTAAGAACCGGTCGCTTCAGCTCACATCGCTGCGATGTTCATTATCCTAGGGAATGAGCATTGGAAAATAGCGACCGCGGCAATCTCGTCTTTCTCTTCCCGACATTACAGAATTTGCGTATAGAAAATAGATTATTAAGGCGTCAATAAATCTTTCAGGGGTGTGGGTGGAATTGAAAGATTTTCGCCTTAATATGATATTTTCAGCAAA
>JBGSVA010000018.1:0-80820 GCA_041753155.1 Thermodesulfobacteriota bacterium | reverse complement strand
TCTGACGGTAATCATTGGCATATTATCCGGAATATTAGCCACATTTGCCCTCGAAGCAGTGCGTGAGTTTGGATTCCGTTTGGGCTGGATGCCCGGAAGCCTCCCAAAACTTCTTGGGGTTCTTATCACCGATAGATTCCTGGAAGGACCATCTCTTTATTCTAATCTTGTTGGGTGGGCTTATCATTTCTGGAATGGTGCCTGTTTCGGAATGGTTTATGCGTTGATTTTCGGCAAGACCCGATGGTGGTACGCGACAATTTATGGAGTATTTATCGGAATCGTGTTTATGGTAAGTCCTTCAGTGACCGCGTTAGGGATTGGATATTTTGGCTTGCAATTCGGATGGGGCTTCCCGATAACCGTTACTCTTGCTCATATCGCATATGGCACAGCCCTGGGACTCATTCTGAATAATGGGTTTCATTACGAAGGATCAGGCTTAGTTGACAGGTTAATAAAAAATGCTTTCCATGCAAGAGTTAATAATACACTCATACGGGGTTGCATACTTAACAAACGAACCTAAGTGAAATGAAAAATAGATGCTATATAACATAGTTCTAAGACGCATTAGTCGTCTCCAGTATCACGAATTAATTGCACTTAAAGTCTTATCCGGGGACGAGACAGAGGTGAATGCATGACGTTATGTAAAGATGTAGTAGAAAACATAATGGAATATATAGATGCGGAGCTCGATGAAGATACACTTAAAGAGTTAGAGAAGCATTCCTGGGATTGCCCCGAGTGTCTGGCCTTTATTAGAACATACAAAAAAATGCTGGAGCTCGCAGGGAAGTTAAAAGACAATACTTTTGTCACACCCGGAATCAGGGAAAGACTGAAGGAGTTTCTCAAAACGAAACTCGATAAATCTTGTATCTAGTACAACACTTATATTAAGGATCGAATAATTATGCCGAAGATATTACTTAGTTTGTTCATCCTCTTCACGATCCCGGTAGTTATACCACATACCGCTCATGCGCAATTATCAGACAACTTTCCTAACGGGTTCGACGTATCGAAAAGCCTGATCCCCAAGGAAGAGATCTTGTCAGGCGGTCCACCACGAGACGGAATCCCGGCAATCCTGGAGCCGAATTTTGAAAGCGCCTTGGAGAGCAATTGGCTAAACGACGACGACCTGGTTGCCGGTGTCGATTATAATGGGATCCAGAAGGCATACCCTATCAGGATTCTGGTGTGGCATGAGGCGGTAAACGATGAGATCAAAGGGGTTCCGATCTTAGCTTCTTATTGCCCGCTATGCGGCTCGATCCTGGTCTTTAGCAGGAGTTTTGGAGAAAAAACCCTGACTTTTGGCGTATCGGGACTTCTATATCAATCCGACGTACTGTTTTACGACCACCAAACCGAAAGCCTCTGGTCACAACTTGAGATGAAAGCGGTTACAGGCCGGATGATGGGTGAAAAACTAAAGATTTTGCCCTACTCACTTGTCACATGGAAGGAATGGAGGTCAAAGCACCCCGGGACATTGGTTCTTTCACGTGATACCGGGCATAGCAGAGAATATAATAGAGACCCTTATGCCGGATACGAAAGCTCGGATGCAATCTATTTCCCTATTAAACATGATAGCGATAGGTTTCACCCAAAAGAAAAGGTTATAGTTGTAATATCCGGGGACGTGGCAAAGGCGTATCCGTTTTCCGAGCTTAAAAATATAAAAACCCCGCTCGCAGACAGAGTAGATGGGAGAGATATATTGATTACATTCAAGGATGGTAATTTCTCAGACGTCAAGGATACGTCGGGAAATATGGTTGAATCATTCGTTTCGTATTGGTTTGCCTGGTACACCTTCAGACCCGATACCCTGGTATACGAGAAATAATTCATATTTGAACCATATGCTTACTGGTTTTGAAGCAATCGATGAATGGTATCAAACCCCACTCGGTAATGTGTATCTACTAAGAGTGCGCGATAAATTAAATGAGCTAATCAAGAATATGGAAACAGGCATGCTCGCGCTTGATGCGGGGTGTGGTGCAGGTCATTACACACTCAATCTAGCCAAGAGATTTGAAACCATTGGTGTCGACAAGTCCGAATTATTGATTTCTAAAGCAATTAGCAGAACGCAAAATAATGGAAAAAATATAAATTTCGTTGTAGCCGATATTTCATCTCTCCCATTTCCATCAAATTGCTTTCATCTTGTGACCTGTCTTAATGTACTAGAGTTTGTTCCTAGTCAGGAACAGGCAATCAAAGAGCTTAAAAGAGTTCTTGCTCCTAATGGCATTTTAATATTAGGTGTATGCAATAAAAATAGCATTTGGGGGCTTCAAAAGTTGGTAGGCAAGCGTTTTCGCGAAAACGACCCTTTCTTTAACGGCACATTTTTCACGAAATGCGATATTATTGATCTGGCGGAACAGGAAGGCTTTAAACTGGAACAGATCGTTGAAGAGATTTATTTCCCCCCAATTAAAAATACCATACTGGCAACACTATTTGAGGCTATTGGAAAAAGATTGTTTAAAAGCTTCCCGGGGATTTTTATTGCGAGTATGAAGAAAAAGTGTGGAAGTATTTAACTATCTTATATTGCAATAATACGGAGCTAGTTTTTCAGGAGACATACCAAATAAGTAGAATATTCGTAGAATCCACATCCTGATCAATGTTCCCAAAATTCCCGACTTTTCAAACCGTCGTGCGCTTATAACTATCGGAGTCTTGATTTCGATCCCCCTTGCAATGGCCTTTATCTTTTTTATAAATTCTATATCTTCCATAATGGGTATATCGGGGAAACCGCCTATCTTATGAAACACATCTTTCCTCACAAAAATACCGTGGTCGCCGAGTGGGATGCCGGTTAGCCTGTTTCTCAAATTTGAACCCCTTTCCAGCACTCTATAAATAAATCCGGAGGAATCGAATCTGAATGAGAACCATCCCCATACAATGCCATCATCTTTGATATGTTTTTTAAGTGCATATAAACAATTTTCATCTAACAGAACATCAGCATGCTGAAATAATATATAATCTCCTTTCGCTATATCCGCTCCTGCGTTCATCTGAGCAGCACGGCCTCTACGAGAGCTGATTAATTGTACTCCGGAGAATTTCTCCACGATCCTTCCCGTATCGTCTTCACTTAACCCGTCTACGACTATTATTTCATCGCCCAAGTCTAATATATTACGGATCTTTATCAGGGTACTTTCAATGATTAGAGATTCATTATATGTCGGTATCACTATGCTTATCATTTCGTCGATATTTTCATATGAATCGGTTCGAAAAGGATATAATCAATTTGAAACCTTTCATCGCTTCTTGTGTCTTAAACGATACATCACTCAATAAAATAGTTGATATGCAATAAATTAGACGAGGGTTTATGAAAAAAGTTACAGTACTGGCCTTACTCCTGTTAATATCAATTATGGTTTATTTTGCGATTAAGGGCCAGTATACCGAGTTTCAAGATCTAACCCCTATAAAAATAAAAGAATATTTACTTAGTTTCGGAACTTTCAAAGCGTCACTCATTTATCTGGCCATGTACACGTTTTCTATTAGACCTTTCATACCCGTACCGCCGACTCTATACACACTGGCTGGAGGTTTCACTTTCGGCCCTGTGCTCGGAACTATCTTGACTGTTACCGGTGCGACTTTGAACGCGAGCATCTCGTTCATGATTGCAAGACTGCTCGGCAAGGGATACGTAGACAGAATTTTAAGAGGGAAACTCGATAAAGCTAATGAAAAGCTCTCGGAGGGCGGATTCAAGGCACTGCTAATTGTAAGGAGCTCCCCTATTGGGCCTCCGTTTGATTTGGTCAGTTACGCTGCCGGCGTTCTAAAGGTTCCATTCTGGAATCATTTTTTCGCAACAATGATTGGCATTATTCCCGCTACCGCCATTTACTCATACTTTGGCGGCTCCATAACGAAAGGTGGGTTCTTCATCATCCTGGGATTCTTTTTGATTGTAGTATTTTCAGTGCTGGTGCCCTGGATACTAAAAAGGCTGAGAGTACATGATAACCAGCTCTAAAAATTTATTAGTTTTTACTTCAAACCATATTATTAAATCAGGAGAATGGATATGGACAATTATGACATTGTGGTGATTGGTGGTGGAGCAGCGGGGCTGACAGTAGCCACGGGTTCTGTCAAACTAGGACTGAAGGTTGCCATGATAGAGAAGGAGAAGCTTGGCGGCGATTGTTTGTATTACGGATGCATACCTAGTAAAGCCCTGATCCATTCTGCAAAAATCGCTTCGCTTATCGGGCGAGCAAAAGAATATGGATTGAAAGAAACATCTCTTAATTTTGAATTTGAGGGAGTAATCGGCCACGTATGGGATGTAATACGTAAAGTCGAGGTGCATGACGACCCGGCAAGATTCAGAGGAATGGGCGTTGAAGTGATTTTCGGTGATCCACAATTTTTATCACCCAGGGAAATATCAGTAAACGACCGGATAATCAAGAGCAAAAAATTTGTAATATCAACGGGGTCAAGAGCTCTAATACCTCCAATAGACGGGCTGGGTGAAGCAGGCTTTATAACACACGTAGAGGTATTTCATTTAAAAACTCTACCCAAATCAATTGTAATTATAGGCGCAGGACCGATTGGGATGGAAATGAGTCAAGCACTTGCACGATTCGGATCCGAAGTCACGGTGATAGAAATGGCAGACCGTATTCTTCCTATCGAGGATGAAGATATCTCACAAGCGCTTAAAGATATTTTATCAAATGAGGGCATAAAGTTTTTAACTAAAACTAGGGCTAGACGGGCCTATACGGAGAACGGCAAGAAAGTAATTCAGGCCGAGAGCGATGGAGAGGAAGTTCGAATAATGGCGGATGAAATATTGATTGCATCCGGACGCTCGCCAAATGTTGAAGGACTAAACCTCGAAGCCGCTGGGGTCAAATATAACCACATAGGCATACAGGTGGATGAGAGGCTGAGAACTACGACCACGAATATCTGGGCTTGTGGAGATGTTGCAGGACCATACCTCTTTACACACATGGCGGAATATCAAGCAGGAGTGGTGCTCAGGAATGCAGTTTTAAAAATACCTACTCGGGTGGACTATTCAGTGGTTCCCTGGGCAACCTTTACAGACCCTGAAGTTGCGCACGTTGGAATCACCGAGACCGAGGCTAGGGAGAAAGGGTTAAATATTAGCGTTTATAAACATCAATATAGTGATGTCGATAGGGCAGTGACCGAGGTAGAAGAGGCAGGTTTTGTCAAAATCATCACTACCGGATGGAAAGGAAAGATAATAGGCGCACATATCATAGGGCCGAATGCCGGAGAGCTGATAGCGGAGCTTGTCCTGGCTATCAGGCAAAAGCTTACGGTCAAAGACATTTCTTCTACAATCCATGTTTATCCAACCCTGGCTCTAGGAACGAGACAGACGGCCGATTCGTTCTTTCGCAATAAATTCGAGTCGTCTCAATGGGTTCAGAGGCTTCTTAAGCTCTATGTGAGATTGCTGAATTAATAACCTTTTCTGCATGTTATAGTGTTCCTTTCTGCTTACTTCTCGTTAATTGCTCAACTCTATTGTTCAAAATATGAAACTTATTTGATGAGTAACCGTCTATAGCAAAATAGGGGGTAAATAATGGGATCAAGGAGTGTGAAAGATTGTGCAAGGGTTCTAAAATCGTTGTCGGAGGATACCCGGATCAAAATTCTTAAATGTCTATTCGGAGGCGAATATTCGGTTTCCGATATTGCTAAAATTGTCGGTAAGAAACATTCTCAAATATCTCATCATCTGGGAGTACTTAAAAATTCGGGGCTGGTTGTAGACTATAAAGACGGGAAATTCGTTATTTACCGTATAAATCCTTTATTGTACAAGAAAAACGAACTTAGCGAACACAAAAATGTGCTCGATTTCGAATGTTGCAGTATCGGGTTTCAATCAGAGGTGCAAAGAGGCAAATGAATTATTTTTATACATTTCATACCGAAATATCTAGATATGTCAGGACGAGATACGTAGTTTTGTGTTGCGAGAGAAGTTTATATACTGCACCCCTATTAATGCACGGCTTGAGTATACCGGCCGGTATAGGGAGCAAGCAATGAGACCTTTTATCTTGATTTTATTGATTGGATTAATATCCACGGTTGCGTTTTCTATTGCCGACGAGAGTTCTCAAGATCAGAATAAGAATGAAAAAGAGCTAAGTGGCAAACTCATAATTACGGGATCCAGTACGGTAGCTCCTCTCGTTTCCGAGATTGCCAAGCGTTTTGAGTCACAACATTCCGACGTTCGTATAGACGTACAGATGGGAGGCTCCTCCCGCGGTATATCCGATGTGAGACAGGGAGTATCAAATATCGGCATGGCCTCGAGGAGTTTAAAAGAAAATGAAGAGGATCTATTTGCGTTCCCTATAGCTTTAGACGGCATTTCTATTATTGTTCACAAAGACAATCCGGTTACAGAGTTAACGGACGAGCAAATAATTAGCATCTACACCGGAAAAATTACAAACTGGAAAGAAGTCGGAGGCAAGGATGCTCCGATCACGGTAGTGAATAAAGCGGAAGGCCGTGCGACTTTAGAGCTCTTCCTCGATCACTTCCGTCTGAAAAATTCGGACATTAAGCCGCATGTGATTATCGGTGACAACGAGCAGGGTGTCAAAACTGTAGCCGGAAATCAAAATGCCATAGGATACGTGTCGATAGGGACTGCCGAATACGACTCCACTATCGGCATACCAATCAAACTTCTTCCACTCGACGGTATATCGGCTTCGATTGAAAACATTCGAAACGGCACTTTTCCTATTTACCGTCCATTGAATCTGGTTACAAATACTCTGCCCGAGGGGCTGACAAAGGCATTCATAGATTATGCCGGTTCAAAAGAAGTAGCAGACATTATAGAGGGACAGTATTTTGTCACATTATCGAAGTGACGATATTTTAGTATGGACACTAAGGGCCTGTGCGATTACGGCAGGTGTCATAGTCCTGCTTATAACAGCGTTTCTGGTCATAGAATCCATTCCGGTTCTCAGGAGTGTAGGGCTGATCAGGTTCTTCACGGACCCTTCATGGCACCCCGCCGAGAATCTCTACAATCTAACGCCGATGCTGTGGGGTACATTATTTGCCATGACGGGATCGGTTTTGATAGCCACGCCTCTTGGGATACTGTCGGCAATATTCTCCAATTACTATGCCCCGCCGACTCTCGCCCGTTTCTATCGTACACTCATAGGCCTGCTTGCGGGTATTCCTTCCGTGGTATACGGATTCTGGGGGCTTGTCGTACTGGTACCCATGATCGGGAAATTGGAGCCTCCCGGACCGAGCCTTTTAGCCGGTATCCTGATCCTGTCAATTATGATACTGCCTACGATAGCGCTCGTTGCGGATTCAAGCCTTTCTAACGTACCCGGGGGATATATCATAGCTGCTGCTTCATTAGGGCTCTCTCGCTGGACTACTATAAAACAAGTAATCATACCGACAGCGAAATCCGGGCTGTTCACCGGAGTGATCCTGGAGACAGGTCGGGCGATCGGAGAGACAATGGCCGTACTCATGGTTTGCGGTAATGTAGTACAAACGCCCGGGAGTCTATTCGAGCCAGTCAGGACGCTTACTGCCAATATAGCTCTGGAGATGTCTTACGCTCTCGGGGACCATAGATCGGCACTATTCGTGAGTGGTCTGCTCCTGATGGTTATTATATTTGGTCTTATTTTAGCAGCAGAGTGGATTAGCCGTGGAAGAATTTATGAGTGAACATTCATATCGGAATTCTTATAAAAGTCCTCCGTGTCATAAAATCGGGACCTCGAGACGGGATTACTTGCCTACATTCATCGTTTGGTTTTCCGCTATTTTTGTAAGTGCAGTCTTTTTCTGGATTTTGAGCAGTATTATCTGGCACGGCATAGGACAGATTTCGTGGGAGTTCCTCACAGCGTCGCCTCAAAATGCGGGACGTGCGGGCGGGATCGGTCCGATACTCGTATCGACAGCACTGATTCTTGTAGTCTGTATCGCGGTCGCTCTGCCTATCGGATTGGGAGCGGCAATCATGCTTTCCGAATTCACAGCTACGGAGAGCCTTTTCGGACGTTTGGTGCGTCGTAGTCTGGATATTCTTGCCGGAGTGCCGTCAATAGTTTTCGGACTCTTCGGTTTTGTACTATTCTCGAATGTCCTCGGATTGGGTTTTTCCATTTTAGCCGGAGGGTTGACGCTCGCATGCATGGTGCTCCCCATACTGATCCGATCGACGGAAGAGGGTTTCAGGTCCGTCCCCCAGGAATACCGGATGTCGGCAGCGGCACTGGGTTTATCACGGACGACTACGCTTTTTCGGATTCTCCTTCCCGCGGCCTTTCCCGGCCTTATGGTAGGAATGATCCTGGGTATAGGCAGAGCAATTGCCGAAACCGCGGCGCTGCTCTACACGAGTGGATATGTGGACAGGATGCCGACTTCGCTGCTAGATTCCGGGAGGGCGTTGTCGATACATATTTTTGACCTTTCTATGAATGTTGCGGGAGGGAATGAAAAAGCTTATGCTTCGGCTCTCGTCTTGGTAAGTATTCTGTTGATCATAAATCTCATTTCATTTTACTTGAGTAATCATTGGCTTAGAAGGAGGATAATGCCGATATGAGTCTGTTTAAGCTGACGTA
Source organism: Thermodesulfobacteriota bacterium (assembly GCA_041753155.1). GTDB lineage: Bacteria > Desulfobacterota_D > UBA1144 > Nemesobacterales > UBA2774 > 2-12-FULL-53-21. The sequence goes on along the minus strand of JBGSVA010000018.1, from coordinate 72,106 downwards.
CAACAGCTGTTATAAACTTCACGAAACCCACGCACAACCTGAAATTCTTTCTAATATAAAGACCGAGGGTCTAAGTTTATTTTATGGAAACGATGCTGCCTTTAAAAACGTCAGTTTATCGATAGAACCCGGATCCATAACTGCTATTGTCGGCCCCTCCGGTTGCGGAAAGTCGAGTTTTCTGTTGAGCTTAAATCGATTAACGGACTTGATCCCGGGCTGCCGGGTCACCGGAAGCATACGAGTTGGTGAATTAGATGTATTTGATCCCGATATAGACATTACTTCATTGCGCCTTCGTGTGGGCATGATATTTCAAAAACCAAACCCGTTTCCTCTGTCCATCCGGGATAATATTGCTCTACCGTTAATGGAACACGGTCTTGTCGATAAGAATAACGTCGATCTTGCCGTGGAAATGGTCTTAACAGACGTAGGACTGTGGAATGAGGTTAAAGATAGACTAAACACCTCAGCACTTTCTCTTTCGGGCGGGCAGCAGCAACGACTTTGTATTGCAAGAACATTAGCTCTTGAACCTCAAGTGCTCCTGTTGGATGAGCCTTGCAGCGCGCTTGACCCTTTATCCAGCGCCGTTGTGGAAGACCTGATCATGTCACTAAAAGGACGCTATACCATCGTTGCAGTTACGCATAATTTGGCTCAGGCCCGCAGGATAGCTGACTATGCGGCCCTTTTCTGGGCAAATAACGGTGCGGGGAGTCTAATAGAATATGGCGCTGTAAAGCAAATATTCGATGCGCCTAAAGAAATCCTAACCGCCGCTTATATAAGCGGTACGAGAGGTTAGGTCAAAAGATTATCAACCGAGCCACGGCGGCTTAACAGCTAAGGGTGAAAAATAATGACCCGGGCATAAATCGATAAATGTATGAAACATATATCAACTAGGTGCGTCTAAACAATATCCGGAACCAAATGGAGGAAGAACGATGATTGCACGAATCTTGTTAATATTGGGCATAGCTTTAATTTATTCTCCGGCATTTGCGGATTCACCGAACCCCATATGTGAGGATACCCCGAACGGGATAGTCAAGGATTATTACCCTGATGGCAGTTTAAAAACTGTATGGAATTGCAGAGAAGGCCATCTAAACGGTCTAACCAAACTCTACTATGAAAATGGGAAATTGGAGAAGGAATCCAGCTATGTGAACGACGTGCGCCAGGGTGTTACGACGGGCTATTATGAGAGCGGCGAGCTAAAGAGCGTTTGCAATTATAAGGACGGGGAGCTCGACGGAATCCATAAGATTTTATACCCGGACGGATTGATCAAAGAGCTGACTTACTATAGAGACGGTATCGATATAGGAATTCCTAACTAATTGTTATCGATTTACAATTTAATCATTTTATCTCCGATTCAAGCTCGACTTAAGGCAATCTTTCAGCCTGCTCCTTATTTCAGGTGTTACAAACTTCTTTTCTTTTAACTTGCCCGTGAGATCGAGCATCATTCTGTATGTAAGAACGAATTCCTTACATTCGGGACAAGAATTAATATGATTCTCCAGCTCCTCAACAGTTTGGTGGTCCAGCCCGGCTTCTATATATCCGATTATTTTCTCAACCACATCTTTGCACATTACGGTAGTCATTATTTTCTCCATTCTTGAAAATAGTCTGAAATCTTGTCCCGCACGAAGAGCCGCGCCCTATGCAATCTGGACTTTACGGCACCGACGGATATACCCAGAATGCTCGAGATTTCGTCTTGAGGAAGCTGCTCTATATCTCTTAAGTGTAATACAATTCTATACTTTTCCGGCAGATCGGCGATAGCTTTCTCTATTATTTCCAGGGCTTCCTTTTTATAAAGAATCAAGTAGGGATTATTGCTCCATTCCTTTGATTTAACTTTGCCGCCAAGCGAGCCATAACTGTCATATGGAGCGTAATCATCCAGGCTAATATCTTTAGTGTGCTTACTTTCACTGCGAAGTCGCCCGTAACACGTATTCAAAGTCACACGGTAAAGCCATGTCGAAAATTTGGCATCTGATCTGAACGTATCTATTTTCTTTGCTAACAGGAGCAATACCTCCTGAAGCATCTCCTCCGAATCATGGTGATTTCGGGTAATTCTAAATGCCGTGGCATAGATACAGTTGGAATACCTGTTAACTATCTCTTCGAATAAAAGCTCGTCAGTTGTAGATACATAAAGTTCTACGAGTTCCTCATCAGTTAAATTTGCAGCTTTATACTTATATTCAAACTTCAATGAATCCATATATCCTTGAAGACAATGATCATAGCAATTTGTTCACAAAATCCACTAATTAGATATAATAAGCGCTTTTTAGTACCAAATTCAATTCATATATAGGAAACGACTCCGAAAACTCAATTAATTTGAACGATAAGGCTGTGTATATGTCTCCTGTATGATTACATTATTTCTTAATAGTTATGTCATCAAATAAATAGCCCGGCGGAGGATTGCGCCGGGCTATGATGATGAGAAGAGGGTATGGATGTGAGATATTTAGTCCTCAATCACATAATTTCGTGCCTTAATTGATTGAAACAGATACATCGGCATTTCTTGGCATTTGAACAACATAAGCATCCGCCCAGGTCGTTGCCACGTAGCCGCCCCTACAATTACAGTCATTCTGCAATTTTTGCGGCACGTAAGCACCCGCCCATGTTGAAGCCACAAAAGACCCTGACCCCGGATTGACCTCAACGTTTTGCAATTTAGCCGGAACATAAGCACCGGTCCAGTCCTGAGCTACGTGTACATCTCCCGCCCGGGATTGGATGCCGGACATTATGGTGAATGCCAAACCTACTAAACTCACGAGAACCAACTTCTTCATTTTATTTACCTCCCTGAACTTTATTTTTCTAACTGTCCGGACATTAAATAAGACGGCCAAAAAATAAAAACGTTTCACGAAATTGCTAGCATTAGCAATCAAGATAAGAAGCTCAGGTAGCTAACGCTGCGGATAAATTGTAATCACCGGGGATCTCAAATAATTACGGGTTACTGAAGACGGGAGAAGCGTATATTCCGGTCTCCGGATAGTGCTCTGACCGCTACAGGAGGGAACAGTACGGTCAGGATAGTTTGAGGGCACGATTTATTCAGAGAATCACAAAAATCAATTTGAAGGATTATTTTGTCGGGATGGGCACTTTATAGTTCCATAAGATCAAAACACACAACAATCACCCGGTTTCGGTTTTAACACCACCTTGCAATTTGTGCACTCATAGTAGTATTGACACGAATCCGTGGGCATAGTCTCTACTTTCTCGAACCCGCATTCGGGGCATTTAATTATTGATTCTAGTATCATATAAACCCGCGACCGAGATATTTACTTTTGCCGAATGACAAAAGCACAATAATTACCGCCTTCCTCTAATATTATACTAATACTAAAGACGCAGAATCCCGAATCGGAGCTCGTATTCAAGTCCGTCCGGAACTCTGTGCTTATTATCAATACTAACCTGCAATCCTTCAACAACTTGTTTACTTTACAGACTGATATCTGTCATATGCGCTATAACGAACATCGAATCAGAAAGACTCTCTGTAAAGAAAGAAATTATTTATTAGCCGGAGTCATAATATTATGAACTCCGCTTACGGATGCCGCATGGCACATTGCGCACATGGTTTCTTTTCCGCCCGCAACCGGCATATTCATTTTCATTCCGTCCTTCTCCATCTCCATAGTGGCTATGGTCCCGTCAGGGTTGTATTTAACCCAGAACCAGTCGTCCTTCCCGTCCCCTGTCTTTTCCATAACCGTGACTGCTGCAAGCGTTTTGTCAGGCATGTAGTTTTCTTTTATCAGAATTGAACCCTTCGGGAGCTCTTTCGCGCCGGATGTTAAAGCCTGTTCGGCTGTTTTGTTAACATAAGTAGTCAGGAGCATGCCGTGAGGCTCTGTCCCTTTGTATAATTTCCCTTTTCCGGGGAAAAGCGACCAATTATCCTGATACTTCTCGCCCTGGATTTGTTGCCACAATTGACCCGCCTGCTGGCTGCTATCCTGCGCACCTACAATGGCGGTATCAAAATAAGTGAGTACCGCAATTAAAAATAGAACCGGTATCACCAATAACGGGAAGATCAAGAACTTCTTTACAAAACAAACCCCTTGATTGTCGAGCTCACAGCGCTTCATGATGCACCTCCTATGATTGTGATATTTGTTAACTTAGATGGAGTAAATTCGAACCGGTTTCAAAATTCGGACATAGAATGTAATTGTTGCAATGCGAGGAGTCCGTTCCCATATAACTATCCTGGAATCTAAGGGATTTGTATTTAGGATAAAATGCTTTAATCTGGAAGTAATACGAAACTTTGAACGATAATAAGCATCTAAGTGTTAGATTTCAACGTACTAAACGATGCGGACGGGCTAAAGTCCTATTTACATCGTGCTATGGAAATGCAAGAATAGATATTGAGTCCCAATATCCGCAGATACAATCAAGACTGGAGATGATCAGAATATGGAGACAAAAGACCCGACTAGAGCGAGTGTTAAGGAATTCTACAGCAGAGCGGCCATAGAGCCCCAGGCGAGCCTTTGCTGCCCGGGCGGTTATCCGGCAGAAGAGACGAGCCACATACCCGGGGAGGTAATAGACAGGTTCTACGGCTGCGGAAGCCCGATCAGCCTCGCCGGTATCACACCCGGAGAAACCGTTCTCGACCTCGGCTCAGGGGCAGGTATCGACTGCTTCATCGCCGCTAAAAAGACAGGGCGTGAAGGAAAAGTCATCGGTATAGACATGACCGACGAGATGCTTAAAGTGGCCAATCGGCACAGGGGCGCCGTATCGGAAAGCCTGGGTTACAGTAACGTCGAATTCCGGAAGGGTTTTCTCGAAGAGATACCGGCAGACTCCAAATCGGTAGACCTTATTACATCCAATTGCGTCATCAATCTTTCTCCCGACAAGAGAAAAGTATTCCAGGAGATGTGGAGATCGCTTAAAGACCACGGGAGAATAGTCGTATCCGATATAGTTTCTGACCGCGAGATTCCGGAACATCTAAAAAAAGACGAGCAGCTTCTGGGCGAGTGTATCGCGGGATCGCTTACTGAAACCCGGTTCCTTTCCTGCCTGGAGCAGGCCGGCTTTTACGGGATAGAGGTGCTCGACAGGAAATACTGGAAAAGCGTCGAGAATATCGCATTTTATTCGGTCACGGTCAGGGGCTACAAATTCGAGAAGTCGGCGGGCTGCGTCTACGCAGGTCAGTACGCCGCGTACAAAGGGCCGTTCAAGTTTATTATAGACGATGAGGGCCATGTTTTTCCCAGGAATCAGGCAGTCGAGGTTTGCACCGACACAGCGCTCAAGCTTTCCGCGGCCCCGTATTCGGGCATGTTTATCATAACAGAATCAGAGGGGAAGCCGGGCGATAACCACTGCTGCACGCCTAACGGCGGCACCGGTTGTTGCTGACACACAACACATAATAACCATGGGAGGGACGTGATGGATTACTATGACCCGAAAGACTTAAAACGGTTTTCCGAGATTGGCAAGTTCGGCCAGGAGCTGATGAAGAAGTTTTTCGATTATTACAACGCCGCAACAGGAGAGGACGGCGCGCTGACGAAGAGAGAAAAGGCCCTGATCGCGCTCGCCGTCGCGCACGTGAAGAAGTGTCCCTACTGCATCGACGCCTACACGACACAGTGTCTCGAAACGGGCGCCGACCCCGAGCAGATGACCGAGGCGATACACGTTGCGGCCTCGATGGAAGCTGGTATCACGTTGATACACGGGATACAAATGCATAACGCGCTCGAAAAACAGGGCGCGTTGTAATTCCAGGAATTATCCGATTCAGAATGCAAGACGCAGGTTTAGTGGAAAAGTACAGGAGCACCGGATGTCCCAGGCTCACGCGCTCAAGCGCAAAATAGAAACGATAGACCCTAGCGACGAGGTCAAATACGATATTTATAAGACATTCGAGGATAAGAGGCAGGAGCTTCCCCCTCTCCGTATCGATACGCTCCAGGTGAACGTTACGAGGCTCTGTAACCAGTCCTGCGTACACTGCCACGTCGACGCTTCGCCCAGAAGGACCGAGCAGATGGACCTCGGTACGGCAAACCGGTGTCTGGAAATCCTCGGTGAACATAAAGAGATAAAGAACCTCGACATCACAGGCGGGGCCCCGGAGCTGAATCCGCACTTCGACCGCCTCGTGCGCGAGGCCGTAAAACTCGGCAAGCGCGTCATGGTCAGGCACAATCTGACCGTTACAATAGACGGGAACCCTGTAACAGGGGAGAGTAAATCCTACCTGCCCCGGTTCTACGCCGGGAACGGGGTGGAAGTTATATCGTCGCTGCCCTACTATCAGGAATATTTCACGGACAAACAGAGGGGCAAGGGGGTATTCGAGAAAAGCATACGATCTATATTAATGTTGAATGCCGAGGGATACGGCAGGGACGGCTCGGGGCTCGTGCTGAATTTCGTATACAACCCCGTCGGGGCGTTCCTTCCCGCGCCCGAAAAGAGCCTCGAAACGGACTTCAAGAGAGAGCTGCTGAGAAAGCACGGCATCGTCTTCAATAACCTCTACACGATAACGAACATGCCGATCAACCGCTTCAAGCAGCAGCTGAAAAAACTGGGCGCATACGATGAATACATGACCAAGCTCGTAAACGCATATAACCCGGCGGCGGCGGAGGGGGTGATGTGCAGGTCGCTCGTGAGCGTAGGCTATGACGGCAGGATATATGACTGCGATTTCAACCAGATGCTCGATCTGGAGATCACGGGGAACGGTAAACCCATGACGGTATTTAATTTCGATTACGAGGGACTCATAAAGAGGAGGATTATCTTCGCCTCGCACTGTTTCGGGTGCACGGCGGGCTCGGGCAGCAGCTGCGGCGGGGCTACCGCATAAAACTCCCGCTATGGGCCGAACGCCTCCAACAATTCCAATGCCGGATAGAGACCGAGAGAATATCCTTATCGTATTCGTTAAATACCCCGAGCCGGGAAAGGTCAAAACGAGGATCGCCCAGGAGCTTGGAGCGCACAGGGCGGCCGAGTTATATTCGCAAATGGCGAAGCGGATAATCGGGGAGGTTAGGAGACCGGATGCATATCGAGCTGTAATTTATTTCGATCCGCCTGACAGAGAAAAGGACGTCAGGACGTGGCTGGGGATCGATAATGTTTCTTACGAACCCCAGTCCCCGGGGACGATCGGAGACAAGATGTCGAATGCATTCGAGAGGGTGTTTTCCGAAGGGGCCGAAAAAGCGGTCCTGATTGGGACGGACGTTCCGGAAATCACAGCCGACATCGTAAGCATCGCCTGCGGCATGCTTAATGACACCGATGTAGTGCTCGGGCCGTCCTGTGACGGAGGGTATTACCTTATAGGGCTGAGAAAATTCGAACCCGTCCTTTTCAGAGATATTGACTGGGGAACCGATACAGTGTTTAACCGGACACTAAACCGAATTATAGAAAAAAATCTTAGTCATAAGTCTCTTGATACATTGAAAGATGTCGATATGGCGGAGGATATCGATCCCGGGATGCTTACACGGCTCAGGGCAGAAGAATAAATTTCGATCCCCGGGCTTAATGAAGTATTAAACCTGGTCATACGGGTTCGCCCGGTGCTTCGTATCCCATCATATCGGCATAAAAATAATATGAATGGTATATTATTGAGGGTTCTTAACAGTGCACGTCACATCACGAGGAGATTTATGAAAAGAAGGTTCCTGTTTGCCGCGCCCGCCATATTTTTGATTCTGACCCTTTTATCATGTGAACAGGGAAACGGGGAGCCGGGAAGCGGTTCGGATCAAAATTCGGCAGTGGACTTTTCTCTCGAAACGGTGGACGGCGGGAACAAAGTCAGTCTACGGGACTTTAAAGGAAAACCGGTAGTGCTGAATTTCTGGGCTACCTGGTGCGGGCCGTGTAAAGAGGAGCTGCCACTTTTCGAAAAGATGTGGAATAAATTCAGGGATAAAGACGTCGTGTTCCTGGGCGTCGACGTCATGGACGACAGAACGAACGCACTGGAATTCATCAAGAATACCGGAATTACATATACCAACCTTTACGATCAGCCGGGCGAGGTGTCTTCGAAGTATAAAGTTGTTGCGCTGCCGGTTACCTTTTTCATCGATAAGGAAGGCGAGATAGCGTTTAAAAATTACGGGCCGTTCATCGGGAAGGATGGAGAAAAGAAGTTCAAACTTTATATGGAGGAGATTGCAGAATGAATCCCGCTGAAGTCCAGGTAAGCTGGGTCATCGCGTTTTTAGCAGGGATAATCTCGTTCCTCTCGCCGTGCGTGCTCCCGCTGATCCCGGGTTACGTATCCATGGTCTCCAAAATGTCCTTCGAGGAGCTCACCGGGGATGCGACCGAGGGAAAGACAGGGAGGATACTTATCCCGAGCCTCCTCTTCGTGCTCGGCTTCTCGACCGTGTTCGTCACGCTCGGCGCTTCCGCTTCCTACATAGGCACATTCCTACATGAGAACAAGGTGCTGCTGCTCAGGATCTCGGGCGTGATAATAATATTGTTCGGTCTTTTTTCGATGGATATCCTCAGGATACCCCAGCTCTACAGGGAGAGGAGGCTGAACTTCACGGACGGAAACCTGGGCCTCATAGGCATATTCTTCCTCGGCATCGCGTTCGGCTTCGGATGGACTCCGTGCGTCGGGCCTATACTGGCGTCCATACTACTCTATGCGAGCACCGCGGAGGGGGCGGGAAAGGGCGCAGCGCTCCTGTTCGTCTATTCGATAGGGCTCGGCCTGCCGTTCATACTCACGGGGCTTGCCCTTTCAAAAGCACTCACCGCGTTCGGATGGATAAAGCGTCACTACAGCCTCTACAAGATCATAGTCGGCGGGACGCTGATCGTCGTGGGGGTCCTGATGGTCACCAACAACCTCTATTATCTGAACATTTACGGCCAGAGGGTGCTCGACTGGGCGGGCATCGATTTCTGGAAATCGTTCTGAAAAGTTGAGAAACCTCTCTGAACCCCTGTATGATTTACCTGTGAATTCGTTTAGCGGGAATCGTGAAAATCCTCATTTCCCTCCGGACATATGCGAAGGCAAAATCCATATATGGGAAATAGCCCTCGACGAGCCGGAGATAAGACCGGGGTATCTATTCGATGAAGTACTATCGGAGGACGAGAAAGAAAGGGCGATGAGGCTCGGCCTTCAGGAATACCGGGACAGGTTCGTCACCGCCCGCGGATACCTGAGAACAATACTCGGCCGTTATTTGAATACAGAGCCCGCAAGTATAGAATTTGAATACAATGAGCGCGGGAAACCGGGGTTGCCCGCCGAATCGAACCCGAGGGGAATTAGTTTCAACATTTCCCATTCCCGCAACCTCGCGTTATGCGCAGTCGGAATAAAGGGAGAGGTCGGCATCGACGTCGAATACGTGAGGCGCGTCACGAGAACGGATAAGATCCTCGAGCGGTTTTTCTCTCCGGGCGAGAGGGAGTATTTTCATTCACGTCCTGACATTCTGAAAGACCGGTCATTCATGAGCTTATGGACAATAAAAGAGGCGTATTCGAAAGCGGTCGGGACGGGTTTCTCGTCAGGCCTGAAAGATCTGGATTTTTCGTCCGTTATTACATCTTCAAACGCCTCCGCGCGCATCGAAGTATTGAACGAGAGGTGGACGATACTTCCACTCGACCAGGGGAACGATTATATCGGGGCCCTGGCTCATAGAGGGGATGTGTCCGAAATAATCCGCTTCACTTCGGACAGCACAGGGTAAAATAGGGACAAATCGTTCCTTAACATCAATAATTATCCCGGTTATACTACAAATCTTCCGATGAGCTGGGATTATTTCCAGAAAATAACCGGAAAATTACCACGTTGACTACATTTGATATAAATTTATAATACTTTCCAATCATTAGGGCGACGGAGGTCCTGAGAGAGTGCCGATATTTGAATACAGGTGTCTCGACTGTGAAGAGTTATTCGAAATTTTAGTCCTGAACAGCGAAGAAACGATTAAGTGCGCTACGTGCCGGAGCAGGAATTTAGAAAAGCAATTCTCCCCTTTCGGGATAAAGTCCGAGGGTGAGGTCTCCCCACCGAGCTATGCAGGCGGCGGATGCGGATGCAGCGGAGCGGGCTGCGGATGCGGAGTGAAGAGCTAACGCGAAGACTCGTCATGAATATCCGAACATACACCAAAGGAAAAATAAACGGAGGATTATTGTTACATGTCTAATTCGGCTGATGATAAAGATAAAGAGATGAAGCAAGCCGCTCTGGATTACCATAGTGTCGGCCGAAAAGGGAAGATAGAGGTCGTCCCGACGAAGCCCTGCTTAACGCAGTGGGATTTATCTCTTGCATACTCACCGGGCGTGGCGGAGCCTTGTATGGAGATTTACAGAGACCCCCATCTCGCCTATGAATACACGAATAAAGGAAACCTGGTAGGCGTCATATCGAACGGTACGGCGGTCCTGGGCCTGGGGAAAATAGGGGCGCTGGCCGGCAAGCCGGTAATGGAAGGGAAGAGCGTCTTATTTAAGAGGTTCGCGGGGATAGACGCCTTCGATATCGAATTAAACACCGACGATCCCGATGAGATCATCAAGACGGTGAAGTATCTGGAGCCGACGTTCGGAGGAATCAACCTTGAAGACATCAAGGCTCCTGAGTGTTTTTACATCGAGGACGAATTAAGAAAGCAAATGGATATCCCGGTGTTCCACGACGACCAGCACGGAACGGCGATAATATCCGGGGCGGGGCTCTTGAACGCTTGCGAATTGGTAAAGAAGGAGATAAGCGAGCTCAGAATGACATTCAACGGCGCCGGGGCTTCCGCAATAGCCTGCGCCGAGTTCTTCATCCACCTGGGCGCAAGAAGAGAGAACATGATAATGTGCGACAGCCGCGGGGTTATATACAAGGGGAGAGAGGCGAACATGAACCCCCAGAAAGAAAGATTCGCAGTGGATACGAGCGCAAGGACCCTCGAGGACGCTATGAAAGGGGCCGATGTTTTTGTGGGTCTGTCGACAGGAGGCGCAGTGAATAAAGCTATGGTTAAGTCCATGGCGGACAAGCCGATTATCTTTGCAATGGCGAACCCCGACCCGGAAATCTCCTACCCTGACGCCAAGTCCGCCAGAAAGGACTTAATAATGGCTACCGGAAGGTCCGACTACCCGAACCAGGTAAACAATGTTCTGGGGTTCCCCTTCATATTCAGGGGAGCGCTCGACGTCAGGGCCAAGGCAATAAACGAAGAAATGAAGGTCGCTGCAGCGTATTCTTTGGCAAAACTCGCCAAAATGGGAGCGGATGAAGGAGTAGCGAAGGCTTACGGCAAAAAACATTTCGACTTCGGCCCCGAGTATATCGTCCCGAGCCCGTTTGACCCCAGGGTCCTCGTTTGGGAATCCGTAGCTGTAGCCGAAGCCGCGATGCATACAGGCGCATCGAGGATTAAAATCGATATAGAAGAATACAGGGAGCAGCTGGATCGCAAAGTTGAAGAGAAGCTGAAGAGGTGGAGCGTGTGAGCGAATAGTCGTTGCAGACGGCACTCTCGTAGAAAAAATATTCACTCTTCACAGCATTAACGGGTCTCCATTCGGCGTAAATAAACCTTTACCGGCAAGTAAAAGGCAAGTTGTCATTAAGCAGCAGAGAAATAAACAAGAATAAAAAGTTCCAAACTGCTCTCCTCTCTATAAGTGTATCCCTCGTATTAATCATTATAAAAGTCATTTTCGGATTTCTGACCAATTCGATAAGCATACTCGCTTCAGCTGCGGATTCTTTTCTGGACGTCATGGCGTCATCCGTTAATTTCTATTCGATACGGAAATCCGAAAAGCCGGCCGATCACGACCACAAATTCGGACACGGGAAAGCAGAAGGGTTGGCAGGACTGTTTCAGACATTCATTATCGGGTCCTCCGCCGTTTATCTCATATACCTCTCGGTCATGAGACTTCTTGACGGAGAGAACCTTATATCGGTCGGCTGGGGGATCGCGGTCATAGCACTATCCATGGTCGTCAGTTTTTTCCTCACGAGACACATCAAAAGGGTAGCGGAGGAAACAGGAAGCTTGATACTAAGCGCCGACAGCCTGCATTACAAATTCGACTTATATACGAACGGGGGGATACTGGCCGGGCTGCTGGTAATAAAAATCACGGGTCTCAATATAATCGACCCTGTAATCTCCATACTCATCGCGGCATTAATCATCTGGTCGACAAAGGATATATTGATCGAGTCTATCGACATATTGATGGACAAAGAACTCCCGCCCGATACGGTCAGGAAGATTGAAGATGTGATCATGGGGTTTAATCCGGGCGTCAAGAGTTATCACAAGCTTAAGACCAGGAACGCCGGGTCGGTAAAATTCGTCGAATTCCATGTCGTTATGGACCACAGGCTGACTTTTATAGAGTCGCATGAAATAGCGGAGGAAATTGTGAGAGCGATCAAAGAAAGGATCGGAAACTCCGAGGTAACCGTTCACGTCGACCCGGATTTACGTTAAAACACACAGTATTTTCCTGTAACCCGTAAATTTTCGCCGCAGCTAAAATAATTGTGGAAGTCCCCCTGACCGTCAGGAATAATTGGATTATAGGGTAAGGAACATTTTTTTGAAACCTTAGCCGGAGAATTCGAGTTTATATATATATTAGAGACTGGATTAAAAGGTGAGAAACATGAAAAAAATTCTTATTCCGATCTTAATAATCATTGCTTTTGTGCTGGTTATGCCTGCTGCGAGCATGGCTCGCAACGGGCGCGGGCACAATAAGCACAATAACCATGGGTACAATAACCGCGGGCACTATAAGCACAATAACCATGGATACAATAACCGCGGGCACTATAAGCACAATAACCACGGATACCGCCACCATGGATACCGGTACAATAACGGCCCTTATTTTAATGCCAACTTCTTTTACGGGTCCGCATATTATCCAAGGCCTTACGGATATTACGCTCCTCCGCCCCCTGTGATCTATGCACCACCGCCGGTTTATTATGGGCCGTCGTACTATCCTCCTGTCACAGGTTCGTTTAACTTCGGCATAGTAATAGACTAACCGACAGGCAACAGGCGGGGTCTCACGGGTATATTGGGGGGGTCTGGGGGAAACCTGTACCCATCCCGGGTGTTCTTAGTAAACTTACGTTCTAGTTATCTAGTTATAGCCGGAGCTCGTCTCTGCCATATGGGAAACCCTGGTATCCCCGGCTGTGTCTTTTTCAGCAGGGATTTCTCAGGTAGTCTCATACCCTAGTTATAGTCCGGCCCCGAAATTAATTAAAAGGAACATTCGCTACTCCCCTATGATCAAAGCTGTAATTTTCGATATGGACGGCGTAATGATAGACAGCGAGCCCCTCTGGGAGAAAACGGAGAGGATACTCCTCGCGAGGAGGAACATCGAATACAGCCCCGAGTACAGGGACCTGATAGTTGGCCTTAACCAGAAGGATTCGGGAAAGCTCCTGAGAGAGACGTTCTCGCTCGGCGAATCAGTCGATGAAATCATATCGGAGAGGGTCGAGATACTGACCGCCATTTACGAGGAAGAGCTCGAAGTGGCGCCCGGCCTGACACCGCTTTTAGACGAGCTAAGACTGAGAAAACACCTCCTGGCAGTGGCATCGAGCTCCCCGCTCAGGGTGATTAATTTTGTCCTCGATATGTTCTCGCTCCATGGCTATTTCGATGCCGTTGTATCGGGGGAATGCACTGAAAACGGGAAGCCGCACCCAGACATATACCTCCATACGGCGGAAAGGCTCGGAGTAAGGCCGTCCGAATGTGTGGCGATCGAGGACTCGATCAACGGCGTGAGGTCGGCAACGGGCGCTGGCATGTACTGTGTAGCGATCCCCGACAAGAGGCTCAGCCGGGAAGCGTTCGAAAGAGCCGACCTGATACTTGAGAATATGGACGAGCTTAGTCCGGAACTATTCGATACTCTCAAATCCGTATAAACGCGAAAAAAATAAATCCGATCTTATTCGCGCCGCCTGAATAAATGTCAGCCCCCGGGCCTATGCTCCGGGGGCGCCATGAATTCGGGTCCAACGGGGTCTTTTATAGTTTCTGCGAGAATTTTATCTATGGCTTGAAAGTCATCATTGTCGAGAGACCATCCCGTCAATTCCGGGATCGGGCCCAACTGGTCCGGCCGTCTCGCTCCCCAGAGCGCTATATGATCGGGAGCCCTGTCGAGAACCCAGCGTATCGCGAGGTGGATCACTCTCTTTCCGTATTTCCTTCGTGCGTAATCATCCAGCCTCTCGACCGCTTTTAGATACTCCCCGAACCGGGGCTCCTTGAATTTAGGGTCTGCCTTCCGTATGTCGTCACCCTCGAACTTCGTATCCCCTTTCATCCTTCCGCTGAGCAAGCCGCGGCAGATAGCCCCGTAAAGTAGCATGGTAATCCCGTTCGAGTCACAGTATGGAAAAATATCGCCTTCTATCGCCCTCTCGAAGAGGTTATACGGGGGCTGCGAGATATTGAGCGGGGCTATCTGCCTGAATGCGTCCATTTGTCCGACAGAAAAGTTGCTCACACCGATCGCCCTGATCTTCCCGGCCCGATAGAGCTCGTTCATCGCTTCGGCCGCTTCTTCGATCGGGGTATCGAAATCGGGCCAGTGTATCTGGTATATGTCTATGTAATCCGTCCTTAGCCTCTCGAGCGAGTCCTCGACCTCTTTCATGATGCGGTCCCTTGTTCAATTCCGGTAGACCTTGCCGGTGGTCCAGTCGAGGCCGGCCTTGGTAGCTACGACGACTTTATCTCTCTGCCCGTACTCGGTGAGCGCCCTCCCCACGATCCCTTCCGACCTCCCGAAGCCGTAGATCGCGGCGGTGTCTATGAGGTTGATTCCCCTCCCTAGCGCCGAAAGTATAGTGTCTATCGATTCCCGCTCGTCGCTCCCGCCCCAGAGCCAGCCCCCTATGGCCCAGCAGCCGAGGCCTATGCGGGAGCTTACTATATCGGTCCCGCTGATTTTAACGTGTTCCAAATGACAGTACCTCCCGACATAATTGACTATTCAGACAAGATACGAATGAACCGGGATATCCTGATCCATACATACTACCCGCCCCTCTCCGCCCCTACCATAACCCTCCCTAATTGACCCAAAGCCCTATGCGGAAACAAAACTTATTTGACTTCGACATATTAAGCTATATTATATGAACTAGATATTATGATGAGATTCGCAAGCCTTTTTCTAGTAGTTAACATCCTGCTCTGCTACAGCGGAATCCGGCTGGATGTGTTCGCTTCGACTAAAACGACCTCAACAAAAGCTGTGATGGGTTGTCACGCAAACGGTCCGATTGCTAAAGAGACCGGTGAAAAAAGTGTCGTGCACGGGGTTCACGGATCGTCAGAAAAAATTTCATCTTGCTGCTTAGATGGTCTAACCAACGCCTCGATAGATCAACCGGCAAAAATAGAGAAAATCCTCGTACACAGAATAACAGTATCAAACCTGTATTATCAAACCGCCTACGTCAACAAAACGCCGGACCTTTCTCAAAGAGAACACGACCCGCCCGATTTACAGATTTCCAACTCCGTCTTTTTACTATAATTTCATCCACTCCATCTGATCCCCATACTGCCTCGGGATATTTCACGGGCAGCTAGGGATTCTTACGTTTTCTATAACCCGACATTTTAAGCTTTCCCCTCTGCATAGGAGGCAAATATATGAAAGTAATATACGGAACATTATTTCTAATTTTATTTTTGACTCAGGGATTGTTCGCGCAGGAAATCGTAACACTGGATTCCTTACTGAACGAGGCGCTTCAAAATAACCCTGAGATAAAGGCGGCAAACGCCATGTGGCAGGCGTCTACTAAACGTCCCTCGCAGGAAGGGACGCTGCCCGATCCGATGATAGGAGTAGACTGGCAGAACGTGACTTTCGACTCCATCACACTCGATGAAGCCGAGAACAGCATGCTGAGGTTCTCCTTCGAGCAGGAGATACCCTTCCCGGGGAAGCTCTCCCTGAAAAAGAAGATCGCGGCCAGGGACTCCGAAGCTGAGGAGAAATCCTACCGGGCTACGGAGAGGAAAGTGATCGCCGATCTCAAGGTCGCCTACTACGACTGGTATCTGGCGGGAAAAGCTATAGAGATCACCGAAAGGAATCAGGAGCTTCTCCGAAAGTTCACCAAAATCGCGGAAGTTAAGTACGAAGTGGGAAAGGGCATACAGCAGGACGTGCTCAGGGCCCAGGTCGAGAATTCAAAGTTTATAGAGCAGCTCGAGGTGCTCAGACAGAAAAACGAGATCATCGAGGCGAAGATAAAAAGTATACTCAACCGGCCGCAAGACTCCCCGCTCGGCAGTCCCGGGGATATTGAGAAGACGCCTCTGACTTTGACTACCGGCGAGATGAGCGAGCTCACAAGCGAAAACGCACCCCTCCTCGCCATGAAAGAGAGGCAGATCGCGAGGGAAGAAGAGGCCCTCAAACTCGCACAAAAGGAGCTTTATCCCGATTTCTTCGTGGGAGCGTCTCCGGGAATAATGGGCAGAGCCGGGAACGGTGTTGACGGAATATGGGAGGTGTCTCTCGGTTTAAGAGTGCCGCTCTACTTCTGGAGCAAGCAGAAGCCCGGTATAGAGCAGGCGGCGCTCGAACTAAAAGGCGCGCAGGAGCAGTACAGCTCCGTAAATCAGGGGCTTAGCTTTAACGTGAAGGAGAATTATCTCAACGCGAGGACGGCCGAGAAGCTCATGAGCCTCTACCAGAAGGGGATAATCCCGCAGACGAGGCTCTCGCTCGAGTCCGCGATCTCGGGTTATCAGGTAGGAACGGTCGACTTCCTTACGCTTTTAGACAACCTGGTGACCCTCTTCAGCTTCGAGCTCGAGTACCATAGCCAGCTCGCAGACTACGAGAAAGCCCTTGCGAGGATAGAGGAGCTTTCGGGAATCGATCTGACGGATCAATACGGGAGGAAAGGAGAGTAGAAATGAAGAAGAGAACAGGCCTCAATATAATCGCCGTTTTGATTGTTCTGACAGCCGTATCGCTTGCGATGTACAAGTACGGCTACAAAATCCCCGTGCTTAAGGAGATACCCTTTTTCTCCGAGAGGCACGAGCATGAGTGGCGCCCTGTGCTTACGGCCGAGGGGGAGATCGACTATTGGACTTGCGCGATGCACCCGTCCGTAAAGATGAAGGAACCGGGCACCTGCCCGATATGCGCTATGGACCTGATCCCCGTCACGAAAAAATCGGGTCCGGAGACCGAGCCTACTTCGGGGAGCACTGAGAAAGAAACCAGGGCGGAATCCGAAAGCTCAAGCGAAATGGGGACCATGGACCACAGCAAGCACGGGATAGGAGTGCCTGCCCCCGAAAAAGGAGAAGGAGAACCGAGTTCCCGGTTCATGGTCAGTCCGGAGAGGCAGCAGATGATCGGTGTGAGAACGGAGCCCGTCGAGATACGTCCTATGGAGAAGTCCATCCGGACGGTGGGGAGAGTGACGCTCGACGAGACAAGGACAGAGCAAATACACACGAAATTCAGCGGCTGGATAGACAAGCTGTACGTCGATTATACGCTTCAGCACGTAAAGAAAGGAGACCCGCTGTTCTCCATATACAGCCCGGAGCTCGTCTCGACGCAGCAGGAATATCTCCTGGCTCTCAGGTCGAACGAGATACTCTCGGACAGCGAGTTCCCCGAGATATCGGGCGGGGCGAGCTCTCTCCTCGATGCGGCGAAGAGACGGCTCGAGTTATGGGATATCTCCGGGAGCCAGATACGGGAGCTCGGGGAAACAGGGAGGGTCAAGGACAGCCTCGTCATATACTCCCCCGTCTCCGGTGTAGTCATGGAAAAGAATGTATTTCAGAATATGTACGTCGAACCCGGCACCAACCTGTATACGATCGCAGATCATTCGAACGTGTGGGTCGAGGTCGATATATACGAGAACGAGATACCACTCGTCAAAGTGGGCGACGTGGCTACCATGACACTCCAATCCTTCCCCGGCGAGGAGTTCCACGGGGAAGTCACGTTCATGCCTCCTCACCTGGATATGAAGACGAGGACCGCGAAAGCCCGGCTCGAATTCCCCAATCCCGACATGAGACTGCTCCCCGAAATGTACGCCGACGTCAGTATCGATATCCCCCTCGGGGAGAAATTGACGATACCGGAATCCGCCGTGCTCAGGACGGGGGCTCAGGACGTCGTTTTCGTGGATAAGGGCGACGGGAATATGGATATAAGGAGAGTGGCGCTGGGACAGAAAGCGGGCGACTACTACGAAGTGCGGAGGGGATTAAGCGCGGGAGAGAGGGTCGTCTCGAGGGCGAATTTCCTTATCGATTCCGAAAGCAAGATACAGGCCGCTGTCGCCGCGTGGGAAAAAGACAGCGTAGAGATAGAAAATACGGAACCACGCGAAGGGCATAACACTGACAAATGACTCGCGAAACATAGAGGGGCATAGACTGTGGGGAGTAGTACACGATGCGGCTCGCGCAGATTTAGAGGAGAAGGCTGATGATCGAAAAAATAATTGAATACTCGGCGAAGAACAGGTTCCTTACGATAATATTCGTAGCGTTTCTCGCCTTCTGGGGATACTGGGCGATGAAGAGGACCCCGCTCGACGCGATCCCCGACCTCTCGGACGTCCAGGTCATCGTATATACGGACTGGGACGGGAGAAGCCCCGACCTTATAGAGGACCAGATCACATACCCTATCGTTACGAGCATGATAGCAGCCCCCCGCGTGAAATACGTGAGGGGACAGTCGATGTTCGGCACGTCGCTCGTATACGTAATCTTCGAGGACGGGACGGACATATACTGGGCGAGGAGCCGTGTGCTCGAGTACCTGAACGAAGTGAGCGGCAAGCTGCCGGAAGGTGTGAACCCGACGCTCGGTCCCGATGCCACGGGGGTGGGATGGGTTTACGAATACGCGCTCGTGGATGAGACGGGCAGGCACGACCTCGCCGACCTGCGATCTTTCCAGGACTGGTACCTGAGATACTGGCTCGAGTCCGTCCCCGGAGTCGCCGAGGTGGCGAGCGTGGGGGGTTTCGTTAAGCAGTATCAGGTGAAAATCGATCCCAATAAGCTTATAGCCTACGGCATACCGATAAACGAGGTAATAGAAGCCGTGAGATCGAGCAATAACGACGTCGGAGGGAGGGTCGTCGAATTCGCTTCTACGGAGTATTTCGTAAGGGGTAGAGGGTATATAAAGTCAGTAGAGGATATAGAGAATATACCAGTGGGCACGAACGGGAACGGGACGCCCGTCTTCATACGCGACGTCGCATACGTAGAGCTCGGGCCCGATATGAGGAGGGGCCTTGCGGAGCTCGACGGAAAGGGGGAGACCGTGGGCGGGATCGTGGTGATGCGTTACGGGGAGAACGCGCTCGAAGTCATAAAAGACGTCAAGAAGAAGATAGACGAGATAAAGCCTTCGCTCCCGGAAGGCGTCGAAATCGTCACGACATATGACAGGTCAGGACTGATAGAGCGCGCCATAGGCACACTCAAAGAGACACTCCTCGAAGAGATGGTGATAGTGAGCCTCGTTATCATAGTCTTCCTCCTTCACCTGAGGAGCGCGCTTATACCCATACTCACTATACCCATAGCAGTGCTCATGGCATTTATACCTATTTACTACATGAACCTCACATCGAACATCATGTCATTGGGAGGAATCGCTATTGCAATAGGTGCTATGGTCGACGCCTCGATAGTTATTATTGAGAACGTTCACAAGAAGCTCGAAAAATGGCAGTCGGAAGGAGAGAAGGGACCGAGATTCGATATCATGGTAGCCGCTATGAAAGAGGTGGGAAGGCCGATATTCTTTTCCCTTCTCGTGATCACCGTCTCCTTCATCCCTGTCTTCGCGCTCGAATACCAGGAAGGGAGACTCTTTAAACCGCTCGCGTTCACCAAGACATTCTCAATGTTCTTCGCATCTATCCTCGCAATAACCATAACCCCGGCGCTCGCGGCTATTTTTATAAGGGGAAGAGTGAAACCGGAAGAAAAAAACCCGTTAAGCCGGTTCCTCATACGGGCCTACGAGCCCGTAGTGGCTTTCGTTCTCCGCTTTAAGAAGACCGTGATAATATCCTCGGTCGTAATAATCCTGGTTTCGATCATCCCGTTTCTCAGACTGGGCTCGGAATTCATGCCTCCGCTCAACGAGGGGACTATTCTGTACATGCCTACAGCCGTCCCCGGAATGTCTATAACGGAGGCAGCAAAGATCCTTCAGATCCAGGACAAAATGCTCATGAAATTCCCGGAGGTGGAGAGGGTATTCGGCAAGATAGGCCGCTCCGAATCGCCCACGGACCCGGCCCCCCTAAGCATGGTGGAGACGGTCATCACGCTCAAGCCCGAGAGCGAGTGGAGGGAGGGGATGACGTGGGACAAGCTCGTCGCGGAGATGAATCAGTCGGTAAATTTCCCCGGCATGGCGAACATATTCTGGATGCCGATCCAGACGAGGACCGAGATGCTCACGTCGGGCTTCAGGAGCAACCTCGGTATAAAGGTGTTCGGCCCTGACCTTAAAACCATAGAGGATATAGCAGTTGAGATCGAGAAAGCCTTATCGATAGTCCCCGGTACGAGGAGCGCATTTGCCGAAAGGACCACCGGGGGGTATTTCCTCGATTTCGACATAGACAGGGAAAAGGCCGCCAGGTACGGCCTCACAGTCGGGGAAGTGGAGGACGTTATAGAAACGGCGATAGGCGGGAAGAACATATCGCAAACGGTCGAGGGACAGGAGAGGTACCCGATAAACGTGAGGTATCAAAGCGATTTCAGGACCGACGTCGAGAAACTGGACAGGGTCCTGGTGGCAGCTCCTTCGGGAGCGCAGGTGCCCATCACGCTCCTGGCCGACATAAGCTTCAATTCCGGCCCGCCGGAGATAAGGAACGAGAACGGACAGAAGGTGGGTTACGTATTCGTCGACGTGGAGGGCAAGGACTACGAGGGCTACGTAAATAAGGCCAGAAAAATAGTATCTGAAGAAGTCGAGCTGCCCCCGGGCTACTACATCGAATGGGCGGGGCAGTATCAATACCTGCTGAGGGTCAAAGAAAGACTGAAGTTTATCGTGCCGGTGACCATATTCATCATATTCCTCCTCTTATATATCAACTTCAAATCCGTTACCGAATCCCTTATAGTGCTTTTTTCCGTCCCCTTTTCACTCGTCGGGAGCGTATGGCTCCTTTACCTGCTCGGCTTCAACATGAGCATAGCCGTTTGGGTGGGCATAATCGCCCTTGCGGGCCTCGCCGCCGAGACGGGCGTCGTAATGATAATTTATCTCGACGAGGCGTACAATAGACGGGTCAGAGAGAACGCCATGAACGATCCGGGGGACTTAAAAGGGGCCGTGATGGAGGGGGCGGCGGAGAGGGTCAGGCCCAAGATCATGACAGTCGGGACGACGCTCCTCGGGCTCCTGCCCCTCATGTGGAGTACCGGTACGGGGGCGGACATGATAAAGAGGATAGCCGCCCCTATGGTGGGGGGACTCATCACCTCGACCATATTGACCCTCTTGATCATCCCCGTGATTTACACGTTATGGAAGGAACGGGGATTATCAAAGAAATCAAACGAATATGCGAACTAAAAAAGGAAAAACAAGATTAAAGATTTGAAGTGCAAATGTCTAAAAACCAATTTAAGGAGGGTTCTTCAATGAGGACCAAAGCATTTGTAGTGAAGGCATTGACTATTCTCGGCTTTATTCTGATTGCATCGATGCCTTTCAACGAGCGGACAATGGCAGACAAACCGAACCAATTCAGCAACGACGGGCAGTCCAAGTCGGCTATTTCAGAGATAGAGTCCAAATACGTCTGTATGATAAACGACCAGTCATTCAATAAGGAGCAAATCCCCGTCGAGATAGAGGGAAAGACTTACTACGGCTGCTGCCAGATGTGCGAGGCCAAGCTGAAATCAGACCCGAGCAGCCGTAACGCCGTCGATCCCGTAAGCGGCAGGCAGGTGGATAAGGCTACAGCAGTAATCGGAACCACGCACGGCGGGACTGTTTATTATTTCGAGAGTGATGAGAACGTGAAGGCATTTACCACGAGTCCGAATTCGCAGGATTGACAAAAGAGACAGGCGCCGTCTATTGTCAGAAAGTCGGACATGGTTATTCTCGTATCGAGCAGTGAATGATGTAACTGCCTGCAAACTAAATAAAGTATAGTGGCATTAGATATGCACGTTAAATCTATAAAGAAGAGCAAAAAATCAAATGGCGGGTAAAAATAGTTTAAGGAACGATAGATCATGCATATTCACGAGATATTAGGTTGGCACTGGGGAATGTGGATATTTTTTATCATTTTTTGGCTCCTGATCATATTGGGAATAGCAGCAATTATAAGATGGTTCAATGCTAAAACTTGGAATAAAGAATCATCTATTGAAATACTGGAAAAGAGGTATGCGAAGGGCGAAATAAGTAAAGAGGAATTTGAGAAAATGAAAGAAAAAATAAAAGAACGGAGGGATGAAACATGAAAAAATTAGTTGCTTCACTGCTTATATTGATATGCATTACGAGTCTTGCTCTGGCCCAAGAAATGTCTCAGCAAAAGGGTGAGAAGCAACCGGATATGATGTCCAAAGGAATGATGATGGGGATGGAAAAGGGTATGGGCGGTCATATGATGGGCGGCTCCATGATGTACGGCATGATGGTTCACCATATCCTGATGAAAGCGAGCACCCTCGATCTTACGGATACTCAGAAAAAAGAACTGGCCGGTATCAAAGAAAAGTATCTGTATCCGATCGTTCAGAAGGGAGCCGATTTCAAAATCTCTCATATGAAGACTATGGACACCCTGCACGACCCTGACTTCGACCCCGCAAAGTTAAAATCGGAAATAAAGACATCGAATCAGATCAGCCTCGAGATAGCGGATATGACGGTAGATGCGCTCACGGCTATAAGAAAAGCCGTAGGTCCGGAAAACTTTAAACAGGTTATGAAGATGATGCCCATGGATTGCGGAATGATGAAGGGCGGAATGATGATGGAAAAAGGAGAAACGACGGGGAACAAACCCGCACAAGAGAAAGAGGAAGATTCCTCCGGTGAACACGAGGGACACCATCCATAAAAAAACTAAAAAAATGTCATAAAAACAGGAGGTGATATAAATGAAGAAGTCGATGCTACTTTTAGCAGCTTTCACCCTGGCCCTCCTCATTTTTTCTCTCAATAGACAAACTCTAACGAGCGCCCAGGAGGAAGTGGACATTACCGTGCTGATCGAGACAGCGGACACGCCCGAAGACCATCTGAAGATCGCAGAATACTACGAAGAGCAGGCGGTCATGATGGAAAAGAAGGCAACTCTGCACGAGACGATGGCAAAGGCGTACCAGGGGGGGAAGATGTCCGGTATGACGACCCACTGCGATAAGCTGGCGAAGGATTCAACGGCATCCGCCGAGCAGTATAGAGATATGGCGGCAGAGCACAAGAAGATGGCACAGCAGACGCAGGGCCAGGATTCTCCGGAGCCTCAGTAATGGGATGAACTTCCCCGGGTATGAGCTTTCTCCAGTCTCAAGTACCCGGGGAAGTCCCAAGACAAGGTTATTATATGGGGAGGGCAGTATGACTAATACCAGTAATGTTCTCATCGATAAAATTCACAAGTACTGGCAAGCTGCGAATTTCCTATCCGTCGGACAAATCTATCTCTACGACAATCCCCTTCTGAAAAAGCCCCTTAAGCTGGCACACATAAAACCGAGGCTTCTGGGACATTGGGGAACAACCCCGGGGCTTAACTTTATTTATATACATCTGAACCGTGTTATTAAGGAAAGAGATTTAAACATGATCTTCATCGCCGGGCCCGGCCACGGCGGTCCCGCCTTGGTAGCCAATGCTTATCTCGAAGGGACTTATAGCGAGTATTACCCCGATATCAGTCAGGACGAAAAGGGTATCAGGAAACTTTTTAAACAGTTTTCATTTCCCGGCGGCATTCCGAGCCACGTGGCCCCGGAAACACCGGGTTCAATACATGAGGGCGGAGAATTAGGATACTCACTATCTCATGCTTATGGGGCAGCCTTTGATAATCCTGACCTTATAGTCGCCTGTGTAGTCGGCGACGGCGAAGCCGAAACGGGGCCGCTCGCGACCGCATGGCATTCAAATAAATTTCTTAATCCGGTTACCGACGGCGCCGTTCTGCCGATACTGCATTTAAACGGTTACAAGATCGCCAATCCTTCAATATTGGCGCGAATTAGCCGCGAAGAACTGGAGAGCTTGCTCGTCGGCTACGGTTACAACCCTTATTTCGTTGAAGGTTCCAACCCTAAATTGATGCACGGATTGATGTATAAGACCCTAGATAGGGTCATCGATGAGATCAAGAAGATCCAGAATGACGCGCGTACTAACAGAGTTATTAAGCGTCCCATATGGCCTATGATAGTCCTGAAGACTCCTAAGGGATGGACGGGACCCAAAACTGTGGACGGCAAAAAGACAGAGAATTATTGGAGATCCCATCAAGTTCCGCTCGGCGAGCTGGCAACTAAACCGAGCCATGTGAAGCTGCTTGAAAAGTGGATGAAGAGTTACAAGCCGGAAAAGCTCTTCGACAAAAAAGGAAAGCTGGTTCCTGAATTGGCGGATCTGGCCCCCAGGGGTCATCGCCGTATGAGTGATAACCCTCACTCCAATGGGGGGTTATTGCTTAAGGAATTGAAGATGCCGGACTTTCGAAACTACGCCGTTCGGGTACCGAAACCTGGACAAGGTGAGGCGGAAGCCACTAGAATTATGGGGCAATTCTTGCGCGATGTTATGAATCTGAATATGGACGAACGCAATTTCCGCGTATTCGGACCGGACGAGACTGCATCAAATCGATTAAGTCCGTTATTCGAGGTGACTGATAGAGCATGGATGGCTGAACAGCTTCCCGAGGACAGCGATAAAGATGCGCATCTCGATCCGAGCGGCCGTGTAATGGAAATATTGAGCGAACATACATGTCAGGGATGGCTTGAAGGATATCTTCTGACCGGCAGACACGGATTCTTCTCATGCTATGAGGCTTTTATTCATATAGTCGATTCAATGTTCAACCAACATGCAAAGTGGCTCAAGGTCGCGTCCCGCGAAATTCCATGGCGTCGGCCTATTGCGTCCCTCAATTACCTGCTGACCTCGCATGTATGGCGGCAAGATCATAATGGATTCAGTCATCAGGACCCGGGGTTTATAGATCACGTCGTAAATAAAAAAGCAGATGTCATTCGTGTTTATTTCCCGCCCGATGCGAATACACTGCTTTCGGTAACCGATCATTGCTTAAGGAGCCGTAATTACGTCAACGTTATAGTCGCAGGTAAGCAGCCTGAGCTGCAGTGGCTTAACATGGACGCCGGCGTAAAGCATTGTACTGCAGGTATCGGCATCTGGGACTGGGCAAGCAACGATAAAGGGGCCGTGCCGGATGTGGTGATGGCGTGCTGCGGTGATGTTCCCACTGTAGAAGCCCTGGCGGCTGTGGATATCCTCCGACGGAAACTCCCCGAACTCAAGGTACGGGTGATAAATGTGGTTGATCTGATGAAACTCCAGCCCAAAGACCAGCACCCCCATGGCCTGTCGGATCGGGAATTCGATACTCTTTTTACGACTGATAAGCCTGTAATTTTCGCTTATCACGGTTATCCGACGCTAATTCATCGTTTAACCTATCGCCGGACAAATCATATAAATCTTCACGTCCGCGGGTACATGGAAGAAGGAACGACTACTACGCCATTCGATATGGCGGTACGGAATGGCATAGATCGTTTTCACCTAGTTCAAGATGTGATCGATCGAGTGCCTAAACTGGGATACATATCGGCATATACAAAACAGGAAATGAGTAACAAGATAATCGATCACAAAGAGTATATCGAAAAATACGGTCAGGATATGCCCGAGATTCGCAATTGGAGATGGAAATCATGAATGATAACGGGATCGTAAATCTAGTAAAGAAAGATTCAAGAATCCATATCATCGGTGCCGGACCCGCATCTCTTGCTGCAGCGATTAATCTCGCTAAAGCGGGAATGGAGGCGGTTATTCATGAACAAAAAAGCGATGTCGGCTTCAGATTTAACGGTGACTTTCAAGGTATTGAAAATTGGTCTACTGATGTAGACGCACTCGAATATTTATCCTCAATCGGGATTTCAACGAACTTTCTTTGTGAACCATATTCGATAGGGAAATTTTACGGACCCAGCTTAAAAGAGCACACAATAGAAACTTCAAGGCCCCTATTTTACCTGGTCAAACGAGGCACCGAATCTAACTCTCTTGACCAAGGGTTAAAACGGCAGGCAATCGAATCCGGCGTAAAAGTACTATGGAACGACAAGGTCGAGAGAGCACAGAATCAAACCACGATAATTGGTACAGGCCCTAGGGCCGCTGATGTAATTGCTAAAGGAATCATATTCAGAACATCACACCCCGATGTTTGCTATGGTTTTTGGGATAACAGGATTGCACCTAAAGGTTATGCATATCTTTTAGTTAACAAAGGTGACGCCACATTCGCAACAGTTTTGTATGAAGATTTCCCGAAAACAAAAGATTATTTCCTAAGAGCGCTCGAAATAATGAAGAGAGTTGTGGACATCGAAATAAACGAACCAAAGGAATTCGGCGGTTATGGGAATTTTGTACTGAATCACAACTCGAGAAACAAGAGCGATGTTCTCCTTGTCGGAGAAGCTGCCGGATTTCAGGATGCCCTCTGGGGCTTCGGATTAAGGTACGCGATGCTCTCAGGCTATTTAGCTGCGAAAAGTATCTTGACGGGCACGTCCTATTTTCAATTGTGCAAGGAAGAAATCAGACCGATGATGGAAACCTCGCTTGCTAATCGGTGGCTATTCGCACATCTCGGCAATTACGGATATGACAAAGTTCTGGGCCTTATTTCAAGTCGGAATAACATTATCGGGACATTACGAAAACAGCATACGCCTTCACGGTTTAAGAGCTTGATATTTCAACTTTCGGAAAAGTGGTATCACACGAGATTGATCGATAAGCAATGCATGCATCAGGACTGTGATTGCATATGGTGCAGATATTGTAAAGAAATTTATGAATCCGAGGAGGATTCGACAGCATGAATCACAAAAATCATTCTACCAACAAACACACTGAACACTCCCATCACGCCCACATGGTTGCGGATTTCCAAAGACGGTTTTGGTTATCACTGATCGTTACAGTTCCCATACTAATTCTTTCCCCCATGATACAGCACTTCCTGGGTCTAGGGGATTCAATAAGGTTTTTCGGCGACCAATACGTCCTGTTCGGTCTTTCCTCCGTAGTCTTCTTCTATGGTGGTTATCCGTTTCTCAAAGGGGTGCTCTCCGAACTTAGAGCCACTAGGCCCGGAATGATGACACTTATTTCCGTCGCAATAACCACGGCATATCTGTATAGCAGTGCCGTGGTTTTCGGCCTGAGCGGGAATATACTTTTCTGGGAGCTCGCAACACTGATCGACATTATGCTGCTCGGCCACTGGATCGAGATGAAGTCGGTTATGGGCGCATCGAAAGCGCTTGAGGAGCTCGTAAGGCTGATGCCGTCTGACGCCCACAAAGTCATGCCTGACGGAAGCGTGAAAGACGTCCCGCTCAGCGAGCTCAACGCCGGAGACAAAGTGCTTGTTAAGCCGGGTGAAAAAATTCCCGCAGACGGCGAGGTGGTAGATGGAGAGTCATCCGTTAATGAGTCGATGCTGACGGGGGAATCGGTTCCCGTATCTAAAATAAAGGGCGCAAAGGTAATAGGCGGCTCGGTAAACGGCGAAGGATCGATAACGGCAGAAGTAAAGAAGACCGGGAAGGACTCGTACCTCTCACAGGTAATCGAGCTTGTCAGGCAAGCCCAGGAGAGCAAGTCAAGGACCCAGGATCTGGCAAACAGGGCTGCCGTATGGCTCACAATTGTAGCACTGGGGGGCGGCGCCATAACGATATTCGTATGGTTAGCCATAGCACAGAAGGACTTTGCCTTCGCGCTTGAGAGGACCGTGACCGTGATGGTCATAGCTTGCCCACACGCACTCGGATTGGCCGTTCCATTAGTCGTTGCGGTGTCCACGGCTCTATCCGCAAGCAACGGCTTACTGATTCGAGACAGGGCGGCTTTTGAAAAAGCAAGAAATATTCAGGCGATCATTTTCGATAAAACGGGGACATTGACCGAGGGCAAATTCGGCGTTACGGATTCGATAATATTTGACAAGGATATGAACGTAGAGGAGATGCTGGAATATGCCGCATCCGTGGAAGCTCACTCCGAGCATCCGATTGCGAAAGGGGTCGTCTCGTCGGCCAGGGGAACATTTCCCGTTCAAAACTTCAGGGCTATTACCGGGAAAGGCGCGGAAGGGAACGTAAACGGCAGAAACATTAAGGTCGTAAGCCCCGGATATCTGAAAGAACAAAATATAAGAATGGATGACGAAAGAATTCAGGAACTTTCATCCCAGGGGAAAACCGTCGTATTCGTGTTAGTTGAGGGAGTTTTAAAAGGAGCGCTGGCACTGGCGGATATCGTGAGACCCGAGTCCAAAGAGGCAATTTCAATGCTCAGGGACATGGGAATAAAGTGCATGATGCTCACCGGCGATAACAAGCAGGTTGCAAAATGGGTATCGGAAGAAATAGGCCTCGATGAGTATTTTGCCGAGGTACTGCCCGATGAAAAGTCGGCAAAAGTAAAAGAGGTCCAGTCGAGGGGATTGATTGTCGCAATGACGGGGGACGGCGTCAACGACGCTCCGGCGCTGGCACAGGCCGATGTAGGCATTGCGATTGGGGCGGGCACAGACGTGGCTGTCGAGACCGCGGACATCATACTCGTCAGGAGCAATCCGCTCGACGCGGTCGCTATTCTCGGTCTTTCGAGAGCCACATATAGAAAGATGGTCCAAAACCTCTTATGGGCGACCGGACATAACGTTGTCGCCATACCGCTCGCTGCCGGCGTCCTATATCCAACGATACTTCTAGGGCCCGCGCTGGGAGCGGTATTCATGTCGCTGAGCACGATAATAGTCGCTATAAATGCTAAATTACTGAAAGTCGGAAGATGACGGGAGAAAGCCAATCGGGGCAAAAAAGTTTATAATAATCGCAGAAAGAATGCCGGGTGATACGCCGATAGAGACTTATACGCTTACAAGTCTTCGGTTGCAGGACGGTTCCAATTTGAACGATCCATTCTACAAGGGAGGACGGTAAAGAATATGATTAGAGCATTTTTCATTCTCATATGTTTTATTATTTTAGGGGCCATGATTTTTATATATTCGGGGACCTACAACATAGCTGCGACCGTGCCGCACTCGGAGATCACGACGTGGTTCTTCAATACGGTAAAAACGAGCTCGGTAAGGAAACACTCGGAAGGGATTAAGGAACCTTCCCTCGAAGGAGAGACGCTCGTCAGGGAGGGGTTCGAGCACTATGAAAACATGTGCGTCGGGTGCCACGGGGCGCCCGGCACCGATCCGGCAAAAGAATTTAACCCCGCCCCCCCTGCCCTCGCCGATACAGTCCGGGAGCTTAGACCCGCCGAGCTCTTCTGGATCATCAAGAACGGAATAAAGATGACGGGGATGCCCGAATCAGGCTCCACGCATTCGGACGACGAGATATGGGGTATAGTAGCCTTTATCGTGAGGCTCCCCGAGATGTCGCCTGAGCAATATAAAATGATGAAAAGCGAGGCGGGGAAAAATCCCGGCAATCACCACCATTAAAGGGCAAAAAGATAAATAGAAGTGAAGCGGGAGATCATTTATAATTCATTCGTACAGGCACTAAAGATACACAGGAGGGTTTAATTATGAGTACGGGAAGTTCAAGGATCGGCTCATTATTGATTTTCGCTCTGGTTCTGATAGCGGCTCTCACGATTTACACGGTTCAGGCGAGGGCGCAAAACCAGGGGAGCGAAACCACGCAGGCGAATACTTCGACTGACCTCAAACAGGTGGAGTCGAAATACGTATGCATGGTCACGAACCAGCTCTACGACAAGGAGCAGATACCCGTGGCTGTCGACGGCAAGATGTACTACGGCTGCTGCCAGATGTGCGAAGCGAAGCTGAAAGAAGACCCATCCAGCCGGATAGCGACCGACCCCGTGAGCGGCAAAGAGGTGGATAAATCCACCGCCGTGATAGGGGCCGCGCCCGACGGGAAGGTCTACTATTTCGAAAACGCAGAGGACCTGAAGGCATACGCAAATACTCAGGGTCAGTAGGACATCCGCGCGATAAGTAAAGAGGGGGGATTGTTAAGCGGGGTGCTCAGGCGACCACTATCCTGTTACGCCCCTGGGCTTTGGCTTTATATAGCGCCCTGTCGGCCGATTCCAGCAGGAGCTCCGCGGAGGAGCCGTGTTCGGAAAAGACGACCACGCCCATTGATACTTCTACCGAGCTCATGAAACTCCCGCGGTGGCGTACACGGACCCGCTTGATTTCTTCGTGGAGCTGCTCGGCCCTCCTGCAAGTATTGTCGAGGGATGATCCCGGGAGTATGAGAACGAATTCCTCCCCTCCGTAACGGCATGCGATATCCTCACGCCGAATACTGTCCTTGAAAAATTCGCCGATGCTGCGCAGCAGCATATCTCCCGCCGCATGCCCGTAGCTATCGTTGTATTGTTTAAAGTGGTCGATATCGATCATTATCAGACCGAGAGGCTCCTTGTTTCGCGCGACCCTGCTTATTTCCCTCTTGAGCGTCTCCTCCATATACCGCCTGTTGAAAAGACCCGTGAGGGAATCGTAAATCGCGTAGTTCTGGAGCGTTTCATGGTGCTTTATGTTGCCGAGCGCGAGCGCAGTGAGCTTTGCCATGGTCGAAACGATATGGCTGGTATAGACGACCTCCCGCTCGCTGTCGGACCCCTCTGTTTTCTGTATGCCGCTCTGGAGGTAGAGAAGCCCGAGGGTCTTACCCCTTGCAAGCATCGGGACGCAGTAATAGTCGTTATTGGAGGTCCCGGTGAGGTGCTGACAGTAAAGCTCAGCGGGCGATCTATTCACGTAATGCAGCCTTCCGAGCCTGAGCGCCCAGCATTTATCGGGCAGGAACTCGCTCTCGCTTTTGAGCTCGTCCCCCCACGTAGAAACGCATTCGAGGATGCTCAGCACATCGTTGTTTATGAATAAGGCTCCCGTCTCTCCCGGAAACAGTTTATTGCTGTAATTCATGACTATCGTATAGACCTCTTCCACGTCGTGCGAAGCCTGAAGCAATTCGTCCATCTCGCAGAGCAAAACGAGTTTCCCGTTCTGCCTTTGGAGCCTGCCGATGAGGTCTTGTATGTCTTGCCTGATGGCCAGGCTGTTCTCCTCCTCGCCGTCTATATCCAAATCCCGGAATATTTTCTCCCCGATGTCAGCCCCTTCCCCTGTCAGTGTATGAATGACATTGGGCCCCTCACCCTTCGGAATTCCTCTTTCCGGAAGCGTACTATCGCTGTTGATTCTAAACGCGGGAACCCCTTCCCCCGAGTCAGGAACGCTCCGCCTCTGCTCGAGCTGAAGGATCACGTTTCCGGCGATCGTCCGAAGCGAAGTGACCTGCTCGTAGCTCAGGTCTTTGGGTTGAAAGCCCGCCACGCAAAGTGAGCCGATCCTGTGGCCGTTCCTCTCTATGAGCGGGAGACCCGCAATAAAATTTATATCGGGATACGATTGGAGGAACGGGTTCTGCCTTGTCCTCTCGTCTTCGAGGGGCCTCGATACCGAAAGCACGTCTTCGGGGTGATTTATGACATAAGCGCCGAAGGACTTGTCGCGGGGGACCTCCCTCATCTCGCTGTCTATGCCGATTACAGATTTGATCCACTCCCTGTTCTCGTCAACGAACGTTATAAAGGCGATCGGGGTCTTCGCAACATAGGCCGCGAGCCGCGCGAGCTCGTCGAAGGCAGGCTCGGACCCGGTATCGAGAATATTATATTCGAGGAGCGCCCTGAACCGCTCCACTTCCTCGTCATGAAGCCTCATGCTCGTTTTCCTGACGTTATCTATATCTCTATTCATTAGCTCTATCTCTATTCATGTGTACCGATGGTGACCCGGAAACCCGAGAAAATATTATATCACAACCGCCGAAAAAAATCCCTTACCTTAACAGCTTAACTATAAAATTATACGCGGAAAAGCCCCTTATGATGCAAGATTCCCGCAATTGGCTATAATATCGGTACAGAAATAATACCGGGGAATGGATAAATGAGCATATTAAACACAGGCACGAAGCTGGGGGTCCTGGTCATCATATTCCTGGTGCTGGCCCTTCTCGGATACGCCCTCTTCGGGGATAGGGAAACCGTGAAGACGTCCCCTCTGGTAGGGAAAGATGCACCCGAATTTACGCTCAAGCTATTCGACGGGAAAAGGGTGAGCCTGTCGGAGATGAAAGGGAAAACCGTGCTTCTCAATTTCTGGGCGTCCTGGTGCATGCCGTGCAGGCTGGAGGCCCCGGCACTCGAGCAGTCGTGGCTGAAATATAAAGATAAAAATGTCGTATTTATAGGCGTTAATGTATGGGACGAGAACAGCAGCGCCTCTTCCTACATCGAGAAGTTCGGAGGGGGATACCCCCAGGGGATCGACCCCGAAGAAGAGATACAGGTCGACTACGGCATAGGGGGCGTGCCCGAGACCTACTTCATCGGCCCCTCGGGTATAATTACCGATAAGTACAACGGGCCGCTGACTGAGGAAATAATCGATTATTACGTTAACAGGGCAGCCGCGCCGGAGGGGGAATCGCCCTCGACGAACTAGGGAACAAAAGCCTGTTATAACCATGCAGACGATAGAGAATAGAAATATAGCCGCCGCGATATTGACCCTTCTGTTTCTGATTTTCCTTCCGGGGATTTCCACAGCCGAGAGCCTGGACGACCGCGTCAACGAGGTAGCCCATTTACTGATGTGCCCCGTCTGCCAGGGGCAGAGCGTCGCGGAATCGAATTCCAACCTCGCCCAGGACATGAGGCAGATAATAAGGAAGCAGCTTGAGGAAGGGAAATCGAAAGAGGAAGTAATCGCGTATTTCGTAAACCGGTACGGGGAGACCATACTGGCATCCCCACCGCCCAGGGGCGTGAACTGGCTCCTCTGGGTGCTGCCCGGCCTCGCGATCGTATTCGGAGGGCTCGGTATCGGGATATATCTCTATAAATCTCAATCGGGCAGGAGTTCAGGGGATTCCGGGAAACGGGCGGAAAAGACGGCGGCCGACAGCGATTATATGCTCAAGATCGACGAGGAGCTGAAAAAGCGCGAGTCGTGAGGGGGGATTTATTTCAAACAACTTACGACAGAATCAATGATCCCTCCTACATCTGCCGGATTTCTGGAGACCGCATAATGCCATTTACCAAATCCCCCATATTCATTAACAGCTTTAGTCCATTCAGCCAAAAACCTTCTTTTAGTTATATCTTTATCTCTTTCCCGTCCCTTGGTTTCCAAAACTAGCATTTCTCCATTTGATAATTTGATCAAAAAGTCAGGATAATAATTCATGAATACCCCATTAAAAATATAAGGAATACGGAAACCCAAGTGATCATTCTTTGCCCATGACTCAACATTCGAATTATGATCTAGTACAAAGGCCTCAGAAGCTTCCCATGTGCCATCGAAGACACAGAAATTTATATGAGATCTAGTCGCATATTCACAAGGCTTGGCCGTATACCAAGGACGCATATCACCAGTTGATCTTATGGGATATTCACTATCAAAGACGAGCTCTAATTTCTCTGTATTTTCCTGCCTGATGGATTCCCAGATATGTCTAACGATCTTAGTCATATTTAAAGTCAACAATATCCGTTTTCTTAGCTCGTCCCTTTCAAAAAGGGGGGGTGTTATTTGAATTTTATCGGATTTAAGAAATTCTTCTACGATTTTTATTACTTGTCCAAGTAATACTTCTTTATTTCCTTTCCAAGATGAGTTCATAATGCCATAAACGTCCCTTGCAGTTTCAAACATAATTCTCTGCATCCTCATCTCTTGGCCCAATTTTTCAAGGTGAATCGTTTCTATTTTAGTAACGTCCGGTTTTCCTTGGATTGCAGGGGCCATATCCGCAAGAGTAGCTGTATTATATGCATCTAAATTAAGCTGCTCTACATTATCAATGTTGAGTTTTAGATTTGATTTGTAAGTATGTTCAATACGAACAATGTTTGGCCATTTAATTTCATATCCCACTTTTTCATTAAGAGGTTTTATTTCAGTCTTAGGTTTCTGTACCGGCGGGGAACCCGCAGACGTTTCATGAGGTAGAAAAGTGAAAGGGACTCCGAATATGTTGACATATTCAGGATCAAACAGACCTGTTTGCTGATTTAATTCGTATGAAGTTCTTCTTAAACCCCTACCTACAACTTGTTCACATAAGAGTTGACTTGTGAATGCTCGTAGTCCCATGACATGCGTCACAGTCTTGGCATCCCAACCCTCCGAAAGCATTTGAACGGAGATAACATTTTGAATTTGTTCTCCAGGTTGGTTTACCTGCCCTACAGTATCAACCTTTAACCTTAGCATTTCAGCCATTTGTTCTTTCGTAAGTTTTTTCTTGGGCTCGACATCTTCGCTTTCTGCATCTGAACCCTCGAATACGTTAACCTCTTCCAGTTTTGATTCGGCCTTATCGAGGATGCTTGAATCAATGTGAAGAGTTCTTTCCGGATCACATAGCTCTTCTATTTTTATTCTTTTATGATCGAACGAGTATTTAATCCGTGCAGCGGTATCCGTACTATTAGCTACGCTTATCATTACTGGAGGGACTTCTGATTTAGCTTCTTTCCATACTTTCAAGGTTTCAAGCCAATCTACTCCCAATAAATAATATGCATTATCAACCAATGGTGGAAGAAGTTCACTCTCCTCAGCTTTACGAATTAAATCATCTTTCACCTCGGGATCATTATAAATGTGATAAAATCTAGATTTGAAATCAGGTGTCAGTTTCCCATCATCGCGGATCACTATCCTAGGGGTTTTTACTAAGCCCGATTCAATTGCGTCATTCAAACTAAAATCGCTTATTACCCAATCAAACAATGCTTCTTCAGAGCTTCTCTTTCCGGATGGCGCAAATGGGGTAGCTGAAAAATCATAACAGTTCTGGATACTCCGTGTTTTGTGTATGCGATCTAGACCACCAATCCATTTCGTAGCTTCTTCGATTTCCTCTTTTTTTATACCTTTGATTTTGGATTCGGCTGGTACTCTCCAAGCATGATGAGCTTCATCGTTTATTACCACAATGTTATTAGCATTTGACATCTCTCCCAATACTTCGCGTGTGTACGCTTCATAGCTCTTTGCCCCTCGTTTATCCACACTTCTTTTTTTTGTAATTTGCTCATTTGTTTCCCAATTCAAAACATGCCAGTTATGTATTTTTACCTTTCCTTGTCTCAGCTTATCATTCAATCCTGGGGGGACTATACTAAACTCATCGTAATAATTATTCTTTCCCGCCGGTATTAAGACCTGAAGGCGGTTTTTAACTGTTAAACCTGGAGCAATGACTAAAATATTTTTAGAAAACCTCGTGTCTTGAGGGTACGTAACCTTGTTTAATATCTGCCATGCAATTAGCATGGACATAACAACGGTCTTTCCAGAACCTGTTGCCATCTTAGAACACAAACGGCGAAAAAGTCCTCCATCGGAAGGAATCTCTATACCAACTTTATCAGAGTCAGAGGCTTCCGTGAACCAAATTATCGTTTCAATTGCATCCAACTGACAGAAGAAAAATCTTCTTCCTTCCCGTTCCTCACTGTTCCCCCAATGCTCCAATAATCGTTTAGTAATACTCGTAACACCTTTGTAGCCGGAGTAGTGCCAATCCGATACTCTTTCTCTTATTTTGTTAACAAGTGGAAGGGGATAAAACATTCCCGGATCATCAAAACCTATCGAGCCAGGTGTCGCTACTACATAGCCTGCGGACCTCCTATCTTCCCTTTTTATGAAAGAGCGTGATTCGCGATCATAATGCAGATGATACTTTGGTTCCTCATAAGGCGAATTAATAATTAATTTGTCTATCTTTAGTTGTTCATTCATTCTAGTTTCAGAATCTTTAAACTTTCTATTCCTCTATCATCAACTATTTTTACTGCGATCTGCTTATTCTGTCCCGGATCGAATGGAAGAGACCTCGTACCTCTGTAAGCTTCGATGAGCTCTGCATCCACTTCTGCTTTCAAGTTTTTAGCTAGCTTATGCCAACCCTCATCATCACCCGCCATAGGAAAGAACACCTGTTTCGGAAATAAACTTCTATCGTCATAATCTGTATCCAGCATCCACATGGCAATTCTTTCTTTTCCCCCTGATTCAACATTGCCTGTTTTTGTGTTGTAGTAGTCAAAACCAAATACCTCGACTACATACTTACCCTTATTATCTCCTTCATCTATCTTTTTGAGCTTGATGTCAGGCTGTCCAATAAGCCAGAAGCTATCATTACTAGCACGTTTCTTTTTTAGATCTTCAGTGAGTAAGTCAGCATTCATCTGGACTTTAAGCAAAGTAACGCTAGGCCAATTTGTTTCATCAATGTCTTTTGCCGCCTCCGGATCAAATTGAAAAGCAGCAAAGACTACTATCTTTGGTTTTGGAACAAGCTTTCCTGCCTCCTGAATTGCAAGCTCCACTTGTCTTTGCTCTAGTGGAGCATGTTCAGGTCCAAACGAGATTACAACTCTTTGAGGCACTGATTCCTCTTCCTTGGTTTCAGCTTCAGCATGTAACCATCTCGTAGCTGGTAATGGTTCCACTCGTGAAAAATGAATATATTGACCTCCTTTCCCTCTAATACCAGTTCTTAATAATTCATCTCTCCATTGTTGCTGTCTTAAAGTTTCTCCGGATCGAACAACGGATTCATCAGTTACAGTAGTTTCTTCTATATCGGATAATGGTCTAACTACAGGTGAAGGTACAGCTTCTACTGTAAACGGACCAGTTACACGTGCTTTGGATTTGTCGAGAAATGGTTGATCATAAAGAGTTTCTTCATCGGGCGGTTCATTATTGGCAATTGATTTTAACGTAATATGAGGAACTGTTTTATATTTAAATCCGCTTCCAACTCCTTCATTTGGATGAGCCAGTTCGTAATAGTTAAAAAGTGCAGTCATTAATCTTTGTTTCGCTAGTGTAATAGCAACTCTTGACGTGTCACAAGTTATCCATCTTCTACCCCATTGCTCAGCAGCATTAGCTGATGTACCCGAACCACATGTCGGATCAAATATCAAATCTCCAGGATCGGTTGCCATAAGTACACATCGTTGAAGAATCTTTTCGTTGGTTTGGACTGCATAGATCATGTCTGCGGTATTTCCTGCAGTATCTTCCCAAAAATTTGTAATCTCAATTAATGGATAATCTGCAATATAAAATTTATATCCAAAACCTTCTTTTGTTTTGATTATTCTATTAGCATCTTTGAGCCTTTGCATTTGTATAGGATCACCTCTCCAACAATAACCCTTTTTGGGCTTATAGAGTTCACCTTGAAATTCAAACTCAAACTTTCTATCTTCATCATCTCCTCTCTCAATTATTTTATCTATTCTAAATATTTGAGCTTTTTTTGATGTTTCTATGATGTTTCTTTTCTCATCGGTCGTTAACGTTCTTTCTTCTCCACTTTCGAACTCCCCCCAAAGAGCAAGCTTTTTAGGGTCTTCTGTAGTTCCTTCTATGCCTATTCTTTCATAAAATATCTTCTTGATTTTATGTGAAGCTTTCTCTTTATCCTTTGAATACCATAGCAAATAGTTAAAAGAGTTTCTTATAGTTTTAGAAACGGGCGTCCCTCTTTTCCATGCAATTGTTGCTATCTCATTTTGCTTGCCTAATATTTCATCCAAAATACACCTGACAATGTGTACATTTTCATCAGATATTTGAACAAAAACAGTTCCACTTTCTGTCAAAAGTTCTCTTGTTAGCAACAGCCTATCTCTTAAATAACTTAAATAAGAATGTATTCCTAGTTCCCACGTATCCCTGAAAGCCCTTATCATTTCGGGCTCTTGAGTCAAATCCTCATCTTTCCTATCTGTAACATCACGTTTATTTACAAAAGGCTGAAAATTGCTTCCGTACTTAATGCCATAGGGAGGATCTATATAGATCATCTGTACTTGTCCGGCCAAACCTTCTTTTTCAATGAGCGAGTTCATCACAAGAAGAGAGTCACCAGCTATTAGACGATTACTCCAGTTATGTTTATGCTTGTAAAATTCTATAGCTTCACGAAGAGGAGGATTTTCCTCGGGTCGTTGAAACAAAGACAATTGATCTGCGGGTTGTCCGTTGCGTTTCCTAACCACATCGATTATCGTTCGCGGGTCGATTCTTTCATGAACATGTAAAGAGACTGTCGGAATTTCGAATGACGTGCGCTCGGCTTTTCCCGACCAGTTCAAATAAGGTTCTTGAAGCTTCTTTAGCAGAGAAAGTGCTTCTTTAGCTCCTTCAATACCTTCTGATGCGAGACCTCCATCGATTATATTTTCAACATGACTGCGCCGCGAATCGAACTGTAAAGTTGGATCTATATGAGGATCATAGGCATAAGTTCTTTTTCCAACATCTTTATCAGTTTCAGGATTTACCAATCCAACTGGAGGGTTATTGACTCTCTCCTTATCCTTATGGTCATACTGTTCGATGTCTTTTTTCCTAGATCGCGTTTTATTTTTCATTGAATATTGACTCCCTTCCCTCGATGAAAACTTCATAGGGAACTCGACTTTATTACAAACAAGTGCATATTTGCGTCTAATTATATCATTTATTCAAAAAACCGAAAATCTGCGGGCGGTGTCGATCGCTTTTTCGTAATCCCGGGGAAGCTCGAACCAGACAATCTCCTTGTCCCTATTGAGCCAGGTCATCTGACGCTTGGCGAAACGCCTGGTGTCGCGCTTGATAAGCCCGACCGCCTCCTCAAGCCCGATCTCCCCGTCGATGTACCGGTTAATCTCCTTATAGCCTATGGACTGCATCGGTTTTAATTCCGGGCCGTAACCCATGAGCCTCAGTCCCCTTACTTCTTCTACGAGGCCTTCGTCCATCATTTTATCGACCCTCAGATCGATCCTCCTCTTTAACTCCTCCCTGTCGACCCGGATGCCTATTTTGATATACTCGAATTCCCTCTCGCCGAACTCGTGGAGGGACTGTAGGTGGGACATCTTCTCGCCGGTGAGGTAGAAGACTTCGAGCGCCCTTTCGATCCGCACGTAATCATTGGCATGTATTCTGGCCGCGGCCTCGGGGTCGAGGGATTTCAGTCTCTCATACACGTACCCCGTTCCGAATTCGGATCTAAGTTTTTTGAGGCTGTTTCTGATTTCGGGATCCGCGGGGAGGTCTTCGATGAGCCCCGAGAGCAGGACCTTGACATAGAGATAAGTCCCGCCGACGAGAATAATCCCCTTCCCCGAGCCGTGGAGCTCTGCTATCACCTTCCGGGCTTCCGCCCTGAACTTGCCGGCGTTGAATTCCTGGTCCGGGTCGATTATGTCGATTATGTGGTGGGGAACGATGCCGCGCTCTTCGCGTGAGGGCTTGGCCGTGCCGATGTCGAGGTGTCTATAAAGCTGGAGAGAGTCCGCGCTCACGATTTCCGAGCGGAGACCCTCCGCAATATCCATACCCAGTTTGCTCTTGCCCGAAGCGGTAGGTCCGAGTATGACGAGAAGCCTGGGTTTATCGGATTTCACTTTAGACGCGTTATGAATAAATCAAAAAACAGTAAAAAGGAAATTCACCGGTCCCGAAACAAGCACGGGACCGGGAACGGACTATTCCCTTACATCGCACTGTTGGTGTAATTCTCTATATTCTCATCAAGAGCCGCTTTTCTGCTCAGCCTGATCTTGCCGTCGTGCTCCTTGCCTATGCACTTTACGAGCACCTCGTCCTTCTCCTGAAGGATATCGGTAACGTTCTTGACCCTCGTAGGCGCGAGCTCGGATATGTGCACGAGACCGTCTTTGCCGTATCCCAGCTCCACGATAGCCCCGAAATCGAGGATCCGCTTTACGGTCCCGCGGTATATCTTGCCGACTTCGATTTCCGCAACGATCCCCTGGACAATCTTAACCGCCTTATCGCAGGCATCCCTGTCGGGCGAAGCTATATTCACCCTCCCGGAGTCGTCTATATCTATCTGCACGCCCGTTATCTCGACGATCTTCTTTATGGTCTTTCCGCCCGAACCTATCACGTCCTTTATCTTGTCCTGGCTTATCTGTATCGTGATTATTCTTGGGGCGTAAGTCGAAATGTCCTCTCTCGGGACCTGGATGATTTCGTTCATTTTATCGAGGACCGTCATCCGAGCGTTCTTCGCCTGCTCGAGCGCGGCCGATAGTATCTCTTTCGTTACCCCGGTCGTTTTGATGTCCATCTGGAGCGCGGTTACGCCGCTTTTCGTGCCGGCAACCTTAAAATCCATATCCCCGAGATGGTCTTCGTCCCCGAGTATGTCGGTCAGGATGACGAAATCGTCGCCTTCCTTGATAAGCCCCATCGCTATGCCGCCCACGGGGGCGGATATGGGAACGCCCGCGTCCATCAGTGACAGCGTCGCGCCACAAACGGTCGCCATGGAGGAAGAGCCGTTCGATTCGAGGACGTCGGATACGATCCTTATAGTATAGGGGAATTGATCATTTTTCGGGAGCACGGGAATTATCGACCTTTCGGCGAGCGCCCCGTGGCCTATCTCCCTCCGTCCCGGCCCCAGCCTGAAGCTCACCTCGCCGACGCTGTAGGGAGGGAAGTTATAATGGAGCATGAACGTCTTGGTGATATCGCCTTCGAGGGAGTCTATCCTCTGCTCGTCGTACTTCGTGCCCAGGGTCGCCGTAACGGCCGCCTGGGTCTCGCCCCTCGTAAAGAGGGCGGAGCCGTGCGCCCTGGCAAGGAACCCGACTTCGCCGTAAATATTCCTGACGTCGGCGTATCCCCTCCCGTCGAGCCTTACTTTGTCTTTTACTATCAGCTCCCTTACAAGGTCCTTCAATATTTTTTCAAATGGTTTGGAAACCCCGATTTCTTCATCCGGATGGAGGGACTTTAAATGCTCCTCAGTCTCCGCGCGTATGTCCTTGATCCGCTGCCTTCTCTCCGTCTTGGACGCCGATATAAGGGTGTCCCTTAATTTCTGTCCGGCATAGGCAAGGACCTCCGCCTGAACGGGGTCATCGGCGTCTGCGGAATCCAATACCCTTTTCTGAATATCCAGACCGGATATCAAATCTTCCTGGAGCTTTATGAACTCCTGGACGCACTGATGCGCGAACATAAGCGCATCGACTATCTCGGTTTCGGGAACCTCGTTCGCGCCGCCCTCGACCATGACGATTGCATCTTTCGTCCCCGCGACGATGATGTTCATATCGCTCTCGGCGAGATCCTTCTTCGTGGGGTTGCATATGAATGCGCCCCCGACCCTGCCTACCCTTACCGCCGCGAGGGGCCCGTCAAAGGGGATGTCCGATACCATGAGCGCGGCGGAAGCCGCCGTCAAGGACAGAACATCGGGATCGTGGTCGGCGTCGGCCGAGAATACGGTAATGATTATCTGTGTCTGATACGTAAAGCCGCTCGGGATAAGGGGTCTGATAGGCCTGTCTATAAGTCTCGAAGTCAGGACTTCCTTTTCGTTCGGCCTCCCCTCCCGCTTGAAATATCCGCCGGGTATCTTTCCGGCCGCGGAAGATTTCTCCTGGTAATTGATGGTCAGCGGAAGGAAATCCTCCCCTTCCGATTTTTCGTCCAGGGCGACGACGGTAGCGAGCACCGCCGTATCCTCGTAACGCGCAAATACAGCACCGTTAGCCTGCCTGGCAAGCGATCCGGTTTCGAGCCCGTAATGTTTATCGAAGATCCGGGCGTCAACCTTTTTTGGTTGTATAGTCAAAACTGGTCCTCCTTTGAACCCTACTTTCTAAGTCCGAGTTTCTGTATGAGATCCGGATATGTTTCCGGTTTGATTTTTCTGATGTAATTCAAGAGCCTTCTTCTTCTCGCGACAAGGGACACGAGACCCCTTCTCGAATGATGGTCCTTGGGGGCCTTCTCCGTATGGAGCGAAAGGTCCTTGATCCTGCGGGTAAGTATCGCGACCTGGACTTCGGGCGAGCCGACGTCCTTCTGATGCTGAGCGTAGTCGCTGATGATCTGAGTTTTTTCTTCCTTCTCGATCGACATCTAATGCCCTCCTTAAACTTCTATTTCAGTTTGTTTCGTTCCACTCTCAATTAAAAACCCTGAGCAGCCTGAATACTATAACCCCTCCGCCGAGGTCTCCCGTTTCAACCGAGCCCATCACGGCTTCCGTAACCGCCACGAGGGTCTCGCCCTCGT
Organism: Thermodesulfobacteriota bacterium; assembly: GCA_041753155.1. Lineage (GTDB taxonomy): Bacteria > Desulfobacterota_D > UBA1144 > Nemesobacterales > UBA2774 > 2-12-FULL-53-21. Next base: position 29,388 of record JBGSVA010000018.1, on the reverse strand, counting down.
ATACCATGACCCTCTCCCCCGCATCGAACCGGGGGATATTCAGCCTGTCGAGGCTATATTTCCTTAACTGCTTGCCTTCCCTTATTTCGCTCGCGAGGTCCCTATCCACATGAATCCGCTTCATATGGGAGAGGGCATGATCGAGCGGGGCCAGGACAGCCGAGCCGTTCCGGACATCCTCGATCGTAACGGCGTCGTCAATGCTGAAACCGTCGCTTTCGATCCTCCTCAGCTCCGTAAGGTGTCCGCCGCATCCAAGCTCGTCGGCGATGTCCGAAGCGAGCACCCTGATATACGTGCCGCGGGAACATTTTACCATAAATCTGACGAATGGGGGATTGAAATCCAGTAATTCGAGCTCGTTAATCAAAACCGATCTTTCCGCCCGCTCGACCTCCATACCCCGCCTGGCATACTCATACAGCCTGACGCCGTCCTTCTTGAGGGCGGAGTACATGGGCGGGACCTGCGTAATTTTACCCCGAAATTTGGAAAATGTATCTAATAGTCTGGAATTATTGATAATACCGATTTCCTTTTCTTCCGTTACCCTGCCGGTTAAATCGAGTGTGTCGGTTTTAATCCCGAGCCTCATCATCGCTTCATATTTTTTATGACTGCTTTCCATAAAGGGAATTATCTTCGTAGCGTTATTGACACAGATGGGCAGCACCCCGGTAGCGAACGGGTCGAGCGTCCCGGTATGACCGGCGCGCTTGGCTCCGAGTATCCTGTTGACCGCGTTTACAGCCGCCTGCGAAGTTATGCCCTTCGGTTTATCGAGAACCAGCACCCCGTTCAAGGGAGTACCTCCCTTACCGACTCGAATACCCTTTTTTTGACTTCGTCCAGGTCCCCCGCGAGCGAGCACCCGGCGGCCCTGTAGTGCCCTCCCCCGCCGAATCCCTCAGCGACCTTCGCCACGTCAACCTGGCCCTTCGACCTGAAGCTTACCTTCCAGAGAGAACCGTCCTTGTCGATCTCCTCCCTGAAGAGCACGGCGACCTCGACGCCTTTGATGCTCCTCGGGATATTCACTATGCCTTCCGTATCTTCCCTGCATGCGCCCGTTTGCGCGAACATATTTTTATCCACGTAGACCGAGGCAATTTTTTTATCCCCTGAAACCTCGAGCGTGGGAAGCACGAGACCGATGAGCTTAAGCTTCCTCAAGGGCTCGCTTTCAAAGAGGGCTTCGGATATTTCCGCGGGGTCAGCCCCATGCTCGACGAGCTCCGCTGCCACCCTGAACGTATCCGGGTTAGTGTTGGAGTACCTGAAAGAGCCTGTATCGCCTATTATCGTCGTATATATGTTGTCCGCTATATCGCTGTTTATTTCAACCGGCAGCTGTTTCAAGACGGAGTAGACGATCATTCCAGTCGAGGAAGAACTGGGGTCGAGGAGATGGAGGTCGGCAGAGGAATTGTTGGTCTGATGATGATCCATTATTATGACTTTTCCGCCCCGGCCGGTACTGAGGAAATCCTCGAACTCGCTGCCGGCCCTGTTCGTCCCCGTGCAGTCAACGGCAAAGACAAGATCGAACGTCCCTTCTATCCCGTCGAGCGATTTCACTATCCTGTCCGAATGAGGGAGAAAACGGAGGATCTCGGGCACACCGTCCTTATTATAGAATACCACTTCCTTGCCCATCTGCTCCATCCCGAGACCGAGCGCGAGCGTAGACCCTATGGCGTCGCCGTCCGGGTTTTCGTGCGACGAAACCAGCACCCGTTTAGCGTCTTTTATCAGTCCCAATATCGTGTTCATCTCACTTCTCACCGGCAATCCCTCTCAAGATTTCGTCGACTTTGTAGCCTTTTTCAAGGGCGCTATCGTAGCTGAATTTGATGTCGGGTATCTTCCTCATTCTGAGCCTTTTCGCGAGCTTGCTCCTTATGAAGCCCTTCGCGTGCTCGAGCCCTTCGAGCGCGTCCGACCTCTCCCCCTCGCCGCCGAGCACGGTGAAGAATATCTCGGCCATGCTGAGGTTCTCGGTTATCTTTACGCCCGTTATAAATACGGAGCTTATACGCGGGTCCCTCAACTCGCTCCTGACTATCATTTCGGACACTTCCTTCACGATCTCGTCCGATATCCTTTGCGACCTCTTGAATGTCAACCCCAAAACCCGTCTCCTAAAAATGTATTATCTCGAATTCCCTCTGCCCCATCTCGACGACCCCGGTAGATTCTATAAACCGGGTTACCCGGTCGAGGACCGAGTTCACGATCCGGGACTCGTTGCCGACTAACGAGATGCCTATCGTAGCCTTCTGCCAGAGATCGTGCGATCCTACCTCGGATACCGATACGTTGCTGAATCTGGATTTTATTCTCTGGATAAGACTTTTCAGTGTCTGTCTCTTGTCTTTGAGGGATCTGCTGCCGTTCATATATAGATCGATGCGTAGTATGCCTATAACCATCTACCCGCGGTTAGAGCTCTTGCTTAAATTGTTCATGAGTGTAGAACTCGAGCGTGTCGCCGACCTTGATGTCGTTGAACCGCTCGATGCCGATACCGCATTCATATCCTGTGTTTACCTCTTTCGCGTCGTCTTTAAACCGCTTCAAGGATGCGAGCTTGCCTTCGAATATCACGACCCCGTCCCTGACCACCCTGACGCTGTTATCCCTCGAGACCTTGCCGTCCGAGACCATACAACCCGCGATAGTCCCTATCCGCGATATTGTGAACGTTTCCCTGATTTCGGCGTGTCCAGTAATCTTTTCCTTGATTATCGGCTCTAGGAGGCCTTCCATGGCGCTCCTGACCCTGTCTATGAGCTTGTAGATTATGGTGTGGAGCTCGAGAGACACGCCCTCCCTCTCGGCTATCTCAAGGGCGTTGACATCGGGCCTTACGTTGAACCCGACTATTATCGCGTCGGATGCGCTCGCGCGCGCGACGTCCGTTTCGTTTATCGCGCCGACACCGGTATGGACGATCTTGACCTGACATTTTTCGGTGCTGAGTTTGCCGATAGATTCGTTAACGGCTTCAACCGACCCCTGCGTGTCCGCCTTGATTATCAGCGCAAGCTCCTTCGCTTCTTCCTGCTCTAAGCTCTGGAACAGGTTTTCGAGCGACGGCTTCCTTTCCTTGGCCGCAGCGGATTCCCTCTGCTTCATCTCCCTGTGGCCGACTACTTCCTTTGCCGCCCTTTCGTCCTTTACGACATAGATGAGGTCCCCCGCTTCGGGCACGCCCGAGAGGCCCATTATCTCTACGGGCATCGAAGGCGACGCCTCCGTTACACGCCCGCCTTTATCGTCGATGAGCGCCCTCACCTTGCCCGAGGTCGTCCCCGAAACGAGGTAATCCCCGATATGGAGCGTCCCTTCCTTGATGATGACGGTGGCGACGGGTCCCCTGCCCTTATCGAGCTTGGCCTCTATGACAAAGCCGTTCGCCCTTGTTGACGCGTCCGCTTTGAGCTCGAGTATATCCGCCTGAAGGAGCACGAGCTCCAGGAGCTCTCGTATGCCCTTCTTCTGCTTGGCCGAGACCTCGGCGAAGAGCGTATCGCCCCCCCATTCCTCCGAGAGAAGGCCTATTTCAGAGAGCTGCCTCTTTATCCTTTCCGTATTCGCTTCCGGTTTGTCTATTTTATTGATCGCGACGATTATCGGGACCTGCGCCGCCTTGGCATGGTTCACTGCCTCTATGGTCTGGGGCATGACACCGTCGTCCGCCGCCACGACCAGGATTACGACGTCCGTGACCTTCGCCCCGCGCGCCCTCATGGCGGTAAAGGCTTCATGACCCGGGGTGTCCACGAAGGACACCTTTCTGCCGTCCACGTCGACCGCATACGCCCCGATGTGCTGTGTGATGCCCCCCGCCTCGCCCGCGACTACATTCGTTTCTCTTATGGCGTCAAGCAGCGTGGTTTTCCCATGGTCGACGTGCCCCATTACAGTCACTACAGGCGGCCTGGTTGTGAGCACCCTGTCGCCTTCTTCCGCGAACTTTTCAAGTAGTATGTCTTTCTCCTCGAATATATCGACCGAAACGTCGAACTCGAATTCCTCCGCTACGAGCGCAGCGGTCTCATGGTCGAGCGCCTGATTGACTGTCGTTCTGACACCCATCGTTATGAGTTTCTTTATGACGTCCCCCGCCTTTAAGCTCATCATTTTCGCAAGCTCGCCCAGGTTTATGGATTCGCCGATCTTGAGCGTCCGCCTGGCGGGTTTCGCAGGGAACGGTATGACCCTGGCGTCTTCAGCGACCTCCTGCAAATTCTCCCTTGCTCTGAATATATCCTTCGTATTTCTATCAAACACCTTTTCCCTGTGCGCCGTGGTCGCGGTAGTACGCGGCCTCGCACGCCTGTCATCAACGAGGTATTCCCTTTTTCTCCCGGGGAGCTTCGTCCTAAACGCCTTCCTCAGCTCCTCGAGCGTATCTTCATCTATTATTTCTTCCCGTTTCGGTTTGACCCTGCGAACCTTCTTCTTCGCTTTCTTGGCTGCTTCTTCCGCATCGTCCTTTTCAACCGCCTTCTCTCCGGGCACCGCGCCTGCTTTAATCCCGGGCACGACCTTTCCGGGAGCCCCTTCGGCAAGCGTGGATTCCATGAGCTCGTCCGGGCCTTCATCCCCGGACACCGCGCCGAGCGTATCTTCCCCGGGCAGAGACCCATCCGGGGACTCCGGCGCCCCTAACTCGTGCTCAGGCCCCGGGACTCCGCCTGAAGCTGCCGCCCCGTCATTTAATCCCTGCGCATGCCCTTCCCCTTGTTTTTCCAGGATTTGAGGCGGCGCTTCTTTAACTTCCTCTTCTACGGGCTCCTCTAATTTCTTTTTCCTGCGGAGGACCACCCTTTCGCCCTGTCTCCGCTCGACCACCTCGTCCCCATTATCCGAACGGAATACCCTGACCTTCTCTTTCTCCTCTTCGGCGGGTTTTTGCTGCGAGGCAGCGCCTCCCCCGCCCGAAGCCGAAACCCTGTCCCTTATCTTCTTCGCTTCCTCTTCGGTAATGGAACTTGCGTGGCTCTTTACGGAAATACCGAGGCCCTTCGCCACGTTAAGTATTTCAGCGTTCGATTTGTTTAAATCTTTTGAGAGCTCGTAGACTCTTACATTAGACATATATAGCGCACCCTGTACAAGACCACTTATTTACAATAAATTAAAAAACTTAAGTTTATCCGGAAAAGAGTACCAAAGTTTACAGGCGATTGCAAAAGTGAGACCGATCCGGAAGCACGCCTGCAAAAGCAATAAATGCAATCTCTCGGTATTGTTCCCTTGGTCCTTCGAGCAATATCTGTCTGATTATATAAAAAGGCAGCTTATTGTTCCTGTTCCGCAGCGTTTCCGCTCTCCGTAACCGGGGCTTCCCCTTCGGTAAACGACATCTGCTCCAGCTTGTCCTTAAGCGCGATCCTCGCGGCTGTCTGCAGCTTGAGCGCGTCTTCTTCGCTCTTTAACCCCGCAGACTTGACGAGCGTTTCCGGGTCTGCGAACGCAATGTCCTCGAGTTTATGGAACCCCTCGCCGTACAGCAGATTGGCGGTCACTTCCTTCACGTTGGGAAGCGACATAAGGAGGGTGACGACATCCTGCTGCTCGCGCTTGACCTGAGACTCGGTCTTGATGTCGATCTTCCATTCGGATAGCTGAGACGCGAGCCTGACGTTCTGACCCCTCCTCCCTATTGCGAGAGAGAGCTGGTCGTCGTTCACTATGATCTCCATCGATTTGTTGTCGTCGTCTATGATGACCTTGCTAACCCTTGCCGGGGAGAGCGCGTTGCACGCGAACCTCGCCGCGTCGGGAGACCAGGGGACTATGTCTATTTTTTCTCCCTTGAGCTCCTGTATTACGTTCTGGACCCTGGCTCCCCTCATACCGACGCAGGCGCCTACGGGGTCGACATCCGTATCGTTCGACGTGACGGCTATTTTCGTTCGGCCCCCGGGGTCCCTGGCTATCGCCTTTATCGATACTATCTGATCGCCTATCTCGGGCACCTCGGACTCGAATAGCTTCCGTACGAAATCGCGGTGGGAGCGCGAAAGAATGAGCTGAGGGCCCCTTTTCGTTTCCTTTATTTCATAGAGGATGGCTCTCAGCCTTTCTTTGGGTTTGTAGTACTCCCTCGGGACCTGCTGCTCGGGCGGGAGGATCGCCTCCGTCCTGCCGAGGTCGACGATTATGTTCTTCCTCTCGACGCGTCTCACGATACCGCTTATGAGCTCCCCTTTCCTGTTCTTGAACTCTTCGTATATGACCTTGCCTTCGGCCTCTTTGATGCTCTGAAGTATTTTCTGCTTCGCGTTCTGTATCGCTATCCTGGTAAAATCCGGGTTTATCTTCACCCCTATCTGGTCGCCGAGCTCGGCTTCGGGGTCGAGCTTGACGGCTTCGTCGACGGATATTTCCATGTCCGGGTCGGCAATATTCTCTACTACAGTCTTGAACTCGAAGAGCTCCACATCGCCGTCGTCCTCGTTAAAATGCACCTCCAGCTCCTTTTCCTTGTCCTGCATCCGGAAAAGCTTCTGGGCCGCGGAGAGCACCGCTTCTTCCACGGCGCTTACAATCTCTCCCTTTTCTATGCCCTTGTCCTTACAAACAGAATCCATCACACGGCTTAGTTCCGTCATCGTAGCCATTTGTTTGCCCCCTTAGAAGTCCAGCTCCAGGTTAGCCTTTTCTATATCGACGTACGGTATGGAGAAATTGCCCACTTCTGTCTCAACAGTTGCAAGACCATCCTTGAATTCGAGGAGTTTGCCTATGAATATTTTCCTCTTATCAAAATCCTTATTTGTTTTAATTTTCACTTTCTTTCCCGTGTATCTTAAAAAATCTTCGGGGTTCCTGAGCGCCCTGGTGAGACCGGGAGAGGAGACCTCTAGAGTATAGGAGCCGGGTATCATGTCGTGTATGTCGAGGAGCGTCCCGAGCTCCCTCGAGACGAGAGCGCAGTCGTCTATGGTTACCCCTTCTTCCTTGTCTATAAACACCCTGAGCACGCCGTTCTTACCCTGTCCCTTGAACTCTAAATCGAAGAGCTCGAGACCCTTGCCTGCAAGGAGCGGTTCCAATAACTCCCTGACATTAAACAAGATATCATTATCCCGTGAAGACATTGCCCTGCTCTCTCAATTAAAAAAGCGGGACGTACCCGCTTTGTCTTATGATTTTACCCTAATAGACCCGATAGAGCAAGGATGGAGGGGTGCCGGCCGGGGGCATGTAACCCCATATCAGGCCTTGATTCTCTTTAGCTTCCCGAGTAATCCGGCCAGGAGCCTGAGCCCCTCTTCGTCGGGGGGGCCTCCGAACCTCATTCCCAGGTACGTATCGGTAAGGAGCTTCATCAGGGGGGAGCCCGGATAGGACCTGCGGGCGAGCGAATCCGCAAATTCACTCGCCGTCATGGACTCGGGCTTGGCGAACCCCTTTTTGGTCAGAAGCCCGAGGGCCTCGGCATACAGGGCGGAGGCCTTTCCCCGGGGGCTGTTGCTTTTACGGAGGAAGAAAGATTTAATATCCGGCCTCGAAGCGAGCCATATACACAATACGAGCGCCCCTATGACGGCGGCGGTCCTCCAGTCGAATAAGGACCTGATACCCGTGCCGCGGAAAAGCGTCTTATTTTTCCAGCTCCACTTATCCCTGGCTTCGTTCAGGAGCCTCAGCTGATCCCCCTGGCTGAAATCGATCACGTACCTGCTCCATCTGAACCGGAGATAGTCGAGATATGAGGTGACCAGGGTGAAAGCGCCTGCGTCCGCCCCGGCCTGACCCTCGGGGGTGGGATCGAACGTCACCCAGCCGTGACCGGGGATATAAGCCTCGACCCAGGAATGGGCGTCGCTTTCGCGCACGAGGAAAAAATTGCCGTGCTCGTTCGGAGCCCCTCCGATGAAGCCGTTCACGACCCTCGAAGGCACCCCGGCTTCCCTCAGAAGGACCGCCATGGCCGTAGCAAAATACTCGCAGTGCCCCTCTTTTCTCGTGAAAAGGAACTCCTCCAGGGGGAACCCCGCCTCACCCCTCTCGAGGGTGCGTGTATACGTGTAATTTGTGAGCAGATAGCGCTTTACCGAGAGGGCCTTATCGTAAACGCCTGAATCCGAAGCCGTTATCTCGAGCGCGAGAACCCTTACGCGGTCCCCCATGGGAGGGAGCTTGAGATAAGCGTCCATATCGTCAGCCTCGACCGCATCGCCCTGCCGAAGCTCACCGGGAGATGGGGTGCCGATATCAGAGACTGCATAATATTTAATCCTGTACGATATTCTGTCGTGAAGGCTGTACGAGTCGTTCGACGCGGCCACGCTGCCCCCGGGGACGGAGCCGAATCCCACGGGCACATTCGCCGAGAAGAGGACGTCCGTATCGAGGGGCTCGGTTATTATCTCCTGCTCGAGAATGTCTTCCGCGCTTCCAGCGGGCCGATCGCCCACCGGGACCCTCCCGGCCGGGCCGGGCTTATATATCTTGTAGCCTGCCTGACCCGCGCGCCAGGACTCCACGTCGAATTCGTCGAGAGCCACTCCCCGCCAGTAGACGGGGTAGGGAACGTCGGCTACGTCGCGGTCGAGAACCCTGACCATCATCACGGGAGAGCCGTCGAGCTTGATCTCGCCGACCCTGCCGAGTCTGACCTCATCCGAGAAACCGCTCCTGAGCTCCCCGGTCCTGAGGAAGCCGGAGCCGAAGTAGCTCCCTCCGAGTCTCGGGACGGATATGAAAATCAGCGCCGCCGTGAGGAGTATGCATATGCCGAGAACGACGCTCGTGCCCAGAAAACGAGGCGAAACCAGCCCGGGCTCGTCGCTCCCGGAGCCCCCGGACTCGAGCGCCCCCCTCCTCATTTCAAAAACGATAACTGCGCCGACCGCGACGGCGATGTAAATGATGAACGCGGCCGCATAAGAAAAGTTAACCGTGATTATAGTTCCGGCTATGAACTGAAAGAAGCTCAAGGCATAGATCTGCATTATGTCCCTCATGTTCTTTCTGCCGAGGAGCTTCAGGACCTGAACGAGGATCAGGAATTCCAGTATGCCCTTGAAGAGCTCGACGCCCATGAAAATAACTCCGAGCGCGACGTAGAGAACGAGCAGGAGCGCAAGGAGCGTGGATATGCCGTGGCCGAGATAATAGCCTTTGCCATACCTTTCGTTATAGAAGCTGAGAATGAGAGAGGACGAGAATACCGCGATTACCGGCAGGCCGACCGCGCCCGTGAGAGAGATCGACACGAAGCCCGCAAGGGCCAGAAGGTGAGTGAATACCGTGAGCGCGTATGAGACCCTCATATCGTATGTATACCGGAAGGCCGGATTTCGGGCAAAGCATAACACCCCATGAATAAATTCTATACCCGTTAAAAAGCGTGTAAATATCGAATAGCCGAACGCATACCGGGGGGTTAAAAAAGGGGCGGGATGGGAAAACTACTACATGGGAAAGGGGCGGCGGGATGCCCTGATCAGCGCGTCCTTCCCCTATACCGTTCCTTAATGTTATGGAGGGTCGTTTGCTGCTCCTGAGTGAGCGCGTTTTTAATCTTGAGATACATCTCGACTTTAATACGGGTAAGGGTGGACTTCATATCCTCGATATGGTCTGTTATTTCCATTACCTCGTCCCTCGAGCATTGGGGTTTTCTAAGGACGTTCAGGAGCTCCGCCTCCTCCCTCTTGAGCTCCCTCTGGAAGAGCATTATCCGCTCCCTGTAAGAAGAGAAGATACTGTCGATCGTATCGACCTGTTTATCGGTGAGCTCCATTTCCTCTTTGATCCTGGGGTTCTTCCACCATTTATAATGGATTTCAGCGCTCATGAAACCGAACGCATTTACCGAGATGAGACATGCGGCAGCTACTAATGCGAACGACACCCTCAATTCGTATCTCCGTATCCGTTTATTTTCATGATTTCCACCCTGTTTTCCCAGGGGCCGTAGATAGAGAGGACATCGGTCGTCTCCCTCGTAGTGGCGTCGTCGAGCTCGAGCAGTATCTGCTCGTCCCTCGCATCGTTATCGGCATAGGTCTCGAATCCCGAATCGGGTTTGAATAAAGCGAACGTGAATATGCCCACTATAAGGACCGATGCCAGGGCGCCGGCAAGGGCCCAGCTGAGCCTTAATTTCCTGACGTATGAGAAGACGTCCCAGCCGGGCGCCCTTTCTTCTTTTGCTACGCGGTCCCAGAAAGTGGAGACGAAGTCGCTCCGGGGCTCGATCCCGCGCCACTCGTCTAGCAGATTCCACACCCGGTCGGATTGCGTCATGTAGAGCCTGCACCCGGGGCATTCCCGGATATGCGCCTCGATCGATTCTATGCCGGACGGAGGCAGATCGCCCGACGACCAGCTGACAATGAGCTCCCTGCAATCGCTACACTCCATACTCTCCTCCTCCCGGCAGGTACGGTTTCAACTTGTCTATTAATTTCATCCTGCCCCTGTGAACGTAGGACTTGACCGCGCCCACGGTGCACTCGAGCACCTGGGCCGCCTCTTCATATGAAAGGCCCTCGTATTTACAAAGCATAATAGCAACTTTCTCCCTCTCTGGCAAAGACTCCATGGCCAGAAATATTACGTCCTTTATCTCCTTTCTGTATATCAAATCGTCGGCGATATCGATTTCCGGGTCCCCTATTTCCCCGCCCTCGTCGTTCATCTCGTCGAGGCTCAAATTGACGTTCTTTTTCTTTACGTGGGTCAGGCTCACGTTGGTCGCGATCTTGTACAGCCACGTCGAGAACTTGGCTTCGGGCCTGTATTGCTTGCGGGACCTGTATATTCTTAAAAACACCTCCTGGGCGAGGTCTTCCGAATTCTCTTTCAGATTGGTGTACCTGTATATATAATTCACAACCCCTTTGTAATGCCTCCTCATTAATTCGCTGAATGCACCGTCGTCCCCAGACTTTGTCCTCAGCATGAGCTCTATGTCAATGTCCATTTGGAGCCAATTCAGCCTTGTTATTTATTAACTTAAGATTTCGGAAAAGGTTGCACAATCAACCCCGCCAAGGACCCCGATTCATGAGGGAAAAGGCCCGGTCCTGGATCTCAGATTATAATTAATTAACTTATCGAAGACATTGGGGATAATTATCCTCTTAGCAATATAATAAGCTATTATCACATAAAGCGAGCCTATTATTAAATCTATTATATAGTGCTGGTTGAGATATACGGCGGAGAACCAGGCGCACAGCGGATATGCAAAGAAGAGCCACGTGAGACCCCCGAAACGAATCCAGATAAACAATGCTATAACCGTGGGATAGCCCGCATGTAGCGAGGGTATGGCTGCGAAGTAATTCGAATTAAAGGTGTTCCACAGGCTCTGGAGATAGTTCCTCCCGATCAATTTGTCAAAATTGACCAAGGCTCCGGCCGAATCGAGGGCTTCCGCTGAGGGCTGCTCGAAACCGTGATGGAGAACGTACCATGGGGGAGCGGCAGGCAATATCATGAATGTTATAAGCGCCATTATGTTTAGAACGGTGAACGTATATACATAAACATAATAATTCCTTCGCTCATTTAAAGTGTGCCAGAAAAACCAGCCCAGGAGGAGAGGGGCAATGAAGTGGAGAACATAGAAACCGGCAGAAAAGACATCAAGGAATATCTTTAAAGGCTCACCCCGATTTTCGAATTGAAACTGTTGCAGATAGAAAGCAGGAACCATCGAGCCCGTGAGCCAGCTGAATAGATGTCTCTCAAGGTCGTAAGGCTCCGCGATAAAGACATAGCCCCTCATCGAATCGGCGACACCGCGCATCATGTCGTATGCAACCCAAAAGACTATGAACGGCGACCAGTCGATCAAGAACCTTATGCCCCACTCCTTTCCAAACAAAAGAAAGACCAAGATAATTAGTGAGAGGAAGAAATGGTCAGGCCGAAGACCTATCAACCTATGCATGGCGTAGCAATAGGCGATTAAGAGAGCGAAAACGAAAACCCTCCAGCCCAAACCGGACTGAAGAGCATTTTTTATAGAGGATCTTCCTAATCCACTAAGCATCCGGTACTCGCGGGCAGGAACAACAATAATAGGATTTTTCGGTGCCTATCGAGATTCCGGTGCCGGGATTCCTAACCATTGAAAGAATGAAGACAGCCTCACCCCTCTATCGACTTGCCGGAGCCGGGCTCTCGTCAAAAAACCTGACCCCCGACATAGCGCTCGAGACTCCGGGGGCAAGCAGGCCTATGGCTCGTAGCAGCCGGCTCGGATATCATGCAAACTATTTCTTTTTCATCCTTTCAAGGTAAACGCCGGTCCTGGTGTCGACCTTGATTACGTCGCCCACATCTATAAACAAGGGTACCTGAATCGTGGCGCCCGTCTCGAGCACCGCGGGCTTCGTGGCCCCGGTAACCGTGTCGCCCCTCATGCCGGGCTCGGTGTCCTTGATCTCGAGCTCGACCGCGGTCGGAACCTCGACGCCCATGGGCTCGCCGTTGAAGTACAGCACGCTCACTTCCTGCTGATCTTTGATGAAGCTCGCGACCTCGCCCACCTGGGCCAGGCTCAGGGTGTTCTGCTCGTATGACTCGAGGTCCATAAAATGATACCCTATCTCGTCCTTGTAAAGAAACTGCATGGACCTTCTCTCCGTGTCGGGCACCCTGAACGAATCGCCCGACCTGAAGTTCTTCTCCTGCACAGCTCCCGTTACAACGTTTCTGATCTTGGTCTTCATAACGGCGCTCCTCTGCGCCATTTTGGAATGCCTGTACTCGATAATTTCCCAGATCTCGCCCTCGTACTCTATCTTGAGGCCCTTATGAAACTGATTCGTTTCGACTACTCCCATTTAATGCTTACCTCCTGATTTATTTAAAAACCAAACACGAGACTATCGGTCTTCCTCATCATCGCGAGCATCTTCATCATCGGCTGTATCCTCTTCGGGGCCGCCCGGTATTCTGTAACCTTCGGTCACCCACGCCCCCAGGTCGACCATCTTGCACCTCTCGGAGCAGAAGGGCCTCCACTTGTTCCCCTCCCAGGGAGAAAGCTTTCCGCACTTGGGACATCTCGTTTCCACGGGCAATGAAATTATTTCCTCTGAATCTCACATTTCAAGGATAAGATTAAAATTCACGCCTTGGACGGGGTTGAGTATTCCGCCTTGGGCGACTCTTTCCTGGACGGTTCTTTTTTCGCGGCAAAGGACTCCTCCACTAGCTCGCATACGATATGCGCAAGCGTAATGTGGAGCTCCTGAATCCGGGGGGTGGATTTGGAAGGGACGCTCACCGAGCAATCGACCGCCTTTTCGACCCTGCTCTTGTCCTGCCCGGTAAAAGCGATCGTCTTTAGTCCGAGCGCCTTCGCCGTTTGAAACGCTTTTAATATATTCGCCGATTTCCCGCTCGTCGTTATTCCCCATGCGACGTCCCCCTTATTCCCGAGCGCCTCGATCTGGCGCGAAAAGACGTCCTCGAAGCTGTCGTCGTTGGGTATGGAAGTGAGGATCGAAGAGTCGGTGGTTAGGGCAATGGCCGGGAGGGCTTTCCGCTCCTTCGAGTACCTGTTCACGAATTCGGCCGCGATATGCTGGGAGTCTGCGGCGCTCCCCCCGTTTCCGAATATCAGCACCTTCCCGCCCGACTTAAGGGACTTGATAACCGTCGAGGCGGCTTCTTCCACCTCCGCCGCGGATTCCTTGGCGAAACGGAGCTTAATGTCGGCGCTTTCCCTGAGTCTCGAAATAATGCGTTCCTTCATGTCTTATGTCCTTTTGAACATCCTCTCTATTTCGGTATAGGAAAGCTCCCGGGCGACCGGCCTCCCGTGGGGGCACGAATGAGGGAACTCGGCAAGGTCGAGCTCGTTAAGGAGCGCCTTCATCTTCTCGGGGTTGAGCTCGTAATTAGCCCTTATGGAAGAGTGGCACGCCATCGTCGAAATCACAGTATCTATTTTATCGCTCAGGCTCTTCTCCGCTCCCGACTCCTTAATCTCGGATACGATGTCCCTCACGAGACGCTTGAGGTCGGTATTTTTAAGGAGGGCCGGGACCCTCCTGATTATATATGCATTCTCTCCGAAACCTTCAATATAGAGCCCCAGGGACTCGAGTTGAGCGGAATGTCCCGAGAGCACGTCCGATTCGTGGGGGGAGAGCTCGACTACCTCCGGCACGAGGAGGTCCTGCGTCTGGATTGTCCCGTTTCCGGCGTACGCCTTTTTAAGCCTTTCATAATTAATCCTTTCATGGGCAGCGTGCTGGTCGACGAGAATCATGCCGTCAGCGGAGGCGCATATTATATAGAGATCGCCAAGCTGTCCCAATACCTTGAGACCCGAATAAAACCCGCTCTCGCCGAAAAGCCCATTCGCCGGGTTCTCCTCTCCCGGACGGAGATTCGGTTCACGGCCGATTGAATGGACGTGGGCTGAGGGCGTATCGGCTTCATTATTATATACCCGGAAACCGTTCAGGCCTTCTACGGTCTCAACGCCGTCTGATCCCCGGCCGCCGTAGTCAGCGCCGCTCTCGCGGGCGGGGACGTAGCCTCCGGGCGCGTGTCCGAAGGTGGGCCTTTGACCGCCTAACCACGGCGCCTTCTCGAGCATCCCGGTAATCGACTCCCTGATGAGGTCGCCTACGAGCCTCGCGTTTCCGAACCTGACTTCGTTCTTGGTGGGGTGAACGTTCACGTCCACGTCCCCCGCGGGGATTTCGATGAAGAGCACCCCCTGAGGGAACTTCCCCTTCTCGATCATCCTGCCGTAGGAGTCAATCAGCACCCGCGTCAGGAACCTGTCCCTTACGCTCCTCCCGTTCACGTAGGTATAGAGCTTCTGGGTCGTGGACCTCGTATCGAGCGGGCCCGCCATCAAGCCTGAAACGCGCACTCCCATACCCTCGGCCGAGACCCTGTGGAGTCCGATTCCCGGATATAGCTCCGATATCCTCTCCGAGACGGCCTCTCTCCCGGGGAGGCGCAAAAGCGTCCTGTCTTCGCTCCGGAGCTCGAAACCGATGCCGGGCCTAGAGAGGGATTCCCTCTCGACGATATCGAGCACGTTCGAGAGTTCGGTCTCGGTCTTTCTCATGAACTTATGCCTTGCGGGGGTATTATAGAAAAGATTCCTTACCTCGACAGTCGTGCCCGGAGGCGCCCCTGTTTCTTCCACGCTCCTGACGACGCCGCCTTCGACGGCGATTACGGTGCCTATCACCTGGTCGTGGGTCCTCGTTACCAACCTGAACCTGGATACGCTCGCTATGCTCGGAATAGCTTCCCCTCTGAAGCCGAGCGAGCTTACGGAGAAGAGGTCCTTCAACTCTTTTATCTTGCTCGTCGCATGGCGCTCGATGGACATTAGAGAATCGTCCCTCGTCATCCCCTCGCCGTCATCGGAAACCCTTATGAGCCTCTTCCCGCCCGATTCGAGGTCTATGTCTATTTTTTTGCTTCCTGCGTCGATCGCATTTTCTATCAGCTCTTTTACAACCGAGGCCGGCCTCTCCACTATCTCCCCCGCCGCTATTTTGGAGACAAGATTATCGGATAAAATCCTTATCTTTCCCATCTGGTACGAGCCAGTTTACATAAAAGTGGAATATGAGTCAAAAGAGCTCCGGCAGGGGGTGCGGGGTCTCAATCGAAACGGGCTCCGGGCGCTCGGGGCTTTGAGGGAAGCCGCTCAAAATATCTTCAATATTATCAGAACGAGAAAGAAGAGCGTCGGGAGCAGGACACAGGCTATAGCTAAAACCGTGTATACGGAAAGGGTCGTCCGCGCCCTCACGCCGTAGACGTCGTCAGAATGTTTTTTGAGTATCCGCAGATATTCCTTCAGCATCGGGTCTGTATATAATCTACTTAAAAAGGCTTAATATTGTAAATGGGGCAATCACGAAGCGGGCGGCACAGGGGCGGAAACGAGTCTGCGATGCACCGGGGGGTCCGGAAATTTTACCGATATGTGCTTGAAAACTTTATCGGCGTCGAAAAAACCGTTATATTTGAATGCTACAATTTCGACTCCGATTATGTATAATCTTAACCTATTCTCGCTGTCAAATTAAGGAGATACGATGCATCTTTTTCCCGGCCGCTATATTATTAAAGCCCTCGATCCCGGCATGCGCTTCTGTATTATGACGTCACTCCTCCTGGGGATTTTGCTATCGGGCGTCGCGACGCCCGCGGCAGGAGCCGTAGACAGGACATTGGAATCGCCCAAGAGGGTGCTCCTCGTAAAAGACTACAAATGGGCTTCGGGCGGCATGGGCAGGCCCGCCATCATGAAGGAGATCACGCTCCAGAACGTCGGCAAGTACGACTACGAAAACATAGCCATCGAGGTAGACCTGTATACGAAGAACGACATCCCGCTCGGATCGATCAGAGGGACCATTCACGACATACTCCCGCACGGGAGCGAAAAGACATTCTACAACGTGAAGTTCGGGATTATGAGCGCTGAGCTGCAGAATACCATAGCCCGCGTAGCAGCAGCAGACCTTATCGAGAAAGGCACGCCCGCTCAGGCAAAGGACCTCATCCATGTGAAGGGGTGGGAATGGACCGGGGGACAATACGGCACGGAAGGGGTTCTCAAGAGCATAACGCTCGTAAACAGGAGCAGCGACAACTGGAAGGATATAAAGATCAGGGTCGATTTCCTGGGCATACCCGGGGCAAAGGTCGGCGTGAGGGGCTTTACGAGCAGGGCTGTGATACACGACCTCCTCCCCGCAAACGCCGAGCGCACGTACACCAACATCAACGTCGGATTCAGACACCCGGACGCCCGGAGCGTGGATATAAGCGTCATGAGCGCGAAGCCCATCTCGGAGAAGGAGCTCAAGGTTAAGATGGCGAAGAAAGAGGGGAAGAGGGCGGTTAAGAAGAAAAAGAAAAAATCCACGGCCCAGGGCGACGGCACTGCGGCGCCGGGCGAAGAGGGCGGTACTATACCGGAGAGCGATAAGGAGCTTTCCCTGTCCGAAAGGTATAAGCAGAAACTCGCTCAGGAAAGGGGCGAGATACCGGCGGCCCCGGAAGCGGGCACTGAGTCGGTCAAGGACGCCATGACAGGGGAAGGCGGGGAGGAAACGGCGGCTGACGGTACGGAAGATGGCGAGGAAGTGGTCGACGAGGAAGAGGAATACGAATACGAATACGAGGAAGAAGTGCCCCTCCCGTCGGAAGACATCGTCGTCGAGGACCTCAAATGGGGCGGGGGCGTGACGGGGACCATAGGAAAGATATCGGAGATAACCCTCAACAACCTTAGCGACATAACGTACTCGAAGATCGAGCTCAGGATAGAGTTCTTTTCGTTCAAGGAAGAATCGCCGATGTTCTCGAACAAGACCACGATATACGAGGTCCTGCCGGCCAAAGGCAGGAAGACATTCAAGAACATAGACGCCGGCTACCTGAACGCGATACCCCAGGAAATCCGCGTCGAGGTTATTAACGCCGTGCCCTTCGGCCAGTAGCCTCACTAAAGCCTGTATCCGGGTTCCGCTAGCGCAGACCTGATTCAAGCGGGCTGAATGGGCTTAGAACAGGTCGAGCTGCGTTCCGCCCGGCCTTCTAAAGTGTTCGGTGGAAAGCTCGATCTTATTGCCGTCGAATCCCGCTTTCCTGCACGCGACATCGAACAAGTCCCGCGCCTGCTCGGCGTATATACCCTTTCCCCTCATCCTGTCATGGAACTCCGCGCTGTTGAGCTTCCCGCCGCGGACGGACCTGATCCTGTTAAGAACCTTTTCCTTTCTATCGGGGAAATGCCTCTCGAGCCAGGCCGTAAAGAGGTCGGACACGCCGTAGGGGAGCCTGAGCATGATGAAACCGGCGCTCCTTGCGCCCGCGTCGGCAGCGCTCTTTATAATTTGCGGTATCTCGTGGTCGGTGAGACCGGGTATGACCGGGGCGACCATGACTATCACCGGTATTCCGTTCCGGGATAACTCCTCTATCGTCTTAAGTCTCAACCGGGGCTCGGACGTGCGGGGCTCCATTTTCATCCTTAACCCGGGGTCGAGCGTGGTTATCGACACCGCAACTGCTATGCCGTCCCATTCGGCGAAGTCCTTGAGTATGTCTATGTCGCGCGTGACTAGCTGGTTCTTGGTCACGATGCCCGCGGGATTTTTAAATTCGGAAAGCACCTCTAGGCAGGCGCGCGTAAGACGGAAGCGGCGCTCGGCCGGCTGGTAGCAATCGGTATTACCGCTTAGTGCGATCGTGTCGGGGACGTATTTAGGGGACGAAAGCTCTTTTCTAAGGAGCGTGGCGGCGTCTTCCTTGACGAAGATCCTGGATTCGAAGTCGAGCCCGAGAGAAAGACCCAGGAACTCGTGCGAAGGCCGCGCGTAGCAGTAGATGCAGCCGTGCTCGCATCCGCGGTAGGGGTTTATACCCGCGTTGAAACCGACGTCCGGGCTGTCGTTGTAGGTGATGATGGACCTCGACGTATCCTTATAAAAAACGGTCTCCGGTGATATGCCTTCGGATATCTCTTCCTCTGTGGGCTCGAACTCTATCTTCTCGAACCTGTTGGCCGGGTTCTTGGCCGAGCCCCTGCCCTTTATGCCCGGTGTTTGCGTGCTCACAGGCTGACACCCCTTATGCGGGAGATGACGAATTTATTGCTCATGCAAGAAGTATAAAAGACAGGGCGGGGGAATGGTATGGGCTTTTTGATTGTGAAGAAAAGAAAACCCACCCTTGTATCTAACCCTCCTTTTTCTAAGGAGGGAATTTAAGAGCGAAACCCACGCGGAAAGCATGCCCTTTCCTGTCTTTGCGAGAACGATTTCGAGCTTGCAACGGTTTTGAGCAAGCGAGAAACCGGTCGCCTTTGGTTGAATACGCGAATGTTGATGCTACCGGGATACTCTATTGAAGACAAAACAAATCGGTTCCTCCTGGCAAACAGCTCTGATGTAACTGTTCATTGCGAATAAGCAACTGAAAAACGAATCGGAGCGACGCGGCAATCTCGCCCTTTATATTCCTGTCATTCCCGAACTCATCTATCGGGAATCCAGCCTTCTAATTCTAATGCATCGCGGCTGGAAGCCGCTCCTACACATGTTTGTCTTTGCGAGAGCAGTGAAACGAAGCGCGGCAATCTCGCCTTTTCCTTTCCCCGACATTACAGAATTTGCGTTAAGAAAATCGCGTGTTGAAGCGTATAAAAATCTTTCAGCTTTCTAATTGAAAGATTTTAGCTTAAACATAAGATTTTTAGCAAATTATGTGCTGTCGGATGATTTTTGCTTCTTTTCATCAAGGAAAAGAAGGATAAAAAAACAGCATTTCTCCTTTCCTGTCATTCCCGAAACAACTGCGAGCGAGTGAGCAGTTGGTCGCTCCTGGCTGATTGCAAATACGCTTCAATATCGCGGCACTTTAGCTGCACAAGTCGAATTTAATCGGGAATCTCATCTTTAATAAACCGTAGGCGCGGCTTCCAGCCGCGATACCAAACCACATCGTCCTGAGCCTTTATTATTTCCCTCCCCCTTTATAAAGGGGGAGGGTTCGGGTGGGGGTGTCACCTTAGTATTCAATTAATCAAGAAAGTCTTTCTCTTCCCGACATTACAGAATTTGCGGCACACAATGTGTGCTCCTTTACGATCCTTCCCAACCTCTTCCGCCCTACCTACCCTGTCTTTGCGAGGGAGCGTATTCGGCGACCGTGGCAATCTCATGAATAAAGCGAGATCGCCACGACCACAATGTTTTGTATTTAGTATCTATTTGCCATAAGATATTGGTTCACAGGAATCAACTAAGGGCGACCTGCTCCTCTTATTTTTGTTTACATGTCCGATGTGCTGAATACACTATTTCCTAAGCTTTCAGCCCAAGGCATCCGGTTCTTGCGCACGCTCAGAACCGTTATCGGAGCAGTTCTCGCGATGACAGAAAAAGATTGAAAGATTTTAGCCTTAATATGATATTTTTAGCAAATTATGTACAGTCCTTTCATAGAACACACTACGTGTGTGATTTTTGCTTCTTTTCATCAAGGAAAAGAAGGATAAAAAAAAAGCCTTTCTCCTTCCTTTGTCTTTTCATAAACCACACTACGTGTGTGTCGCGGCTGGAAGCCACTCCTACAATTTAATTGAGGGAAAATGAGGATGTTAAAAGGATCGTATCGGAATTAGATTTAACTCACAGGCTCGGCGAAGGTCTCGAGCTCTTTCACAAGCTCATCCACGATCTGTCCTTCCTTGAACGAGCGGACGAGCTTTCCGTCCTTGTAGAGCATGCCCTTGCCGCGGCCCCCGGCTATGCCTATATCGGCCTCGGAAGCCTCACCGGGGCCGTTCACGACGCAGCCGAGTATGGCGATCTTGATGGGCCTCGGAAGCTCGAGCCCGGCTATCCTGTCCTCGACGTCCTTAACGAGCTTCATGAGGTCTATCTCTAGCCTGCCGCATCCGGGGCAGGAGATGAGCTCTATGCCGTTCCGCCTTATACCCAGGGATTTAAGTATCTTGATACCGACGTCTATCTCGTCCACCGGGTCGCCCGTAAGCGATACCCTTATCGTATCCCCGATGCCTTCGGCCAGAAGCGTGCCTATGCCCACCGAGGACTTTATAGTCCCCATCTCGTAGGTGCCCGCCTCCGTGACACCCAGATGAAGCGGGTAGTCCGTAACCTCGGCGAGTATGCGGTAGGCTGCGATCATCTTTTTTACGTCGGTCGATTTTACGGAAATCTTGATGTCCCTGAAATCGAGGTCTTCGAGAATGGATACGTGCCTCAGCGCGCTCTCAGCTAAGGCCTCTGGGGTCGGGGAGCCGTGCTTCTTCAATATGTCTTTTTCGAGGGAGCCCGAATTCACGCCTATCCTTATCGGTATCCCCCTCTCCCTGACGGCGTCGACGACGGCCTTTATCCTGTATTTCGCCCCTATGTTCCCGGGATTGATCCTCATGCCGTCAACACCCTGCCTGACGGCCTCAAGGGCGAGGCGGTAATCGAAATGGATGTCCGAGACAATCGGTATCTCCGTCTGCTTCCTGATCTTTCCGAGCGCGAGAGCTGCGTCCATGTCGGGGACGGCGAGGCGTACTATGTCGCACCCTGCTTTCTCGAGGCTCTTTATCTGGGCGACCGTGGCGGGGACGTCCCTCGTATCGGTCTTGGTCATGGACTGGACGGTTACGGGCGCGCCTCCGCCTACACTGACCTTACCTATTCTAATCTGCCTCGATTTCCTCTCGGTGTTCAGCATGTGTCTAAATTATACGCGATTTATGTAATGCGATACAGAGAACGCGTCCAAAAGCGTTCAAGCGTATCCGTGAAGCGCGGGTTTCAATTGAGGATCGGCTGATCTCCGCCTGACTTCTTCCGGCCCTGCCCTTTCCCGTTTTGCTTGGGGTCGACCGGATTGCCGTTCTCGTCTATGCCCTTTATATTCCTGCACTTGGGATAGCCCGTGCAGCCGAGGAATTTTCCAAACCTTCCGCTCCTCACGGCCATCGGCTTTCCGCACTTCTCGCACTTGATGTCTTCCCTTACTACGGGTTCCACTTTCTCTATTATTTTTATATTGCCCTCTGTGTCATACTCGAAATTCTTGGCGTTCTTGCATTCGGGGTAGCGCGTGCACGCAAGGAACTCCCCTCTCCTGCTCTGCTTTATGACCATCGGTGAGCTGCACTTGTCGCACTTTATATCCTCCCTGATAACAGGGGGGACCTTCTCCACGACTTTAATGACGCCCTCGGGGTCGTATTCGAAAGCCTTGGCGTTCTTGCATTCGGGGTAACGCGAGCACGAGAGGAACTCGCCGTTCCTCCCCCATTTTATGATCATAGGCGAGCCGCAGACGTCGCACGCGATGTCCGTAGGTATGCCGTCCCTCTTGAGGCTCTTCATGGTATCCTGAGCCTTGTCGAGCCTCGACGAGAACCCCTGATAGAAACTTTTCAGCAGCTCTACCCAGTTTACGTTCCCCTCTTCCACGTTGTCGAGCTTCTCCTCCATATCCGCGGTGAACTTCACGTCCATTATCTCGGGGAAACCCTGGACCAGGAGGTCGTTCACCGAGCAGCCGAGGAGGGTAGGCTTAAGCTTGCTCTTCTCCTTGCTGACGTATTCGCGGTCGATTATCGTCGAGAGTATCGAGGCATACGTGGACGGCCGCCCGACACCCTTTTCCTCGAGCTCCTTTACGAGCGAGCTTTCGGTGAACCGGGGCGGCGGCTGTGTGAAATGCTGTATGCCGTTTACGCCCAGGAGGTCGAGCTCGTCGCCCTTTGCGAGATCGGGAAGCTTTTTCATTTCGTCCTTCTCCTTCTCTTCCTCCTCCTCTTCCATGCCCTCCAAGTATACGGCCGAGAAGCCCGGGAATTTCACGACCGATCCCGTGACCCTGAAAGTCCCCCTCCCGGCGTTTATCTCGACGGCCGTCTGGTCGTAGACGATGGGGTTCATCTGTGAGGCGACGAACCTCTGCCATATGAGCTTGTAGAGCTGGAACTCGTCGTCGGAGAGGTGCCGTTTTACGGAGTCGGGGAGCTTGCCCACGTACGTGGGCCTGATAGCTTCGTGGGCGTCCTGCGCTGATTTTTTGACCTTGAACGTGTTAGGCTTCTCGGGCAGGTATTCGCCGCCGTATGTCTTCATTATTATTTCCCTCGCCTCGTTGAGCGCGCCCCCGGATATCCTGACGGAGTCGGTCCTCATGTAAGTGATGAGACCCACGGGGCCCTCTTCGCCAAGATCGATGCCTTCATAGAGCTTCTGCGCGAGCATCATCGTCTTTTTAACGGAGAACCGGAGCTTCCGGGAAGCCTCCTGCTGGAGTGTGCTCGTGATGAAGGGGGGGAGTGCGTTCTTTTTCCTCTCCTTCCTTTCGACGGAATCGACTATGAATTTTTCGTTCTTGACGGAATCGACTATCGAGCTCGCGTGCGTTTCGTCGGATATCGGAATTTTTTTTCCGTCATATAATGAGAGCACGGCCGTGAACGAAGAGTCGGGCGTGTCCTTGACCCTTTTGAGGTCGGCTTCGATCGTCCAGTACTCTTCGGTCTTGAAGGCCTCTATCTCGCGCTCCCTGTCGACCACGAGCCTGAGTGCGACGCTCTGCACCCTGCCCGCGCTGAGACCCTTCTTGACCTTCCTCCACAGTATCGGGCTCACCTGATATCCGACGAGACGGTCGAGTATCCTGCGCGCCTGCTGAGCCTCGAACCTGTCCTGGCTGAGGGTCGTCGGGTGGGCTATGGACTCTTTGACCGCTTTCTCGGTTATTTCGTGTATGAGGACCCTGTGGGACTTACCCCTGATATTAAGCTTGTCGGCGATGTGCCATGCTATGGCCTCGCCTTCCCTGTCGGGGTCTGACGCTAGGTAGACCTTATCCGCGTCCTTGGCGGCCTTCTTTAGCTGATTGAGATACTTGCTCTTGCCTTTGATGACCACGTACTGGGGGTTGAAATCGTTCTCTATGTCGACGCCGAGCTTGCTGCTCGGAAGGTCGACGAGATGCCCCGAAGAAGCCTCGACCAGAAAGCTTTTGCCGAGATACTTCTTAATGGTCTTCGCCTTGGCGGGAGACTCTACTATTACAAGAGATTTAGCCATTCACCCTCCTGTCCCCTTGTTAGACTTTTTTATCACTATATTAAGCATACGCAAAACCGATTCAATGTTTAGCTAAAAAGATACAGGCATTTTACCTGAATATCTTTTGATGCAAATATTCAACCGCGGATGCCCGTTCTAAAAAAACCTGGATTGCGGGATACGACATCCTGCTCAACCCACAATCCGGCAAAAATATGACGTAATTTGTTAGATTGTCCTAAATTTTGTCCAGTTTGCAAGTTTATGGATATCAAACCTCTTCAAATAATCGACTAGAAAACATATACGAGATTCCTCAAATAGAGCGCGTAACCGGCTGATAAGACGAGGCATTCGAACATAACGTGAAGGCTGTTCCCGGGTATTTTCATATCCATATTATTTTACGGCACGGTTTTTGCGATTTTATTTATTTTGAAATCCAATGGCCAATAGAGGAATCAAAATAGCCCTGATATCAGATTCCAAGCTGATATTGAACGGCCTCCGAAAGATACTCGAGTTCGAGGCGGGTATGACAATTGTCGCGGAGGGGGCCGGCTTGAGGAATCTGAAAAGTTTCGCAAGGGAGATGAGTCCCGATTTTATTTTCCTCGACAACAGGGAATCAGCGTACGATATAGAAAAGATCATGCGCTCGGGAGATATAAAGAGATCGGCGATAAGGGTTATCCAGTTCACAGAGGGAGGGACGTCCGGAGAGGGCATTCCAAACCTTATCAACGTCAATCACGAGACGACATCGACCGAGCTCGTCGAGGTAATCAAGAGAGTAACGGGCAAAAATCCGGCTCCCGCTATTAAAAAAACAGACGAAACGAAGCCCTCGAAAATTACTAAAACGGAGGCAAGGATAATAAAGCATATCGCCGCCGGGGAAAGCAATAAGGATATAGCGGAATTGCTATCGGTCAGCGAAAAGACCGTGAAGGCGCATATCACGAACATATTCCATAAGCTTCACCTGCAGAACAGGTACCAGCTCATGATCTATGGAAAGAGGAAGAAGAAAAATATAGAAGTGAACCTTTAACCGGAGCTCATTCCAGGCACAAATAAGAACCTCGACCGGAATGTCATTTAAGGGATTTAGTAGTCGAGGGCATTGGCAGTTTTAACTTAAATACCCAAACAAATTTTCTCTACCGCTCTTCAAGCCTTTGCTTCACTTCGTCCATGCGCATGATTAGATAAGTCGGCGGCTCATATTGCTTACCTTTAGTCGCAATGATGTAAAGAGCCTTCATATAGGCTTCGAGTGCTTCCCGGTCACGCTTCAAACCGTTTAACGCGTCTCCGAGAAGAATGTAGCTTTGAACTTTCTTCGGCTGACGTTCTTTAAGCTCGAGTGCCAGGCGGTAAGCGTCTTCAAATCTCTCCGCCCGAAGATAGAAATCTATAGATTCTATAAGCCTGCTCAGCTCCGGGTCATCCTCAGGAGTTGTTTTCTTAACCCGTTTCCCTAGGGAGACGACCACAGGGTTTGACACTGCTCTGCCGCTCCAATTCCCAAGAGCTCCTGAGGGAACTTCGAGAACTGCGCGGATAGTATAACGGCCTTCCGGAATTTTTGCGGTTTCTTCCGGGGCTACCCCTAGTTCCGCCGTATATGAATTCCTTTCCTTTTCCAGAATAGCTTCGTCGCCGGCATATAGCTCCGCGTCGCCGAGATCGTCTGAGGAACCGAGACGAGGCAGGGCGCGCGGCTTACCGAGCAAAGACCAGGTGAAAGGTATTTGTTTCTTATCATCCGCCGACTCCAATCGAAGATATACATACCACGGGTCACCGGAGCCGCCGATACGCAAAGGGGGATCGGTCTTAGACCCGCTCATGAAAACGGTGAAAACGAGGGGCGTGCCGGGAAGCAGGGAGACCTCTCGCTCCCTGTTTACTTGAAGAGACAACAATATATCCGGAACCTTGGCTGCCAAGGCCGGAAGTTTCCAAGCATTAAAATCCTTATATGCAGCGGCGGCGACCAGAGTGAAAAGGGTTATACGAATAATAGCCTTATACATTTATCTTTTCTCGACATCCTCCATTAATCACCGGAATCACCGGGACACGCAGGGGGGGTATGCGGTGACGAGTCCCAGTCCTTGACACGGATTTGCCCGGCGCAAACACGGCAGGAATCTCCCGCATGGTTCGCCTCTCCCGGATAGCCGTTGATCCCCGTGCCCGCCGTCTTATCACAGAAAGGACCCAAGCCGGGCGTATCCAAGTCTCTACGGTATTTGTGAATCTCTCCTCTATAACCTTTTAATGTAGCGTGCCGCCTTTGAGAGTCCGTGACTTTTATATCGCCCATAGGCTGAAGCGGGCTGCTCGGAGACTCATAAGCGTTCCAGTAAGTGTATTTCATCGGACATTCCTGATTGCCGCTATTTTGTGCGTGGCGGCGTGCCACATTGAATATGACGCAGGCTTCCTCACCGGCTGAAAGCGTAGGGGACGTCACACTTACTCCATCACCCAATATCTCCAAAGGATCGGAGATACCTTCGGGGCATGGTTTATCCGTGATAAGCAGCGCCAGATATACATTGTTGTCCCCATGATGGTCAATACCTACCGCATGGCCGAGCTCGTGTACGACGGTTCTGGCAAGCTCAAGAGGCGCACTGAAATACGGACGATCTCCCATACTAAAAATCTTGTTCTTGTCTATCTTGACGTCGCCCCACACATCTTTCGGCGGGCCGAGTCCCGTAGTTCCACGGGTTTCCCCCATGGTACCATCGGGCAACTGTCCGTCTATAAGGTTGAGGAGATGCTGTTCACCCCCAAAAAGCGTTTTTCCACGCCACTCCTTCGGTCCCCACAAACGAAGTGTATAGTTCAAGCTTCGGCCAACCGAGTGCGGCTCGCAAATAAGATGCACCCCTATCCCTTTAGCATCACCTGCCTGCTTTGTGCTGTTCTCAAGCAGGAACGCCAGCTGCGCCAGCTCCGGGTCGGGAGAGTGGATAAAGAGGTCTTTCCGCGTCGGATCGGTACGCATGTGCAGGTCATAGCCGCGGTCGTCGCAGCCGCCGGCAAAGTTAACGCCCTGAGTCATAAAGCCGCGATACTCTTCGAAGGCCGTGAGACCGTCGCCCGGGGTTCCATCACCCTCCGGATACCGGTCATCGTCGCGGCCCGTATCATTACCATATCCCCACTCCGTTACGCCGTTTTCCGGCTCCTCCATCCTGTCCGCAATCAGGTTGTCATTCTCATCCATAGGGATCGTAACGAAATCTTTTTCCTGCCCTCCGACAAGGACGCGAACAGGCTCCCATCCCCCGCATTTTCCCTTGACTTCAGCCTTGAGCCGACCGTAGACGGCGAAATCCATTGCGGTGATTGTAACGCTTGCGCTCCCGGCCTCTTTTGCGGTCGTCACCGTTTCATACGTCGGCTGCTCCCACTCCGTGCGGTCTTCATATAACCTGGGATCGAGGATAAGGTCGGGGTCTACCTTTAGAGGCTCACCCCATTCTTTTACCTCGTATTTCCCCTCGAGGTGATCGAGTCCATAAATCTGAAAGAAATAGGGCTTAATTTGGACATTGGTGGCAAAACCGGGAAAACGCGAAACCTCTTCCAATTTAAAGCGAAAGCGCGCGGGGACATTCGAACGTACGGTGTAGGTGATCTGTTTTCCCGGCTCAGGAACGAATTGCCGATACTCACTGTCCCGACCTGTTTTAACCTCCATGACGGCATCAATCTCCGGGGAGACCCAAACGCTGTAGCGGTAACCCGGCTGCTCCTCGCTATATGAACAGTCGTCGCGCAGCTTATCCCATTCGACGACATCAGGGGGATCGATCACTTGATGCCCCGAGAAGTACCCCCAAATAGCGCCGTGCTTCTCCACCTGACAAGTCATTTGCATTTGGTTGTAGTGCTCGTCCGTGATCGAATCCCCCGGTCCGAGCTCAAGGCTCCCATTTCCCCTACACACTCTGCTTATGAAGCCGTGGACGATATGCGATTCTCTGGCTGTCCACTCGACGTGACGGGAAGTAAAGCCCCCGTTCCCCTCCAGGTCTCTCTCCTCGACGTAACGAAATTTGATTCTGATGCTTTTATAATATTCGTTCGCATCTCCCGATGCGGGATTGATTCTCCCCGGGTTTATAGAAACTTCTCTGAATTCCTCCGTTCCCACCCATACGATTCGGCTGGGCCGTGATGATTGCTGGGCGTAGGCGGACAGAGCAAAAACGACTGCCAGCAACCCACACATAAAAAGAAGATAAAAGGAATGATTCACGGCAATTCCCCTTTTCTATAGGCGGCATTGATTGTCTCAGCGCCGTCCCCGGGCCGCTGTACAAACCACAGCCAAAGCCCCTCGGGCAGTGGGAGCGCCGCGGGGGCATCCGCAGTAACGCCTTTTTCAAGAGGGCCGGCAACTACATCCATCCCTTCACTCTTCTCCTCACTCTTCTCCCAAGTGTTTCCATCCGCCGTGACCAGCGTACCCAAAAAACCTTTTTCCCCCTGTTCACCCGACGGATAAGCAAAGAAGCCGCGATAACCGCCGCCCCTGTCGGATAGAATCCATAATCTGCCCGGGTTAACCCCAAGCGTGTTAAGGAAAGTCCATCCCGCTACCTGCCACTTTCTACCATCTGAAGAGGTGACATGCGTGAGAGCCTTCGGCTTATCCGCAGAAGTGCTATCGACATACCATAAATGGAAATTCTCGCCGTCATAAAAGGCGGAGGGGGCAATAGTTGTCCCTTTTCTGAGCGCCCTGAGAACGGCGCCCTCCTGCCGCCAATTTAATCCGTCTTTGGAAGTGGCTAGGTAGATTGTTGCATACATGCGACCGGCGAACCAGTCGCTGCTCAACGAGTACCACATCATATAACCCTCATCCCCTACGCGCAAAAGAGCTATCGTATCGAGCAGCCCACTGCGAGCGGCATCTTTTATCGCCAGCACCGGTCCGGGTGATTTTTTCCAGATGACGCCGTCTCCGGAGACAGCGTGTCCAACACCGCAGGTGTATTCTTCACCTATAAAGTGACAGCCCCGGTACCACATGCGATAGGTATTGCCTTCTTTGATCACAACCGGCGAGCCGACCTTGAAGTCGTCCCATGAGCCCTGTTTTCCCCGGAGCAGGACAGGGTTCCCGCTATATAACAACCACTCACCGGGACCGGCTTTTTTGCGTTGTCCGGCAAACTCTTCGGCTTTCTTCTTCGCCTTGGAAACAACAGGCTGGGCTTGCGCAAGGACAATTTCGGATATAGAGACCGGATGAGTTACCAGGAGAACTGATCCTAATACAATAAATACGTAACAAGAGATAGAGAGAATCAACCTTTTGCCATGCTTTGATCCCTTACCGCTCCCTTTATCCATAAACGAATACTCTCCGGCTATCCCTTCTTCACCGTTATCTCCACTCTCCGGTTTTTCTGCCGTCCTTCCGGGTTATCGCTTCCGTCGGGATTTTCGTTGGGGGCTACGGGGTCTGCTTCTCCTAAGCCTTTAGTAGTGATTTTCTTATTGCCGACCCCGCCCTTTTTCAGAAGCCAGTCCTTTACGGACGCGGCGCGCCTGTCAGAGAGCTTGAGGTTATAGGAGTCCTTACCCTTTGAATCGGTATAACCCTCTATCAAAACGGCGGCATTGGGGTATTTGTTTATAACCTCCGCAACCTGGGTGAGCACGGGCTCGGCCGCGGGGCGTATATCCCATTTATCGAAATCAAACAGAATGTCGCCCGAAAGCTCGATCCTTATCTCGGTATCGGTTTCCTTTACCT
>JBGSVA010000017.1:0-85000 GCA_041753155.1 Thermodesulfobacteriota bacterium | reverse complement strand
GCTCAGCTCGGGAGAGCGCCTGCCTTGCAAGCAGGAGGTCGGCGGTTCGATCCCGCTCACCTCCATTACATTGCAAACAAAGCAAATGTATATTTGCACAGGTCTTTGACAATTTCATATTGTGCTGAGTAATCGAGCGTGCTTAATTATGCGGTGATTTTCATACCTTGCAGTTAAGATACTCAGGGCAGATATGTGGATGCCTTGGCGACGGACGGCGATGAAGGACGTAGTAAGCTGCGATAAGCCTCGGGGAGCCGCTAAACAGGCTGTGATCCGGGGATTTCCGAATGGGAAAACCTGGCCGAGCAAACCTCGGCCATATTAGGGTGAATACATAGCCCTAATAAGCAAACGAGGGGAAGTGAAACATCTCAGTACCCTCAGGAAGAGAAATCAACCGATATTCCCTTAGTAGCGGCGAGCGAAAGGGGAAGAGCCTAAACCTTATACGTGTTAAAGCTTGCGGGCGTTGCATATAAGGTGTCGTGGGATGCAGAATGAAGGATCCGTAAATCCTTCGGGAAGTTACAAAACTTTATGCTAGTTGAAGCATCTGGAAAGTTGCACCATAGCGGGTGACAGTCCCGTAAACGAAAGTATTAAAGTCTTCCTTTCTGTATTCCCGAGTACCCCGGACCACGTGAAAGTTTGGGGGAATCTGGGAGGACCACCTTCCAAGGCTAAATACGTGCCGTCGACCGATAGTGAACAAGTACCGTGAGGGAAAGGTGAAAAGAACCCCGTTGAGGGGAGTGAAATAGAATCTGAAACTGTCTGCCTGCGATCGGTGGAAGGGCTATATCCTGGGAGCTTGCTTTCAGGAAACGCCTGACCGCGTACCTTTTGCATAATGGGCCAGCGAGTTATCTTCAGTGGCTAGGTTAAGCCGAGAGAGGTGTAGCCGTAGCGAAAGCGAGTCCGAACGGGGCGTTCAGTCGCTGGAGATAGACCCGAAGCGAGTCGATCTATCCATGACCAGGGTGAAGCAGAGAGAAAACCTCCGTGGAGGCCCGCACCGGTTAGGGTTGAAAACCTATCGGATGAGTTGTGGATCGGAGCGAAAGACTAAACAAGACTCGTGATAGCTGGTTCTCCCCGAAATATATTTAGGTATAGCCTCACATGTTGGCGGGTGGAGGTAGAGCACTGAATGGGCTAGGGGGTTGAAAGACCTACCAAACCCAATCAAACTCCGAATGCCATCTTGCTTAGTGTGGGAGTCAGTCCAAGGGAGATAAGTTCCTTGGGCGAGAGGGAAACACCCCAGATCGTCAGCTAAGGCCCCAAAATTCGGGCTAAGTGGTAAAGGATGTGAAGTCGCATTGACAGCCAGGAGGTAGGCTTAGAAGCAGCCACCCTTTAAAGAGTGCGTAACTGCCCACTGGTCGATGCGACTTCGCGCCGAAAATGAAACGGGGCTCAAGCCCGGTGCCGAAGCTACGGGTTGTATTTATACAGCGGTAGGGGAGCGTTCTCAAAGGGCTGAAGGACTACCGTAAGGAGGTCTGGACTTTTGAGAAGTGAGAATGCTGGCATGAGTAGCGATAAAGGTGGTGAGAATCCACCTCGCCGTAAGCCTAAGGGTTCCTGGGGAAGGCTCGTCCTCCCAGGGTAAGTCGGGACCTAAGGCGAGGCCGAAAGGCGTAGTCGATGGAAAACGGGTTAATATTCCCGTACCACTCAATTGGAGTGAAGGGGTGACAAAGGAGGGTAGGTCAGCCGGGTGTCGGATGTCCCGGTTCAAGCTCGTAGGGGGAAGAGATAGGCAAATCCGTTTCTTCATTAACCCCGAGAAGTGAGTACGAGGGGCGTTAGCCCCATAAAGTGATTGATCCCAAACTTTCGAGAAAAGCCTCGTAGCGTTGATGATTGAGTGCTCGTACCGTAAACGGACACACGTAGGCGAGTTGAGTATACTAAGGCGCGTGAGAGAACTTTGGCTAAGGAACTCGGCAACATAGCCCCGTAACTTCGGGATAAGGGGTACCCACATAAGGTGAAAGCCCTGCGGCTGGAGCCGAAGTGGGTCACAGTAAAGAGGCGGTGACGACTGTTTACTAAAAACACAGGGCTCTGCAAAGTCGCAAGACGACGTATAGGGTCTGACGCCTGCCCGGTGCCGGACGGTTAAGGGGATTGGTCATTCTGGTTCGCCAGGAGAAGCTCAGAACCGAAGCCCCGGTAAACGGCGGCCGTAACTATAACGGTCCTAAGGTAGCGAAATTCCTTGTCGGGTAAGTTCCGACCTGCATGAAAGGCGTAACGATTGCCGCGCTGTCTCGGCCAAATGCTCAGCGAAATTGTGGTTCCGGTGAAGACGCCGGGTACCCGCTGCGGGACGGAAAGACCCCGTGCACCTTTACTATACCTTAGCACTGGATTTTGGTGCTGCATGCGTAGCATAGGTGGGAGCCTGTGAAACTCTGCTTTTGGGCAGGGCGGAGGCAATAGTGAAATACCACCCTTGTAGTATTAGAATTCTAACTGAGATCCGTAATCCGGATTCAGGACAATGTTAGGCGGGTAGTTTGACTGGGGCGGTCGCCTCCTAAAGAGTAACGGAGGCGTGCAAAGGTTCCCTCAGCCTGATTGGAAACCAGGCGCAGAGTGCAAAGGCATAAGGGAGCTTAACTGCGAGACTGACAGGTCGAGCAGATGCGAAAGCAGGTCTTAGTGACCCGGTGGTTCCGAGTGGAAGGGCCATCGATCAACGGATAAAAGGTACGCCGGGGATAACAGACTTATCTCCCCCAAGAGTCCACATCGACGGGGAGGTTTGGTACCTCGATGTCGGCTCATCGCATCCTGGGGCTGGAGAAGGTCCCAAGGGTTTGGCTGTTCGCCAATTAAAGCGGTACGCGAGCTGGGTTTAGAACGTCGTGAGACAGTTCGGTCCCTATCTGCAGCGGGCGTAGGAGACTTGAGGGGATCTGCTCATAGTACGAGAGGACCTGAGTGGACGAGCCTCTAGTGTACCAGTTGTCACGCCAGTGGCAGCGCTGGGTAGTTATGCTCGGACGGGATAACCGCTGAAGGCATCTAAGCGGGAAACCCACCCCAAGACTAGGTCTCCCAAATCTTAAGATTTCTAAAGGTCCCTCGAAGACTACGAGGTAGATAGGCACTAGGTGTAAGCACAGTAATGTGTTGAGCTGAAGTGTACTAATTGACCGTGTGGCTTAACTGCAGGGTTTGAAAGTTACCGCAAATTTCACGCTAGAACTCAGCACAATATGTAATTGTCGAAGATCTTCTTTGTTTGCATCTTCTGACGGGGGGGCTAGTAACCGCCCGGATATTCCCTAACTTAAATAATTCCTGTAATCTCTTTGCATGGATTATTTTATTCACGAGAGGGGGTGTCCCGATGTCCGTATATCTCATCACCTATGAGCTCCATTTTGATAAGGACTATCAGAAGATTCACGAGGCGATCGAATCCCTTGGGGGGTGTATCCACTGCCTCCGGTCGATTTGGCTCGTCAACACTAGTTTCTCTATTTCCGAGATACACGAGATCCTCAAGGACAAGATCGACTCCGACGATTCCCTCCTTATAATAAAACCCTCCCGCGAGTGGGACGGCCTCAACCTTCCCATCGCCTGCAAAACCTGGCTCAAACATCATTTGTGATAAGTGAATATATTTTAAATTTTCTATAAATCAAGAGGAGTTAGTTATGGATTTGTGTAGCGGTTTGATGTAGCATGTAATTTAAAATTAATTTACGGGAGCACTTAATAGAATGACTCATTTAGCAAATCGTCGTTACAATACTAGATTTAGAGATGTTACTGATGAATTGTTAATTGGATTTTGTATTCTTTTCATACTTGGTAAAGAAGGCAAACAAGTAGCGGTTCTTAGTAATAATTTTCTGAAGAAACATTTCAAAGTGGACAGAATCTATGAAAAAAGATTAAAACAACTTGCCGTTAAACTCAACCATTTATTCGATCATAAGATTTCATACGATGGCCAAGGTCGCCACATTTTAGAGTTTTCGCCCAATGGCGAATTTGATAAAGGAAGAAAATATTTTGATAAAATCCCCAATGTTGTAGAGATAGAAAAATCACTAAGAATCCAGATCTATGGAATTACAGTTGATAAAGAGTAATTTGTACAAATAAAATGATGAATGTACATGCCGAGGGTTATATAATATGAATAAACCTAACTTATTTCATTATGCCACATCCGAGTTGTCTCAGGATGCATTCATTTGCTGGATTTTATCATGGGCAGCACCCAATTGTAAATCAATTGACGAAGTTCTTCATACTATTTCTATCAATATTTTGAGAGCTTTTTTTGAGAAATGCAATAAAACCTTCCCGTATATGATAGAAAAAATAGAAATCAGAAAACAATACGAGGGTATAGATGTATTAGTAATAATAAACGATACAATATCTATTCCAATTGAAGACAAAATCCATATTAGAGAACATTCTGAACAACTTAAACGTTATTTGATATCACTTCATGACGTAGGCTTTTCGGACGAGAACATTGTGCCAATTTACCTTCAAACTGGAGAACAAGGGGATTATTCTGAAGTCAAAAAAGCTGGTTTTTATCCATTTCTGAGATCAGAATTTTTAAGCAAAATTCGAGAGGGGATAAATCTTAAAAATGAAATTCTTACGGATTTCATAAATCATCTTGAAGGTATAGAGAACAAGGTAACGAGTTTTCGATTATCAAAGTTAGAAGATTGGGAATGGTATTCATGGCAAGGGTTTTATAATTACCTACAGGATGAACTGGCTGAGGGTCAATGGGGGTATGTTGCAAATCCACGTGGAGGTTTCTTAGGTTTTTGGTGGCATTGGTTTCATGATAACGAATGTGAACAATACCTACAGCTGGAACAGAACAAGCTTTGTTTCAAAATATCTGTTGATAATCCTGAAAAGCGAGACAATCTAAAATGGAAATGGCATCAGCTTATTCTAGAAGCGGGTGGCAACAGCAAAATAAAAATAATTAAACCGGTTTTGCGTAATGGACAATGTATGACCGTAGCCGCGATGGAAGGAGATTATCGTCAGATCGATGACCAAGGTAAAATCGATTTAGAAAAGACTATGTTTATATTGCACGAGGTAGAAAGAATTCTTGAGAAGGCTATCGAGATGTAGATAGTTGCATTGACGATTCTCTAATTTGCGAATTGTCTCGCCAGTTGCCTGAGTCAATTAAACTTGCGTTCTTAATAGGGGGGTCATATAATTAGTTAAGAGTGGCAACATATTCACTCGTATTGTTTAGTAACTAGAGTAACTTACAGTATATTACACGTTGTAATATTTTGTAAACCAAATTTGATGACATTAGCACTATTACCGCTGGAAGATCTATCTACACGCCATTATGGTCTGACTGAATCGATCGCTGCAGCATATTTAGAAGCTGCTTGCGTATCTTTAGATTGTCATCATATTTCACCCCAAACTTTTGTTTTAAAAAGGGACGGTAATGAGCAGAAAGTCGCTGTAGAATGGTCTAAACCCGATGCTAGAATTAAAGCTGCATGGGCCAATCTCGATGATGCGACGAGAGATGGAGCCTATGCGTTTGCAATTGCTTCTGTTGAGCATTTACTTAGTTTATATGCGGTAAGACGAGCGGAAAATCGCTCTGGATCAGATTATTATTTAGCTCCAGTCAATGGTAAAATTGACGATCTCGAGGACTGCATAAGGCTTGAAGTCTCTGGTACTGGTCTAGATGAATCTGAATTAAAGAGTCGTCTCAAGATTAAAATGGAGCAAGTACGTAAAGCACGGAATGATCCTGCAATAGCAATTGTAGTGGGTTTTAAAGTAAGACAAATCCTTTTGGGGTTTACATAATAGATGAGTTGGATAGAGCATCATTCAAAAAGTGAATGGTTTGCTAGTGAAGCCCAGTTGGCTTTGAAGAGTGGAGATATATCAAAAGCAGAGGAATATTATAACCTAGCTGCACAAGAGGAAACGAAAGCTTTAGAAAGTCTTGATAAAAGTAAATTGAGAACATTAGGCATAACTGTTGTCAGCGCAGCATCATTATGGTTTAAAGCAAAACAATATCAGCAACTTGATAGACTTGCTCATAAGTGGCTAGCATTTGAATTATTACCTGATTTTGCAATTTCGGATCTTCAGGAGTTGTTGATATTCTCTTGGAATGAAAAAGCATTTAAATCATCGGGTGTTGAGTTCGTTAAAGGTGAGGTGCTTGTTTCTGTAAGCGGTGGTGAGATAGTTGTAGGTGCTGCACCGTTAGATTTGATCCATAGGAAAGTTGATGAAGTAAGAAATTTGTTTTACAGAACGATTGAGATGTTACTTGATGTTCCCTTCCGTAAAAAAGGAGCTCCAAGTAGTGATATACAGACTCAGTTCCGCCCGTGGTTAATGCAAGCTCCTATGGGGAGTTATCAATTTGCAGTGCGTGTGCAAAAGCCTCCACAAGGAGAACTATTCCCTGCTTATAAACCTGAGGTTGATGAAATTGTCGCGAAATTCTTTGATATAATCGAAGCAGCAGCTTTTCAGTCAATTGAAAATTTTGAAAAGGTCGTCCCTGATCCAGATTATAGAATTGGTTTTCTCAAATTGACTCGAAATCTTGCTCCAACCGGGAAATCTTTTGAACAGCTTGGAATAAAATCAGCAGTGGAATCTGACATTCGGCCTGTAGTTTTTTCACGGACATCGCGACAAAATATCAATGAAGCTATCAAGAAGGAAAAGAAAGTAAGTGAGGATAGTTCTAAAGATTTGAAACCGGGACAGCTTAAAGGTGTTCTACGAGCGTTGCATTTAGATAATGATTGGATTGAAGTTAAAGTCGATGACCAGGATGAGTTAGTGAAAGTTCGTGAAACTGGTGCAGTAATCGATGATATTGTAGGACCTTTAGTCAATCAACGAGTTGTAGTTGATGTGTTTATTGATCCTGCTGGAAGATATATTTTTAATGATATACAGTCAGAAGATTAGTTGCGTCTCAGAGTTACTCAGCTTAGCTGTTTTGCATCCCACGCTCCAAATGCTATTCTGTAGTCACCCATGGTCATAGGTATCCCTAAAGAAAGGAAAATCCGGGAATACATGTTGTTCTAATATCCACGGCATTCCCTTATGGTAATCCCAGATTAAGCTTCATTATCAATATTATTGAGTGTCCCGCTCCGTCAGATGAATCAACAAAAAAGGGAGCCGAAGCTCCCTTTTTCTCAATTATAACGTTGTAATAGCTATGCGATTAAGCGGTTGCTTTCCTTTTCCTGTACACTATAAACCCGACTATTCCCAAAATCCCCGCCATCAGAATTAGCCCCCATTCGCTCATTGTGGGTATCGTTCTCGGCTCGCATGAAGGCGCATCGATCGCGAGGCCTTCAAAACCGTTAAGCGTGGCCGTCACTCCCGACGCAGTCCCTGTGCCGGGATTGATTATAAAAATCAGACCCTGGTCTTGTATGCCCCAGAGTATACCTTGCAAATCGAAGTCGATCCCGCCGTCATTCAGGCTAACGGTATTCAAGGGACCTATTTCTTCGAAGGCGCCGGTGAATATGTCCATACATCCCAGATTGTTCGTGCCATCACCTCCCAGACCGAATACACCCGATCCGCAGGACCCAGTAGCAATGCGGGCTGCCAAACCAGTGACCTGTTGTCCCTGATCGCCAATAGCAGTCGCCTGTCCTGTGTTTGGATCAATGGAGTAAAGGGTTAAAGGATCAGGGGCATCTGTAGACATGAGTAACTCGCCGTTACAATCAAAGGTAAGTCCGCAGTCCGTAAACGCAACCCCTAGCGGTCCGACTGCGTCACAGGCCCCCGTACTGGTGTCACAGATTAATAATTGATTCGTTATGTCATCCACACCGTATAGAACGCCGCTCGCATCGAAAGCAAGACACTCTATATCTGCAAATCCTGTTGCGCCTATAGGAGTCGCTACTCCGGACGGAAGGTCGATCGAGTATAGCTGGTCGTCAACATCCGATCGCACGGAAAATCCGGTTTGAGCATTTGCCGCATCCGGCGAAAAAACTAACGTGAACGAAAATAATACGGTGAGAACAAAAGTAAAGAAGAATACGAAGGTATAATTTTTCCTGAACATGGTTCATCCTCCATTATCGATTTGAAATAATACATACCTGCATTAATTCAAGCCAAGATATAATAATCTTAATCAATGATATATGTCAATATATTTATACGTCTAAGTTAGCTCCGTAAGCTCCCCTTCGTCCCTGCTTAACGGCTGCCAGTTTTGTTATTTCTTTCAATATTCATAGCCTGTAATGATTTACATATTTTTAATCAAGTGCTATTCTGTAGTCACTCATGGTCATAGGCGTCCCTAAAGAGAGGAAAATTCAGGAATATAGAGTAGCTCTAACGCCTCAGGCCGTCCGCGTTCTGGTAGAGCGCGGGCACAGGGTCTTCGTCGAAAAGGAAGCCGGCGCGGGGAGCGGGATACCCGACAGCGAATATAGGAAAGCGGGCGCGCGGATCGCCAGAACCGAAGAAGAGCTCTTCAAAAAATCGTCCCTCATAGTAAAAGTAAAAGAACCCCTCCCGGTCGAATACCCGTTAATAAAAAAACATCACACTCTATTTTGCTACCTCCACCTCGCGGCGGATAATAAGTTAGTCCAGGCCCTCAAAAAGAGCGGGTGCCGCGCGATAGCCTTCGAGACCGTAGAGCTCCCCGACGGCTCGCTCCCGCTTCTAGTCCCCATGAGCAAGATAGCCGGCAGGCTGTCGGTCCAGGTGGGCGTCCATTTTCTCCAGAAGTCGAAGGGAGGGAAGGGGGTGCTTCTAAGCGGCGCAGCTGGGGTGAGAAACGGCAGGGTTACGGTCATAGGCGGTGGGACTGTGGGGCTTAACGCCGTGCTCTCGGCTCTGGGCCTCGGCGCGGAGGTGACTGTCATAGATAACAAGCATCCGAAGCTCGAATTCTTCTACGAGCACTTCGAAGGCAGGGTCAGAACTCTCCCCTCATACCCGGAGGTGATTTCGGAGGAGCTCGGGAGATCCGACCTCGCCGTTGGCGCGGTGCTGGTGACAGGAGCCAGGGCCCCGAGAGTGATAACGAAAGAGATGATAGCCTGTATGGAGCAGGGAAGTGTGTTCGTGGACGTGGCCATAGACCAGGGCGGGTGCTCGGAGACCAGTATCCCGACCACACACGACTCCCCGGTATACAAGACGCTCGGGGTGACGCACTACTGCGTGACGAACATGCCCGCTCTCGTCTCGGTTACCTCGACCTATTCCCTTTCGAACACTATACTCCCTTATGTGGCGGCGCTCGCAGAAGGCGGAATAGAGCAAAACGAAGCGCTTTTAAAGGGAATAAACGTGGATAACGGCGAGCTCAGGATTAATATCGGGTAAAAAATCTCGCGGCAAACCGGGCATCGAATTCTTATTATTCGGTTTATGAAAATTCCGCGAGATATTGGATAATTTCAAATATGTTGACAATTTATGTCATGTGGCGACAAATATTTGTGGCATAATTCCAATCTCGGTCTTTGGTTGTACTTAACCATCGTTTTTCATTAACAATTTTGACTGCTCGAAGGTGGCACAAACATTGCACCTTTATATTCAGGGGTTATTCTTGAAATCTCGCTGGTAATTGCTTATTGGAGGAAAAATACGATGGCTAGTTATGTAATGCTTACGACAAGGTTTTTTATCGCCTTCTTTCTATTTCTTGTTATCTCTTCCATTGAATACATATCCTATGCGGACGAAGAATATGTTACGGACGAGCTGATTGTAAAATTGAAGAGCGATACGAACCAATCGGCTGCCGTGTCGCAGATTCAATCGAGGGGCGCCGTCGTAAGCAAGTCCTTCTCCGATCTGGGAATAATGCTGGTTCAGGTAGCGCCCGGGGATACGATCGAGGACATGCAGAGGTCGCTCGAAGCCAATCCCGATGTCGAATATGTCGAAAAGAATTACATAGTGTATGCGGACCTGACCCCTAACGATCCGAGGTACGGTCAGCAGCCTTATTTAAATGTTATAGACGCCCCTCTGGCATGGAACTCAGAAACCGGTGTTTCGAACGTGGTGATCGCGGTTTTGGATACCGGAGTCGAAGGGGTCCATGAGGACATCTCGGGCAAATTGCTTCCGGGCTGCAGCGTTATCGGCGGCTTTACCAATAGCAGCTGCGGGACAAATGTAGACGATAATAACGGGCACGGGACCGGGGTTGCAGGCACGGCGGCGGCTAAAACGAACAACGGGCTGGGTGTTGCCGGCTTATGCTGGAATTGTCCGATTCTGCCTGTAAAGGTGCTGGGCGACAGCGGATCGGGATCGCTCTCGGACACGATTGAGGGGATTAACTTCGCCCGTAGCTACGCCTTGAATAATCCTACCAAGAAAGTCGTGATAAATATGAGCCTCGGCAGGGACTGTCAGTCTTCCGGGGTAACGCAGGCCGAGCAGGACGCTATTACTGCGGCGTGGAACGCGGGCGTTCTGGTCGTCGCATCCGCCGGGAATTCGGGAAACAGCAATCTTCAGTGTCCGGCCGCAGCGAATCATGTGATAGCCGTATCGGCGACCACCAACAGCGATACGCTTGCGAGCTTTTCGAGTTACGGGAGCTTTGTGGATATAGCCGCCCCTGGCGTTAATATCCACAATGCATTCGGGACGTCTAACATCGCCGGGAGCTATTACACGAACTGGTCAGGTACGTCGTTCTCCGCTCCCATAGTGAGCGGCGTCGCGGGGCTTGTATGGTCGGTTAACACCGCACTTACGAACGCTCAAGTTGATCAGATCCTGAGGGACACGGCCGAGAATATCGGTTCGTCGCTGTACTTCGGGGAAGGGAGGGTAAATGCGGATTTTGCGGTTGACCTGGCTTCCTCGGGTAGTCCTGCCCCTCCGACACCCTCGCCGACGGCCCCTCCGGCGCCTGCCCCGACGGCCCCTCCTGTAGCGAGCGGTACTCTGACCGGATTTAACCCCGGAAAGGCAGGGGTCAAGAATTCATTGACTGTGACCGGGGCCCCTAAAGGCGCAGTTGTGAGATTCTACTATTCGAGATATACGGGGACGTCTTCCATTTCCAGCGGGGTGTGCAAAGGGAAAGCGCTGAATTTAAGAAGCCCGATATCGATTGGTTCCGCTGTCGCGGATTCGACCGGGAAAGCCACCATAAATCCCACACTGTCGAGTACGCTCGGCGGAAGGACCGTATACGTTCAGTCGAGGGTAGAGGCCTCGTCGTCGTGCAAGATTACAAACCGGGTGAAGCAGTCAATCAAGAGGAAATCGGGATCTTCTTCGAGTCGGCCGATCTTTTTTTTCCGGTAGTCCTGAATTGTTAGTTTTGAATGCCGCTATGGCCGTAATTTGATCTAAGTCAGGGGTCTGGTACTATACCGGAGTCCTCCGGAGCGGTAAGGGGGGGTATTTTATCCGGCCAAAATATCGGCAGGTCGGGTTTTTTCGAAAATTAATTATCGAGCCCCGACTACCGCAAACATTCTGGTTGAAATTAATAATCTGATAGCCATAAATAGGGCCCGGCGGCTAATTGTCTGACTTTTACCAATTTCCGTGGGAACTTGACACGGATATTTTTATCTAAATACTATAAGACTTCATGACGAAAATTCTCGCGGTCCTCATTCTCACTGTTTCTCTGCTCTTCGTAATAAATTGCGGCTCGAAAAAAGTTCCCAAGGACCTCACCGACGAGCAGCTCTATGACGCCGCGATAAAGGAGCTCACTGCCGACAAGGGCGGTTTCCCGTGGATTTTCAGGGGCAGGGATTACGATATGATCTTCACCTACTTGAAAGAGATACAGCTCAGATACACCTACAGCCCGTATGCCGCGCTCGCCGAGCTCAGGACAGGCGACGCGTACTTTCAAAAAGAAGAGTATGAACAGGCGGCAATCGAGTACGAGGAGTTCCTGAAGCGGCATCCCGGCCACGCGGAAGCCCCCTATGCCACATACAGTCTGGCCCTTTCCTATTATAAGGAGATAAACAGCCCGGACAGAGACCCGCTCAATACCAGGCTCGCACTTCAATGGTTTAATACCTTTATAGAAAAGTACCCCGATTCTCCGCTCGTACCCGACGCGCGCGAGAGGGCATTGAGATGCCGGGACAGGCTCGCCCGCAGAGAAATATACATAGGCAATTTCTATTCACGACGAGATAATTACAAGGCCGCGGCGGACAGGTATAAGATCGTGGTGGACGATTATAACGATACTCAGAGATACCAGGAAGCTCTCTATCTCCTCGGCAGGTCGTACGCAAAATCAGACCAGTATGATCTCGCAAGGCAGACCCTCAACCGCCTCGTTCAGGAATACCCCAATGAAAAGTATTCCGGCAAGGCCACCTCGCTCCTGAACGATATCCAGGGTAAGACCGCACCACCCCCGCAGGAAGAAAAGAAGGAAGAACCCGCGGAACCGCAGCAAGGATGAGAATTCTCCGCTGTGTCTTTCTTGTTTTTTTGCTCTTTGCCGTATCTTGCGGCGGCGATCACGACAAGGAGATCGAAGAGGTCATGTCCCTCAGGACGCAGGCTTTCGAAACGAAGGACGTGGACCTCTACATGTCGCTGATCGCGCCCGGTTACAAGCAGGAGAAGAAAGGTAAAGTCATCGGGCCCGAGGAGATTAAAAAGAATTTCGAAGTAAACGTAAAGCTCTTCGATACCCTGCACATCACTCATACCGACAGGACCGTCTATCAGGACGGCGACAGGGCCGAAGTCTTCCAGAAAACACTCGTCGACGCCACGGACGACGAAGGTAAGAGCAGGCTCAGGCTCAAGGAAAAGATATTGCTCGCCAGGGAAAACGGCGAATGGGTCATAGTCAGGGAATCCGACGAGGATTTATTTTACGGATACGTTTTTGGTCGCAGTAAAGATTAGCCGCGCTGCTTACATACCGAACTGCTTTTCCACCTCTTCCTGCTCTTCTTTACAGCCTATGCAGAGAGTAGTCTCCGGCCTTACCTCGAGCCTGACTTCACCGATTTCCTCCCCGCATAGCTCGCATACTCCGTAAGTCTCGTCCTCGGTTTTTTGAATCGCTTTCCGTATCTTTTGTATAAGCTTCCTTTCCCTGTCCCGTTTCCTGAGTTCTATAGTACTGTTGGATTCGGAGAGCGCCCTGTCGAGCGGATCCGGAAACGTGCCGTCGCCCTCGCTCATACGCGTAACGGTATCCTCGGCGATACCCAGGAGGTCGGCCATCCTTTTAATGAGAATTTCCCTGAAGTGCTTGAGCCTTTGCTTATCCATCAAAAAATTATAGCACTTATGGCAAATACTGTAAAACGCGGCCGGGGCTTGTGTCCGGGCATCGATCGAATGCGTTGCATGCCGTATATCCGCTGAGCGCGCCGAATCTGATTAATTATCTAGTTGGTATTTCTCTGTTATTATAATGGACTATAAGGAAAGACCATACGGGGGATTATTGCACAAATTATCGAAGATCAGGTTCAGGACCTCGGGAAACTCGGTTTCGCTCTTTTCCGACTTCCTTCTCGGGCTGGGCTCTCTGGGAGTTTCCGAAGACGTGAAAGAGGACGGAGTCTACGAGATCTCTTCATACTTTCCTATGGAGACCGATTTATCGTCTGTAATGCGGAGCCTCGGGGACTATGCGGAGTTTGTCGAGGACCACGTCACCGGCGAAAAACTGGTTACATTGGGGGTGGAGCATATAGACCGTTCCAGCTGGGAGGTCTGGAAGACGGTTCTGACCAAGGTAAGAGCCGGCGAAAAGGTCGTGATCGTGCCGCCCTGGGAGAAACACACGCCCGAAGCAGGTGAGGTGGTAATCGAAATAAATCCTTCGCTTGCGTTCGGGACGGGACACCACGAGACGACGAGGCTTTGCATCGCTTTCATCGAGGATATTGTCAGGGCCGGGAACGTGAAGAGTCTGCTCGACGTCGGATGCGGGAGCGCGATACTCTCCATCTCCGCTTATAAGCTCGGCGTAGAGGATGTGACGGGCTTCGATACCGATCCAATTGCTATCTCGGAATCGAGAAAGAACTCGGAGAGGAATGCCGTGCTCGGGAAGATAAAGTTCTTTTGCGGATTTATTCAAAGCGTCCGCGGCGTTTACGACATCATCGTCGCTAATGTCTATCTCGAGCCTATATATCACATGAGAGAGGAATTTAAGTCCAGGCTTGCTCCGGGGGGTACACTTATTATTTCAGGTATCCCGTGCAGAAGGAGGGACGAGGCTTTAAGATGCCTCGTCGGCGCAGGGTTCAGGCTCGACAAAGAAGTGGTGGAAGGCGAGTGGGTCGCATTCGGGTTCAGGCTCGATTGACAACAATGCATGCTCCGGTGTTCCTCCAGGCGAATCCATTACTAAATCTGACAGGTGGCATATATGCCTTCTTTTAATACCATAGAGTGGAAAGAGAACAGAGTTGTTATGATAGACCAGACGAAGCTCCCGCGCGAGGAGTCGTACGTCGAATGCAGGACGTACGAAGATGTGGCCGACGCGATAAAACGCATGGTCATCAGGGGCGCCCCCGCTATAGGGGTTGCGGCAGCGATGGGCATCGCGCTCGGAGCGATAAACTTACGGACTGCCGGGAGGGATGAATTCATAGCGGAAGTAAAAAGGATAGCCGGGGTGATTCTCAAAACAAGACCCACGGCGGTTAACCTTGCCTGGGCTGTAAAGAGGATGCTCGGGATTCTCGACGCTTCAGGAGGGGACGTGGAACGACTGAAGTCGAGACTCGTCGAGGAAGCCCGGTACATGCTTGAAGAAGACATAGAGACCTGTAAAAGGATCGGACTGGCCGGAGCCGGGCTCATTAAAGACAATTCCGTAGTCCAGACACACTGCAACGCGGGCGCCCTGGCAACAGGGGGCTACGGGACGGCTCTCGGCGTTATAAGGGCGGCTGTCGAGGGGGGGAAGAAAATAAAAGTCATCGCCACGGAGACGAGGCCCTTCCTTCAGGGCGCCCGGCTCACCGCGTGGGAGCTCGACAGGGACGGTATCCCGGTTTCCTTAATTACGGATAGTATGGCGGGACATGTTATGAGCAAAGGAATGGTGGACGCCGTTGTGGTGGGGGCCGACAGGATCGCCAGGAACGGGGACGTCGCGAACAAGATTGGGACGTACACCATATCGGTCCTCGCAAAATCCCATAATATACCCTTTTATG
The DNA here is from genome assembly GCA_041753155.1 of Thermodesulfobacteriota bacterium. Lineage (GTDB taxonomy): Bacteria > Desulfobacterota_D > UBA1144 > Nemesobacterales > UBA2774 > 2-12-FULL-53-21. The sequence continues at coordinate 69,755 of JBGSVA010000017.1, read as the reverse complement.
TGGCGGCTCCGATGTCTACAATAGACTTCGATTGCCCCGGGGGGGAATCCATTCCGATCGAGGAAAGGAGTCCCGATGAAGTCACTCATATATCCGGTATCAGGATAGCGCCCGAGGTGAATGTCTATAACCCGGCCTTCGATATTACCCCTAACGAGAATATAAGCGCCATAATAACCGAAAAGGGCATAGCGGTAAAACCATTTGAGGTGAATCTCTTAAAGATGCGCGAATAGCCGGATTGCTATTGTCTTTCCAGGTCTTCCTGGCAGGAAAGACATAGTTTCGTGAACGGCATGGCTGCGAGCCTTTCCCTGTCGATTTCCTCTTCGCACGACTCGCATATGCCGTAAGTCCCCGATTCGATCCTTTTTAACGCATCGTCGACGTGCGTGAGCTTTTCCCTTTCTCTGTCGGCGAGCATGAGGGCGAGCTCCCTGTCTCTGTCTGTGGAGGCGTGGTCGTAGAAGTCTCCTATGTCGAACTTCAGATGGTCGGATTCCGCTCTCATCGTTTGCGTTACTTCCAGAAGAAGTTCTTTCCGCATCTGGAGGAGCATCTTTTTAACATCGTCCCGCCAATCCTTCTTCGGTTTTCTCGTTACTTTCTTCTTCGGGGGTGCCTTTTTGCTCTTAGCCATGGTGATAAGGGGTCTCCTTATTCGTTAGTAGATTACTTAACCGCCTGTGATGGCTTCTATATTAAGACCGGGCCGTGAAACCTGATCCGTGTAAATCACCATTCGGTCAATCCAAAATCAAATACAAAGGTGTATTAAGGTAAGTACATTAATAGGATTGTCAAGAGTAAATTTTCTGTTACCGGAGCCGGGACCACTTTCATGAATCCTGTATTAGGGGAAACCCGACGGATTGCCCGGATTTGAATAAAAATATTCCCCTTATCTCGGTGCGGCTTATACGTATTGTGACTATATAGATGACCGTCGATCAGGCGTATTCCGGTATCCATTCGTCATATTTCGCCTGGGATGATCTATAGCGTAACGGTAAGCGGACCGGAGTGCCGCCTGTGCAAAAGTTAAGGCCGCTCTTCCCGGCCGATACGCCTTATACCGTGAGAGGCTATCGGTTCGCAGTCGGCTCCGATACACGTTATACGTGTTACTGCTTGTAAAACTTCTTTTCCCAATCCTTGTGTCTGACTTCCGCTTCTTTTATCAACGGGGCGAATGATGCGGCGTTTATGAGGAATTCATTCAGCATGTTGAAAGGGAACCTTACCGGACGGACGAAGTCTACGAACAATACCGCCCTGAAACCGTCGGTATCGTTCCAGACCTCGTGTTCGAACGTGTCGTCGAATATAATGCTGTCTCCCTCGTCCCAGTGGGTCACTTTATCTTCGATACGAATACGGCACTGTTCTTTAGGCTCGGGGACGATAAGGCCCAGATGGTACCGCAGCACGCCGTTGTAAGGGCCTTTGTGAGCCGGGATGTGCTTCTTCGGGGCGAGGATTGAATAAAACGCCGTTTTCATGCCTGGTATCTTCGTTAAGATTCGCGTCGTTTCGGGACACCTGCTCGAGTTTTTATCGCTTTCGAGCCCGTATCCGGCGAGGAAGAAGGTCTTCCAAAGGTTATCGGTAGTTATCGTTTTCACTTCCGGCATGATCTCGTGAAAACTCGGGAGGTCCTCCTTTCTTTCCATTACCTTGTCGAGCTCGGCCCTGATTTTTCTCCAATCCTTTTCAACCTCGGCGACCCAGGGGAAGGTCTTCTTGTCGTAAACCGGGAGGTTCCCGTTCTTTGCGAACAGGATGTTTGTGTTTTCCACGAACTTGATGACCAGAGTCATCAGTCCCGGCATGTATTCCTTCACTTCGTAATCCGCCTGGAACTTATTGCCGTTTCCGTTTTCTCCGGTCTTCTTCGTGTCGTTCTGAGTAGGATCTGCCATGTTAATTCCCTTCCTGCATGTAATTATTTTAAGATACTGTTTTTCGGATCGACTCTCCGTAATTTTATCATATCTTCCACCTGATGTATTAAAAACAGAATCGCCGCCGCTGTCGTGATACCAAGCACCCACGGATACCCGCCTAAGATGGCGAGGGCCAGGAATGCGAGGGAATAGACATTTCTTCTGCCCAACGGGCGGACCAGCTTTATCAGTTTCCGCATTAATGATACCCTTTGTCCGTCGACCAGCTTATCGACTTCGAAATACGTCACAAGACTGCCTGAACTCGTATATTTTTTGAGGAAGTAGAACGACCATATTACGACAAATATAAATATTGACAGGTTTACGGCCCCCAAAATAATTGCGATAGGACTCCTCGAAGTTAAATAATACCCTATCGGGACGCCTATAATGAAGGACAATACCGTTGCCTGGTCGGAGATAGTATCGACCCATTGACCCGTCTTCGTCTCCATCAGCTTGACGCGGGCAACCTCCCCGTCGCACCGGTCGAGAATAGTCGCCGCCTGCATGCAGACAGCGCCCCAAACAGGATGCCCGATCGCATAGAACACCCCGCAAAGCGCCCCGATCACGTTGATGAGTATGCTGATCATATTCGGCGTGAGGGGAGTCTTGACCAGGAGCCTGCTTGTCGGCAGGGATATCTTGCTGTTGATGTTCCTCGACAGCCAGCCGGTCGCAGTCTTGCCGACGTAAGCGAATATCAGGTCCTCGGCTTTCGCCGCCGACCCGCTTTCCGAATCGAGACGCATCCAGTACGAGTCCGAGAACTTCCTCAGCCTGACCTTGTCTCTCCCAATGTGCTCCTGTACGAATGATCTGATCGACATCGAATCCATGATGGATTTCTCGAGCAGCCTGCCTGACGCTATGAAGGCGCCTACGGCTTTCCCTCCGTTTGAAAAGACATCGGATATCTCATCGCCGTCCGATTTGATCCAGGCGTCGTCGATGGAGTCCGCCAGCACCATGACCTCGTCCGGCCCGCACCCGGGCTCCATAAAATTCGAAAGTCCGCGCGGGGTCGTTATCAGGTTGGATTGAAGTATCAGGGAAAGGTCGGGACCCAGGCTTATCTCCGAACCCAGGGGATGCCAGCTTATATCGCTCTCTATGCGCTTATCGCCCGACAGGAGGTCTTTTAAAGAGGAGTCGCCTTTTTCGGTTATTATAGTGAATTTTTTAATGCCGGCTCTTTGAGCGGTGATGACGAGGCGTTTGATTTGAGGGAGTGAGCCAAATACGGTCTTTCCATGAAGGCTTAACTTCTCGTCTTCTATACCCGTACCAGCGGCAACGACTATTGCGTGGTCCATTTTCTCAGCTAGTTTCTACAACTCGCAGGACCCGTTCCTGATAAGATTTCTTAATGAATTTATTCGAATTGAATCTCGCCTTAAAAAGGTCGCTGGGATAGTCCACGTCCATCCAGAAAAGGTCGTTTATGTCGAGCGATTTTACCTTGTATCCCTTCTTGATAAGCCTGTGTATTGCGGATATGTACCACTTGTTCTCGGCCCCGACCGTTCTCATCTCTTCTTCGATCGCTCTCTTCATAAGCTCGACGCCCGTGTCTCTGAAGACCCTGACGCCTACGGATTCCGCTGAGGCCCTGTTCGTAAGAGTTTTGCTTATGTCGACTATCTTGGTCTCTTTTATTACGACCTTCATGTCCTCGTCTTCATAGCTCGATTTCCGTTTGATCGGCAGACATATTTTTTCGTCCCTCATTCTAAGGGCCTGCTCCAGGACCTCTATCTCGAAAACGTCGTCCCCGTTCATTACCACTATGTCGTCGTCCATCTCCCCCCTTGCGATCCAGAGGGATATGAGACTGTTTGTAGTTTGATAAAAGGGGTTATAGAGCGTCTTTATCCGCATCCCCAGCCCGTCATAATTTCTGAGGAAGTTCTCGACCTTTTCGAATCCGAAACCGACCACGATTACGACTTCGTCTATTCCGCAGTCGCGCAGGTGGTTGATCTGGTGCTCAAGGATTGTCTCGCCGCCTATATCAAGTAAACATTTCGGAATGTATTTCGTGTAAGGGTAAAGCCTTTTACCTCTACCGGCTGCGAGTATGACAGCTTTCATATAATTTTCTCCGCTTGAGAAGGATATTTTAGAATTATTTTTGTTAGAAGTAGTATAGAAGAATCCGCGGAATACGAATCCTGTATCCTTTCTCCTCCTTTAATACTAGCTAACATTTATAACCTCCAGAATGACTTCTGTCAATATTTATGATGTAATTCGTGCCCTTAAGCTTCGGATTTTAATAAAATTCGTGAAAATCCGGCATATAACGGCGGCAACGCACAAAAAAATCGTTTGTCCAAACAAGTATAAGGTCAAAATCCGATGGGCCAAAGCCATTTTCCTCGCGGGGCCGGTGTGATTCAGCTCTTTGCGACCTTTAATGTATTCTGTTCGGGACCGATCCTGGTGATCCGGTTGCCCCCGTCCACGTATACGAGCTTCGGGATATGGGCTTTGCATTCGCTCTCGTTGTAAGAGGCGAAGCTCGCGACTATTAGACAATCCCCTTTCCCGGCCAGATGGGCTGCCGCCCCGTTGACGCATATATCGCCCGAGCCGCGCTCGCCCTCGATTACATAGGTGACGAACCTGTTTCCGTTTGTCACGTTGAATATGTGCACCTGTTCGTAGTGATGGAAATCCGCGGCGTCCATAAGGTCCCTGTCGACAGTGATGCTCCCCTCGTATTCGACGTCAGCCTCTGTCACCGTTACGCGGTGTATTTTGGATTTAAGAAGTGTCCTGTTCATCTTAATTCCCCCTCTCGTTGGATATGCTTTAAAGCACTGTGTTGTCGATCAGCCTTGCGCTGCCTATACGCACGGCAAGGGCGGCCACGTCCCCGGGCGCGGCGAAGGCCTTGTCCCCGAGAGTGGCTCCGTCCCTTATTTCGAGGTAATCCACCTCGCCTATCGACGCCCCGCAGAGCACTTCGTAACCCTCCTGTACCAGGGCCGATGTGTCTCTTTCCCCCCCGTCGAACATCTCCTTTATCTGCCTGAGCGCGAGCGAGAGGTATGCGGCTTTTTTCCTCTCTTCGGGCGACAGGTATGAATTTCGAGAGCTCATGGCGAGGCCGCTCTCCTCCCTGACGATGGGCATCCCGATTACATTCACCTCGAGATTAAGATCGCCCACCATTTTCTTTATTATCAAAAGCTGCTGGTAGTCCTTTTCCCCGAAGAGGGCGGTATCCGGCTTTACGATATTGAAGAGCTTAAGCACGATAGTGGCGACGCCCCTGAAATGACCCGGGCGGAACCTCCCGCAGAGCGGCTTCTCGAGCTCCGTCACATCGACATAGGTCTCGTAACCGGGCGGATATATCTCGTCCGCGCGGGGGAAGAAAGCGATATCCACGCCTGCTGCAGTCATTTTTTTCAAATCCCCGTCCGCGTCCCTCGTGTAGCCCTGAAAGTCTTCGTTACGTCCGAACTGCGCCGGGTTTACGAATACGCTCGCTATGAGCACATCCCCGTGTTTTTTCCCCTCCCTCATGAGGCTTACATGCCCGTCGTGGAGCGCCCCCATGGTCGGGACGAACGCAATTGTTTTTCCCTCTTTTCTCAGGCCGTTCGAGAATTCCTGCATCTCCCTCACGCCGGCGATAGTCCCGATGCCCCTCGTTTCAGTCATACGAATGTTCCTCGGACGGGAAGGCCCCTGATCTGACGTCTTCAATAAATGCCCTCGTGGATTTGCCTACGACCTCCCTCAGGTCTGCGTACTTTTTCACGAACTTCGGCGTCGGCTCGGGCGACAGTCCGAGGAGGTCGTTTATAACGAGCACCTGGCCGTCGCACCCCGGCCCGGCCCCTATGCCGATCGTGGGGATCTTTATCGCGTCCGTAATTTCCTGGGCGAGCGACCTCGGGATACTCTCCAGCACTAGCGAGAAGGCCCCCGCGCCCTCTATCATTTTCGCGAGATCGACGAGCCTCCTTGCCTCTTTCCTCCCTCTCCCCTGTACCTTATATCCCCCCATTTCCAGGACCGACTGAGGGCAGAGCCCGATGTGTCCCATAACCGGGATGCCGGTTTTATTTATCGAGTATAAGGTTTCCACGTAGTCCTCGTTTATTTCCAGTTTGACTGATTCGGCCCCGGCCTCTTTGATGAGCCTGCCTGCGTTTCTTATGGCCTCTTCTTTAGACGCCTGGTACGACATGAAGGGCATATCGGCCGCGAGGTGAGCGTTCCTTATCCCTCTCGACACTATCCTCGTGTGATAGATCATGTCCTCTATTGTCACGGGAAGCGTGTTCGGCAGCCCCTGGACCACGTTCCCGAGAGAGTCTCCCACGAGCACTATGTCTACGCCCGCTTCGTCCACCATACCGGCCGTGGCGGCGTCGTATGCCGTAACCATGACTATCTTCCGGTGCTCGTCCTTCATCGACCGTATTGCAGGGGCTGTTATTTTTTTCATTCGCTCCGCCTTATGCACAAAAAAAGCCAGCTCGAGGACGGAATAATCCTCTACTGGCTTATTTCATTCACAATTTATGCCGGGTACGGCTTAAGTTCCGTCCCACTCTTGTCATTTCAACGCTTCCTCCGTCTCGGTCTCCTTTCGGGGATCCAAGCGGTAAGACTCTTCAATCAACGGATATATTCAATAAAGCGCGGTATAACAATAAAGAAACGTGGAAAAATGTCAAATAACCGCCTTATTCCGCACCGTTAGCGAACATATCCGGTAATAAGTTTATATTGTCACACCGTCCCGCTCAATATATATTTTTCAGTTTACCGGACTTTTATAAATAACAATAACGGAAACGGTATTGAACGGTTGGAAGAGGGAACGATGGCCATAGATATATACCAGGTGGACGCGTTTACGGAAAAGCCTTTCGGGGGCAATCCGGCGGCAGTGTGTATAATGCCGGGTCCCGCCGACCCGGCGTGGATGCAGCACGTGGCGCGCGATATGAACGTCTCCGAAACTGCGTTCTTGTCTAGAGAAAGGGACGGTTACAATCTCCGCTGGTTTACTCCTGCGGTCGAGGTGGAGATTTGCGGCCACGCTACCCTCGCGAGCGCCCACATATTGTGGGAATCGGGACGCGTCCCGCGAGGACAGGGGATCGAGTTCTACACCCTGAGCGGCGTCCTTACCGCTTCGATGAATGGAGACATGATCGAGCTCGATTTCCCCTCCGAGCCCGCGGGGGAGGCCGTAGCGCCTCAGGCGTTAATCGAGTCTCTCGGCGTGAAACCCCGGTACGTCGGCAGGAACAGGTTCGATTATCTCGTGGAAGTGGGGTCGGCGGAAGAGGTGAGGGCCGTGAGGCCTGACTTCGCGCTCTTGGGCACTATCCCCGTGAGAGGGGTCATGGTCACGAGCGCTTCTGACATGCCCGGGTACGATTTCATCGCAAGGTTCTTCGGCCCCGCTTCGGGAATAAACGAGGACCCCGCCACGGGCTCCGCATACTGCTGCCTCGGCCCCTATTGGGAGAAGAAGACAGGCAAATCGGAGTTCCTCGCCTATCAGGCCTCAGAGCGAGGGGGAGTGATAGGTGTGCGCGTGCTGGGCGAGAGGGTGAAGCTTCTGGGCAGGGCCGTTACAGTCTTTAAGGGGGTCATGTGTGTGTAGATAGTCTTCATCCGGCTTGAAAAAACGGATTCGTCATTCATAATAACAAGTCTCTTGCATGATAAAAGGCGGCGTAGCCAAGTGGTAAGGCAGCGGTCTGCAAAACCGCAATGCCCCGGTTCGAATCCGGGCGCCGCCTCCAAAAAAACCCCCTTGTGCAAGCTCAATCCCTGCGTTAATCTCTGATATAGAGGTACTCAGGCGCACTTGCTTTTGTTATCAGCGCTGAAATTATTCACTTACTCCTCCCCGCAAGGGGAACGAGGGCTTTAAGACGGGAATATATGTACACTGCCTGGAACGTCGACGGGCGATCGTATGTATATCTCCGTCTTTTTTTTGTCCCCACGGGTTTTGAGGAACGGGGGCGCGGGCGGGGAGCGGATATTCAGTCACGGGGGGTTAAGCCCGGAGCGCGGGGGAGCGGCCGGGGACTCAAGCGGTTTTGAATAAGCATGGTTCGGAGCCCGTAAAGGGCTCGTCTCAAAAGAGCGGGGGATACTTCCAGGTCCCCGACGTCGTTTTCGATCTGCCGCTCACGGCGAACGAGAAGCTCGTCCTCATATATTTCATGAGGCGCGCGGACAGGGAGGGGAGGTCGTTCCCCTCGGTGGAAAGAATCTGCAGGGACTGCGGCATAAAGTCGAAGAGCACGGTCAGGAAGGTGCTAAAGGGGCTAGAGAAGGTGGGGCTGGTGAGGGTAGAGAGGAAGCCGTCCAAATCGAACAGGTTTTACGTCGCCGGATGGCTGTACGAAGTCATCGGGAGGGTGAAGGACAGACATATAGCGAAAAAGAAAAACGCTTCTATGACCGCGCTAGATGAGACGGACAGTGACTTATGGATGGATACCCCACAAGATTTGTCCCCCTGCCCGTCAGAATTTGTACCCCCGACCCCCCAAATATTGACCCCTAAGGAATACACAGTTGAACCAGGCACAGAGAATGAATACACAGTAAAGAATGAGGCGCGCAAAAAAACAAAAACGCGCGCATGAAGAAGCTCGCGCTTCTTCGTCTTTTCCCGCTCCAGCCGATAATTACGATGATAATAAAATAACGATGCTCGAAGCGGCCGAGCATTTGCACTCGCTTACTCCGAGGGAGAGGAAGGAGTTCGACAGGGAGGCCCTCAGGCTCGGGAAGCCGGGCGAGCCCGACCCAGCGGAGAGCCTCTGGCAGAGGCGGCTCCTCCGCGTGCGCTACCTCCAGAACCTCCGGGACGGGGGAGGGTGAGGGGGAATAGGAAGAAGAGGATTATGCTGCTAGTCCAAGTGCAAACCGTACTCATCATATCTCCCGAGTTGCTTTCCGGAATAGCCATCATAAATCGAAACAATGTCAGCCTCACGATCGTCGGTCATATAAGTGAGTCGTATTAATTGCATTAGGAGTTCTTTGTTATCATAAGTTAAAGTGTAAAATTTAGCTCCAACGAAAACATGCGGATATTGTGCATTCTTGGTTATTTTAATAATAGTTCCATCGTTTAGGAATTCCTGAATAAATTTTTTCCGCTCGGGTTGAAGGCGTCGGTATTTTTCTATATGCTCACCAACTTCATCACGTGTTGGAGAGGGGGTGCTAATTATTTTGGAAGTGTATTTTTTTTGAGTAGGCGTTGTGGATTTAACTACAGCATCACCTATGTAATACAACACAATGATCCCAATAAATATTATGATAAAAATCCCGCCGCAGCCCAATCCTTTTCTAGGTGTTTTTATCGGGGTCCCACATCCCGGACAAGTGGGAGCCTCCGAACTTATTTCCTTGCCGCATTCTTTGCATTTTATAAGGGCCATTTAATTAACCATACTGACAAGATGTTGATAGTAAGCTCGGACTTCTTTTTGATTCGCTCCCCCGAAAATAATCGGATACAGTATGCCGGACGCAGGTTTAACCTGAAAGACTAGAAAGCTCTTATACCTCTTCCGCCCACCGAACATGGCCCCGCCTATAAGACCCACAGGACCGAGGGCTAGGCCGCCGATCACGCCCCATAGCGCAGTTTTCCCCAGACTTCTACCAGACTCATCCGTGATGTCGATCGATTGAATATCATTCAGGCTTACTGCTTTTGTCTCTTTATATATCTCGATTTTATTAATCGGAAAACCCGACGACTTATCCTCCACCTCTCTTGAGGCTTCACCCTCAAAAATCAAATTATTCTCCACCCGCTCAATGACAATCAAGGCTCCTTCAGTGAAGCTCAGCCCGGTTAAATGAGCGATGCGGGGCCTCGTATCTTTTTCACTCGGCTCCATAATGAATGCTGCCGTATTAGGTGATTTGTAATCGCCGAATTTCATAGTCCCTTACTCATTAATTAATTGATAGACTTGGTTGTCGTGTAATCTATCAGATTCTGCCCGTAGTCCATTTTCACCGCATCACCAAGCAAATTTTCACCACGCTCACCTATAATTTCTTTAACGGTATTTGGCTGGAAATCCGTCAATGGGGAAGTGATCTCAATCTTATATTTACCTGGTGACAGTCCGGTTCCTTTGTTGTTGAACCATGCACTTACGAATGAATTATTCTTAATTTTGATCTTGTCTTGGCCGAAATATTTTATTGAAGGATTTGTTAGGCTAATCATTAAATCCATATTATCAGGAAGATTGGTTCGACCTAAGACGCGAATTTCTCCCGATTCATTTTTTTCTGTATTAACTTCGAAGGAGACCTCTATTTCGTTGCCTGATTGAGGTTTTCCGACTAGAGCGGCTTCATAATCTTTTGAAAGTAAAATCTTTTTTGTCTTTAATTCATAAATCAAAAATGATGATCCTCCTGAGAATTCTATCATTTTTTCAGTACTCTGATTGGGTAGTTGATACCATGCGAAAGCTTGAATATCGGTTTTTGGATCCTGATATTTAATTGCTTGATTTATTTGATCGCGTGTAAATTCTTCAGCTTTTTGTGGTTCTATTTTAGAATTAAAAATTATGGTTAATATAGTTGGCCCGGTTTTCATCACATTGCTATATTCAATCTGGTAAATTTCCAATTGTGGGTTGAAATCAGCACCAAAAGCATGAAAAGAAAACGATATTAAGGTAGTTACGAAATATAAGAATAAATATTCGGTTTTTAATTTCATATTTACCTCCTCTAGCGTATACAACTCGGGCTCAAAATTCCGTCACAACAAACCTGCCGTCCGTTTTTTCATCCACATACTCCGTCGTGATGAGAGCAGCATCCTCGATTGTTTTCAAGCGTCCTACTATCTGAATAAGCCTGGTGAATTGCTACAATCGAGAGGGCGCACAATAGAAGAATGGTTGCTATTATAACCAGACAGCCCTTGCCGCCGTAAATCATTCCCCCGATCTTTCTTTGCCTGCCGGATTTCGTGAGTGGTACTCCCGTCTTCCGGGATATTTTCTGTTTGATTTTTGTTACGCCGGTAAGCCGCTTCCAGGAAAATCCACCCTTGTTCATGATCCTCTCTCCAAAAATTAATTACATGTTGATTATATTACAAATGACCTGTTTAAGCAAAATGGTGTTTTGGCAGGTGGGGAGAGTGCAGAGAGCGGGCTGGCTGCGTTCCCAAAACCCACTATTGAATGAGAAGGTAAAAGCTGTAAAATACATTCCTTCCTGTTATTATTTCTAATCGGCCTATTAAGGCGGAATTGTCGGTAGCCCGGGTGGCGGAACAGGTAGACGCAAGGGACTTAAAATCCCTCGGGTTCGCGCCCGTGCCGGTTCGAGTCCGGCCCCGGGCACATAATAATTTCAGGCAGTTACCTCACTTTTCTTTGCGTTTCTTTTTGCTCTTAATTGTTCGGGTGTTTATATGGGTGTCCATCAATAGATCGAGTCAATAATGAAAATAGATCAACAGTTTATTGATGATTTATTGCTTAAGATTAAAGCAGGCGTAGAAGTCGAGCAGGATAAGTTCGAATTAAAATCAGAATGGTATAAATTGAGTACCTCTAATGGATGTGAGGAATTATGTAAAGATATTAGCGCAATAGCGAATACAGCGAGTTATGATGATGGTATGATCGTAATTGGGATTGATAAAAAGAATGCGAAGTTAATCAATTCCCCATTTGCTAAATCGGGTATTAATGATGCTAGTGTGCTTAGAAGTATAGTTGTGAAAAGAGTGGATACTCCACCTGATTACACACTTGAAGAAATAACAGTAGAAGATGGCAAAGGTAGCAATGTAGTCCTTAGTGTAATACGAATACATCCCTCCTATACGAAACCCCACATATTAAAAATATATAAAAACAGCCAAAATTATATACCAATAAAAAAAGGGACAAGTATAAATTCTGCAAATCGAACTGACCTAGAAATTATGTTCTATGACAGGACTAAAATTGAACCAGAAAATAGGATAGAAATTAATGTTTATAGTGCTAAGCTTGCTTTTAATAGGATAGCATTAGGCGAAACACAATCCATCTTAGCACATGCATTTATAGTTCTTGATAATTCAGGAAGGAGACCTGCATCAATTAATGATGCAAGAATTAAATTATCATATATTACTGATAGAGAGATTGTTGAATATTTTGATGGTTATCAATGGATCATAAACAATGCTATTGATCCGATAGGTGGAGAAAGGGGGAATTTCCCTGCACCAATTCTTTTAGGACCGAACAAAACTCTGACTTGTACTTTGAAATTCAGAAAGCAATTAAATACAACTGAACAGAGAATAGCAAGAAATGAGCTTGACCAGTATAGAAAAATTAAATCGTATGAGTATCAAGTATTCATCTCAACAATATCACAAGGTGAATTTCCATCTGCTGTTTTTCGAGTAAGTGAATGAATTGTATGAATAGCTATTGAGCGATTGTCTTTTGCAAATTCACAATTTTATAATTATCCCCTTACTTTCAACTGCATGCTTTTTATGCTCAAATGTCGTGTGAGAATATCTCTTAGTCATTAATATGCTTTTATGTCTGAGCAATTCATGTACTGTAGCCAAATCAACGCGCCCGTGCCGGTTCGAGTCCGGCCCCGGGCACCAAAATTTGACTTTCGGTTTTTTTCTAGACCAATTCAGCCGCGCGAAGCGCGGAAAGGTATGGATTTACAGGGTCGCCGCGCAGGGCGCAGCTGGCCAAGCGCAGGTTCGAGCCAAAGGCTTCTTTGGCTCGAACCTTTTGAGAAAAAGGTTGTTATCCCTGATTGAGAAAATAGCTCAAGCGTTGGGAGTAAAGAGCGACGAGCTTTTGAAATAAATTCAGGCAATTATACGCTTGATACACCTATTCAACAGAGATAATATAAAAGTATGAACAACATTAATAGCAATAAAAAGGAGTTGTCGCTAGAACAACGTGAAGAACTACTCAGAGCATTGAAAGCCCGTTTTGAGAAAAACATGAACCGCCATAAAGGTCTTGAATGGGCTAAAGTACAAGCAAAGCTGGAAGCTAATACTGAAAAACTGTGGTCACTCAATGAAATGGAAAGAACCGGCGGTGAACCGGATGTTGTTGGTCATGATAAAAAGACGGGCGAATACATTTTTTATGATTGTTCAGCGGAAAGTCCTAAAGGCCGCAGAAGTCTTTGTTATGACCGTGAAGCACTGGAATCGAGGAAAGAACATAAACCGGAAAATGACGCTATTGATATGGCAGCTGCCATGGGCATTGAGCTTTTAACGGAAGAACAATATCGAGAGTTGCAGAAACTTGGAAATTTCGATACGAAAACGTCGAGCTGGGTGAAAACACCTTCTGATATTAGAAAACTCGGCGGCGCCCTCTTTTGTGATCGCCGCTACGGCGCTGTCTTCGTGTATCACAACGGTGCAGAATCTTACTATGCCGCCAGGGGATTCCGTGGCTCGCTAAGGGTCTAACTTTTGCACAGACAGCGAAGTGGGTTGTTCCTTGCGTTCGAGCAGAGTTATATAATTCCACCAGCCATATTCGGTTTTCTTTTTTGTAAACCGCGCTGTCGTTATTTCAATCCGAAGATTAAAGGAGCGCGGGCTTTATCGGATACTTCAATTTCAAATGTTTGTCTGATTTTCCCGGAAACTAATTGTGATGTTAGTAATTGTGTAAGCTGATTCTCAGTTGATGGACTTTTCCTCTTCCTGCTCCCACTCCTCTTCGTCTTCCTCGTCCCAATCCTCGTCTTCATCCAGACCGTCTTCGTCTTCCTCGTCCCATAATTCTTCTTCGTCCTCATCCCACTCGTCCTCATCGTCTTCCCAGTCATCGTCCTTTTCAAGCAATTCAAGTTCGATTTCCATGACAATTCTCCTGTAGCGGTGATTTATCTGAAACGATACACCCTGACTTTCAAATGTCAAGTAAAAAGGAAGGCCGGAATTGAAGCGATTACGGAGAGGATTATTAACGGATTGTTAAGGTTTAGTGAGCGGTTACAAAGTACGAATTATGAGCTCTCAAATTTACGAACAGTGGAGCGTGCGCTGCGTGAGCGCGGCGTGTGTTCAGCTCGCGGGATGCTCTCTCATGAACTCCTCCAGCTTCAATACGAGCTGTTCCGAGCCTATGAATATGGGGGTTCGCTGATGCAGCTCCCTGGGCTCTATGTCCACTATATGTCTCGACCCGTCCGTCGCCCTTCCGCCGGCCTGCTCGACGACGAAGGACATCGGGTTGCACTCGTAGAGGAGCCTCAGCTTGCCGTTCGGAGCGTCCGCGGTGGCGGGGTAGAGGAATATGCCGCCGGTTATGAGGTTCCTGTGGATATCCGCGACCATCGAGCCGATGTACCTTAACGAGTATGGGCGGTTTGTCGCTTTGTCCGGTTCTTTGCAATATTTGATGAACTGCTTTACTCCTTCAGGAAAGCTGTAGAAATTGCCCTGGTTAACGGAAAAGGTCTTGCCGGCTTTTGGGATGCTCATGTTCGGATGCGAAAGGCAGAATTCACCTATGGAAGGGTCGAGAGTAAAGCCGTTCACGCCGTATCCCGTGGTATAAACGAGCATCGTGGACGAGCCGTATATTATATAGCCCGCGGCCGCCTGCTTTCTTCCCTCCTGCAGGAAGTCATCAGCGGTAACGGGCCCATCCTGCGGCGATACCCTTCTGTAAATCGAGAATATGGTCCCGACCGAGACGTTGACGTCTATATTCGACGAGCCGTCGAGGGGGTCGAGGGCCACGACGTAATTAGCGTCTTTGGATATTTCCTCGTGAAACGTTATGAAGTCCTTGTTCTCCTCGGACGCGACGCCGCAGCACTGCCCGCCCAGCTCGAGAGCGGCGATGAACCTCTGATTCGCGAACACGTCGAGCTTCTTGACTTCCTCTCCCTGAACGTTCTTCTTCCCCGTGCTCCCGAGTATATCGACGAGACCCGCCTTGTTCACCTCTCTGTTCACTATCTTGGCTGCGAGTCCGAGGTCCCTGAGCAGCCTGGAGAGGTCCCCGCGCGCATATGGGAATTCGGTCTGCTTCCTGATAATGAATTCATCCAGTGTTTCAATGCCTATCATTTCACGATAATATTACCGAAATTCCGTAATTAAGAAAGTGCGGGGTTCCGGTCTCGTCCGGCTTCGCGGAACGTGTGCGGTTTCAGAGGCCCGTGATCAATCCTTTTTCTCTTGCTGACCGTCATTCCGGTTAAGGATTTCCTTGACTGCGTCAGAATCCTTTATTTTCATCGCGGCGTTAAGTCCCTCTTCCCTCACGAGCTCCCTCGCGCCGTTGAAGCTCTTCTCGAAATCCTCGGGGAGGGCGTCTTTGGCGAGAAGCGCCGCCTCGTTCAAATAAGGGAGGAGCGCCGAGCTTTTGAAGATAGGGTCGTTCTGAGTGTAGAAGAGACTCAGGCACGATGACAGTAAAAACGCGGTGACCGCTCCCATGACCGCCCCCACGGCCCCTCCGCATATCCTGTTGAGCCAGCTCAGATGAAGCGTGCCTATCAGCCTGGTCGTTAACCATCCCGCCGTCTGGATGATCACATACGCAGCGAACGCGAGAACGATGAAGCCCCCGACGTTGGCTACGGACTCGTTCTCCACCAGTCTTTCCCTGATAAACACATCGCCCAGTACATCGTAAAAAATAAAGCCGATTACAAGGCCCCCCAGGAGGGCGGCGATGGAGAATATCTGACTCACGAGTCCCCTCGAGAACCCGACGAGCGTAAAAAGCGCGATTATCCCGACTATAGTTATATCGAGCCAGTTCATAAATATACTCTAGCGTCCCTGCCTATTTCCTCCGGCTGCTGCTTGTGAAGCGTCTCACGTGTACACCACTTCGAAGCTCGAGCCCGAACCCGGCTCCTTCGTCACTTCGATTCTGACCGGGAATCTTTCCTTAAATTCGTCGACATGGGTTATCGCCAGTATCTTGTCGAAGTCGTCCTTTATAGAATTTATCACCTGCACGAACTGGTTCAACCCGTCCCTGTCCTGTGTCCCGAAGCCCTCGTCGATCACGAGGGTCCTAAGCTGAGCGCCCGACCGGTTCGCCATGAATTTCGAGATTCCGACCCGGAGCGCGAAATCTATCCTGAACGCCTCGCCCCCGGAGAAGGTTTCGTAGCTCCGCGTGCCGGACGAGTCCCCTATGTAGATTTCGAGGGTCTCCTTCTCTCCCCCTTTCTGCGTCGGCCTCACCATCTCGAGGCTGAGCGTCATGGTGCCTTCGGTGAGCTTGTTCAGGATTTTGTTCGCTTCCGCCTCTATCTCGGGCACCGCGTGCTCTATTATCAGCGCCTGGAGTCCGTTCTTGCCGAAGGCTTTCGCGAGCTCCTGGAATATCAGGAGCTCGCGTTTCGTCTCTCCGATCTTAACATTTATCCCGCTTCTTCTGACCGCGAGCTGCTCTATCCTTTCGAGGGCGCTCATGCCCCTGCTTATGTCCATGACCAGCCCGTCCTTTTGTCTTTTGAGCGCCGATACCCTTTCCTCGGCCGCCGACATCTTTTCCTTTATCTCCCTCGCCACGGTCTCTATGCCGCTTAATCCGCTAATCTCGTTTTCAATTTCCTCGAGTCTCTTCTTTCCCTCCGAGAGCCTCTCAGTCAGCTTCTTCTCCTCGCTCTCGCGGAGGCTAAGGCCGAGCCTCGCCCTCTCGAGCATCTCTTTGTCGCCAGACGCGTGCTCGAGCTTTTTAAGCGTATCCTTGACGACCCTGTGCTCTCTATCGTCATAGCCGAGCCCGGCTCTTTTCTCTTCGAGCTCTCTGAGCTCCGCATCGTACTCTTTTTTGAATTCATCGCCGGCTATCGTTCTGGAGACGCCGTCGTAACTGTTTCTGGCTTCCCCGAGCTCGATCGCGGCCGCTTCCGATTCCTTGAGGCCCTGTTCCCTCTCGCCGAGCTCCTTGTGCAGTCCGGGCAGCAGCTTGATTCTCGTATCAGCCGGGGCGAGTTCTTTAATGAGTGCTTTCTCTCTATCCTCGAGAGCAGTGATATCCTTCCCGGCTTCGAGTATATCGTCGTCGAGTCCCGAGATCGCCGTCTTGAGTTTTTCCGCGAGGGCGGCTCTCGCCTCTTCCTCGAGCGGTGATTCGCAGAGCGGGCAGTGTGCCCCCGTGTCCCCCGCGGCAAGCACATGCAGCTTTTGTTCTTCCTCGGTTTTTCTTTTATTGAGCTCGGACCTTCTCGCCCCAGCCGCTTCCTTCTCCCCGCCAATTCTCCTTAGCTCTCCCCTTAACACTTCGGCCCTCCGTGAGGTCTCCGTGCATTCCCCGATCCGGGTTTTAATTTCCTCGATTTCTTTCTTTAGCCTGCCGGACGACGACGCCCTGGCTTCGAGCCCTTTTATTTTCGAGGAGAGCTCCTTAGCCCTCATCTCGAGCTCCGTCCTCTTCTGGCTTATCTTGTGGTTGAGCGCGGAGCTCTGCTCATCGAGTATCAGGGTCTGGGCCCTTTTTTCGTCGAGCGCCCGGTCGAGGGCCGCGGCGTCCCTCGACCTCTTATAACAGTCCTCTATCTCTTTCTCCCGCGAAAGTATTTCCCGGTCTTTCTTTATGCCTTCCCCGAGCGAAAGGGCCTCTTCTTCGAGCCTGACGCGTAGAGACGTCAGTGTATCCCTCTCTTTGCCCAGTCTTACAAGCGTTTCGAGCCTGGACTTTACGGATTCGAATTCTCCTATTAGATCGCCGCGTATCGTCTCGAACCGGGCGATGCCGGACGAAACCGTTTCCTCCTCTCTTCTCAGTTCAAGGAGCTTCTTTTCGATCGTTTCTTTTTGTGCAATTTCACCGTCGAGGCGCGCGGCTTCGTTCTCGAGCGAGGTCACGGATACGCCCGAAGCCTGGGCGTGCTCGCGTGCTCTCCTCGTGAGCGTCTCGTATTCGTCGAGCTCCAGAATCTTCGACAATACTTCCTTTCTCTCGGCGGGCGTCCTCTTCGTAAACTCGTCGGCCATCCCCTGGAGTATGAACGACGAGCAAATAAAGGAGTTGTAATCCATCTTCAATATCTTCTCGATGGCGGTCTGAGCCTTTACGCCCTGGTCGAGCGGTCTGTATGAGCCCGCGCCGCCGTCAAATACCTGGAGGTCTATCGAGCTCTGCGAGCCGCCCTTTTTTTTCGATATGGTCCTCAGTATCCTGTACCTGTTTCCATCGGATTCGAATTCGAGCTCGACGTGCGATTCGGAGGCCCCTCTTTTTATTACCTCCTCTTTGTTCTTGACCCTGCACCGTCCCCATAGCGCCCAGGTGAGGGCGTCTATCAGCGCCGATTTGCCGTGCCCGTTCCTTCCCGAAAGACAGGCGATACTGAAGTCCCTGAAGTCGAGTGTGGAGGTATTTTCTCCGTAGCTCAAAAAGTTTCTAACGCTCAGCGTAAGCGGGACCATCGCTTAATACCGACCCTCGGATAGCATGTTAGTTAATATAACATTTACTCAAAATATCACATCTTTTAGGCTCTTTGACTTATATTAACTGTTCAGATAACTTAAACTGCGATGGAATTTTCCGATATCCTTTCCATTATTAATCCGGAGCTTGAAGAGGTCGAAAGGGAGCTTGAGGCCAATATCGAATCCCCTGTGCCTCTCGTTTACGAGATTTCAAAATACCTGCTGGGGAGCGGCGGAAAGAGGCTCCGTCCTTCGGTCCTCCTGCTTTCAAGCGGTGCATGCGGGCTTATGGACGGGAAAGAAAGGATATATTCCGCAGCCGCGCTCGAGCTCATTCATACGGCCACGCTGCTTCACGACGACGTGGTGGACGAAGCCAGGCTGAGGCGAGGGAAAACCTCCTCGAACGTGGTCTGGGGCAATAAAGCGACCGTGCTCGTAGGCGACTTCATGCTCGCAAGGGCTTTAGGCCTGATACAGTCCTGCGGCAACCTCGAGCTTATCAAGGCTGTTACCGACGCCGCCGCTAAGCTTGCGGAGGGACAGGTGCTCGAGGTCATGAGCGCCAGCAACATGCTCGAGGTATCCGAGGAAGTGTGTTTCGGAATTATAGAAAACAAGACCGCATCGCTCATTGAAAGCTGCGGGAGCGTGGGGGCCATACTCGCAGGCGCCGATGAGGCGGTAAAGCGCTCCGTCGGGCAGTACGGGTTCAACATAGGGGTGGCATTCCAGCTCGTGGACGACGCTCTCGATTACTCCTCTTCCGAGAAGGAGTTCGGGAAAGGGGTCGGCCAGGACCTGATCGAGGGCAAGATGACGCTCCCTCTTTTTTATTCGCTCGACCGGGCCTCGGACGCGGACAGGACTAAGGTAAGAGATATTCTCCTCAATCGGGACGGTCTCAACGAAGGAGACCTCGTTTTTGTAAGGGATCTCGTCGAAAAGTATGAAGGCGTCGAAAAAACCAAAGTAGTAGCGAAGAGCTTCATACACAAAGCCAGGAGCGCGATCTCGTCCCTGCCCGGGAGCACCTGTAAGGAGTCTCTCGGCATGCTCGCAGATTATGTGGCGGAAAGGAAAAACTGAGAAGCCCCGGGCGTCTTCTATGCGGGCTTGATCTCGAACATCATAACGTAAGCGTCTTCCCCGGTGTCGGAATAATATTTCCTTCTCGTATGGATGGTTTTAAACCCCATTTTCTCGTACAGGCTCCTGGCCCTGGTATTCGAAATCCTGACTTCGAGGATCGCGTATTTCAATCCGTTCCCGGCGGAATGGGCTATGCAGTCTCTCAAGAGCCTCTCGCCGAGTCCCATGTTCCTGAAGTCCGGATGCACGGCTATATTCAGGATATGTACCTCGTCGTATATCGTCCAGGTCACGATATAACCGACCACCATTCCCCCGAACCTGATCACCCTGTTATAGGACCTCTGCGATTTCAATTCGCGTTCGAAGACCCGTCTCGGCCAAGGGGTGGGGAAGCTTACGTTCTCTATCGAAACGATACCGTCGAGGTCCTCGGGGGTTATCCTGTCGATCTCGAATTTGGGCGCGTTTTCCATATTATTATTTTTTCAGGTTTGCGGTAATATGTCCACACCATTTTTCGATTTCATGGTCATTTCCGGAAGCAGACCCTCGGCGCCACTTTATTCATTTAGAAATGCTCTTTTCTCTCGCGGCATGCGGATATGTTCCTGCAAGGCAAACTACGGCGCCTGTATGCGGGGCCGGCCGTTGTCCCTGATCTTGCCGATCAGTACGTTGAGTATTTCCTGAGCCGCTTTTGAAATGACTGTGCCCGGTCCGAAGACGGCCGTGACGCCCGCCTTGTAGAGGAATTCGTAATCCTGTTTGGGTATCACACCGCCTATTACGACCATTATATCTCCACGCCCCATATCCGTTAATTCCCTTATCAGCTCCGGGACGAGTGTCTTATGGCCCGCGGCTAAGCTCGATATGCCTACGATATGCACGTCGTTTTCGACGGCCTGGCGCGCCGCTTCCCTGGGCGTCTGGAACAGCGACCCGATGTCTACGTCGAACCCCATATCGGCGAAGCTCGTGGCGATGATCTTGGCGCCCCTGTCGTGGCCGTCCTGCCCCATCTTAGCGACCATTATCCTGGGCCTCCTGCCTTCGAGCCCGGCGAACTCGTCCGCAAGCTCCCTCGCTTTCCTGAACCCGGCGTCTTCTGACATCTCTCCCGAATATACCCCCGAAATAGTGCGGATCACCGCTTTATAACGTCCGAACGCCTTCTCGCACGCGTCCGATATCTCGCCGAGCGTCGCACGCTTGCGGGCCGCTTCCACGCTGAGCTCCAGCAGGTTCCCCTCGCCAGTCTCCGCGCACTTCGTAAGCGCGTCCAATGCCGCCCTGACTGCGTCGTTGTTTCTCGCCTTCTTCAGTTTCCTCAGGCGCTCTATCTGCGCCGCCCTCACCGCGGTGTTGTCGACTTCTAATATGTCGATCTCCGCGTCCTCGTCCGGGATGTATTTATTGACGCCGACTATCGTGTCCTGGCCCGAGTCTATCCTGGCCTGCTTCCTGGCGGCGGCCTCTTCTATCCTCATCTTGGGCAGGCCGGTCTCTATCGCCTTGGCCATCCCGCCCAGCTTCTCCACTTCCTCTATCAGCGCCCAGGCGCGGTGAGCGATCCTGTCCGTAAGGTATTCGACATAATAAGAGCCGGCCCAGGGGTCAATAGACCTGCATATATTCGTTTCCTGCTCCAGGTAAATCTGCGTGTTCCTCGCTATGCGCGCCGAGAAATCGGTCGGGAGCGCTATAGCCTCGTCGAGCGCGTTCGTATGGAGCGACTGCGTGCCGCCGAGTACGGCAGCCAGGGCTTCGACGCACGTCCTCACGGCGTTGTTGAACGGGTCCTGCTCGGTCAGGCTCCAGCCGGAAGTCTGGCAGTGTGTCCTGAGCGCCATCGATTTCGGATTCCCCGGATTGAACCCCTTGATTAACTTGGCCCAGATCATCCTCGCCGCCCGCATCTTTGCTATCTCCATGAAGTGGTTCATCCCGATGCCCCAGAAGAACGATATCCTCGGGGCGAAGTCGTCGATGTTGAGGCCGGCTTTTATCCCGGTCCTCACGTATTCGAGCCCGTCGGCGAGCGTGTAGGCGAGCTCTATGTCCGATGAGGCCCCCGCTTCTTCCATGTGATAGCCGCTCACGCTTATCGAATTGAATTTCGGCATGTGCCCGGCGGTGTATTTAAATATGTCGGCGACGATCCTCATCGAGGGGTCGGGCGGGTAGATGTAGGTGTTCCTTACCATGAACTCCTTGAGAATATCGTTCTGTATGGTGCCGCTCAGGTTCTCCGGGCCAACGCCCTGCTCCTCGGCCGTTACTATGTAAAACGCCATTACGGGGAGCACGGCGCCGTTCATCGTCATCGAAACCGATATCTCGTCGAGCGGTATCCCGCCAAAGAGTATCTTCATGTCGAGGACGGAATCTATCGCGACCCCCGCCTTTCCCACGTCGCCCATGACCCTTTCGTGGTCGGAGTCGTAGCCCCTGTGAGTGGGGAGGTCGAAGGCCACGGAGAGCCCTTTCTGTCCCGCCGCCAGGTTCCGTCTGTAAAATGCGTTCGATTCCTCCGCGGTCGAAAACCCAGCGTACTGGCGTATCGTCCAGGGGCGCGTCAGGTACATCGACGGATACGGGCCGCGGAGGTATGGGGGCAGGCCCGCCGCGTATCGGAGGTGCTCCATTCCGAGGAGCTCCTCTTTTGTGTGGGCAGGGCGGACCAAAATATCCTCCGGGGTCATCCATTCCCCATCGGCGGGGGTCGTCCCGGCCCCGGATTTAACCCTTTTTCTTCTATAGTCGAGCGTCGAAAAATCAGGCCTCAATTCAGTTCTCCTCTCCCTTCTGTCTTATGCCCGATATCTCCTGATACTTTCTCAGAATTCGGAGGGCGTTCGAGCGGGCGTGTATGAAGTCGTCTATCCCTGATGCCTTGAGGGCATCTATATGTTCTCCGGGGTTCCCGGCGATCAATACGCGTATGTCGGGGTCCTTCTCTCTCAGTGCCCCGCATATCCCGGGCGCGAGCTCCGTGTACTCCCTGTCCGAGCTGCAGATGACTACGATCTTCGCACTGCTTTTGAGCGCTGCCTTCACGCCATCGTCTATAGAGTCGAAGCCGGGGTTCTCCAGTATCCTGAATCCCGCGCACCCGAAGAAATTCGCCGTGAACGAGGCCCTCGCGTTCCTCATGGACGGATTGCCGACCGGCAGTAAAAAGACCGCCGGCGTTACGCCGTTTTCTTTTTTATATTGGAGAGCCGCCAGCCGCAGCTCTTCAAAAGGCTCCCCGCCCCTGTAAGGGCGGAGGGGCGTTATTACGAACTCCGGCTTTACGGGCTTATCGGGCAAAACGTCACCGAGGAGCGATTTCTTCCCTGTCATATACGCTATGAGTCCTTCCATAAAATCTCTGGAACCCGCTTTCGCATTATGCGCTGTTTCTCCCGATCTCCCGAGCGGCTTTTCGGAGATTCCGCCTTCTATCTTCTTCGGAGCCTTTTCGCCCGGGTTCGGATACTGGTTGGTACCGAGCAATATCGATTTTCCGGACGCAATGTCGCTATCCCTCTCTCTTCTCGTCTTGAGTATCTCGTCCTGCACGAAGCCGGTCTTGAGCGCCTCCGCCAATCCGCCCATGCTTTCTACTGCTTTAAATAGCTCCCATGCCGCCTCCGCGAGCGAATCCGTGAGCCTCTCTATATAATAGGAGCCCCCCGACGGGTCGGTTACACGGTCGAGGCAGGATTCATGCTTCAGTATGAGCTGCGTATTCCTCGCAAGCCTTCGGGAAAATTCATCGGGTCTCTTGAAAGCCGCGTCGAGCGGCAGCACGTTCAATGACTCGCTCCCTCCTATCGCCGCGGCCATAGCCTCGACGGTGCCCCTCAGCATATTGACGTACGGGTCGAATACGGTCTTGTTCCACGAGGATGTCCTCGTATCTATCCTCATTTTTTTCGAGGACTCGTTTTCAGCACCGTACTCCTCGATAACGTACGCCCACAAGAGCCTCGCGGCCCGGAGCTTCGCGATCTCCATGAAATAGTTAGAGCCTATCGAGAAAGAGAATCTCATGTGTGGGGTTATTTGGTCGACTGTCAAATCCATCGACGTCAGGCGGTCAATGTATTCAACCCCCGCCGCCAGTGTGAAAGCCAGCTCCTCGGTCGCCGAAGCGCCCGAATCGTGGAAGTGATGCCCGGATACATTGAGCGCTCCGTAGGAAGGCATGTTCTCGTTCAAATATGAGATCATCGATCCGATTTCCCCGAACGCCCGGCGCTCGCTAACGGGGTAAGAGCCTCCGAGCGCGAGGGCTCGAAGAGGGTCGGCGTCTACGGAGCCTTCGAGCTTCTTCTTGTCTATTCCCCTTCTCCCGGCTTCTATGATCAACAGCGACAAAATCCCGGATGCCCCGAGCCCGCACTTGAAATGAACCGGCACGTCTTCGAGCGGGACATCTTTCAATAAGAGGGACATATCTCTCTCGCTCTGTACGGGGATGCCCGATATGCGGCCGTGCTCCGCCTCGCTAACGAACGTGAGGGACTCCGCCCCCATTCTCAGACTATTGAGAGCGAGCCTGTTCGCCTCTTTTACGCTTCCCGAGGTTATGTATTCACTGATCTTCCAGTCATTGCTCTCAGTCTTATTCCCCCTCGCATAGGGGAATTCACCCGGAACCTGCTCGGTCAAGTATCCGACCCCGTTCAAGTCGCCTTCGGTATAGAACGGGCTTACAGTGAAGCCCTCGTAAGGCTTCCAGTCGAGTTTCCCTATGTCCCCGCCGTTCAGGTCCTTCGCGATCTCGGCTTTCCATTCGGCGGCCGTTACTTCGGGAAACTCTTCAAATAAATTCTCGGTGATCTTTATTCTATCTTTCATATGGTAAATTCGGGGCCTTTATCCCTGACCTTATTTTCTCGACTACTCTGCAAAGAACCTAATAATAATAAATAAAACTCGATTTCATGCAAATGAGCATCTTGACAGCTTTTCGGAGTATGATAGCCTCAAATCTCTTACGATTTGAAATTCATTATCATTTTCTCTGAGGGCGTTTGCTGTTATACTTTACTTGATTATCTATATATAGTTTGGAGGCTCCTGTAATACGCGATATGCCGACGTTGAAGAGGGTTCTAACATTTTCCATTCTGCTGTGCTCATTACTATTTTTCCTTGCGCAGCCTTCTCATTCTTCCAATGACGCCAACCGTATTTTGTCCCTTGTCGACTACATAGGAGGGGATTACGGAAACGCTGTAAAGGACGGACAGATCATAAACACAGCTGAGTATAGCGAGATGCTCGA
The DNA here is from genome assembly GCA_041753155.1 of Thermodesulfobacteriota bacterium. GTDB lineage: Bacteria > Desulfobacterota_D > UBA1144 > Nemesobacterales > UBA2774 > 2-12-FULL-53-21. The sequence continues at coordinate 44,962 of JBGSVA010000017.1, read as the reverse complement.
GTTCTCGGCGGGCGTCGAGGCCCTTTTCCTCACCATGAAATCGGATGGCGGGGATAAGGCGGGTATTGAATCCGATCTTAAAGAGCTAAGCGCTTTAATTGAGAATAAAGCGCCCGTCGGCGAAGTCGAATCACTTTCAAGGACGATCAAAGGGAAGATTATTAAGGCTTACAATATCGTCCCTCATCCGGAAGAAGCCCCTTCATACTCATCCGGAATAGCGATATTCGAAAAGAGCTGTGCGCAGTGTCACGGCGCCCAAGGTGCCGGAGACGGGCCTTTGTCGCCGGGACTCGACCCCGCGCCGGCCGATTTTACCAATCCCGAAGTCTCGGTCGGGCTATCGCCGTTTAAGGTCTTCAATACCGTGACATTCGGGATAGAAGGGACGGGCATGCCGTCTTTCCCCAGCCTTACCGACCGGGAGAAATGGGACGCGGCGTTCTATGTGCTCGCCCTCGGCTATAACGAACGGGACGTCGCAGAAGGGAAAAAGCTCGCGGCGAAGCTTCCCGGCGATATGAAGGACTATAAGACGCTCGCCACGCTCTCGAACGGAGAGATTGAAGATCGGGTAAAGGCTGAATTAGACAGCCCCGAAGCGGAGACCCGCGCGCTTGCATATCTGAGAGTCGGCCTGCTGGACAGGAGTGTCGGTGAGAGTTCCCCTCTCCTTACTGCGGGCGCTCTGCTCGATGAATCCGCAGCACTCTATAAGGAGGGGAGGGCGGGTGAAGCGTACACGAAAGCCCTCGACGCCTACCTCGACGGATTTGAGAAGGCTGAGCCCGACCTGATGGTCAGGGATAAAAGCCTCACGGCCGCGATCGAAGCGGATTTCTCCCGTTTCAGGAACGCTATCAAAGCGGGAGCGCCCGCGGCCCAAGTGGAGGAGCTCAACAATGAAATACAGAAGAGTTTATTGACGGCGGAGCAGGTCTTAGGCGACGACACGCCGTCGAGCAATATCCTCTCCTTTCTCAACTCCTTTTCCATAATCGTGAGGGAGGGCTTGGAAGCGATACTTATAATCGCGGCCATCATAGCGTTCATGGGGGCCACCGGGGCGAGGAGTCAGATCAGGTACATCCATTACGGCTGGATACTGGCTCTGTTCGCCGGTATTTTGACATGGCTTCTGGCGAGGACCGTGATCTCCATCAGCGGCGCACAGAGGGAAGTCATCGAAGGCATCACATCCCTCGTGGCTGCGGCCGTCCTTTTTTATGTGAGCTACTGGCTTATTTCCAAAATCGAAGTGCGGGTCTGGAAGCGGTACATACAGGGGAAGGTCGAAAAGGCTCTCTCGAGGGGGAGTGTGATCGCGCTTGCGAGCGTTTCGTTTTTTGCCGTATACAGAGAGGCTTTCGAAACGGTTTTATTTTATCAGGCTCTATGGTTCCAGTCGGAGAATTCGCAGGCCGCCGTGCTCTGGGGCCTGGCGGCAGGGGCTCTCCTGCTCGTTGTATTGTTTTATGTGATCTTCAATCTCGCCCTCAGGATACCGCTCAAATACTTCTTCTCCGCGACGAGCGTTTTCCTCTACCTCCTTTCCTTCATTCTGCTCGGAAAGGGCATAAACGAGCTTCAGGAAGCCGGTATAGTGGGCGCGACTCCCGTCGGTCATATCCCGCATATAGACATCCTCGGACTTTACCCGACGCTCGAAACATCACTTCCCCAGGCGATCCTGCTCGCGGCTTTCGTCTTCGCCCTCGTATGGCTCGAGTACGTGAAGAGAGAGAGGGAGAAGAAGGAACTCGCCGTGAGCATAGCACGTATAGCCGAAGATATGAAGTCGATGCACGCGGCGTTCGACCATATCAAAGGTCATATAATAGAATGGAGGAAGTGCGAGGACATCGACCTCGAAGCCGAAGACCTCGACAAGAGGATTCAGGATGTCATCAGCCACGTCGATGAGCTCGAGAGCAAGGTGGGAGATTTCTACACTGTCGTCACGAAAAATAACCAGCCGGTTAAGCCGCACTGATTTCTCCCCTCTACGTGCCGGCGGTCTTTCTTGTCCCCGTATACTTATGCATATAGTATTTATAGAATGAACAAAAAGGCAGTAATAATATTGTCGGGGGGCGTCGACAGCACGACTCTGGTGTACAGCTCCATTGAGCAGGGATACGAGGTCGAATGTCTCACTATTCTTTACGGACAGAGGCACAGGAGGGAGGCCGATTCCGCGCGCAGGGTGACGGAAGCCCTGAGAGTACCCCACAAAGTGGTGGACCTATCCCCGCTCGGTGAGATCCTTTCGGGCTCTGCGCTGACCGATGGGAGGATCGATGTGCCGGAGGTCCCGGAGACTGCGGAACACTACGACACGCTCAAAACGACCATAGTCCCTAACAGGAACGCGATTTTTCTCTCTATTGCCGTCGGATACGCCGTGAGCAGGGGCGCGGATAACGTCTTTTTCGGCGCTCATAGCTCGGACAGGGGGGTCTACCCCGACTGCAGGGAGGAGTTCGTCGAGGCTTTTCAGGCGTCGGAAAGGCTCGCGACCGGGGAGCCCGACCTCAATATCGTAGCGCCCTTCGTCGGAATGGAAAAGGCGGATATTGTGAGGCTCGGCGACAGGCTCGGCGTGCCCTTCGGAGAAACCTGGAGCTGCTACAAGGGGGGGGACGTCCACTGCGGGGTATGCAGCTCATGCAGGGAGAGGAAGAGGGCCTTTCTCGATGCGGGGGTTTCAGACCCGACGGGGTACGAGAGATGAACATCAGCGAAATCTTCTATTCCATTCAGGGCGAGGGCGTGGAAATCGGTCTTCCCACCATATTCGTCAGGCTATTTGCCTGCGACCTCAGGTGCTCCTGGTGCGATACGATGTACGCGGTCGAGGGCAGGGACTTCAGGAAAATGACCGTGGCGGAAGTCATCGGCGTGATAGAAGGCTACGTGTGCAGAAGGGTATGCATAACCGGGGGGGAGCCCCTTATTCAGAGGGACGAAGCAGAGGAATTGGCGGAATATCTGATAAAATACGGTTATAAGATAGTGCTCGAGACGAGTGGCCACAAACTCCCTCCGCCCGTGTTCTGGACGGAAAACTGCATAATAAGCATGGACTGCAAGTGTCCGGGCTCGGGTATGCAGGAGAAAATGGACTTCGGCCTCTTTCAGAAGCTCCGCCCTCAGGACCAGCTGAAATTCGTCATAGCGGACGAAGCGGATTATGAGTACGCAAAGCAAATCCTGTCAGAGTATACGATAAATGCGAACATAATTTTCCAGCCCTCGGGCGGGCTTGGGCTCGGCTGGCTGCCGGACAGGATAATAGACGATAATCTCGAGCGTGTCCGGGTCCTTCCGCAGCTTCACAAGCTGATCTGGGGGGACAAAAGGGGTGTATAATTAAGGCGTATCCGGGGCCCGGGGCGTTTTGTTTTTGCCTGTAATTATGTTATACTCCACTTTTGACTTATAAACTAAATTTATATGGGGTGATTGTTGATACAGAGGTTGATAATGGACGAGATTAAGGAAAAATACGATTATGAACCGTTTGCCGATACTGAAGAGTACAGAGAGGTAAACGAGGCCTGCATTCACGGGTGGATCGAGATCATGCGCCGTAAGGGTCTAAGCGGGATCGAGGCGATTCTGGACGTAGCGACCGGCGCGGGGACAATGGTTCAGATCGTGTTCGATCAGCTTCCCGCAAGCTGGAAAAAGGCCGCTGTCATGTGTCTCGACCAGTCCGCGGAAGCGCTCAGGCTGGCGCAGTCCAAGCTAGAGAAAACGGTCGAGAGATTGAAATTGGTACATTCCTCCGTCGAGGATATGACGATACCCGACGCGAGCATTGACGTCGCGGTCTGGGGGAACGGCATACATTACCTCTCGGAGCAGGAGCAGCTCGACAGCATCAAGAGAATAAAACAAGCACTAAAGCCGGGAGGCCTCTTTTTCTTCAACACAGCCTTTTACGAAGAAGCAAGGCCCGCGGAAACTCTCGGTTTCTACCGCACGCAGGTTAAAAACGCAGTCCAGTACCTAAGGGACCGCGGTATAAGCAGACAGAGAGACGATTCCAGGACCGAGGCATCGAAATTCCTCCCAAGGGCCTATTACGAGCAGTTGGTGAATGAAGCGGGCTTCAAGCTCGTCGAGGTGAAGGAATACGCGGTCGACATGCGGAGAGAGGCTTGGGAGTACATAAGCTCCTTCCAGCAGTATGCCGCCGGGGCTTTGAGGGGCTACCCCGTCGACGCGGCCGTCGAGGCGATGAAAGAGGCCGTCCAGCCTGCGCTCGAGCAGCACGGAAACAGGGACCAGAAAGGAAACCTCTACATAACGCGCAAATGGCTTGCCATAAGCACACAGGCATAACATAAACCTATAACCATTCCCGTCCGAAAATAATATAGTGAGTGATGGTGTAGCGTGATCGCTTGACCGGATAGGTCTATTACATCAGGTTGTAATAGTCGAGGCCGAGGTGCGTGATCAGCTCCTCGCCCTTCATGTAGCGGAGCGTGTTCTTCAACTTCATGAGCTGAATAAAGAGGTCGTGCTCGGGGTAAAGCCCCTTTCCGTACATCGGGCTCTTGAAATAGAAGGAAAGCCATTCCTGAATTCCGTCGAACCCGGCCCTTTTAGCCAAGTCCAGGAACAGCACGAGGTCGAGCACTATGGGTGCGGCCAGTATACTGTCCCTGCAGAGGAAGTTGACCTTGATCTGCATCGGGTAGCCGAGCCATCCAAAAATATCTATGTTGTCCCAGGCTTCCTTGGCATCGCCCCTCGGGGGATAATAATTGATCCTTACCTTGTGATAGTAGTTCGAGTAGAGGTCGGGATGGAGGTCGGGCTGGAACATGTATTCGAGGACCCCGAGCTTGCTCTCTTCCTTCGTTTTAAATGAATAAGGGTCGTCGAGCACTTCGCCGTCCCTGTTCCCTAGAATATTCGTCGAGAACCAGCCGCTTAACCCGATCATCCTGCTCTTAAGCCCGGGGGCGAGGATCGTTTTCATGAGCGTCTGCCCGGTCTTGAAGTCCTTCCCTGCTATAGGGACCTTCTTCTTTTTGGCGAAGTCCGTGAGCGCAGGAACGTCTACCGACAGGTTGGGGGCTCCGTTCGCATACGGCACTCCGCACTGAAGGGCCGCGTAAGCGTAAATCATGCTCGGCGCAATGTCCGGGTGATTTTCCCTGAGGCCCTTTTCGAAAGAGGCCATGGTAGCGTGTACCGCGGTCGGCCTGATAAAGACCTCCGTGCTCCCGCACCACACCATAACGAGCCGTGATACGCCGCTCTCTTTCTTGAACCTCTTGATGTCTTCTATGAGCTGCCGGGCGAGGTCCATCTTGGTCTTGCCCTTTTTAAGGTGTTTTCCGTTGAGGTTTTTGACGTATTTCCTGCTGAATACGGCAGGCATAGGCTTTAATTTCTGAAGCGTGTCCTTTAATTCGCCGACCAGGTCCTTATCCAGGACGCCCGCCTTTAAAGCCGCTTCGTAACAATTATCGGGGAATATGTCCCATCCCCCGAATACTATGTCTTTGAGCTCCGCGAGCGGGATGAATTCCTTTATGAGCGGCGACTTCTTCTCGGTCCTCTTTCCTAGCCTTATCCTTCCAAGCTGTGTAAGGGAGCCTATGGGTTTTCCGAGCCCTCTTTTAATGGCCTCGACGCCGGCGATGAACGTAGTGCTCACTGCGCCGCCTATGCCCGGAATCAGAACGCCGAGCTTCCCTTCAGGGGGGGGGATAATCTTCCTGTGTTTAATTGAAACTGATTTCTTTTTCCCGGTATCAGGCAAGGTAAGGTTTACCTCTTCGAGAACTGTTGTCCGCGTCTCGCTTTCTTGAGTCCGTACTTCTTCCTCTCAACCATCCTCGAGTCCCTGCTGAGCTGGCCCTCTACCTTGAGCGGCTTTCTGTTGGCGTCGTCCGCCTGGAGAAGGGCCCTCGCGATCCCGTGCCTCACCGCGCCTGCCTGGCCCGTAAGACCGCCGCCCTTTACGTCCACTATGACGTTGAACTTCCCAACCGACTGGGTCGTTGCGAGAGGTCCCAGGGCGTGTACCTTCCAGTATTCGCGCGGGAAATATTCTTCCGCTTCCCGGCCGTTTATCGTTATCTTTCCGTCGCCTGTCCTGAGCCAAACCCGGGCGACCGATGTTTTTCTTCTTCCGGTTCCGTAATAGTTAACTTCAGCCATATTTATCTGCTATACCTCCAGGGATGCGGGCTTCTGCGGCGAATGCGGATGCTCGTTTCCGGTGTAGATCTTTAATCTCGTTATGAGTTTTTTCTGCCACCTGTTCTTAGGGAGCATGCCCCAGACAGCTTTTTTTAATATTTCTCTGGGCTTTCTCTTCGAGAGGTCCTCGGCGGTTATCGACTTGATCCCGCCCGGGTGCCCCGTGTGCCAGTAATATCTCTTGTCTTCGAGCTTATTGCCCGTGAATTTCAATTTGTCGGCGTTGATGACTATTACGAAATCCCCTATATCGGCGTGAGGTGTGAACTGGGCCTTTTCCTTGCCTCTCAGTATCTTGGCTATTCTTGAGGACAGCCTCCCGACAGTTTTTCCTTCCCCGTCGATTAAAAACCATTTCTTCTCGAAGTCTTCGCTTCTCGCCATATAAGTCTTCATTTTATCTGCCTCTAACTATTAGAGTTAAGCAAATCAATTTACCGTCTATAGAGGGAATGTCAAGCATACGGCCTGTTCGGTAGTGGGTCATTTTGAAATTAAGGCTAAAATATCCTCGATCTCCCATAGATGATCTGTAACCTTCGCTTTCATAGCCGGGGTTACTCTGAGGGATTGATGAATCCTGCAAAAGTTATAATACATGAAATGAAGGGCTACAGCATGCCCTAGATTCTGAACCTTCTTTGAGAAAGCATTAGTCAACCTGGTAAACCTACGCATATTCATACGCATTGTTAGATTCTGACGCTCTACATAGCTTGTACTTACATTCTTACCTTCGGGGTATCCTATTACCTCTTTAGCCCTTACCCCGGTACAATCGGCGGGACTATAACGGATTTCAGATTCGGGGTTATTGCCATAAATCTTAATCAACTGAGCGTAATCTATTTCCTTGCCAAAGGCTTTAGGAACGGCATCTAAGTACATTGCATGCCCGTCAGTGGTTAGCTGCACCCTATTGGCTAAACGGCTCTCTAAATCCTTCATAAAGACCGTAGCGCACTCAATATTCCGATTGCCTATGTACCATGTGGGTACGAGCTTAGTATCAGCGCAAAGGGCTGTAAACGTCCATACATCCCCATATCCGAATTTGTCCTTTTTATCTTCCGGCACGTTCTTACTCTTTGCATAGCAGAAAGCCCATATTTCATCACACTGGATTTTAGTACAGGGAAGATTCCTAAAAGCTACATTCTGATATTCAACACATGCTTTTCCTACTTCGGCTAGGAGCTTTAAAACCGTACCCTTAGCCGCTCCGGTCATTCTGCATGTAGCCCTAATGGAATTGCCCTCAACTAAGGCCGCTACTATTTGCGCTTGTTTCTTTATATCTAACCTGTTCATAGTAGTATTATACTTGACCGCTCAAGCATTGTCAATAGAGATATTCATTTTGAAAGCGGATATGATATAATTATGGACGGAGGGAGTGGGAGTCGAACCCACAAAACGCTAGACACGTTGAGGGATTTTGAGTCCCTTAAGATCGCCGATTCTCAGTCCCTCCAGTTATTTACCTTCCGCATTTCTAGTCAGATACACTTTACCTATTTTATTTTTCAGTGTCAAGATATATTGACAAATTATATCTATGGATATATCGTTATAGTCAGATATAAATTTTAGATTGGTTTACGGGAGAGCGACATGAGCACGAAAGCAAATAATAATATTAAAACAAAAAAGGATCGCAATAGAAGTCCTAGTTATCCTGCGATTGACCTTGAACTTGCTACAATTCTCGCCAAAGTACTCTATGATGAAATCGGGCAAAGCTCATCAAACGTAGAAGTTGTCCTAGGAATTTGGGGTCATAAACCCCAAAGTGGCTCGGGGCTGGTGAAGCTTGCCGCATTAAAAAAATTTGGTCTTATTGAAGATGAGGGCTCTAAGGATCAGCGTCGGGCAAAGCTCACTCAACTTGCTCTTACAATAGTGCTAGACGAAGAAAAGAAATCAGTTGATTATTATAAAGCTCTTGAAGAAGCTGCTATGAACCCCGTAATCCATCAAGAGTTATGGAATAGATACAGTGGCTCTATACCATCGGACAATACATTAAGATTGATGTTAGCGAAGGAATATCAGTTCTCCGAACGTGGAGTCAAGGAGTTTATAGAGCAATTCCGAAGAACAATTGAATTTGCAATGATGAATAAAAGTGGTAATATAATTTCTGAGGAAAAGAAATCTGGTGCAGATAAAAGAAGGCAATCAACTGAATGGGCGGATAATGCTTTTGATTCTTTCAGGTCTTTTCTTCAAGGTTCTCAGATGAATATGGATACTCAAAAGAAGCCGGACGAAACTCAAAAAGATCAAGAGATAACTAACTTTTCCATCCCATTAACGAATGATATGGGTTTTATTATAAGGCATAGATTTCCTATGAGCACAGAAGAATGGGAATATATGATGTCTCTATTAGAACTTTATAAAAAACGGCTTGTTCAAACTCAGAAGGATAAAAAAAATTAAACTAATCTTTCTTCCACCTAGCTTTAGCCGCTTTCTCCGCAATCTCTTTGCGCCTCTTAGCGGAAAGCTTCTCAGCCCTAGCCTTACCGCCCTTAAGCCCTCCTAGGCGACCTAGAGCAACAGCGGCGGGATTCTTTTCGGGTTTTTCTGCGGATGGTTCTTTGGTGGTTTTCTCGACTATGGATTTAGCGAGTACGTTTACATCTTCTTCTCTTCTTGAGCGCTTAGGCATATTATTAGTATGCCATATAAGGGTTGTTTGTTCAAATTTAAATGAAATTACTGATTGTACTTTTCGTCGAATGCTGCCTGCATTCTCTCAAGGAAAATATCTATTGTTTTAGCTGGATCATTTGATGTATAGATTGGTCTACCTACTACCAAGTAATCAGCTCCCTCCATAATCGCTTGTTCGGGAGTTGCTGGACGTTTATGATCGTTATTGCTTTCGTAATCTAATCTTATGCCAGGTGTTACGATTGTTAATTGATCACCTGCAATTTCTTTAATCCATTTGACATCCCTACCAGAGGCAATAACACCGTCCACCTTGTAATGTAAAGCTCTTTCAACTCTATCTTTAACTACCTTTTCCATGCTAATCTTTGCATCAGAACTAAATATATCCTTCAAATCATGTTCATCCAGGCTAGTTAGAACCGTAACAATTAAAATTTTGAGACCTGAGTTTCCATTCTTGCCACTCATGGCAGCTTCCATCATTTTTGAGTTACCATGTATAGTAAAAAATTTGATGTTTCTTATTTTTGATATTGAATGTACATATTCCTGCACAGTATTAGGAATGTCATCAAATTTAAAATCCAAGAAAAAATCTTTCCCTTGTCTCATTAAATCATTTATGAAATTTTTGGAATCTTCATTGTGAAACAAATCAACAAATCGCAGGAAATTTATTTTAATAATGGAGACTTTATCCCCGATTTTATCCATTAGTTCTTTTGCTTCAGCGAACTCTAAATCAAGGGCTAATATAAGGCGATCTTTGGCCCATATTTTCTTGGGATTAATCGATCTAGCCATTTCCATATATAACTCTCCCTTGCTATTACCCAAATTTAGATATAAGTCTTATTTTTATCCTTGTTAATAGGATTGCGCTTACGGGAAACTGCCAAGACTTCAGACGACTGTTCAAGTTCGCCTACGTCCTTTGTATTATATATATAATATTTATGACATCATCCTTAACAGTTGTCAAGGATATCTGTAAAGGCTTATAATTTTGTCAAGCATCAAAATGACCCACTACCGCCTGTTCACAGGGAAATAGTCTGAGATTGGTCTGGGCACCTAACAATGATATAATGATTCCCGGATAAACAATAATATGCAATCATCGATAAAGGAAACGATAGAGAGACCGCCCGACTGGAAGCGAGGCTTCGGAGAGAGGCTCTCCGCGATCCTCGGACGGGACGGGGTCATATTCGCAGACGACGAGCTCCTCGCGTACGACTGCGACGCCCTGACAGGCTACAGGATCAAGCCTCTTTTTGTCGTGCTCCCGAGGACTTCGGGCGAGGTGTCGCGCGTAATGAAGATGTGTTATGACGAAGACGTCCCGTTTGTGCCGAGAGGGGCGGGGACAGGCCTCTCGGGGGGGGCACTGCCCACGGACGAGGGCATAGTAATATCGCTCGCACGCATGAACAGTATAATCGAAGTGGATATACCCAACGAGCGGGTGGTCGTGGAGCCGGGCGTGACCAACCTGTCCGTTACGAATGCGGTAAGCTCCTACGGCTATTATTACGCCCCCGACCCTTCGAGCCAGATAGTCTGCACCATAGGCGGGAACGTCGCCGAGAACTCGGGCGGGGTGCACTGTCTTAAATACGGGGTAACCGCGAACCACGTCCTAGGGCTCGAGGTGGTTCTTCCCGACGGTGAGATTATAGAGACCGGGGGGAAGACCATCGACCATCCGGGCTACGACATCATGGGACTCGTGGTGGGCTCGGAAGGGCTTCTGGGTATCGTCACGAGAATCACGTTAAGGATAATAAAGAAGCCCGAGACCGTAAAGACGCTTTTTGCCTCGTTCGACAGGATAGAGGACGCGGGGGCTTCGGTCTCCGGTATAACTGCAAGGGGCGTGATACCCGCGGGGATGGAGATAATGGACAACCTCTGTATACGTGCGGTCGAAGAGGCCGTTCACGCCGGATACCCCGTGGAGGCAGGCTCCATACTCCTCGTCGAGCTCGACGGGCCCCAAGCCGAGGTCGATGCGCAGATGCCCGTCGTCGAGGAGGTGCTCAGGGGGCAGAGCGCCCTAGAGATAAGGATCGCCAGGGACGCCCGGGAAAGGGACCTCTTCTGGAAGGGGAGGAAGAACGCCTTTCCGGCCATGGGCAGGGTCAGCTCGGATTACTATGTCCAGGACGGCGTCATCCCGAGGAGCAGGCTTGCTGAAGTTCTGGGAAGGATAGGGGACCTGAGTAAGGAGTACGGTCTCAGTGTGGGGAACGTTTTTCACGCGGGCGACGGGAACCTGCACCCACTCGTGCTCTATAATTCGAAGATAGAGGGCGAGCAGGAGAAGGCGCTCGAGCTTGCGGGCAAGATACTCGGCGTATGCGTGGATGCGGGCGGAAGCATCACAGGGGAGCACGGCGTGGGGAACGATAAGAAGAGGTTCCTCTCGCTCATGTTCGACGAAAACGATCTCGAGACCATGAACCTCATGAGGTGCGCGTTTGACCGGAAGGGTCTCTCGAACCCCGGGAAGGTCTTCCCTACGCCCAGGACCTGCGTCGAGCAGGGAATGAAGCCCTATGCCGAGCACCCTCTCCAGAAGTCGGGTCTCGGTGAGATGTATTAGTCCCGGCGGCAGTCGTTAAATTCATCGCGAATAGAAAGTTCCGGACGGTAATTGAACATCTATGCCTGAATCCTCCATACATAATGAACTGACGAGCATCGTCGGCGGTGAAAACGCCGTTCAGGACCCGCACCTCCTCGAATCCTCCTCCGTCGACGGCGTCATACCCAGGATCGTACTGTTCCCGGATAGCATAGAACAAATATCTGAAATCATGAAGGCGGCCTCGCGCGCAGGGGCTTCGGTCGTGCCCAGGGGCTCGGGGACCAAAATGGGGATCGGGAATAAGCCCATCAGCGCCGATATCGTTCTATCGACAAGGAAACTCGACCGGGTTATAGCGCACGAATCGTCCGATCTCGTGGCGACGACTGAGTGCGGGATCGCTCTATCCGATCTGCAGTCTTATCTGGGCGGGAAGAATCAGTTCCTTCCGGTCGATCCACCGCACGTCCGCGGCGGAGCGACTGTGGGCGGTATTCTCGCGACAAACGACAGCGGCCCTCTCAGGTTCCGGTACGGGACTTCGAGGGAGCTACTTATCGGCATGAAGGTCGTTCGTGCGGACGGCAGCATCTTTAAAGGCGGATCGAAGGTGGTCAAGAACGTCGCGGGTTACGACATGCCCAAGCTCTTCGTCGGCTCCCTCGGCACTCTCGGAATTATCACTGAGGCGACGTTCAGGCTCTACCCGGTTCCCGAATCATCCAAAACGTATATCGCCTGCTTCGAATCCGTGGGCAAGGCGCACGATACGGTCAGGTCCCTCATTAACTCGAACCTCGTGTTAAACGCCATGGAGCACATGAATCCCGGGCTCGCGGGATACATAACGGAAAGGCTCGGTCTCGGTTCGGACTTTAACCGATACACGCTCGCCGTAAGGATAATGAACGTGTCGCGGGCCGTTTCAGACCAGGTGAAAACGGTCTCCGATATCTCGCAGAAGAACAGCGGAAAAGGTCTGATAATAGAGGCTCGAAATGAAGAGGCGTTCTGGCATGAAGTAAGGGAATTTCCCTGGAGGTCTTCGGACGGGGCTTTTGCGGTGCTCAAAGCGGGCGTGCTCATTTCCGACGTCCCGCGGGTGTTCCTCCTGCTTGATCAATTATCGGATAAACTCGGTATCCGCGCCCGTGCGTCCGCGAGGGCGGGTAACGGGATCGTAATTATTTCGATCGACGGGGACGGGGAGTCGGTAATTAATTCAGTAAGGGGGCTGAGAGAATTATCCGAATCCGCGGGGGGCAGCCTCGTCGTCAGGGAAGCGTCACCGGATATAAAGCCTGCTCTCGACGTCTGGGGCGGCATGGGCTCTTCGCTCGGCCTCATGAAAAGGATAAAATCTGCTTTCGATCCCGGGAATATACTCAATCCCGGCAGACTCTTCTGAAATATAAAAACCGAATTGAAATCCCTTGCGCTCCACTCCCCGCTTGGTTAGGCTATTCCCGCCTTTTACTCGTTTAGCCTCTGTCCGGGAATGTGATGATCCGTAGAGACGACACAGACGGGTGGATTCTTGTAACCCAGTATGACCACGCGGTCCTGGCCGGGAATCTCATGGAGCGCTGGGGGAACGAAACCTTTTCCCCTCCTCTTCCGCGTGAAGAGGTGCTTTTCTCCGTGAGAGAGCACGACTGCGGTTGGAAGGAATGGGACTCCTCCCCCAAAATAAATCCTGAAAACGGTTATCCGGCTAATTTTATGGAGATGGAGTCGTCCGACCAGACCGGCATCTGGAGAGAGTCCTTTGAATCTCATGCGGAGGAGCATCCGTATGCCTCTGCCCTAATCGCGCTTCATTTCGCGAGGTTCAACCGGAAGCTCTTAACCAAGGACCCTTCGGACGCATATGCGAAATCACTCGAGAGCGGGATAGACGGATTTGTCTCGGATATGCTCGGTATCGATGTTTCGAAGCTGGGCGCCGTCCCCCCGGGAATCAAAATAAACCTCAGGCTGCTCCAGGTCGGGGACATCATTTCCCTCGCCCTCTGCCACGGCTGGGAATCCATGGAGATCGACGACGTGCCCGTCGATTATGAGGGCAATTCTGCAAAGCTTGCCCTTAAATCGGATGACGGCTTCAACTTTACGGTCTCGCCCTATCCGTTCTCGGGGACCACTTTGAAACTGCGCGTACAGGCGCGGAAGCTCGGAAGGAAAAGCTATACGGGCAACGAGGATTTGAGAAGGTCTCTCGGTAACGCCCCTTACGCCGCCCTTGATTTCACAATAAGAAAAGGCTAAACATTTAGTATGCAGCAAAGTGTGTACGACGCTTTCGACGAGACGGACAAACCGAGCGCCCGACTGATAGAAGACTGCGTCCACTGCGGCTTTTGCCTCTCCGCTTGCCCAACGTATCAGGAGACCGGAAACGAGCTCGACTCCCCGAGGGGGAGGATATACCTCATGAAGTCCGCATCCGAGGGACAGATTCCGATGGGAGGGTCGCTCGTAAAGCATCTCGATATGTGTCTCGGGTGCCTCGCGTGCGAGCCCGCATGCCCTTCGGGGGTGCAGTACGGGAGGCTCATCGAGGCGGGCAGGTCCCAGATAGAAAGACGATACCAGCGGCCCTACGCCGAGAGGCTCTACAGGTCTTTGATCTTTTCCCTGTTTCCGTACCCCGGGAGGCTCAGGCTCCTCCTGCCGTTCTTCTATCTTTACCAAAAGCTCGGAGTAAAGAAACTTGTCGAGTCTTCAGGGATCCTGAGCGCGGTATCACCGAGCCTCGCGCAGATGGAGGGGATGCTCCCTGAGGTGGATTCCCCGACAGTCCCCCGGGCGCTTCCCGACGTTACTCCCGCCAGGGGCAAGAAACGTTACCGCGTGGCGCTCCTTACCGGGTGCGTGCAGAGTGTTTTCTTTTCGAGGACTAACGAAGCGACTGTCAGGGTGTTGGCCGAGAACGGGTGCGAGGTGTTGATTCCCCGGAATCAGGGATGCTGCGGCGCGCTTTCGGTGCACTCCGGGAGACTCTCCGAAGGGAGGGATTTCGCGAGGTTTCTTATCAGGAGTTTCGAGGACCTCGACGTCGACGCCATAATCGTAAATTCTGCGGGATGCGGCTCGACCATGAAGGAATACGGGGAGATTCTGGGGGACGATCATGTATTTGCCGAGCGCGCGCGGAAAATCAGCGAACAGACCAGGGACGTGATGGAGTTCCTGGGGGATATCGGCCTCGCCGGGGAGCTGAAAGCCCTCGATTTGAAGATCACATATCAGGACGCCTGCCACCTGGGACACGCGCAGAGGATTAAGGAGCAGCCGAGGGACGTGCTAAGGCAGATACCGGGGATAGAGTTCAAGGAGCTTCCCGAATCCGAGCTCTGCTGCGGCAGCGCCGGCATATATAACATGGTGGAGCCCGATATGTCGCGGAGGCTTTTAGAGCGCAAGTTAGGGTATTTGAAAGAGACGGGCGCGGATTACCTCGTGGCTGGAAACCCGGGGTGCCTTCTCCAGATAGGGAAGGGCATCAGGCAGCACGGACTCCAGATCAAAACGGCCCATCCGGTCGAGCTCCTCGACCGGTCTTACAGGGGCGTAGCGAAATAGCCTGTTTCAATTCTCAATAACTTATCCCCCGGCCCTTGATCTCATCCAGCACCGCCCCGAGGGGCTTGTCTTCGGAGACCCAGTAATTCCCGCTTATGTCAGGTTTGAAAGACGGTTTTGATATCCTGCACACCTTGAGGACTTTTTCGCAGGGGAGTGTCTCCATGGTGCTCTGTCCCGTTTTCACGCATGTCAGTTCGAAGCCGGGGATGTTCACGGTGAATGCGGACCAGTTACCGGGGTTGATGTCGGACGTCCACCCGGCGCTCGCCCCGGGGTTTTTCACCGGGTGTGTGATCCAGTAGTCGCTGTCCGATGTGTTGTTCAGCAGATAGAGGCCCTGGGACGGTTGCTTATCGGTGTTGAGGGCTACGCTATCGCCCCTGTACTCGAACCCCGTCCGGGTGCAGTTTTCGGGGAATTTGTTGTTCGAGCTGTCGGCTTTGCAATTCAAAAACGAAACTGATAATAATACTGCGCAGATGAGTGCCGCCCCTGCTTTCAGTCTCATTATGTCTCCCCCTTTTTGGTTCCTGTATTCAAAGTTTACTCTAAAGTTTCGGGTTTGAAATGAATTTCTCCGATAGCATACGTAATATCTGTCGGTTATCATATTTAAAGCAGTACAAA
The DNA here is from genome assembly GCA_041753155.1 of Thermodesulfobacteriota bacterium. Lineage (GTDB taxonomy): Bacteria > Desulfobacterota_D > UBA1144 > Nemesobacterales > UBA2774 > 2-12-FULL-53-21. The sequence continues at coordinate 29,241 of JBGSVA010000017.1, read as the reverse complement.
CATGATTTGAAGGATGGACGGAATGAGACACCTACCAATTACGCTTGCCGCAATCTTCATGTTTACACTGGTATCGTGCGATAATGTGGAGGACTTTTTCCGCGGCCCCGTCGACCCTCTCATAGACCGGGAAGTGGTCGAATCCCAGGATTTCAACCTGACTACGCCATTTTACGGCATGCAGGTAGCGATAGATTCCCGAGTGGACGCCGGCACTGAGAGGGTCCTGGATATCCTCGACAACAGGGCGGAACAATTCTTGAATTGTCAGTTTGGCGACTCTCAGATCGGGTTCGAGGATTTCATGCTCGATAACGGAACCGTCGTCCCCCCCCTGTCTGAGCTCAGGGTGTATGCCGTCCCGAACCGTTTTGAATGCGAGGCGGAGGGCCGGGACGTGTGCGGGGGAATCTACTTCTTCGATATAGATGCAATAGTGATTTCCGAAGGGGGTTTTGAGGGGTGCGGAGAGTTCTCCGTCTGGAAGCACGAGCTCGCCCACAGGTACGGCATGGAGGCCGACCACAGCAACCAGTCGGACTTCAATGCTTGTATCAATACCGATGGATGCGACTTCGACGATATATTCGATTAATGCATATACAAATCAGTGCTTCTTCGCACTTCTCCTTAATACAAGCCAGAGAGCTACGTTCACAGTAACCGACAGCAGAACGAGCAGTGCGATCGTGAATTTAAAAAACTGTCTGGGCATAATATAAAAAGAGAGGTCGAGCCTGTTATTTACCCAGAGGTTGTTCCTGAAAAGGAGCGGGTGGAATATTTCCCTCCAGAATGTGGCGAAAAATGGGAGCACAAGCAGGAGCGATAGAATGATTGCGGCGTTGATCAAGGCGTAACGCGAGACCTTTTTTCTGTCATACGTCAATATGAGCAGTATGAGCGCGATAACGCCGCCTATGAGCATCCGGTCGAATATGCCGCGCACCTCCTTTAAATGAGTTTTCTCCTTTGCGGTCCTGAAGCTCTCGAGCTCGCCCTGGTGTCTGAAATACGATGCGAGCTCTTCTATTCCCCTGTAGGCGTTATCGTATCCAATTGCAGCGCACCGTTCGTGCCATTCGCAATTGAGCTTCATCCACTCCGGGGAATAAAAGGTCAGTGACATCGGAATATAGAAGGTGAGGTAGAAGAGGGAAACGAAAAGGGCGGTCCCTTTTAAACGGTTAAGAATGCCGATGAGCAAGGTGCGGTTATCTCCCTGTTCGCATCATAAATTATTCGCTTTGGTCCGTTTGCTTCGCCAGTGAATATCTCAGCAATAAATACCCGAATACAGCCGAGACGAATGATCCCGCGAGAATTCCGAGCCTCGCCGAAATACCCTCATCCGACATGCCCGGGTCGAAAGCGAGGGTGCTTATAAACAGGCTCATCGTAAACCCTATACCGCATAGAACGGACGTTCCGTAGAGCGTGAGCCATGTCGCTCCCTCGGGCATCCTGGCTAATCCCAGCTTTATGCAGAGCTTCGCGAAACCGAATACCCCGAGCTGCTTGCCCAGGAAAAGCCCGAGAGCGACGCCCACGGGTACGGGCTCGAACAGTGTGTGGAGGCTCATTCCGTCGAGCGACACGCCCGCATTGGCGAAGGCGAATACAGGCATGATCCCGAAAGCCACCCAGGGATGGAGCGTGTGCTCGAGCTCCCGGAGAGGGCAGGGCTCCTCGTCCCTGGTCCTCATCGGGATAGCTAACGCCAGCACCACCCCCGCGAGAGTCGCGTGCACCCCTGACTTAAGAACGCATATCCAGAGTACCGCTCCGACTATCACGTAAGCCGCGATCCTCTTCACGCCCATGAAGTTCATTGCCGCAAGCGCCGCAACCGCGATTCCCGCCATGACGAGGGATACGAGAGAGAGCTTCCCCGAATAGAAAATAGCGATTATTACTATTGCGCCGAGGTCGTCTATTATCGCGAGGGTGAGGAGGAAGAGCTTCAAAGAGAGCGGGACCCGCGATCCGAGGAGCGTCATGATGCCCAGGGCGAATGCGATGTCCGTAGCCGCGGGTATTGCCCAGCCGTTTAGCGTCCCGGGGTAATTGAAATTGAAAAAGACGTATATCAGGGCCGGTACCGCCATGCCTCCGACCGCGGCGATGCCGGGGAGCGCGATCTGCGAGAGGCTCGACAGCTGCCCGTCAAGCACCTCCCGCTTTATTTCGAGACCGACGAGGAGGAAAAATACGGCCATGAGGCCGTCGTTGATCCAGAGAAGGAGCGGTTTGGCAAGCTGCAGCGCGCCTACTCTAATTTCCACGGGCGTATCCAGCAGAAGGTCGTAGAGGCCGGATATGGGCGAGTTGTTCAGTATGAGGGCGAGCACGGCGGCTCCCACAAGTATAATTCCGCTCGCGGATTCGAGTTTCAGGAATTCACGGATAGCGTTTACGGCGCGTCCAGGGATGACTGCCATTGTGGATTGGTCCTTGCCGGAGCATTAAGATTATACGTAAGCCGGCTTTCAAATTCAAAACATAAAACCCTTATAGGGCTTATTGGTTGTGCGCGATGTTCCATTTTGTAGAAAAACATGCGATGTGTTAATATCCTGAAACTCGGACGAATTTCTGTATTAATCGGAGTCTCTATTGGAAATCGGCTACTTCACAATGCCGCTTCACCCGGCGGGTTCGAACCTTACCGAAACCCTCGACGCCGACCTCGAGCAGCTCGTTTTCCTGGACGAGCTCGGGTTCAGGGAAGCCTGGATAGGGGAGCATTTCACGGCCGGATGGGAGAATATAGCGGCTCCCGACCTCCTGATTGCGAAGGCCATACCGCTTACGAAGAATATCATCCTGGGGACGGGCGTCTCCTGCCTTCCCGACCACGACCCGTTCGTCCTCGCGCACAGGATAGCAGTGCTCGACCATCTTGCAAAGGGGCGGTTCTACTGGGGTGTGGGGGCGGGGAGTTTCATCGGGGATTTCGAAGCGTTCGGAATAGACGTCAAATCGGGAGAGCAGAGGGATTTGACGAACGAATCGCTCGAATTCATTTTGAACTTGTGGAACGATCCCAGGCCCGGGAAGTATGAGAACAGGCGGTGGAAATTCACCGTTCCCGCGCCGCAGGCGGACGTCGGTCTCGGCGTGCATACAAAGCCGTACCAAAAGCCCCATCCCCCGATCGCGGTTGCCGGCATCACCGCGGGCTCGGGGACGCTCAGGATCGCAGGCGCAAACGGGTGGATTCCGATGAGCATTAATTTCATCACGAAGGATGTATTGAGGACACACTGGGCGTCGGTCGAAGAAGGGGCCGCGAGCACCGGCAGGAGGCTCGACAAATCGCTCTGGCGCGTGGCGAGGGACATATACATAGCGGAAAGCGCGGAAGAGGCGAGAAAGGACGTTGTGGAGGGCACGCTCGCAAGGGATTTTACCGAATATTTTTTTAAAATGGTCCCCAAGATAAGGGGGAACCTCGATATCTTTAAAACCGAGAAGTCCATGTCCGACTCGGAGGTCACGATCGACTACATGATGGACAATCTCTGGATCGTCGGGAGTCCGGACGATGCGGTCGAAAGGATCAGGGAGCTCTACGATCACGTGGGCGGGTTCGGCGTGCTTCTCGTGATGGGACACGAGTGGAAGCCCGAAGACAAGTGGAAGAGGTCTATGAAGCTCCTCGCCGAAGAGGTCATGCCGAGGCTCAGGGATTTAAAATAGAGCGCGTTTTCCGATAACCGTTAATAATCAGGAGAGAGGCCGGAAGCGGCGGGTGGGATTGCCGATTGACATATTGCGATCGAGGGTCTCCCGATCTTTTTAATTCAGGTATATGCAAAGGGAATACTGGTACTTAATTATTGCAGGGATATTATACGGGATCATAGCTCCCGGCGGGCAGTTCCTTCTCGACCGCGGGCTCTCCCTGTACGAGGTTTCATTCTATAGGTCTTTGCTCGTTTTTGTCATCCTCCTTCCCGTGGTGCTGATAAGGCCCGGCCGTTTCATGCTGGGGAGGGATAAGATTCCGTTCTATGCGCTCTACGGTCTTATAGGAGGGCTCCTTGAGCTATTCCTGTTCACAGGCATTGCCCTTGGAGTGCCTGTTGCGCTCACGGTGCTGCTCCTCTATACCCAGCCCGTCTGGACGATATTCATAGGGAGGCTCGTGCTGGGCGAGAGGCTCTCGCGCGTTAAGCTCCTTTCTGCGCTTCTCGGTCTCGCGGGGCTGGTCATCCTGCTTCAGTCGTGGGAGACTGGGTCGGCGGGCTCTCTATACGGTATAGCCGCCGCGCTTGCCGCGGGCGTGCTGCTCTCGCTCTGGGTCATACTGGGCAAAAGGAGCGCAATGCTCGACCAGCACTATATAACGACCACGTTCGGGTGGTCCGGATTCGCATCCGTCTGGCTCCTCCTGCTTCTCCCCGTAATGGATCTTCTCATCGCGGATAAAGGGCTGCTCAGGCTCTCGCTCGGCCTGTCTCCGGCGGATTGGGGGTATCTTGCGGCTTTTGCCGTCCTGGGAGGCGCACTGCCGCATCTGCTTTTTTACAGGTCGCTCGAGAGGCTCACGGCCTCGGTCGCGGGGATAATACTGCTGCTCGAGCCCGTGAGCGCTACGATAATAGCATGGGCGTTCTTCTCACAGAAGATAGGATTATATATATTGATAGGCGGCGCTTTTATACTGTTTTCCAATTATCTGATTATTCGGAGCGAGCGTATCGAGACGCCCGTATTCTGAGTTTTGTACAGCTTATTTTTGATTGTCGGTTTCGACCGGGGTAGCCGCCCCTTTTATATCGCTCGAATTGACGACCTTGTTAATCCCGTCCGCTTTCACTACCGCGAGCCCGTTTAATCGGAGCACCGTGTCGAACAGAATGAGCACGTCTTCTTTTTTCAACCCGCCCTCGGGGGTTACGATGCTGATCTCGTTCGGATGAACGGAGCCGTCGATGACGTATGTTTCGTCGTTGATCTCGCTCACCGCCATTATGAGGTCGATGATATTGATGTGGCTCTGAAGATTGACTATGCCGTCCTCGGAAACGGTATCGCTTTCTCCGGCTTCTTCCCTGTCCTGCTCCGTCTGTCCACGGACTTCCCGCCTGGGCGAGCGGTCGTCTACCGGCATGGTAACAATGTCGAGTACAAGCAACCCGATGAGGAATATGATCGTTTTGTATATCATTTCGACTCACGTAAAGCGCGGATGTGCATACTATAACCTCTCGATATTATTGTATTAAAAAGACAAGGAACATGTAAGATAAGCTAGGGAATACCCTAACACGAAAATTCACAGGCGGGAAATTTTCGCTCGTTAAGACACGAGCTCGCTCAGGCGTTTTAATCTCTCCGACCTTTTATCCTTTCTTTCCTGGGCTTTTTTCCAGAGCCTTTTCTCTTCAGGGGTTTCGGGTCTGAACTCGGGCACCCTTTTCGGGACTCCGTCATCCCCGACATGCACATAAGTCAGGAAGGCAGTACACGTATGTTTTTGTTCCCCGGTCAATATATTTTCGGACAGCACTTTGATCCCGACTTCGAGGGAGGTGTTCCCGACGTAGGTAATGCCGGACTTGAAGATAATTATGTCTCCGACCCTGATGGGCGAGTAGAAAAACAGCTCGTCGAGGGAGCCCGTCACAAGGACGTCCTTGACGAACCTCATGGCGAGTATGGCAGCGGTCTCGTCTATGTCGAGCATTAGCTTTCCCACGGACATGAAGCTCCCGTAGAAGCTGTCCTCGGGAAGCACCACTTTCGTAGTCTCGAGACGCATCCTCGTTATTTCGGTTTCGTCGATTATGTTCCTCGCCTGCTCGTCCCTCCTGCCGATCTTGGAAACCCTCTGCTCTCTCCTTTTCCTGGCTTCGTTGAAGAGCGCCGTTTCTTTATCGTCAGCGGGCACGATCTCCTCCGAGAGCCGCCTCGGGTTTCCGTCCTTATCCACGGCTATGAATGCCAGGCGGGAGTGGGTCGTGAGTTTTTTCTCCCGGGTCTCGAGGTTCTCGGAATGCACGGTGACGCCGATCTCCATGGAGCTCGAGCCGATATATTCGATCGTGCTGTCGAGGGTAACTATTTCCCCCACTTTCACAGGGTTTATGAAATCGATGCTGTCCGTCGCGCCGAGCACGGTTATACCCCTTGCTGTCCGCGAGGAATTAATGCTCCCCGCTAGCATTATCCAGTCCATCAGCCTGCCCCCGTGCAGGGTGCCGTGGGTGTTCGCGTGCTCGGGGAAAACGAATTGGACCATCTGATGCCTGGTGTCTTTTATCGAGGTCATATAAGTTCCCGGTTTTATAAGGGTCTTGTGTTCAAACTATTATAATACAAGGACTCCACTGAATTCCATACACGATTAACATCCCGGTATTGAAATGATTGGGTTTCGGCGGCGGCCGTCAATAGGTCAGAAGCGGAGTCTGACCGGCGTAATTCATGCTTTTCATTTCCCTGAGAATGAAATGGGCGACGTCCCCGCGCGATATGTTCCCGCACTTTATCCCCGTCAGGTCGGTAAGGACCCTGTATTTTTCCGTTATAGGGCCGTTCGTTAAAAACCCGGGTCTGACGATCAGCCATTCGAGAGATGAATTCCGTACGATCCGCTCCTGTATATTTTTGTCTTCGTATATTCTCCTGAGGAATATCGGGAAAACGATCCTGTCGTACAAAAATCCCCCGTGGCCTTTACTGTCCCCGGCCCCTATACCCGTGACGCATATCAGTTTCCTGACCGATTCTCTTTTCATCGCGTCCACGACTACCGACGTTCCTTCGGAGAAAACAGTGACCGGTTTGAAAGCGGGGCCGATTCCAATCGTGATGCATACGGCGTCCTGACCGGCTACGGCTATCGAGACCGAATGCTTATCCCGTATATCACCCTTAATTATATTCATACCTTGAGCGCCCGGCCTCATTTTCTCAGGACTGCGCACCAGTGCGGTGATGCTGTGCCCATCTTTAACCGCTTGCGCTGCGAGGGCGGCTCCGATCCCCCTTGTAGCTCCTATGACGAGAAGTTTCATTACGTATCTCCTGTGAATACATTATATATCATAGGGCATACTCTACTTTCCTGAAACGGCGGATTCCGCGGGGCCGATCTGAGGATTGTAACCTGGGCTTACTATCTATACACCGTAAGAAATAATATTCGACTGAGAAATGTCGGATGGCTGGACAAATATTGTCCGTACTGTGCGAAACCCAACCGCCCGGCTGATTCATTGTTATAAATTATCCAATTGTTATATGATCTTATGGCGATTACACAAAATGCATGTATTGGCATGCTTTTTGATTCAATAATTTGTATGGCTTTTAGATCGAGGGGGAGGGTATATTTTGAACCGGCTCAACAATCGACCGGAATTATATTCCCTGTTAAATCGTATAAGAAACACTGCCCCCGATATCCGACGGGCCGGGCGTTCGGGAATGAATTGAAATTTAATCACTGAATACGACTGCGGGATTCTACTCACAATGATAGAGCAAAACATAAAGGTGCTATTGATCGAGGATAATTTAGATTATGCGCAATTGATAAAGAGGATTCTTTCCAAGAAGACCTCGTGCTCGATGGAAGTGGAGCACCACGATTCATTCTCCCGGGGTTATGAAAGGGCTTCCAGGGGCGGCATAGATCTGATCCTCCTCGACCTCGACCTTCCTGACAGCGGGGATATAGAGACCATGCTAAGTATCGGCGAAGTTACGGATGTCCCTGTAATAGTACTCACGGGTACCGACGATGAGTCGCTGGCCCTCAAAGCAGTCCAGCTGGGCGCTCAGGACTATCTGATGAAGGGACAGGTCGATGCGAGGCTCCTCGTCCGCTCGATCAGGTACGCGATTGAACGCAAAAAAGCCGATGACGCCGTAAAGCAGACGGAAGAGAGGTTTAAGCTCCTCATCGAGAATGCCCTTGACCTCATAGAAATGCTGGGGGTCGACGGCACGATGAAATTCGTGAGCCCCTCGCATAAGCGCATACTGGGTTATGATAATGACGACTTGATAGGCAGAAGGGTCTTCGATTTTATTCATCCGGAGGACCTGCCTCGGGCTCTCGATATCTTTACGGAGACTCTTCAGAACTATGACCGTCTTTATTCGGCGGAGTTTCGTGTAAGGCACAAGGAAGGCTACTGGGTCACTCTCGAATCGATCGGGAAGCTATGTCCTCCCGAGCTGAGCAATATGGGTGTCATTGTAAACTCCCGCGATATTACGGAAAGGAAAAAGATGGAGGAGCGCTTGCGCAGTCTTTCCATAACCGATGACCTAACCGGCCTGTACAACAGACGCGGGTTTCTGACATTTGCGGATCACCATGTCAAAGCCGCGGAGAGGAGAAAGGAGCGGGTGCTTCTCATCCTTATCGATTTAGACGGACTGAAGCAAATAAACGATGCCTACGGGCACAATATTGGGGACCAGGCGCTTATAGACGCCGCACAGCTGATAAAGCAGACGTTCAGGAACTCGGACGTAGCCGCCAGGATAAGCGGGGATGAATTCGTTGTCGTGACAACCGATTCTGACGGGAATGGGGAGGAGGCCATCAAGCGGCGGATAATGGAAAACCTGAATAATTATAATTCTCAGGCAACAAAGCCCTATCGCCTGTCTCTGAGCTACGGTATCGCAAAGTTTGATCCGCAGGTTCCGTCATCTATAGACAGGCTTTTGGTGAAAGCCGACGAGCTGATGTACGCGAGCAAGAATAACAAGGATTACGACGCGAAAGGCAATGTTTTCAATCTAAACAGCGTCAATAAATGAACGACAGCGTCCATACGCGTCGATTCGTTTTAAGTAATTTTAACTCATTAAAACCTGGCCGATTCCCTCAGTAATGATATTAAATTGACAAAGCTTTGTTATCGCAGTCGGTAAATTTTACATAATTTGTCAATTCTCTATTAGACAATTTTTGCGCATTCAAGAAAATAATCTTTAGTGACAACTAATTATATTGGCGATCGATAATGGTACGGTTTTTGCATTCAACTTCATATAAGAATATAAGATTCAATATTCAAAGAATCTCTCAATCGAGTCAGATGCTTTTCGGGTAATCAAATGTCAATTCGTCCAATAAAAACCTTACTGGTTGAAGATAACGACAGTTATTGCAGGCTAGTTGCAAAAATGCTCGGAGGGGCCGGCAATGATTCATTCGAGATTGAGTATGTCGATACGCTCGCCAAGGGCATAGAGGCGTTGGGCGACGACGGCATCGACCTGGTGTTACTAGACCTCCAGCTTCCGGATAGCGAGGGGCTCGGTTCTTTTTCCGAGCTGCACGAGCGCTACCCCGGAATTCCGATAATTGTTCTTACAGGCATGAGCGACGAGGACCTCGCCGTCAAAGCCGTCCAGTTAGGCGCTCAGGATTATCTTATAAAAGGCGAGGTGGACGTAACTCAACTCAAACGCTCAATAAAATATGCGCTCGAGAGGCAGAGGGATATAAATAACAGGAAATCCATAGAGAAAGCACTATTCGAGGAAAAAGAGCGCCTGTCCGTTACGCTGAGCTCCATCGGGGACGGCGTGATAGCGACCGATACGGAAGGCAACGTGGTGCTCATAAACCGGATCGCCGAGCGTTTGACCGGCTGGTCCTATGCGGAGGCCATGGGGAAATTCATCGAAGATGTATTCTTCATCGTTAATGTGGAATCCGGAGAGAGGGAAGCGAGCCCCGTGAGCAAGGCGATAAACGCCAATAACGTTGTTGGTCTCGAGAGCGGTACCGTTCTCATAACAAAGGGCAGAGAGGGGTGCCGGTATGTCTCGGCCAGCAGCTCCCCCATACGCGACAGGGACGGCATTATAATCGGCGTGGTCCTTGTCTTCAGAGACATTACCGAGCTGAAAAAACTGGAAGAAGAGCTGCTCAAAGTACAAAAACTGGAGTCGATCGGGGTGCTCGCCGGCGGCGTGGCGCACGATTTCAATAATCTTCTTACTTCTATTATGGGGAATATATCTCTCAGCTCGCTCCCCGATATATCGGACGAGAAAGTAAAGCAGAGGCTGTTTCACGCCCTTAAAGCATGTCATATGGCGAAAGACTTATCCACTCAGCTACTGACGTTTTCCAAAGGCGGGGCGCTTGAAAACAGAACGGTTATGTCGCTGGAAAAGGTTATCAGGGAGACCGCAAATTTTACCATGAGCGGCTCTAATATAGATTTCAATTTTGTAGTGGGGGATAACCTCTGGACCGTGGAGATAGACGAGGGACAGATTAGCCAGGTTATAAGCAATATGCTGATCAACGCGGCTCAGGCGATGACGAACGAGGGGAAAATAACAATTAAAATTGAAAATGCCGAAGCGAAGAAAGAAAAAGGTATCCCGCTCGATGACGGTAAATATGTAAAGACGACCATCACGGACGAAGGCATCGGCATTCCGAAGGAATATTTGTCCAGAATATTCGACCCCTACTTTACCACCAAGCAGACCGGAAACGGTCTCGGACTTTCGACCTCGTATTCGATCATAAAAAATCACGGAGGCTATATAACGGTCGAGTCCGAGCTTCACGTCGGGACGAAGTTCGTCGTATACCTGCCTGCAAGTGGACATCCTGTAAGTGTGGAAGTTAAGAGCGATCATTCTATCAGGCAGGGCAGGGGCAGAGTCCTGATAATGGACGATAAGATAGAGGTCAGGGAAGCAGCGGGCGAAATGCTGACGCATATCGGATACGAAGTCGAATTCGCCAGGGACGGTAGCGAGGCTTTGAAGCTCTACAAGAGAGCCAAGATGGAAGGAGAGCCCTTCGATACGGTGATAATGGACCTGACCGTTCCGGGAGGCATGGGTGGAAAGGAGGCGATCGAGAAGCTGCTTCTGTTCGACCCGGGCGTGAAGGCGATAGTCTCGAGCGGCTATTCGAGCGATCCCATCCTCGAAAAATATAAGAAGTACGGTTTCAAAGGCGTACTGCCGAAGCCCTACGAGATGGGCAAGTTAAGCGATGTCCTTTACGGCGTGCTAGCCGAGGGTAATTAATGATTCCCGGCCGGGACGGCACAACATCAGATTGATCCTTCAGGAATTCCCCAATCTTTCCGAAAGCTTAACAGCATCCGTAACCATATCTTTCAGTAAGTCGAGCCCGCCCTGCCAGAAACCGGGGTCCTTGATATCGACACCCACACGCTTGAGCAGCTTGTCGGGCGCCTCGCTCCCCCCTGACGAAAGCAGCTCAATATACCGGGGGACGAATTTATTACCCTCGGTCAAATATTTATGGTAAAGGGCGAGCACCAGCAGCTCCCCGAACGAATACGCATAGCAGTAAAACGGGGAGTGGATGAAGTGCGGTATATACATCCACCAGTGGCTGTAATTTTCCGTGAGCTCCACCGAGTCCCCGAACATGGGCTTATTCGCTTCGACCCAAAGCTTATTTATCTCCTCCCGGGGCAGCTCCCCGCGGTTCCTCCTGCCCAAGTGGAGGCTTTCCTCGAACCTCGTCAGCACGACCTGACGGAAGACGGTCGCGAATATGTCCTCGAGCTTGCTGCAGATGAGCGATAGCCTGGTCCTGGGGTCTTTCTCTGTTTCCGTTAATTTATGAAAAACCAGGATCTCCGCGAACACGCTCGCCGTCTCGGCCGTCGTAAGCGGGGTGTTCGATTGGAAGTACCCTTGTTTTCTCGACAGGTATTGATGCACGCCGTGTCCGAGCTCGTGTGCAAGCGTCATGACGTCCCGGAGCCTTCCGGTATAGTTGATAAAGACGTAGGGATGGGCGCTCGGGACAGTTCCGTGGCTGAACGCTCCCCCCCTCTTTCCGTCACGCGTCCCGGCGTCGATCCAGTTCTTGTCGAAAAATTCTGCGGCTATACCCGACATCTTCGGGGAGAACTTTTCAAACGACGATAGTATTATCTCTTTCCCGTCCCCGTATTTAATAATTTTCGATTCGGAGAAGATCGGGGAATAACGGTCGTAGTCATAGAACTTCTTCAGGCCGAGGAGCTTCTTCTTCAATTTGTAATACGTCTCTACCAGGCCGTAGTTTCTTTCGCATGAGGAAATAAGCGCCCCGACCGTGTCCTTGTCTATTTCGTTGTCCAGATGCCGGGACTCCATCGGATATGAAAATGAGCGCAGACGGTCGTTGACCGCATGGTCCTGAACGAGCGTATTGAATATGAACGTGAGCACGTGGGAGTTCTCGATAAGCCCTTCTGTAAGCCCGTCGGCCGCCGCCTTCCGTTTCGCGCGGTCGGGGTCGTAGAGGAGGGCAAGCGTCCCGGTCTCGCTTAGCGATCTGACCTTGCCGTCGAGCCTGACTTTGAAGCGTATGTTGTTGAGCACTTCGTCGAAAAGGCGCTTGAAGGCCCTCGATCCCGTATTTGCTTTATCGTCCAGTATCTTTTCCTCGGGTTCGCTCAACCTGTGGGGCTTGTACTTCCTTTCCTGCTCCAGGAAATGGCGGTAATGGGAAAGTCTTTTGTCATCGATAAGCTTTTCCGCCTTTGAGTCATTCAGGGCCACCCACTCGAGCTCGAAGAACATGAGATACTTTCTCGCCTCGGTCGCCTTCTCCTGAATTTTTTGTAAAAACGCCCCATGCTCGGGCTTCCCGGTATCGGCGGCGAAAATCAGATACGCGAATGAAAGGAGTTTCCCTATCCGCTCGCCTATGGATTCGAGCTCCCGGACAGCTTTTAGGAGGGTAGGGGCGTTTATCGTCTTAGAGTTTATTTTTCCCCTGTACTTTTTCTCGAAAGCCGCCGATTTTTTTATCAAGCCCTTTATGTCCCTTTCAATCCGGGTATCGTCAAGTCCGGAGTATAGGTCGGAGAGGTCCCATACAACGCCTTCCGAGCCCGATTTGAGTTTTTTAGCAGTATCTGCCATTTGCTGCTCTCCTCTTAGATGATTATCATCGATGATTAAGATTTACCGCAGATTGTTCAAAGGTTTAGTAAATATCATTAGTCACGGTTTCACGTTATATAAATTATATTATCCCTGATCGAGCTTCTCTAATTCTTCCCTGACGATCTTATTCACGACCGCCCCGTCCGCCTTTCCCTTCACGGCCGGGATTATTACCTTCATAACCTTTCCCAGGTCCTTGATTCCGCCGGCGCCCGAGTCTGTGACAGCCTTCTTTACTTCCGCCCTGATTTCGTCCTCACTCATCTGACGAGGCATATATTTCATCAGGATTTCGGCTTCCGCTTTCTCCTTGTCGGCGGCCTCCTGCCTGTCCACTTTCACGAATTCGGCCGCGGCTTCTTTTCTTTTTTTTATCTCGCCTGCAACGACTTCGATTACTTCCTCGTCCGTGAGCTCCTTCTTCTGCTTATCGATCTCCTTGTTCTTGATCGAGGACTGGAGCATCCTGAGGACCGTCAGCTCGAGTGTCTTTTTGCCCCTGAGGGCGTCTTTCAAATCCTGAGGAATCTTTTCCCTGAGGCTCATATTCGTCTCCGACGTTTTTTGAGTTTATTGTAACCGGTTTAATGGAATTATTTTACATCATGGTTATGCCCGTCGACGGCATATGGCGCACACCGGACGGGCTATTCGAGCACGTAAACGCCGGGCAGGTTTCTTCCCATCTCGCCGCAGTCGGTACCGTATCCGACAATGAACCCCTCCTCGACGCCGAACCCGGTGTAATCGGCTTCTATCTCGACCTGTCTCCTCTCTTTCTTATCTATCAGAGCACATATCTTGAGGGACGCCGGTTTCTTGGAAATGATCACCGATTTTAGAAAATCGAGCGTGATACCCGTATCGAGCATATCCTCCACCAGTATGACGTGCCTGCCTTTAAGCGGGGTGATTACGTCCGTTACAAGCTCTATCTCTCCCGGTTCCATACCCTCTTTGTAACTCGACGCCCTGACGAAGTCGATCTCGACGTTAAAATCTATCTGTCTAACTAGGTCCGCCAAAAATATAAACGCGCCCTTGAGTATGCCTATAAAGACAGGGTTTTTATCCCTGTAATCCTCCGTGATTCGTTTCCCCAGCTCCCTCACTTTCTGTTCTATCTCCGATGCCGGGATGAGGAGCCTCGGCTTTCTGCCCTGGATTTCCTTTATCATGCGCAATTATTCTATCTAATGTTTCAGCTATAAACAGTGATGAAATGGCGCTTAATTCATTGGGCCCGGACCCCGCCATTGACTAACTATCGTGATATTCTATATTTTTGAGCGGCTTCGTTGACCGAAATCTTCCGTAACGAGGGGAAATAACAAGGTGAAATTCTTAGAACCCGAGGAGCAGCTTCGGATAATCAAACGCGGGACTGAAGAGATAATCTCGGAACAGGAGCTCCTGTCGAAGCTGAAAAAATCCGGAGAAAAGGGACTGCCCCTCAGGATTAAGGCCGGATTTGACCCCACCGCTCCCGACCTCCACCTGGGACACTGTGTATTGTTAAAGAAGCTCCGCGAATTCCAGGACCTGGGACACACCGTTATGTTCCTGATAGGGGACTACACGGCCATGATCGGCGACCCCTCGGGCAGGTCGGAGACCAGGCCGCCGCTCACTAAATCCCAGGTGGATGAGAACGCTCTCACATACCAGAGGCAGGTGTTCAGGATACTCGATAGCGAGCGGACCGAGGTGATGTTTAATTCGTCCTGGCTCGGAAAGATGAGCGGTGAGGATATGATCAGGCTGTCCGCCCTCGAAACGGTCGCCCGAATGCTGGAGAGGGACGATTTCAGCAAGCGTTATAAGTCGGGCGTTTCGATCTCGATAAACGAGTTTATGTATCCCCTCATTCAGGCCTATGATTCGGTCATTATGAAGTCGGACGTCGAGTTCGGCGGGACCGACCAGAAATTCAACATACTGATGGGCCGGGGGGTGCAAAAGCATTTCGAGCAGGAGCCCCAGGTGGCGATCCTCCTCCCCATTCTCGAAGGGCTCGACGGGGTGAGGAAGATGTCCAAGTCCCTCGACAACTACATCGCGGTCGAGGACACAGCCGTGGATATGTACGGGAAGATAATGTCCATACCAGACGACCTCATGTGGAGGTATTACCTGCTCCTGACGCCGAGGACCGAGGGGGATATAGACGAGCTCAAAAAGGGACACCCCATGGATGCGAAGAGGGCGCTCGCATTCGAGATCACGTCCTCGCTCCACGGCGCAGATGACGCGAAGGCGGCCGCAGAGGATTTTGCGACCAAGTTCTCGCAGAGGGAATTCCCGGAGGATGCGAGGGAGGTCGTAATAAAGCGTGACGACGCCAGGACGCTCCTCGATCTGGTCGTGGAGTCGTCCGGGAAGCTAAAGAGCAGGAACGAGGCAAAGAGGCTCATAGCTCAGGGCGGAGTCCTCATCGACGGCGAAAGGGTAACCGATATAAACGCGCCCATGCCCGGCAAAGGCACGCTCCGCATGAGGATAGGGAAAAAGGAATTCGTGGTCGTAAAAGTAAGTTAGAAGCAAGCGAGCCTGTAAGCCGAATTCTGTCTTGGACAATCATTCATCTGGGACATTCATTGCTGAATGCCTCTTGCAACATACCCGGAAGCATCGGACGGGCCGCCCTTAATTTCACGAGGAAAATCGCTTCCCTATTTTGTCTTACTCCGAGCGGGGTTTACCGTGCCGCCCGCTGTCGCCAGCAGGCGCGGTAGTCTCTTACACTGCCTTTTCACCCTTACCGGCTTTCCATGATTGAAAAGCTTTGGCGGTTTGTTTTCTGTGGCACTTTCCGTTGCCTCACGGCACCTGGGCGTTACCCAGCGCTCTGCCCTCCGGAGTTCGGACTTTCCTCCAGTCCCGGCATTTCTGCCGGGGCCAGCGACTGTCCGGCTCACTTGCTTCTTCTATTAAAGATATTCATCAATGGCGAGATTCGCAAGCCTGTCCGCTTCTCTGTTCTCTTCCCTGGGTATGTGGCGGATCGTTACACGGCTGAACCCATCGATTAAGCTTTTTGCCTTCATATACAGCTCTTTTATCTCCGGGTGTTTGACTTTCCAGATTCCGTTCATCTGGTTCGCGAGCAATAGAGAGTCAGTAAATATCCGTATTTCCTGGTTTTTATGGCTGTGGGTGGATTCGAGGGCGGTAATAAGGGCCGTGTACTCGGCCTGGTTATTGGTGCGGGTGCCGAGGTATTTCTTGACCTCGCGCTCCCTGCCGCTTTCCTCTTTAATCAATACCCCGACCCCCGATTCTCCCGGATTACCTCTGGCAGCGCCGTCGATGAATATATCGATGCGGTCTTTCTCGGACTTCTTGAAAGGCAGGCTATCCTGTTTTAGCTTCACTCTTGAGTTCTTCTTCGCAGTATAGGAATTTTTGGCAATTGGGGCACTGTATCAATCTCGAGAGGGTCAGCACCTCGTTAAATAGCTGGGGAGGTATGTTCATATTGCAGCCGGTGCATACTTCGTTTTTCACACGGGCGAGCACGAACCCGTTCCTTTTTTTAACGCGCTCGTATATGGAGAGGACGTCGGGGCTCAAGCCGGAGGCGATTTTCTCTTTCTCTTCTTTCTTGGGAGGGTACAGTATTTTCAGCTCCTCTATCTTTTCCTTGAACCCGACAATCTTGTCGGTGTATTCGCTCTCCCTGTTAGCGAGTTCTTCTTCTTCCTTCGATATACGCGATTCAATGCCCTCCAGCTTTACCATCTGTTCGAGCAACTTATCTTCGAGCTCGGAATTCTTTCGCTTCGTTTCTGCTATTTGCTTCTGCAGGGCTTCGTATTCTTTATGGGTTTTAATTTCGAACAGTTTTTGATCGGCCTTTTTTATCAAATCCTCATTTTGTAGGATTTCGAGCTCGATGCCCGACTTGTTCTTGAGTATCTCTTGCTTTAAGTTTTTGGAATGTTCCAGCTTGTTTCTTGAGTCCTCTATCTCACTTTCGTAGTCCGAGATTTTTTCAGGATACTCCCTGAGGTTTTTTTCCAGTTGACTCAGCTCCATATCAATTCTCTGGAGCGTATCGAGAACCGAAATCTGGTCTCTCATTTTTTCCTCCTTTTTTTTATCAGATCGTTTTCGGTAAGAAAGGTTTTGATAATTACGGCTGGATATGAGGAAACAGGTAGTGTGACGGATGTCCGGGGACTGCTGTTTATGGAGACTTCTCTGCCCATATTTAAAACTATCACCTCAACTATGTGTGGGCCCACCCGGACTCGAACCAGGGACCAACGGATTATGAGTCCGCCGCTCTAACCAACTGAGCTATGGGCCCTCTGAATTTATTTAGTGAATTTACAAGTCTAGATAAAGAACGGGGCTTTGTCAAACCCACGCGCTTTCCATAATCCCGGAACTTCCTGTGGGAAGGGCCCGGCTGTAACCGGCGTCGTCAATATTTATCTTTTTAAAGCGTAGTTTTTTGCTTTGAGCAATTTATAGTATCCGAGGACTTTTGCGATATAATCCGTCGTCTCCGGATACGGCGGGATAGTAAAGCCGTGCTTGATGACCGCCCCTTTCCCAGCATTATACGCGGCCAGAGAGAGGCTCATGTCTCCGTCGAAATATTCGAGCAGGTCTTTTAAATATTGGACGCCTCCCTCCATATTATCCTTGGCGTCGAAGGGATCGCTCACCCCGTAATCGTCAGCGGTTCCAGGTATGAGCTGCATGATCCCCTGAGCGTTCTTGGGTGATACCGCGCCGGGGTCGAAGTTCGATTCTGTTTTTATTACGGCCTTCACGAGATAAGGGTCTACACCGTGTCTCTCGCTCACATTAAGTATGTCCTTGTCATAGTCAGTAGTGAATTCATCCGAGAAGATGAACTTGGTGCTGCCGCCTTCGGGAAGTATTATTCTATATCTCGAAAGGGCGGAAGGTTTGTTAAAAACGACGGTGGGCATCTTGTTCCGGCATTCCATGGTCTCGAACTTTCCCGACCTCTCGATGAGAACGGCGCAATTTGATATCTCGACTACCTTCACGGTTTCGGAATTAACGAGGTCCAGTATGTCTCCCCGCACATACGAGCCGAGCTCCCCGGTGACGGGATTCTTTATCATCGCCTTCGATACCCCGCCGCTCGTGAGCGTACCGAGAAGAATCAAGCGGAGGCTCGTGTTGGTTACCTCGACCGAAAGAATTTTGTTTTTCTCCGCGAGGGATTCCGAGGCCGGGTCGTCCTCGCTGTAAGAGTCGGCCGGATTAGCGGAATAAACGGTTATAGGAATTACGAAGATTATTCCTGATAGACATAGGAGTGTCAGGAGAGGGTTCTTCATTGAGAGCGATACTCTTTTGAAACTAGTTTCAGAATAAATGATGGAGGGGCAAAAGTAAATAAATATTTTCAGTCTATACGGCCCCTGTTTGCCGGAGACGGGCCCTCAGGTACGCGGGACTGAAACCGAGGTCGGCTTCTGTCTTTCGAGGGAAGATATTATTTCCGATGCGGATGCATGAGCCCCGGTTAATTGTTAACGGGAACGAATTTATAGGATTTTACGTCTTTCCCGTCTTTGGACTTCTTCACTGTCCCTATTGTAACTCCCATCCTTTGACCGATTTTTAGTCCTTCGGGGTCGTTCGTTTCAACCTGCGCCATGACCCTGACCCCTTCCGGAAAATCTACCAGAGCGAGCGCATAGGGGACGGGGAACTCGGGCATGCTCCTTCTGACGACCGTAAAGGAATGGAGCTCTCCAGTGGGGCTCAGGAGTCTTTCTTCGACTTCGTCCGAGAAACTCACGGGGTCTGCCAGGTACTTGGGGAATGTCCAGTTGTCGGACTCTTTCGAGTATCCGGCCACGAGCCTGACCCTGCCTTCGTTATCCACGCTGAACAGCTCCGGGAATAGAACTTCGTCCTTTTCTGAGATCTCTGCCATAACTCCGATATCTCCTTTCGTTATTTTTGCTGAGAATATATTACATTTAAATTTTATTTAGTCTAGGGTGGGGATACAGGCCTGTTTGTAAAGGTTATAAAACCTTTGTAGAATAAACCGGCGTGGATCGAAAGGTTCCGAGAGCACTTACAATTGCGGGTTCCGATTCGGGGGGAGGGGCGGGGATACAGGCCGATCTCAAGACGTTTACCGCCTTCAGGGTTTTCGGTATGTCGGTAATAACGTCTGTGACCGCTCAGAATACCGAGTCGGTTCTGGGGGTTTCCAACCTGCCCGCGGGGTTTGTCGAGCTCCAGATGGACGCCGTCTTGGGCGATATCGGCGCCGATGCCGTTAAAACCGGGATGCTGTCCAATAAAGAGATCGTCTCAGCCGTATCGAAAAAAATAAGGGAATACGGGATTAAAAATCTGGTAGTCGACCCGGTCATGGTATCGAAGGGAGGGGACGTTCTCCTCGATACCGGGGCTCGGGAGGCAATGGTAAACGAGCTCTTCAAATTAGCCCTGATAGTTACACCGAATATACCGGAGGCGGAAGAAATCACGGCATCGAAAATATCCTCCCTCTCCGGAATGAAGCAGGCTGCGGAAGCCATAAAGTCGATGGGTCCTGAATACGTGCTCGTCAAGGGAGGGCATCTCGAGGGTATCCCCGATGCGATAGACGTCTTTTACGACGGGCAGAGCCACTTTGAGCTGAAGGCGCCCAGAATCGACACGAAAAATACACACGGCACCGGCTGCACCTATTCCGCGGCCGTCTGCGCCTCGCTTGCCGCAGGGTTCTCCCCGCTCGACGCGGTTAAGGAGGCGAAGATCTATGTTACTTATGCGATCAAGCGTTCTTTCGATCTGGGGAAGGGGCACGGGCCGTTAAATCACTTCTGGAAATTCGAATGACGAAGGAGAGCCTCACATGGCCGAAATCATAGACGGGAAACTGGTCTCACAGCATATAAGGGATGAGGTTGCGGAAGGGGTGGAAAGGCTTAAGGGGGAAACGGGGGTAACGGCAGGTCTCGCAGCCGTGCTAGTCGGGGACGACCCGGCGTCTGAAATATACGTCAGGAACAAAAGAAAGGCCTGTACCGAAGTCGGCATGTACTCGGAGGAACACAGGCTCCCGGGAGAAACGACCGAGGAGGAATTGCTTTCGCTGGTCGAAACGCTGAACGGGGATGAGAACATACACGGCATATTAGTCCAGCTCCCGCTGCCCTCTCATATAAGCGAAACGAAAATTCTGGGAGCGGTATCCCCGCTTAAAGACGTGGACGGGTTCCATCCCTATAACGTGGGCCTCCTCGTGGAGGGGAGGCCGAGGTTCATATCGTGCACCCCGCACGGGATCATCAAGATGCTCGACTTTTATAAGATAGGCATAGAGGGGAAGGAGGCTGTAGTGGTCGGAAGGAGCAACATAGTCGGGAAACCCGTTTCGATGCTCCTCCTCCACCGCCATGCAACCGTTACCATCTGCCATTCCCGCACGAAACCGCTCGACGAGGTAACACGTAGGGCGGACATTCTGGTGGCGGCGATCGGACGGGCAGATTTCATTACGGCCGGTATGGTCAAGGAAGGCGCGGTCGTCATAGACGTCGGCATTAACCGCAATAAAGACGGAAAGCTCACGGGGGACGTGGACTTCGAAGGGGTCAGCAAAAAGGCCTCCTACATCACGCCTGTTCCGGGCGGAGTGGGGCCCATGACTATAGCGATGCTGCTATGGAATACGCTCGAGTCTGCGAGGAATTTCGCCTCCTCGTAAAAAGCGCCCGGGCCTGTGGATAACCTGCCGGTATACACAACCAGGGTTATCCACAAGAAACTCCGTTAATGAGTGAAAATTGGCTTAATCTATTAAGACCAATATATTATTTTCTCACGGCCGGATGTTTATTTCTGTTGAAAAATATCTTAATATCCTGTTCCGGGGGTGTTGACAATCTGTGGATTACTGTGGAAATAATGTGGAAGGGCCGCCCACTTTTTTTACCGGCTGTCCCTCCTCGAGTCTCTCACACAGTTCCCGGACCGTTACTCCAAAGCCGGGGTGTACTTTACCAGGCGCTATCTCGGTTACAGGCTCCAGCACGAACCGTCTCGCGTGAGCGCTCACGTGAGGGATTTGCAGCTCTTCCGAGTCGATTATGAGGTCATCGTAAAAGATAATATCGATATCTATCGCCCTTGGCCCCCATCTGTTACCGCGTATTCTGCCGAGTTTGTCTTCTATTTCCTGGAGATGTTTCAGAAGCTCTTCAGGTAGAAGCGCGGTTTCAATCTCCGCCGCGCAGTTTATGAAATCGGGCTGGTCTTCGTTCCCTACAGGCTCCGTTTCGTATACCGACGACACTCTCATGATTTCCGCAAAGGACGAGATCTCGCTAAGGGCATTTATACAATTGCGGACCCTGTCCCCCAGGTTCGAACCTATGCTGATTATGGCCTTCGGCATTGATTAAGTTTAAATAACAATTTTTTGACTATCCATCCGCCCTCCATAAACTTATAGAAAGTGAGGTGAAACGAAATGGCGCTGTTATCCGAAGCGGAAATAGAAGAAGGACTCAAGGGTCTCAAGGGCTGGGAGAGAAAGGGGAATGAGATCGTCAGGGTATTCAAGAACAAGGACTTCGTCGAATCGGTCGGTTTCGTGAATAAGGTAGCCATACTCGCCGAGAAGGCCGACCACCACCCCGACATCCTGATCCGGTACAGGAACGTGACTCTGACCCTGTCGACGCACAGCCAGGGCGGGTTGACCGGGAAGGATTTCAAGCTCGCCGGGGAAATCGACGCACTCTAGTCAAAATTAATTTTTTTTACCCTTCTCTATGACCTCGTAGTCTTCCCTGTCGAGAATTATGGTCGTTCTGCCGTCCTCATCGATAGTTCTGAACTTCTTCTTACTCTTGGAGGAGAAGAGTCTCATCACGCCGAATATAATAAGCGCGACTCCCACCGCGATTCCGAGAAAGAATCCGAATAACACGAGTATTGCGAGCACCACAATGCCCAGTAGAAGGATGAGTGGTATGAAATATGCAGGCGGCTTACCCTGATAAAAATAGATTTTCGGTCTGGGGTTCATTCTGCCCTCCGCGTTAAACGCTCAATCGAATAATAACCTTGATATAGTCTACCATTATTCTATCGATACCTGTTAAATCGGCACCTTTACGCTTTCCAGCACCTCTTTAATCGCCTCTTCTTCCCCTCCCCGGCCCAGGTGGCGTTCGCTTCTGACGATGACCCTGTGCGCGAGTACAGGGACCGCCATCTTCTTGACGTCCTCGGGGATGCAGTATGTCCTCCCGCCGATTAAAGCGAGGGCCTGCGCCGCGCTCTTGAGCGCAATCGCCCCCCTCGGGCTCACTCCGAGCTCGAACATCCTGGGGTTTCTGGTTTCCGTTATAATCGCGAGAATGTAGTCCAGTATGGAATCGTCGATCCTAACCCTCTCCGAAAATTTCTGGAGCATTACGACTTCTTCCCTTGATATTACCGGGTTAATGCCGTCCCAAGAGTTTACGGGACTCGATGTCGAGAGTATCTCTCTTTCGCTCTCCCTGTCGGGATAGCCGATGCTGATCCTTATTGCGAAACGGTCGAGCTGATTTTCGGGGAGCGGGAAGGTGCCCTTGTATTCGAACGGGTTTTGAGTCGCTATTACCATAAAGGGTTTCGGCAAGTCGTGGACGGTCCCGTCTATTGTAGCCTTGGCCTCGTTCATCGCCTCTAGAAGCGCGCTCTGGGTTTTCGGAGTGGCCCTGTTTATCTCGTCTGCGAGGACCACGTTTGCGAATATGGGGCCCGGTTTGAATATAAAATCACCGGTCGATTGATCGAGCACGGATACCCCCAGAATGTCGGACGGGAGCAGGTCGCTCGTGAACTGGATCCTCTTGAAACTGAGGGCCGTCGACCTGGCTAATGCGTTGGCCAGTGTGGTTTTCCCGACCCCCGGGACGTCCTCTATCAGCATGTGCGACCTCGATAGGAGGGCCACTATAGCTGTTTTGACTATTTCGGGTTTCCCCTTTATTACACCGCTTATATTTACTTCGAGGTTTCGTATCTTGTCTGTGAGTTCGGACAGTTCCAAACCAGGGTTCCCCTAAGAGGCGCCGCAGCATCTCTTGTATTTCTTGCCGCTGCCGCAAGGGCAGGGGTCGTTTCTCCCCACCTTCTTATCGTGTCTCTTAACGGGCCTTTTGCCCTCCTCGTCCTCGCCCCTGCTCAGGGTCATGCGCTGCTGCTCGGCCCTCCTTCTCTTCTCGAGCCTTTCCATTTCGGTTTCGCTTACAGGCTGCACCCTGAATAGTTTTTCGCAAACGTCCGAGGAGAGGCGGTTCATCAGGGAGGAGAACATCTCGAACCCTTCGCGCTTGTACTCATGGAGCGGGTCCCGCTGCGCATAACCTCGGAGCCCTATCCCCTCCCGCAGGTGGTCCATGTTGAGAAGGTGGTCCTTCCAAAGGAAGTCGAGGGTCTGAAGCATTATGTATCTTTCGATCTGCCTCATCGTTTCGGGCGTTATCTCTTTTTCTTTACCGTCATAGAACTCGTGCACTATATTCCCTATATATTCGGTTACGTCTTCCCTTTTCGGCCCGTTTCGGGCGAGCTCGCCGACGTCGATATTTATGTTGAACGAAGCGTGGACCGCTTCTTTCAAATCGTTCAAGTCTGCCTCTTCCACGTTCCCCTTTTCCGGGACCGCTTCCACGACGAGGTCGGTGATGACTTCATCGGCCATTTCGTAGAGGTTGTCTTTGAGGTTCTCCCCCCCGGCCAGGAACTCCCTCCTCTTTCTGTATATGACTTCCCTCTGCTTGTTAAGGACGTCGTCGTAATCGAGGAGGTGCTTCCTTATGTCGAAGTTCCTTCCCTCGACCTTTTTCTGGGCGTTCTCGATGGAGCGCGAGATCATCTTGTGCTCTATCGGCTCCCCTTCCTCCCATCCGAGCTTGTCCATTATCTTGGTTATGGTCTCCGAGGCGAATATCCTCACGAGGTCGTCTTCGAGCGATACGAAGAACCTGGAGGAGCCGGGGTCGCCCTGCCTGCCGGACCTTCCCCTCAGCTGGTTGTCTATCCTCCTGGATTCGTGCCGCTCCGTGCCTATAATGTGGAGGCCTCCCAGTTCGAGCACCCTCTTTTTCTCGTCCTCGCATATTGGTTTCGCTTCGAGCATAGCTTCCTCGAACTGCTCCGGTAGTGTATCCGAGGGATCGACCCTGAATTTTTTTCTGAGTATGTCCCTTGCAAGGTACTCGTGATTGCCGCCCAGGATAATGTCCGTTCCCCTGCCCGCCATGTTCGTCGCTATCGTGACGCCGCCGATCCTTCCCGCCTGGGCCACTATCTCGGCTTCGTTCTCGTGCTGCTTTGCGTTGAGCACCTGATGGGGTATGCGGAGCTTCTGCAGCATCCCGGAGAGCCTCTCCGATTTTTCAATGGAAGTCGTGCCCACGAGTATAGGCCGGCCCTTTCCGTAAAGCTCCTTTATTTCCTCCGCGACGGCGCCAAATTTTTCCCGTTCCGACTTGTATACGGAGTCGTTCGTGTCGGCCCTTACCATCGGCTTATTGGTCGGTACGACGTTTACGTCGAGCTTGTAAATATTCTTGAACTCGAATGCCTCCGTATCCGCGGTACCCGTCATTCCGGCGAGCTTCCTGTACATCCTGAAATAGTTCTGGATCGTGATCGTGGCAAGCGTCTGGTTCTCGTTCTCTATCTCCACGTCCTCTTTGGCCTCGATCGCCTGATGTAGTCCGTCGCTCCACCTCCTTCCGGGCATGAGCCTGCCGGTGAATTCGTCGACGATAATCACCTTCCCGTCTTTGACCATGTAGTCGACGTCCCTGTGGAAGAGGTGATGCGCGCGGAGTCCCTGTATGACGTGGTGGAGAATTTCGAGGTTCGCCGGATCATAGACGTTACTTATCCCGAGGGCCTTTTCTATCTTGTTGGACCCTTCCTCCGTAGGGGTGACCTGTCGCGTCTTTTCGTCGAGGGTGAAATCGACCTCGTTTTTAAGCCTTACGACCACATTGTTTATATCGTAATAAAGCTGGGTCGACTCTTCGGAAGGACCCGAAATAATTAGCGGCGTCCTGGCTTCGTCGATCAGGATGCTGTCCACTTCGTCCACGATGGCATAGCTGTGCTCCCGCTGTACATAGTCATTAAGCGAGAACTTCATGTTGTCTCTCAGGTAATCGAAGCCGAACTCGTTGTTCGTTCCGTAGGTCGCGTGAGCCCCGTAGGCCTCCTTTCGAGGGCACTCGACGAGCTTTGTCTTAAACGCGGCAAGTACGTCGAGGTTCTTCTCGGGCGGGATTTCCATATCCGAATATTCGGCCGGCCACACGCTCTGGTTGTTGTCTATTGCGTGCTGCGCCCTGGCAGGGTCTTCCCAGTCTACAAGGTATGAAATTTCATGGTTTATGACGCCGACATTCAGGCCGAGGAGCTTGTATATGGGCCCCATCCACATCGCGTCGCGTCGCGCCAGGTAGTCGTTTACGGTCACGAGGTGCGCACCGAGGCCGGTAATTCCATTTAGATAGAGGGGCAGGGCGGCGACGAGCGTTTTTCCTTCACCCGTTTTCATTTCCGCAATCCTGCCCATGTGGAGCACGAGGCCCCCGATGAGCTGGACGTCGAAGGGGCGCATTCCCAGGGTCCTGCGGGACGCTTCCCTGACGAGGGCGAAGGCTTCGGGGAGTATTTCGAGGAGGTCATCATCGAGTTTCCCGTAATGCTCCTCCTCCATCGGATCTCCGTTCCCGTTGAGGCCGTTTTTCAGCCTTTCCCTGTATTCCCCGGTTTTTACTGTAAACGCGCTATTGGGAAGCGATTGGAATTCACTCTCGTATTCGTTAACCCCGTCGACAATGGCGGCCAGTCTTTTGATCTCCCTGTCGTTCTGGGAGCCGATAATTTTCTTCATTATATAAGAAATCATTTTCTAACAATCCTCCGAAACTTTGGAACCGATAAAAGTATAATGTAAAACCCCGGCATCACAAATTTTGCTTATTTATACGGCGGCTTGTCCGTTAAAGGTTTCAACTTTCTCTGATATCTATAGATTAGCACATCACGCGGCGTTTAGTTCAGGTCGACCGAAACGACGGTCGAAGTGCCGGACCTGTTGGAAGTTATGCCGATCAGGGAGTTGACTTGCTGCATGGTCTTCTTGTTGTGGGTTATCAGTATAACCTGCGAATTCTTGTCTATTTCTTTAACGAGCTCGATGAAATAGGACGTGTTCCTGTCGTCGAGCGGGGCGTCTATTTCGTCAAAGAGGAGGAAAGGCGCGGGCTTTATCAAGCAGGCGGCAATTATGAGCGCGATTGCCGAAAGGGCTTTTTCGCCCCCTGACAGGAGCGTGATGGATTGGAATCTTTTGCCTCTCGGCCTGACCATGACCTCCACTCCGGATTCCAGCATGTTGTCGGGCTCGGTCAGTACCAGTTTACCTTCCCCGCCCCTGAAGAGACGGCTGAATATCTCCTGGAACTTCTGATCCATCAGCTCGAACGTTTCTCTGAACCTTTTTTCGGACTCCTTGTCGATCTTGCTGATAGCCTTTCCGAGTGAATTTATGGCCTGCGTGAGGTCTTCCATCTGGTCGTTCAGGAATTTATACCTTTCCTCGAGCTTGTTGTACTCTTCGGGAGCGAGCAGGTTAACCGGACCGAACTTCTCGATCTGTGCCTGGAGCCTCTTCAACCTGGCTTCTTCTTCGTGAATATTTATTTCAGCGGGCTCCTCTCCGCCTGCGAGACCCGAGATCATATCCGAGAGGTTGCCCCTCTCGATCATGTCGTTAATACTTTCCGACTCGATATGCAGGCTGTTGAGGTCGAGCTCGAGGGAATTATTCCTGAGCCTCAGGTCCGATAACATGGTATTCAGGTTTTCCCTGGCCTCGTTAGCCGTCCTTATCTCCTCTACGAGAGCGCTCCTTTCGTTCTTCATCACCTGAAGCTTCTCTTCGTTTTGAGTAATGGCTTCGTTAATAAGGTTTATCTCCTCTATCGTGTACTTGTCCTTTTCAATAAAGCTCAGCTTCTCCTGTTTTTTCTCCTCTATATTCCGGGATTCGAGCTGGATACGGTTATCGATATCCCTTATCCTTCTCTCAAGCTCGGTTAAATCCTCGATGAGGCTCTTTTCCTTTTCTATAAGAGAAGCGCATTTGACCTTCTTTTCCGCGATTTCCCTCTCGACCGAGCGTTCCTCTTCTTCCGCCTTCTGGATTTTACCCTCGACGTCCCCGAACCTCTGCTCCAGGACCGACTTCTCCCCATCGAGGCTGGTTATCTTCAACCTCGTTTCATCCATGAGCTGGAGTTTTTCGTCTGTCTCTACGCCGGTTTTCTTGAGATTCTGATTTATTCCCTCGATCCGCCGCTCAAGCTTCTCGAGGTTATTTTTGAAATTGAATATGTCTTTCCTGGTCTCAGCGTCGATAATGCCGGTTTCGACGAGCTCGTTCTCAAATCCCTTTATTCCCGTATTCAGGTCCTTTATTTCGAGTTCGCCTGCTTCTATTTCAAGGCTGAGCTTTTCTATTCCGCCCTGTAATACGCTGGTTACGGTCTTGAGGTTTTCGATCTCCCTCTTCCTCTCGAGCACCCCGGGCTGGGCCGTTCCGCCGGATATGGCCCCGTCGGGGTGCAGGTAATCCCCTTCGGCGGTGACGAATGACGCTCCGCCCTCCGTTTCCGACTGCATCCTCAAACCCTCGCCGAGCGTGGAGACCATGTATACGCTCTTAAGGAGGTTTTCGATTATGCTCAGTTTATCGTCGAGGCTCACTATTTCCGAAAGCGGCCTGGCATTTAAAAGCCTTCCGTTCGACGCCGCTAAACCCTGTACCCCTCCTGCCGGGACGAACGTCCCCCTCCCGAGGGCGTGCTGTCTCAGGGAATCTATCGCGCTCAGGGCCTGAGCGTTCTCCTCGACGAGGATCCATTTGATCTTATCCCCGAGCACCGCTTCCACGGCTCTTTCGTAACCCTCGGGGACCGAGATAAAATCGGATACGGTTCCGAGCACCCCGTTTCCTTTGTGCTCGAGTATGAAGTTCCTTATCCCCTCCGGGAGCCACTCGTAGTTCGCCTGTATCTGGTCGAGCACAGTGAGTCTTGACGAGCTCTCGTTGAGCCGCTCCTGAAGCCCGTCGTATTCATCCCGTTTTATAGCCTGCGTTTCCGAGACGGACGAAAGGGTCGCTTGTAGCCTGTCCCTGGATTCCGAAATACGCTGCTTTTTGTTTTCATTCTCCAGAAGTACCCGTTCAAGCCCTATTATTTCTTCTGCCGCCGCCTTACTCTCGAGCTCTATTTCGGAAAGCTCTTTCTCTATTACCTCTCTCTTCGAATAGAGATCCCTTAATTCCTTTTCATAACCGAGCGCCGCGCCCTTGAGCGAGCTGTATTCGTCGAGTGTTTTGAAGAGGGACGCCCTGATCTCCTGATGCTCGGCGCGGATTACGGAAAAGCCCGCCTTGATCGTCGCCAGTTTTTCTTCTTTTCCTTCTATCTCGATATTCTCTTTTTGCAGTTCGAGTCCGACCTCTTCGAGGGCGCTTTTTTTGATCTCGGTTTGCGCCGCCAGGTTCAGGCGCTCGCCGCCGAGCAGCGCCGATTCGCTCTCTATCTTCTCTATGAACCTCTCGATGCTCGAGATCTCCGTCTTGATCAGGTCCTGCGAGGATATTTTTGCCTGGAGCTCGGTTTTCGTTCTATAGATGTCGTTTTCACTCTCTCTGATTTTATCGTCGTCGGTCAGGGACTGACTATTTAATTTTTTGAGGAGGTTGATGACGTGGATTATCTCCTCTTCGGATTTGGCTATCGATTGTTCGACCGCGGTCTTTTCCCCGATTGCGGAATTCTTCTTCTTTTCGAGCCTGTCCAGCCTGGCCCTCAGTATCCTGGCTTCGAGCCTCCTCGATTCCTCGGACAGCTCCCTGAATTCCCCCGCGTGTTTGGCCTGAAGGCTCAGGGTGTCCATCTGCCTCTTTACTTCGTTTATCATATCTCTCACGCGGCTCAGGTTCTCCCGGGTCGTTTTAATCCTGGTCTCCGTCTCCCGCCGCCTGATCTTGTATTTCCTTATGCCTGCGACCTCTTCTATGAGGGTCCTTTTGTCCTCGGGTTTCGCCGTAATCATCTGGTCGACTCTGCCCTGGCTGATAACCGAATATGCCCTGGCCCCGGAACCGGTGTCGATGAATATATCCGTGATGTCCTTGAGCCTGCACTGGACTCCGTTCAGGTAGTACTCGGTCTCGCCCGAGCGGAATACCCGTCGTTTGATCTCGACCTGCTCGAA
>JBGSVA010000016.1:0-26649 GCA_041753155.1 Thermodesulfobacteriota bacterium | reverse complement strand
CCGGTTATTCGGACATGGAGGAGTGAAGGCGCTGATCTAACCCGCAGCCTCTTCGGACTAAGGGAGGATTGAGCGTCTCTTCGCTCCTCCTCTTATTTTATACTCCTTTACCAATGTTCTTAAGATACAAGGGAGGATTTAGTCTTCCTCAATTTAATAATCCTGAGGTCGAGCAAGAACACGGCGCGGAATGCCGGAATGAGCTGTATATTTCCGAAATCCAAAATTTATCCCCCGGGAATTCACAAGGGCATAAAAACGGGTAAAATGTTTTAAAGGGGCAGGGTTCTCTATTAATAACCTGTGGTTGCCTACTGTGCATCGCAGAATAAAAATTCTTCTCCGGCCCGGTTGCAATATTACTCCGTATATATAAATATATTAATAAGCACGGCAGGTTATTTTGATTTTATTTGATTTGAAGGCCGGTTGTATTATAATGATGGTTCCCATTTTTAAACTTTTGCACAGTATAAAAAACCAAGGAGAAGGAGCGACATGAGCACCGTTCGTGATATTTCAAAACAGCCGTTCAAGGTAATTTCCGCCCCGAGGAACCTCCAGATAAGGAACGACCTCGCGAGCGAATACGCCGACATATATACGCCCCAGGTACTCGAAGCCCTGAAGGCGCTTTCGGTATTCAATAAAGACCAGAAGCTGCTGATGGAGAAGCGGTACGCGAGGCGCGCCCAGCGGAACCGCAACAGGGAGAGGATAAGGTTCTTGAACCCGAGCGATTTCATACCCCGCACGAACATAAAGGTGCAGGACGCGCGGGACGGCAAGTTCGTGGGCTCCGAAGTCCCGCACGACCTCCAGAGGCAGTGGATCCAGGGGACGGGCCCGGCCGCAAAGCCCAACACTTCTATCGATAAAAGCATACGTAACGTTGCGTACGCGCTCCTTTCCGGAGCGGACGGATGGATGTTCGACGGCGAGGACGCCCTAGGACAGATAAGCACGATGTCGCTCGACAACCAGAGGAATTTAAAACTCGCCATCAGGAAAGACCCCATGTTCATGAACGTCGCCGAGCAGGTCTCGAGGGAGATGAACGTATGGGCGAAGGGGTTTTTGGGACGGGATATCATTATCGACTGGAGAAAACAGCTCGACTTCACGACGAAGATATTCCGGGCGAGGGGTCTCCATTTGGACGACAGGCACATAAGGGACGAGAACGGCCTCATGCTCTCGGCCTCGGTAGTCGACGTCGTCCTTTACATTGTGAACAACTATCAGGAGCTCGATAAATCGGGCTCGTCTATTGTGCTCTACCTGCCCAAGATACAGACGGCCGAGGAGGCCGCTTTCTGGAACGAGCTCCTTTCGGCGCTCGAGGACCACCTGAGCATACCGCTTGGAAGCATAAAGGTATACGTCCTCATCGAACAGCTCGAGGCCACGTTCCAGCTAATGGAGATACGCGCAGCCCTCGGGAGGCATTTCGTGGGGTTCAACACAGGCAGGTGGGATTACATAAACAGCGTTTCCGACGCCATGGCGTGGGACCAGTCGTTCATTAACCCGAACATAGAATCGATAACGATGACTTACGGCTATATGAGGAATTACGAAGACCGGGTCAGGAGAGCCGTGAACACCCCCGGGGTCAATCATAACTACGCCCTCTGGCAGGGCGGGATGGAGCCCAACATCCCCGTAGGCTCGGATAAAGGCGTAAAAGAAAGTATGAAGAAGGCGGTCGACGGGGCGAAAAGGGAGCAGAAGGAGGGCG
This sequence comes from Thermodesulfobacteriota bacterium, assembly GCA_041753155.1. Lineage (GTDB taxonomy): Bacteria > Desulfobacterota_D > UBA1144 > Nemesobacterales > UBA2774 > 2-12-FULL-53-21. Next base: position 24,908 of record JBGSVA010000016.1, on the reverse strand, counting down.
CGAGCGGCAAGTGGGTCGCTCACTGGAAGATGGTGCATATAATCAGGCCCGTATGGGAAGAGGCGGGGCAGGAAAACCAGATGGGAAGGAAATTCCCGCCGCTCACGTATACCGACGAGGACGCGGACGGGCTCACTCTCCTCGAGCCGGCGCCAAGGACTATAAGGGGCGCAAGGAACCTGATGTCGGTAGCCCTTCAATACGGGAACGCGTTCGGGCAGGGCTTTCAGGCGGCCGCGCTTAAGCCCGCCGATTTCTTCGGCAACGACGACATACTCTATTTAATGGAAGACATGGCCACGGGCGAGATACGTCTCAGCATTCTCTGGGAATGGGTGGACAAGGGGGCGGTGCTGACCGAGGACGATAAGGACACGGGGGTAAAGGAGGGAGACATATTTACTTCGGACCTCTTCGAGAGGCTCCTCGCCGAGGAATACGACAAGCTGCTTAAGGCGAAGGACAAGGACGTCCACGACGATTCCAAGCCCACCACGCTGCCCATAGGCAGGGAAATAGTGGAGACGTACGTGCTCGACGGCATCAAGACGCCCTGGTACATCGACCTCCTCAACATAAACCTCAACAACCACGACCTCTCTACAGCCAAGATCAGGATAAAGCAGTACATGGACGCCTTCAAAAAAGACGGCACGAGGATTACGGAGAACCTCGACTTCCTCCCCGAAACGAGGCTCGACACGACTCTCGAGGACGAGCTCGATTCGTTCGAAAGGGAAGTGAGGGAAATGAAGGAATGGTTCGCCCAGCCGAGGTTCAAGGGCATCAGGCGTCTATACTCAGCCCGCCAGGTCGTTCAGCAGGCGGGGACGCTCGAAAACGACTACACAGTAGCAAGGAAATACTCCGAGGAATTCTACAACAAGCTCCGGGAGCTCTTCGCCCGGGGCGAGCAGATAACCACGTTCGGGCCGTATTCGCCCGGACAGATAGTGACGATGAAGCGCATAGGCATCGAAGGGGTATATCTCGGCGGCTGGGCTACGTCCGCGAAAGGGTCTCTCTCCGAAGACCCGGGCCCGGACCTGGCGAGCTATCCGCTGAGCCAGGTGCCCGACGAAGCCGCGGGGCTAGTCCGCGCGCTCCTGACAGCCGACCGGAACCAGAAGTTCATGAGGTCGCGCATGTCGGAGAAGGAGCGGAAGGCCACCCCCAAGGTCGATTACAGGCCGTTCATCATAGCCGACGCCGACACGGGGCACGGGGGAGACGCCCACGTCAGGAACCTCATAAAGAGGTTCGTCGAGGCGGGCGTGACCGGGTACCACATAGAAGACCAGAAGCCGGGTACCAAGAAATGCGGCCACCAGGGCGGGAAGGCGCTCGTGCCTGTTGACGAGCAGATAAAGAGGTTGAACGCCGCCCGGTTTCAGCTCGACATCATGAAAGTGCCCGGGATCATCGTCGCACGTACGGACGCCGAGGCCGCAAACCTCCTCGACGGAAGGGGAGACGAGCGCGACCAGCCGTTCATACTTGGAGCGACCGTCACGAACGTGCCCGGATACAAGAACTGCTACCTCGCTATTCTGAAAAGGTTTTACGACAAGGGCATCACGGACGTTAACGGATTCATGATGTACCAGATTTCCGACGCAGAGTACGACGAGGTCTACGAGTGGTTCGACAAGGTGGGCCTCACGCCTATAATAGACAAGAGCATACAGGCGCTCAAGGAAGGGAAGGAGAGGAGCATCACGAAGCCTCTCGAGAACGCGGCCAACAAGTTCGTCGAGACCTGGGAAGTGGAGTCGGGTCTCATGACGTACGCCCAGGCCGTCGCCGAGCAGATGGAGTTCGCGATAGAAGAGGGCAGGAACCTCGGCATGACCATCGAAGAATGGTTCGAATTCGCGAACCACTCTTCCTACCAGCACGCAAGGGACAAGACGAGACAGATGGGTATAGAGGCGCCCTGGGACTGCGAGCTTTCGAGGACCCCTGAGGGCTACTATCAGGTAAAGGGCGGTATAGAATACGCCATAGCGAAGTCTCTCGCAGTCGCTCCTTACGCCGATCTGATATGGATGGAAACCAAAACAGCAAACTACGAAGAAGCCAGGGAATTCGCCGAAGCGATACACGCGGAGTTCCCGGACAAGATGCTCGCATATAACCTGTCGCCTTCGTTCAACTGGGATACTACGGGCATGAGCGAAGAGGAGATGAGGAACTTCCCCAAGGAAATAGGGAAGCTCGGCTACGTGTTTGACTTCATCACCTACGGCGGACACCAGATAGACGGACTCGCGGCCGAGGAATTCGCGACGGCGCTCAAGCAGGACGGGATGCTCGCGCTCGCGAGGCTCCAGAGGAAGCTTAGGCTGCTCGACTCGCCTTACAGGACGCCGCAGACACTCGTCGGAGGGCCCCGTCTCGACGGAGCGCTCGCCGCATCGTCCGGACGCACGGCGACTACTGTCGCCATGGGCAAGGGTTCGACTCAGGTACAGCACCTGGTCGAAACCGAAGTCCCGCCCAGGCTTCTGGAGGACTGGCTCGAGCTCTGGTCCGAGCACTACGGCATACCGGGACGCCTGAGCGTAAAGCTGAGGCCGCATACCGCGGGTTCCGAGCTCCTCGAGCTCACGGTCAAAGACGAGGGCGGGAATAAAGTTGCCGACGCGATTTTCACGACCATACACGACCGCTGGGGAAACAACTTCGTTTCGATCAGGGACCAGAACACATTCGAAGACAAGTTCCGGAAGAAGAGGCTCATGGCCCTCATCCACATATTCCTCATACACAGGTACAAGGCGGTCTCCGTTCACTACGTGAGCCCGACCGAGGATAACCAGAAGCAGGCCCAGGGGATGAAAGCGATGGGTATCTACGACGAGGTCAACACGGAGATCGGCCACATCATCGTGGCCAGGGTCAATACCGAAAGGGTCAAGGAGCTCCTCGCTCCGGACCTCGCGGAGCTCAAGGGCTTCATCGCGAAGAAATCGAAGCCGAAGGGTAAGAAAAAAGATAAGCAGTAAACTCTGAGAACAAGCGAGTTACGGAGGCCCTGATCAAAAAGGGTCTCCGGGTTTTTCGATTCCGGTATCGGAGGGAGTTGTAAAACGATGATGGAGCTGCTACCGCCTTTCCTATACGCGATATTCCTTCTCGCCTTCGTCCTGCTCCTTTTGTTAAAAGCCAGGAACATAAAGGACTGACACACGTAGTGTGATTTTACGGTCCCTTCCAACAGCTAGCCTAAATCCGGTGACGTATTCAATCCCGTTCGTCATGTCTGTCCCCCGAAGCTTCAGCGTAGGGGGAAGCTTGTCGAAGTATGTATGTCCGCGGCGACCCGCCGCCCGTTCGTCCTGAGTTTATCGAAGTATGAATGGGTTGGGTTTCCAACCATCCTCCCCACCCCACACGTTCGCCCTGCTTGTCCGGCGAAGCCTTAGGCGAAGCCGGAAGCGTGCCTGTCCTGAGCATTCAGCCGGTTCTCGATTTGTGCCCCTGTCTTTCGCGGGTCTTCCTCTGGATGTGCGCCCGGTATTCCCCCAGGCATTCGTGCGAGCAGCAGCCATCGTTCCCTTCGCTGCACCCGAGGCATAGAATTACAAGGTCGTCACATTCGGGGTTCCTGCAGTTCTGGTAGCGGTCGGAGCTTTCGCCGCACATGGCGCACCGCGAAATGACTTCGCCCTCGGCCTCGACGTCCGAGACGAGCCTGTCGTCGAAGACGAAGCACTTCCCCTCCCACACCGTGTCGGGGTATTGCTGGCAGAAGTTGATGATGCCGTCTTTTAGCTGGTGAACGTCCGTGAAACCGCTGCCTATCATATAGGCCGTGGCCTTCTCGCACCTGATCCCGCCCGTGCAGTACGTTACGATCTTCCTGTCCTTCTTGTCTTTAAGCTCTTCGAGCGCTTCCGGGAACTCGCGGAACGAATCTATCTTCGGGGTCACAGCGTTCCTGAACCTGCCGACGTCCGATTCGTAGCTGTTCCTGGTGTCGAGCATGACGAAGTCCTCGCCGCTCTCGTATAAGGCGAGAAGCTCTTCCGGGGTGATGTACTTGCCCCTCCTCCCCATATCCACTTCCCGCTCGAGGCGTATTATCTCCTTCTTCACCCGGACGATGAGCTTCCTGAACGGGCGGAAGGACGCTGTCTCTTCCTTGAAATTGACGTCGGAGAACCCTTTTATCGCAGTGAGGAAATTTTTATACTTCTCTATCTGCTCGCGTGTGCCCGAAAAAGAGCCGTTTATACCCTCCCGGGCGACTAGTATCTTCCCCAAGAGCCCTTCTTTACGGCAGAACTCCCTCTGCCCTGATGCGAAACTCTCAGTGTCGTCTATTTCCGCAAATTTGTAAAATAGGATAATATCGTAGTGATTCATATATCTTACGTGCATCCGGCGGCACGAGTGCGGCCAGCGGTACCTCTCAGGATGAAAATTATATGTGTTTCTGAGTACTTTTCAAATCCCCATGGGAGAGCGGGTTTATTCTGTATTACCGGGGTCATAAAAAGAAAAAGAGGGAACACTTGTTTTTGGAAGTGTTCCCTCTCTTTTTAAAGGAGGATGGAGGATGATTTTAAGTGCGTTACTTAATATTAGTAAATAATATAAAGGATGCTTCTTAAGTTGTCAAGCGATATTTTCACACTTTTTTAATATAAGCACGTCATATGAATTTACAAGTCATTGTCGTATGTATATAGACGTTTTAACGAGCCCCCGGGATCCTCGTGCCTGCACAAACGAGGGGTCGGTTATATCTCGTCTATAGTCCCGTACTCGCCCGATTGGCGTATAAGCTTGCCGACGAGCCCGGTCCAGCCGGTCTGGTGGCTCGCTCCGATGCCGGCGCCGTTATCGCCGTGGAAGTACTCGTAGAAATTTATGTAGCAGCTCCAGTAGGGGTCGGTCTGGAATTTCTCGGCGCCGCCGTAAACGGGCCTCCTGCCGGAAGGGTCCTTCTTGAAGATCCTGACGAGCCTGTGGGAAATCTCCTTCGCCACCTCCCAGAGGTTCATATACTTGCCCGATCCCGTCGGGCATTCGACCCTGTAGCTGTCCCCGAGGTAGTAGTGGAATTTCTGGAGCGACTCGATAAGGAGGAAATTGACCGGGAACCAGACGGGGCCCCTCCAGTTGGAGTTACCTCCGAAGAGCTCGCTCGTAGATTCGGCGGGCTCGTACTCGACCGTGTAGTTATATCCGGCCACGTGGAACTCGTACGGGTTATCCCTGTGAAATTTCGAGACCGAGCGTATCCCGTAGGGGCTCAGGAACTCGTTCTCGTCGAGCATCTTCTTGAGTATCTGTCTCAGCTTGTCCTGATCGACTATGGAGAGGAGCCTCCGCTCTCCCACGCCCTTTTCCTCCATTGAGGCCACGTTCTCTCCGAGGTCCGGCCTGTTCTATATGAACAATTCCATCCTCTGCCTGAACCCCCCGAGCTTCACGAGCACGTCGGGCTCTATAGTCTCTATTGCGTAGAGCGGTATGAGCCCCACCATGGAGCGCACCTTCATCGGAAGGTGGTTTCCGTTTGGCAGGTGGAGCACGTCGTAGTAGAACTGGTCTTCGTCGTCCCAGAGGCCGTCGTGTCCCCTTTCAGGGAGGTTTATAGCCCTCGCGATGTAGAGGAAGTGCTCGAAGAACTTGCTCGCGATGTCCTCGTAGCTGGAGTTATGCTTCGCGAGCTCTATGGCTATCGCGAGCATGTTGAGGCAGTACATGCCCATCCAGCTCGTGCCGTCCGCCTGCTCGAGTATCACTCCCGACGGGAGCTTCGCGTTCCTGTCGAATACCCCTATGTTGTCGAGTCCCAGGAACCCTCCCTCGAACACGTTCTTCCCCTCGGCGTCCTTCCTGTTAACCCACCAGGTGAAATTGAGGAGGAGTTTTTGAAAGACCCGTTCGAGGAAATGGATGTCCTTCCGCCCGTACATCTTGTGCTCTATGTTGTATACCCTCCACGCGGCCCAGGCGTGGACGGGTGGGTTGACGTCGCTGAACGCCCATTCGTACGCCGGTATCTGTCCGTTCGGGTGCATGTACCATTCCCTCGTCAGGAGCATGAGCTGGCGCTTGGCGAAATCGGGGTCGATGAGGGAGAACATTACGGTGTGGAAGGCGAGGTCCCACGCTGCGAACCAGGGGTATTCCCATTTGTCCGGAACGGAGAGTATGTCCTCGTTATAGACTTGTACCCAGTTGTGGTTCCTTCCCTGCTTCCGCGACTCGGGGGGAGGGGGGTCGAGCGGGTCGCCGTTCAGCCACTCCTCGATGACGTAGTAGTAGAACTGTTTCGTCCAGAGCATTCCGGCGAACGCCTGGCGCTGTATCCCCGCGAGGTCTTCGGGCAGCGTGTACGGGCATACCCTCTTGTAAAACTCGTCGGCCTCGCTTTTGCGTTTCACGAAGACGGCGTCGTAGGACTTTCCGAACGGGTCTATCAGGTTAATCGTGTCCGAGAGCCTGAGCCTGACCGTCTGTGATTTCCCCGGCGGTATGATGAGGGTATAGTGGGCGGACATCTTCGTCCCGGTGCACTTGCTGTTGACGGCGCTCTCCCTGCCGCCGACTATGCAGTCGTTGATACCGTCCTTGACGTACGGCGTTTCGTTCGGGGAGCCGTATATCCTCTCAAAGTTTGTTTCGTTATCCGTGAAGAGGAGCCCCCCGGGGTTATCGCAGTAGAGCCACATATTGCCGAGCCCGGGATGGGAGGCTTCGATGACTTTCAAGTTCTCCTCCGACTCAGCATAGCGAAGCGAGGGCTTGTCCCCTCCCTTCCACGACCACGTGTTCCTGAACCAGAGCGTGGGGAGCAGGTGAAGCACCGCTTCGGCGGGGCCCCTGTTCGAGACGGTGATGAGGACGAGTATGTCTTCGGGTGATTTCTTCGCGTACTCGACGAATACGTCGAAATATCTGTCTTCGTCGAACACGCCCGTGTCGATTAACTCGTACTCTGATTCGTGGCGGCTCCTCTTTTTATTCACCTCGACCAGCTCGTCGTACGGATAAGCCCTCTGGGGGTACTTGTAGAGACACTTCATGTAGGCATGGGACGGCGTGTTGTCGAGGTAGTAGTAATATTCCTTCACGTCTTCCCCGTGGTTGCCTTCGTTGCCCGTGAGTCCGAAAAGCCGCTCCTTCAGTATCGGGTCGTGTCCGTTCCAGAGCGCTACCGAGAAGCAGAGCTTCGCGTGGTTGTCGGAGATTCCGGCGATGCCGTCCTCCCCCCACCTGTAGGCGCGCGAGCGGGCATGGTCGTGGGGGAGGTATTCCCAGGCGGTGCCGCCGGGGCTGTAGTCCTCTCTAACGGTCCCCCACTGCCTCTCGCTCAGGTATGGCCCCCACTTTTTCCAGTATGCCTTTTTCTCCCTGTCCTCTCTCAGTCTCTTCTCTTCAGCCGTGAGTTTTATTCCGGTCATGGTTATGGGGGCTCGTTTAAAGCGTGTATTGTGACGTCAGTGCCGGCCGGCGGAGCTTTTCCGGGTCACGGGCGCACTTTCGTTAAAGCCCTTTTATCCTCCTCTCTGATTTTCGTGTCGTCATTACCTGTGTGCCCGGATACGGGCGGAAATCACACACTGTGTGTATTATTTTACAGCGTAGACGCCCGGGTATGAATAGCCGATTTATTATTGCTGAACGTCATATTTATTACCGGGCAATGTCTTATTTATTACTGCACAATCGCCGGCCATTGAAGCGGGTGATAGGACCCATAAACCGGGGACAAACAAAGGCGGCACAAGCTTGGCCGGCATATGACGCCTCCGATGATTCTCGTTAACATTTCATTATGACCGGCCATTCAAAACGATGACCGGCGCGTGCACAAGTACGTTAGGAAGATCAGGAACCGGCTTCTGGGCAATATATTCGGGAACTGTTCCGTCATGCTGCGGGAGAAGCTGTTTTTACTTTTTCTTCTTCTTGCCGAGGACGATTACCTCGGCTTCGAGCCAGTGCTCGACGTCTCTTCCCGGGATGCGTCCGCTCTTTTCGTAAAGCTCGTATGCGACTCGGGCGATTTTGTCTTGGGCGGATTCCCTGGCCGGTGAGGGTTTTTTACCCGCGGTTTTCGGTGTCGCCGCCTTTTTGCCTGCAGTTTTTTTCGGTGCTGCTTCCTTTTTAGTCGCCATCTTGGATACTCCTTTATCCGTAATAGATAAGAAAAAATACTGTATTATTTTATACAAGGATATATCAATATCCTTCCGGTGTCATCTCTAAATTTTCGGATTAACATGAAATTCATATTAAGATTTGGGGGTTGAAAGCAGTTATGTCCTAATCCCGTATTATGCGAATTGTATAGAACAGCGCCCACGTTCCTTGACACGTCCTTCGGGGTTCGCTTAATATTTAAGCCGGGGCTGCGGGACTTGCTTTATTCGGTGCGCCGCTTTTGCCGGTCACGCTTTTTTTGCGGTTAAACGGTCACTGTTCAAGCCCTTCACAGGCGGAACTGGAGGCGTCGGTGTGAAGTCGGGATTCTGATCAACAAAATCGGAGATAAATAAAAGGAGTCGGGAAAATGAGAACAAAACTATATATGTTAATCGTTGTTGCGGCCGCAGTTTCGGGGCTGTTCACGACAGGGGCGCTCGGAGACCTGCTTGGCGGTGAAACCAGGGCGAAGCTCCTGGGCACCTGGGTCTGGGACGAAGGGGAGGGCATGAGCCGCACCGAAACGACTTACACGTTCAGCGATAACGGCACGTTCACAAAGACGGTAAAACAACCCGGGATGCCTTCTCAATCGGGGAACAACAGGGAAATAACAGGGACATGGCGCCTGGAGACGATAGAGAAAGGGATTAAATCGTTATTCGATGAAGCGAACATGCTCGTTCTCGAGTATCAGGTGAGGGAAGCCGACACGAATGCCTTCGTGCCGACATCGAGCAGGCACATAGTTGTGATAAGCATGGATCAGACGTTCGGGGGAAAAGAGACGCTCAGGCTCATTCCTCCCGACGGCTCTCTTGCCGGCACGCAGTACTACTTCAGAGGGCAATGAGCAAGCAGAGGCCCGGGCTTCATATTCGCATGTAAAGTTCTATGCGATCGGCGATAGGTCCTTACGGCGCATACGGGCTCGCGGCCGCGAATCGGATACCGGGCTCGAAGGAACAAGGAAATCCCCCGGCGTATAACCGCGCCCCCGCTGATCTTCTCTATTTACAACTCATACCAAGTGCACTAATAATTTAGACAAGAGGTCTTTGAGCCGAATTTGCCGGATGCGGGTATCACGCCACGTTTGTAACAGATTTTATTCAATAGCACGTTGGCGGATAAGACTGTAACTGCCTGATATTACTGCTAATTGCCGGATTTTCCTTTCCTGGCTCCGGAAGCCGGCCGGCATAATGCGCGAGGCGGCCGGGTTAAAAGTGTGAAGGCGATAGAATGAGCGACGAAGGTAAGACAAAGAAACAACTGATAAACGAGATAGAAGAGCTCCGTCTCGGAATTTCACGTTATGAAGCGAGGGAAATTGAGCTTACGCGCCGTGTAGAGGAGCTCTCCGTATGCTTTCGCAGCATCGGCGACGGAGTTATCATTGCCGGAGCGGACGGCAGTATTATCCTGATCAACCGTATGGCGGAGGAGCTCACAGGATGGACCTCTCAAGAAGCGTTGGGGAAGCCCATCGGCGAGGTCTTGCGCCTATATAACGATAACAAGAAAGAAGACCCGATAGAGCCTGCGAATATGGTTCTTGAAACCGGGGAGAAGCTCGGTTTGCAAAGGGATACATTTCTGGTCACCCGGGAAGGATTGATCCGGTACGTCTCGGCGAGTTTCGCTCCGGTGCAGTATGAGCGGACGGACTTCAGAGGGGTGGCCGTCGTTTTCCGGGATATCACAAGGCTCAGGGAAACGGAAGAGGGGCTCATAGAGAGTGAAAAGAAATACCGCACCATCATCGAGAACAGCTACGATCTCATATACGAGGTGGATGCAGTCGGAAGGATACTCTACGTGAATCCGGTCTGCTTAGAGCTGACCGGTTACACGCAGGCGGAGCTCGTGGGGAAGAAAGCCTTCGATTTCATGCATCCGGACGACGTGCCGACGGCCGTGTCTATATTCATGCGGGCGGTAATGAATCTCTCCACGGAGAAGGCTACGTTCAGGGCGTTACACAAATCGGGCGAGTACCGGTGGCTCGAGTGCATAGGGAACCCCTACCTCACGGCTTCGGGGGAGATACGCGGGGTCATTATCACGAGGGACATTTCGGAGCGCAAGAAGACTGAAGAGGAGCTCCTGGCCCTCAATACGCTGATGAAGGCGGTGCACAGGTCCCTCGACCTGGGAGAAGTCTATGACGTCGCGCTCGACATAATCATGAATATGGAAAACGTGGACATGGCTATGATATATCTCGTAGATAGGGAGAAAAAGGAGGCCGTGATCCAGGCGAGCAGGAACCTCCCTGAATTTTACCTGCATAGGGCCGGGACTATACCCTATCCGATGGGGTTAACCTGGAAAATCATAAGGACCGGAGCGATTGAGAATATCGAGGACGTGCAGAAGGACGGGGAAATCGGCCAGGCGGGCAGGGAGCTCGGACACCACAGTTTGTTAGGCATACCGATATTCCTGGGACGCGAAGTAATAGGAGTAATCTGGTTCCTCAGCTACAAGGAGCGGAAATTCAGCGAGAACGAAGTGCGTCTGCTTTCGTCGATGGGGGATCAGATCGCGATTGCGATAGCAAAGGCGAAAATGCTCGAGGAGATCGAGTCCACCCACGAAAAGCTCGTCCAATCGGAGAAACTGGCCTCTCTAGGTCAGATGATATCGAGCATCGCGCATGAAATAAACAACCCGCTCACTCCGATCATCGGGTATTCGCAGAGGCTCCTGACGAAGCCCGGTCTCGACGATAACGAGAAAAAGTCGCTCGAAATCATCAATACCTCGGCTCAGAGGGTCGCGAAGATCATCGAGAAGCTGCTTTCTTTCTCGAGGAAATACAGGCCGCAGAGGGCTTATGAAGATATTAACGCACTTCTGAAGCAGTCGCTCGAATTCAGGGAGTACCAGCTAAAGCTCGATAATATCGAGGTCGTTACCGACTTCGACAGCGGAGCTCCCAAGTCCATGGTCGATTCCAACCAGCTCCATCAGGTGTTTACCAATATCATACTCAACGCCGAGCAGGCGATGAGCGGGTACGGAGACCGGGGACGTCTCAAAATGTCGACCAGGGTAAAAAACAGGGGCATTATAGAAATTAAGTTCGAGGACAACGGTCCCGGCATCCGGAAAGATGTAATCGGAAAGATATTCGATCCCTTTTTCACCACCAAAGAGCCCGGGAAAGGGACGGGCCTGGGTCTCGCCGTCGCATACGGGATCATACGCGAACACGGCGGTGAGATACGCGCGGAAAGCGGGGAAGGAGGGGGGGCGGCTTTCGTGATTGAGCTGCCGGCGTTTCAGCTGACGGCGGAGCCGGGACAGGGCAAGGAGAAGCGTGCAAAGGTAAACCGGGGGACGATGAATGAGAAAAGGATCCTCATCGTCGAGGACGAAGAGTTAGTCGTCGATTTGATAAAAGGCGTCCTGGAGCACGATAACATCACAATTGATGATGCCAGGGACGGTGAGGAAGCGCTTGTGAAAACGGGCTCCGGCAACTACGATCTGATAGTCTGCGACATCAAGATGCCGGGTATGAGCGGGATCGCTTTCTATGATAAAATCAAGGAACTAAAGCCCCGGCTTGCCGAGAAGGTTATTTTCATAACGGGCGACCCGAGCAGTGAAACAATGGACTTCATCAACACGACGGGGAACGAATATATAACCAAACCTTTCAAAGTCGACAAATTCAGGTCTCGCGTGTTCGAATTTCTCAATCCGGATTTGAGGAACGGCTAAGTGTTGTCTTCTCAACGTACTCCATGTTATATAACCGTGCGACAGCCCCTTCATCCGCGTATCTTTCCGAGATCCGTCCGTAAAATTTGGTAGCGAAATATGCCCCGAAATAAATCCCTTCCGGGGCAGTCAATTTTATTTGCACATTGCCGCTCTCGGCATGTGACGGCTGTTCCGAGATAATGTTATTCCCACTTTTCACCTCTCTCCGTTTTTAAACAGTTACACAGGAGACGAATTCTATTCTTGTACTATTTTCTGACATGCGACACACGGCCGTTCGAATAATTTAATGAACGTAAGGCGAAATTATTGGCACGTTATTTTCAAGGTTGTAGCGGGCGGAGCATCCAAGCGGGGAATAAACGAAAACTAAATCCAAGGAGGAAGGAAGATGAATAAGGTCAAATGGCTCATTTTGTTCGCGCTGGCTATTTTTACTGCAGTACCATCCTACGCCGTCAGTTTCAGTCTTGGCGGCTTTCCTAGTTACATGCGTACGAGAGCGCGTTATATAGGTAACGCGACCTTTATCTCGGCGTTGAGCAGGCAGAACGCTATAGACCTCGGTTTCAACAATAACGACGACAATATCTTTTTCGCGGATACGACCCTGCGCCTGACCCCTCAGCTCGTGCTCAGCGACTCGGTCGTTATCAGGGCGCAGCTGAACGTATTCGACAACAACATTTGGGGCGGTTCGACGACGGAGCTTTTGGGAGGGCGCAACACAGTCGTCAATTCTAATATCTCGTTCAGCGACAGGTTCAGGGGCGCTATACTGACAGGTCCTAATGCGATAGACGACCCCGGCTTCTTCGATGTGAGGTTCCTGATGTCGGACATAGTGCTCCCGCACGACCTGGGATTCATAAGGGTCGGACGTCAGCCTTTCGACTGGGGCATCGGCGTGTTTTTGAACGGCGGCTGGGACCCGTATTCCGACTTGGGCACCATATTCGACAGGTTCCTTTATCTTAAGTCTTTCGCGGCGGGATCTTCGTCGGTAACTATCGTATTGCTAACGGACATTCTAACACAGGGCAATAGCGTGGTGACAGGGAACGGTAACGGGTATGACGTTGCAGGGGCTATTATCTTCAACAATCCGAACGTATTGGGTGGCAACTTAACAGTGGCCGGTTTATTCTTCCCGTACATACATCAGAATAACGTCAGCACGTTCCCGACGAGCGGAACCGATCCGGGCGTGCCTCCGAACGCCGGGGCCGCGGTCAGCGGAATAGATCTTGACCACATGATTCTTTATACCAGTCTGATCGATTATAAGACCGACCTCTTCAGGCTCGTCGGCGAGCTGGATGGGGTCTGGGGAGAGCTGAGCGTGGATGGAGTAGGCGATATCGATATAGACGCGTCGAACATAGTATTCGCGGCGCGCGCGGAGGTTTATCCGGGCTGGCCGTTGAAGATAGTCGCGGCGGAATTCGGATGGGCGAAAGGCGATGATCTCGGCACGGACTCGATCGATGGTGGCCTAGTATTCTTCAACCCTGCTTACAACCTCGACAACCTCCTCTTCAAGAACATGATACCGAACATCTATCAGGTCGAGAGCAGCGTTTTCAACGCGTACTATGCCAGAGTGTGGGGTACTGTTAAGCTGATCGACGAGCTCTCCTTTACGCCTCAGGTATTGGTAGCTTTCAACGAAGAGACGAAGAACCCCTACCCGGGTGTCGAGAGCCTGGATACGTACATGGGTACGGAGGTCGAAGGCACGCTCACGTGGCATATGTACCCGGGCGTAAACCTCGACCTTATAGGCGGCATAGTATTCCCGGGCAGCAGTCTGGATACGCTTCTTGAGGCGCAGGCAGCGAATACGCTCGCTTCAAACCAGATAGAGTCCGACGGGGTCCGTTACAACGAGACGCCGTTCACGGTACAGGGCAGGCTGATGATATTCATAGATCAGTTTTTTAAATAGAAATTCACGCATCGGGGCCGGGGCGGTGAAGAGCCGCTTCCGCCCGGTGTTACAAAATAACCCCTTCCCTTATCTCCTTTACTGGTTTTAAAGTTCTGCTTTGAGCGCGAGTGAGGGAAGGGGGTAATGCTTTCATCCGACTGGCGGCAGAGTCTGATTCCCGGCCGATGGAACAAATACGCGTCGGGAGATAAAGCCTCCTGAGACTATTAATTCCCTCACCGCGGAATTAACACCTCGGCGAGTGAATTGATGTTGAGCGAACCCCACCCGCTCGCCATGTCGTAGCGAGGCCCCGCCTCACAGCAGCCGACGTCGAAGAGGTCGTTGTTCCCGATCACCACGTCCTGAAAAGCCCCGGCATAGGCATCGCTGTTCGCGAGCTTGTAGATTAATTGGTAAGTGAGGTCGAGGGTGACGTCGTTTTCCTCCGCGGCCTGAAGCACGAGGGCCATGGAAGCCGCGAAGAAGGGTGTCGCCGCGCTCGTGCCCCCGTCATCGAACCAGCCTCTCAGCGAGTCATTGATGACGTAGCCCGGAAAAGGATCGGCAAAGAATGCGACGTCGGGCGTGGTCCTCCTGAAGCCCTTGATTTTCGTTCCCTTCTGCCAGAGAGGCCTCGAGAGGAACCGGCTTTTGCCGCCCCCTCCGGCTCCAAATTTTTTATTATAGGGTGCGGGGAAATCCTGGTCGTTCCATACGCCCTCTCCCTTGATCGTGTTGTCCTCATTGAGCGCAAGGTTCGTCCCGCCGACGCCTGTAACGTATTGTGACGTGGCGGGATACTCGGCGGATTTGGTCTTGGTCCTCTTGTCGTGGTGGAAACACGTGGATGAGCCGCTGTCACCCGCGGAGATAAACACGTGCACCCCTGAAGCGGCCGCGTTCATGAATACGTATTCCAGCATAGTTATTGCCGTGAACCCCCATTTAACTTCGCAGTTGCCGAGGCTCGCGGATAAAATCTGAACCGGAACCCCTTCCGTGTGTTTGGGGTTGAGTGGCGCGGAAAAGAGCGTGACCCAGTCGGCGAGCGACTTGAGGCGCTTTTGAAAAACATAAAGCCCCGAAAGCTTGGGGGCGATCATCAGAACTATTTCGATATCGAGAAACGGTTCACCGTCGGGTTTGAGCTCGTCGCTTCCGAGCTGGACGACTTTAGGAACGACGGGATTGGAAATCCCGAAACAGGATGTGAACTCGTCTATGTTCGATTGTTCGAAACTGGTGCCTTCCACGAGAGCGAATGTGATTCCCTCCCCCCTGTAGCCTTGCCGGTGAAGGGAATCGATTCCGTACGCCGTTTGAACCTGGTTCGGAGTGAAGCCCTTCTGCTTTAAAGCCTTGGCGCACCCCTCACGCGTCCCGGTGACGGTAGGGGAGCCGGGCGTATCGATTACAGCTGAAGGGCTGAGGGCGGCTTCGGAATTGTCAGGCGGGAGGTCTTCCCAGAGTGAGGGCTCGGTGCTCAATCCCAGCACCTCGGTTACAAGGCCGATTAACGGAGCGGGAAGCGTGGGTGAGGCCGACGGGGCGATGAATGTGCCTGTGTCTATCTGGTAATAAAAAAGCTCCGTACCGAAGAGCTGATTCAACTGAGCCGCCGTGGTCTGGCCGTGAAGAAATCCTTTTGTCTGGTCGACGTCTAAGGAAATACCTTGCGTATTCAGAAACTCCTGCACGCTCTCTATGACCGTATCGTCGGCCCCGAACTCATCCGCAATGTCCTCGACGTTCCTGAAATCGTGATAATGAGGAGAGTCCGGATCGTGGAGCTCATCGACCCTCTCCGCGAGAGAATCCTGGGAGCGCGCGAGCCCGAGTACGATGTTGAGGGATATTTCGTCCTCTACGGGCCCCGCGGCGGCAGCCTCCGGATCGGGGGCTTTGTCTCCGAAAACGTTTGCTGAGTCTCCGGGATCGGAGGAGTCGCAGGAGAGGGCAAACAGAAGTATCAACAAAATGGGGAGAACGGATTTCATCATCCACGAATTATAATGATTTTTTTTGATTATGGCAGACTGATTTTTTAAGAAATTGAAATTATCGGCGAATCCTGCCGACCGCTTGACTCATTTATTCCGGCGACTTTAATTCTTCCCATTTTTGCCCAGCATCGATAAAATCGTTTTAAAATTTTCAATGCCGACAATGGTTCTTATCTCTGCTAATGCATCTATCGATATATTGGCCATCTCAAGAGCCGTTTCTTCCAGTATTTTTGTTTCTTTCTTAGCTTGAGCGGGATCGAAATTAGGATCCTGCATCAAGTTATTGACTTTCATACGAGCAATGTCATAATCCGCTTCTTTTCTTCTCAACGGGTAGACATATTTATCTGGAATCATTGATAGTGATTTTTTTTGCTCTTCCGTAAGTTGAAGAGTGTTAGCATTGATAAGTAGAGCGTCGACAATCTTGCTCATTTTTGGCGCCATTCCCCCGGCTAATTCAGATTGCTTATCTTTCGGGCCAGTACTATTTTGAAATGCTTCGTACTGCTGCGGCCTTGCGGGATAGGCATACAAATAAGAAATCAATGATACTACGATTAAAGAACAAGTAATTAATCTACTCATATTTACACCTCCATTTGTTTTATCTAATCTAAAATCCTTATTTTGATATTCATCGTATGGAGAGATGCTAAATAGCCCCTCCGCCCCTCTCGCCCGTCCGTATCTTTACTACTTCGTCAACTGTATACACAAAGATCTTTCCATCTCCGGCACTTCCGCCATATTTCATTCATCCTTTAGGGGTGACCATATCGCATCCTCGTTTTTTTCACCGGTTCTGATCCTTACCGCTTTCTCCACATTCGATACAAAAATCTTTCCGTCTCCCATGTTCCCCGTGTGAGCATGCTTTTGGATGGTTTCTACAATTCTGTCAACCATCTCATCCTTCGCCAATATCTCAATCTTCACTTTAGGAACGAACTCGACTATCCTGACTTTTTGCACCAGCTTGCCCCTTCCAAATCCCCTGATATCCCAGACGCTCATACCTGGAAAATCAGTTATTCCTTCAAGAGCCTTGGTAACCTTTCCGAGCATAAATGGTTGAATATACGCCTTTATCTCTTTCATGCCGCGCCTCCGTATCGTATTTAATAATCCACTTCTTTCTTCTCAAACCAGCCGTAAAGCGTTGGAAGAACGATAAGGGTTAAAATAGTAGAGGAAATAAGCCCGCCAATGACAACCGTCGCCAATGGTTTTTGTATCTCCGAACCGGGACCTGTGGCTAGAAGCATAGGAACCAGTCCGAGACTAGCAACCAGCGCTGTCATTAGAACGGGTCTAAGTCTCAGTTCTGCGCCTCGGATAACAGCTTCTTCCAACGCTACACCTTCACGTCTTAGCTGGTTAAAGTAGGACACCATCACAATCCCGTTTAATACCGCTACTCCGAAAAGCGCTATGAAGCCGACGGAGGCAGAAACGCTCAGATAAAGGCCGGAGATGAAAAGAGCGAGTATGCCGCCTATAACGGCGAACGGGATATTCATGATGATCAGGAGGGCATTCTTTAAAGAATTAAACGTGCTGAAAAGCAGGAGGAATATAAGTAGAATCACCAGCGGCACAACAATGTAGAGTCTTGCCATGGCCCTTTGTTGGTTCTCGAATTGTCCTCCCCAGTCGATAAAATACCCCGGCGGCAGATCCACTCGTGAGGCTATTTCCTTCTGCGCCTCGGCCACAAATCCCCCTATGTCCCTTCCCTCGACGTTACATTCGATAACAATTCTTCGCTGTCCGTTTTCTCTGCTTATCTGTGCCGGCCCCTCCTCCAGATAGACTCTGGAAAGCTGCGCAAGAGGAATACGGGCGCCGTCCGGAGCGCTTACCAGGATATTTTTGATTGTGTTCAAGTCTTTTCTCGCATCCTCGGGAAACCTGACAAGGACTCCAAATCTCTTTTGTCCCTCGAATACCTCAGTTGCAACTTTGCCGCCTATTGCGGTCTCAACTATCTCTTGTATGTCCGAAACATTGATCCCGTATCTTGCTATTTGAGACCTGTCTATATCTATCTGCAGGTATTGAAGACCGGAAACACGCTCGACGTTCAAATCTTCGACCCCTTTGATTTTCGACACCACCTCTCTGATTTCTTCAGCCTTGTTTTTGAGCACGTCAATATCCTCACCGAAGAGCTTTATTGCAATCTGTGATTTTACGCCTGATATCAGTTCGTCTACCCTGAGGGCTATAGGCTGAGAGAAACTGTAGGCCACACCCGGAATTAAAGAGAGGTTCTCTCTCATTTTTTCAACCAGCTCTTCGTTGGTCTCTGCGGTTTTCCAGTCTCTTTGGGGCCTTAGGTTTACGATAATATCGCTTATCTCCACACCCATCGGATCAGATGCTATCTCGGCGCGCCCGGTCTTGGATACCACAGTTATGACTTCAGGAAATTTCATTAGTGTTCTTTCAATTTGTCCGGATACGTCGACTGACTGCGTCAGCGAAATACTCGGCAGACGGAATGCCTGGATGGCAATTGATCCCTCGTTTAGCTGTGGTAAAAACTCTGTTCCTATAAAGGGGAACAGAGAAAGGCTCAGAACGAGCGCCGATACCGCTCCTCCCACTACGAGCTTTTTACGCCCCAGGGCTTTTTTTAGAATCGGGATATAAAAGTTTTTAATGGAAGCGACAATCCTGTTCGATAATGATTCTAATAAGCAGCTCGCTTTTTTAAACGCTTCTGAAACTCTCAAGAAGCGGGAGGAGGTATTCTCGGGACGGTGGCTCTTTTCTCCAAATAAGAACGTGCATAGTATCGGTATTACGGTTAGAGAAAAGATGAGCGACCCCAGGAGGGCGAAACTGACCGTGAAAGCCATTGGGGAAAACATTTTTCCCTCAATTCCCTGAAGGGTAAAAAGCGGTAGAAAGACTACTATGATTATAAGAACTCCAAAGACTATGGGCCTTCCCACCTCTTTAGCGGCTTCGAGTACCGTGTGGAGTATATCTCTCCTCGATTCCGGGTTTTCTTCCAGGTGTCGATAAATATTTTCAACCATGACTATTGCGCCGTCCACAAGCATTCCGATGCCTATTGCGAGCCCCCCGAGTGACATGAGGTTTGCGGAGAGATCGAACAATCTCATCATGATGAACGTAAAAAGGGCGGAGAGGGGTAAAACGGTTCCGACGATGAGGGCGGAGCGGAAGTTTCCTAGAAAGAGAAGGAGAATGAGGAATATGAGAATAGCTCCTTCTTCAAGCGCTTTAACAACTGTTTCTATGGCCCTTTGCACTAAATCCGTCCTGTCGTAAAAGGGTTCGATGGTAACGCCCGGGGGAAGCGCTTTTTGAATATCCTGTACTTTTTCCTTGACCTTGGTTACTACTTCCCTGCCGCTTGCCCCTTTGAGCATCAGTACGATTCCCGTCACGACCTCTCCTTTACCGTCTTTGGAAACAGCACCCTGTCTTATTTCGGGGCCGAATGTTACTTCGGCTACATCTCTTACGTATATAGGGGTTCCATCGTGCGACGTAATTATTATATTCCTCAAATCCTCCAGGCTTTTAACCAGGCCCAATCCGCGAACTATGTATTGCTCGGAGTTATGCTCAATGAAGTTTCCTCCGGCATTTGCGTTGTTCCTTTCGACAGCTTCGAAAACCTCACGGAGCGTCAGGTTATGGCTTATGAGCTTTTCGGGACCAATGAGGACCTGATACTGCTTTACGAATCCGCCGAAGCTGTTTACATCGGTTGCGCCGGGAACCGTGCGTAGAATCGGTCTTATGATCCAATCCTGTATTGTTCTGAGTTCCATAGGGCTCAAGCCGTCGCCTTCAACAACGTACTGATAAATCTCTCCAAGACCGGTAGAGATAGGTCCCATCTCGGCGTCGACCCCCGGAGGCATATTCTCTTTAGCTTGCTGAAGCCTCTCAAATACAAGCTGCCGTGCGAAGTAGGTATCCATATCATCTTCAAAGACCACAGTAACAACGGAGAGCCCGAGCTTTGAGAGCGACCTTACCTCAGTAACTTTAGGAAGCCCCGTCATGGTTACTTCAATCGGGAAGCTCACCAGTTTCTCAACCTCGGTAGGGGCCATTCCCTCGGCTTGGCTTATTATCTGTACCTGAATATTTGTAACGTCGGGGAAAGCATCGATCGGAAGCTTCTTTGCCGAGTAAACCCCGAGGCCGATAAGAAGAATCGTAAAAACTATGACGAGGAACCTCTGCTGAAGAGCAAACGTTATAATACTGTCTATCATGTTATTCTTCCCCCAATTCACTCTTCTGGGCTTCGGATTTGAGCAGAAAGCTTCCTTTTGTAACTATCTTTTCTCCCGTCTTAACACCGGCTATTACTTGATAAAAGCTGTCGATTTGTCTTCCTAGAGAAACCTCTCTTTTCTCGAACCCACCATTACCCTTGTCAAGAAACACGATTTTTTTATTCCCATCTGTTTGAATCGCTTCTCCGGGAATCGCAAGGACATCCGTAACAACATCCGTAGTTATAAAAATCGTGGCGAACATTTGAGGCTTGAGTTTTCCTAAAGAATTATCCACCTCTGCTCTCGCCTTTACGGTGCGCGTTGCAGGGTCAACCTGATCTCCTACGTAAGTTAGATTTCCTTTAAATACATCATCGGGATACGGGGAAACTTTTATTTCTGCTGGGAGCCCGATCTTAACCTTGGAGATATCTTTTTCAGGGACATCGGCTATAACCCAAAGTGTTGACAGGTCTGCGATTGTGAATAGCTTTGTAGCGGGCTCAATAACTTCACCGAGAGTTGCATGTCTTTCTACTACCGTACCGGAAAAGGGAGCTCTGACTGCGACCTTCGAGTTTATTACGTGCTCGCTTCCTATATGTTTTACCTCTTCTTCACTTAATCCCAGAAGGTGAAGCTTGTCTTCAGCTGCTTTAAACTCCGCTCGCATGGTCATGTATTCAGCTTCACGCTTTTGGTACTCGCCAAGGGATATAGCTTTTCCCTCCAGAAGTTTTTTTGCTCTTGCATAAGATTTCTCTTGCGCCTGAAGATTAGCTTTGGCCTTGAGATATTCTGATTGCGCTGTTCCTAACTCTGTGCTGTCGATTACACCAAGGCTGTCGCCTTTTTTTACCCGGTCCCCCAGATTTGCTATGACCTCAACAATTCTTCCGGGGACGCGGGAGCCGACATGGGCAAGCTTGTTTTCATTGAATTGAACTTCCCCCGGCGCTTGCAGTATGCTCTTAAGGGACTTTAAAGAGACCTCTTCAATCTCAAGATTCGCTTCTTCCATTGATTTGAGTTGAATTAGATTTGTGGGCGTCTCTTCGTTTGCTTCATTTCCGTTGCCGGTTTCTTCTTCTTTGTTACACGAGGCAAAGGAAATCAAAAACACTGAAACCAGCATACTCAAGAGTGCTTTTTTTGTTCTTGATGTTAAAAACGTTTTTCCGGTCATTACAAGTTACCCCCTGCAATCCTTTCTAATGTGATTTTCGATATGTAGAACTCATACAGCACTTGATAATTTTCTTTCAGCGTATCGCGGTAGGTTCTTAGGGCATCGAGAACATCCAGGAGCTCCGTTTCGCCTTGCTCATAGCTGAACTCAGCTATTTCAAGCGAGCGCTTTGCCTGGTTTAATAGCTCTCCCGAGAATATTTTTGACTGCTCAAAAGCGATTTTATAATTCTTGTATTCATCGTCGAGGCGGTTTCCGGTTTCAATCTCAAGAAGTTCCAATTCTGAAATAGCCTTTCGTTCCTCTGCCTTTGCGCTTTGAATCCCCCCCTGATTCTGGTACCAGAACGGAATGCTTATGCCGATACCCCCTCCCAGATCGGTCTTGTCTATTTCCTTATCGTAAAAACCCTGAAGGAAAATATCGGGAACTATCAGATGTTTTTGCTCCAGTATTGAAAAACCCGCGCGTTTGACTTCGGTCTTTTGGGCTTTTAGCTGAGGGTTGAAATTGTCGGCTTTCTCGGCTATCTCGTCAATGCCGGATATTGTAGAGGGGGGCGTAAGCTCTCCCTCAACATCAAAACTCTTTTCCAGAGAACCCCCGAGAAATCTGTTTAAAATTGCCTTTACAGCACCCAAGTTCGACTCTGCACGGATTAGCTCTCTCTCGGATTTTAAGGTCTCGACCTTAGCTTTTATTAAATCTAACTCCCTGGATTCGCCAAGCTCGACTCTTCGCTCTATAATCGAGAGAAGTGTTCTGCTGGTGCCTAAATTCTCCTTTGCGATTTCCAAATCCTTTTTGGCAAAGAGAATCGAGTAGAAAAGCTGTTTGGTGGTGAAAATGAGCTCCGCCTGAACCGCATCTCTCTCAAGTTCGCTGACCTTTATCTCCTCCTCGGCGGCTTTTCCTCTGTAGAGCCGTTTGAGAGGCCATTCCACAGGCTGCGTGACTGCAATACCAAACTCCGGTTTGGTGCTGCCGTCCTCCCGTGATTTACCTCTTGCCGCTGTGAACTCCAATTCGGGATTCGGATAAGCCCTTGCGGCCCTAAGGTCACCTTTTGCAATATCAATACTGGATATAGCTGAAGAAAGAGACGGATTATTTTCAAGAGCTATTTCTATTAATTCGTCAATTTTATGTTTTCTCTGAGTATGATTCTCCTCAGCTATAACATGAGAACACACCAGAGCCATCATAATTACAATAAAAGATAGAATGAACGTGACACTCTTAACGTACATTCTTAACCTCCTTGATAAATAGAAGAATCAAAACCCGGATATTACGGTCGGGCGGGTGAAGCAATCACTTAACTCACCTGCGAGCCTGTTAAAGGTTGAAAAAGTTTCTGAGGGTTTAACAGATCAGAATGACGGTTTGAATAAGACTCAGGGGAGCACTGCTTCGGGGCGTTGCTTCCGTATAGACTATTTTATGTGAGGTTTTAGTATAAAGAGAAACAGGCGATATGTATGCGGCGAACATGTGAATGCCGATCTCTAGATCCACATCGTTCCGAGAAAGCGCATCCTTTTGCGTGAGCTTTTCGGAGAGCGGAATATCGAGACAGGAGCCGCAGTGACGGTCACCGTAATAATTTTCTCCGTTCGGGGATTGGGAGTCGTTGTCTTCAGCGCGAGGATAAGTAAACGTATCGGCGCAGTCGCCTCTTAGATAATTCTCGATAAAGGCGTCACCGTCGTCTTCGAGACATATTGCCGCGCCTGGCACATACAATTGAAGGACGAATACGAAGGCCATAGCCAGCATTGAAGTCTTGCCAAGCCGGGGCTTCATGAATTTTCGGTTAGCGTGTCTCATCTGAGGCTGCTCAATTTAGGCAAGTCTAAAATATATATAAGTTAAGACAAAATACAAGTCCAGGCAAATTTTTAGTGCTTGAGTTTTAAGAAGAGAAAGAGGCTGGAGAGTATTTTTCTTTTTGATTCCCTCTCCCTTGGGGGGACGATTCCAAACAAGCAAAGAATCGAACACTGTTGGCAGAATGTATTACTGTTACCGGCTTCGGGAAAAGCGCGGCCGCTGTAAACCGCTCCTGCTCCGCGAGGGCAAAAAATGGAGTTTTGCAGGAACTAGCTCAAATTCGGAGAATTCCCTCGGTACTCTGTTCTTGGTTCTGACAATAATTCTCTCCCGTAAAAAATAATTGTGTTATGGTTATAGATATAGTGCTCTCTGAAACCTCGACCGGAGGAGATGATGAAAGACACCCGTGCTTTTAATTTGATGGATTGTGCCCTGATCACGCTGGCCACGGGCAAGCAGGCGATGAACCTGCGCGAGCTGAGGGACCGGATCGCTGAAGTGGATGATTCGAGTCTCTATTACCATTTTTATGAGAACCTGCTTCGGCCCAGCTTTGATGATCCGGAGTATCGCAACGATTTTGCCCTCTGGGCCAGGCGGGGACTTAACCAGCCGGAACTTGCGGAGAAGCTTGTGGTGCTGGACCCAATGACGTGCCGTGACCTGAGCGAGCTCCGATATCGTCTGCTGGACGTAGTGGAGGACTACCTTGCCGATCATGAATTCGTGCCGTGGGCTCGCCCCGGCCAGGAGTTTCATTTTTTAACCTCTCGTGTTGTGGTGTTCGATACGGGCAAGCGGTTCGAGAGCGTGGAGGAGCTGGGACAGCTTCTGTCCTCTATGAGCACCGGCTCGATCTTTTATCACTTCATCGAGGCTCAGCGCCGGCCACCGTTGAATATGGACGATTTTTCCGCGTGGTCGATGCAATGGGGCGAGGCGACGGCGGGGTTGCGGGATGCACTGGCCGGGGTGGACTACTATTTCTGGACCCTTCCGGAACTCCGTCAGCGGCTGATCCAGACGGTAATGAAATCCTTAGCGGAGGAGGCTTCCGATGTCCGCGACACTAATTGATGCTTACAGTGCGGTGGTCGGCCCCGAGGTGATCGATCAAATCGAGCAACTGGCGCGTCGTCTCAAGGGCATCAAGGTGGTTCACGTCAATTCAACCCGGGAGGGCGGCGGGGTGGCGGAGATCCTTGATCGACTGTTGCCCTTGATGAACGAATTGGGCATTGAATCCGAATGGGAAGTGATAACGGGCACCACGGAGTTCTATCAGGTGACCAAGACCTTTCACAATGGCCTGCAGGGCAATGCAGTGAACCTGACGAATTCAAGGCTGCTGCTGTATGAAGAGGTAAACCGCAAAAATGCGGAATTTTTGCATGAGAAGCTGGTTCAAGCGGACGTGGTGTTCATCCACGATCCCCAGCCCGCTCGCCTTATCCAAAATGTCCCGGACCGAAAAGGGAAATGGGTCTGGCGCTGCCACGTGGACGTAAGCCGGCCCTACCGGCCGGTGTGGAAATATCTTCGCGAGGTGGTCAAGTTCTACGATGCCAGCATTTTCAGCCTGGCCGCCTTTGCCCAGCCCTTGCCGCATACCCAGTATCTAATTCCACCCAGCATTGACCCGCTATCGGATAAAAACCGGGAGCTGTCGGATGCGGAGATAGCGAACGTGCGTAACGAGTTCCAACTAGACCCCTGCCTGCCTATCCTTCTCCAGGTCTCCCGTTTCGACCGGTTCAAAGACC
>JBGSVA010000015.1:0-8501 GCA_041753155.1 Thermodesulfobacteriota bacterium | reverse complement strand
CGGTTATTCGGACATGGAGGAGTGAAGGCGCTGATCTAACCCGCAGCCTCTTCGGACTAAGGGAGGATTGAGCGTCTCTTCGCTCCTCCTCTTATTTTATACTCCTTTACCAATGTTCTTAAGATACAAGGGAGGATTTTCAATTTATCATATCTTCTTTTTTTAAATCCCCCTTTGTCAAAGGGGGAAAATGATATCTACATCCACCGCCTAAAACTCGTCAATGATATCGTCGAAATCTATATCTTCATTGAACGACGGGACGAACACTATTACGTCCCTCGGCACTATGCACGGCGCGTCCGCTCCGCAGAGCCCGTTGAATTCCCCTAGCACTATCGTATCCCGCCCGCGCTCGACGCCTATCTCCGGCATATCGAGGCAGACGCCGCTGAAGAATTCCAGGTCGTCCACGGCGTCGTCGCCGTCGCACGGGTTGAACACCACCCCGTCCTCGTCGAATATATCGGGGTTATTCTCCTCGCATTCGTTGAGCCTCATCGTCGTCTCGAAATCCCCCGGCGTTATCCGCACGTTGAGCGCGGCGAACCTGGGCGTGCAGATAAAGTCGAGCGGCAGGAGGTCGTCCGTCTGGGGAATCGGCGGCTCGGCATTGAAATCGGTCGAGAGCTCGCCCCCGGTGACTTCTATATTGAACTCGTCGCCTCCGATCACAGCAGTCCCTTCGCCTGCCGTGTTCCGGTTCTCGCGCGAGGCTCTTATCTCGATGAAGAGGTCGGTCACCGTGTTCTCGCCCACGCCTTCAGCGGTGAAATTGGGCTCGTCCGACGGCCCGCCGTCAAACGCGTCCCCGACGTCGTCACATCCCCCGAATATCAGGGCGGCCGCGATGAGCGCAATTATTATTGATAATGAAATGAATTTGTGCATGCGTAGATACCTCCGTACCGGTATAGTCGACAGATACGCAATAGGCAACATCCATGCCGGGAGTTGTGTCACCCAAATCACGAATAGTGACAGACCATTATAAGTATAAATAATACGGGCCGAGGTCAAAGCGGTTTTTTTCGTCCTATATCGGACAGACGGAGATGTCGGATTTTATACACCTGTACACCAAAAGTACACCGAAAGGTATCCGAAAGTACACCGGTTTTTGACATTTGAATCCCATCCTTAACGCATATACCTTTTAGCAATATGCTATCGAGATAGGCTATAATATATATGCTATGTTATAGAAATTAAGGGAGCAGTACAATAACCGGTGATCGATACGGGATATATGCGTGGCACCGCTAGCATTCATATGGTATTATAGCAATGAATAGTATTTGATAACCATTATTAAGGGGGATAGGATATGTTATCACTCTGTAAATTTTTCTCGACCATCTTATTCGTTTCCATGTTAGTTGCTGTCCCGTTAACGTCATACAGCGACGGCCCTGAGGATGAAGGCGCAGGCGGCGGTGATTTAACCACCGAATCAGTGAGCCCGATATTTGAATTGACCGTTCCGAATGTGCTCGTGGAATTCGACTCCTTGCCGCAAGGCCCTACGACGCTTGAGGCAATTCAGAGTCAATTCCCTGAATCGTGTATCACCGGGCTTGCTTTTATAACGAGAGCGGGAACAGGCACGTACGATTTCCAAACCGGCGGCGGAAGGGCGCTTGCTCCAAATCCGGACGGATCCGGGGATCTTTTGATCGTTGATCCCGGCGGCAGCTTCGGCAACGCCGATTCACTAATAATAAATCTGGCAATAGAAGTAACACAGTTCGGCTTCGAGATAGGCGACTGGGCGGGACCGTTTAATGCAGTGCTTTCTCGTGGAGGCCTGGTCGTCGGGATGATTTCGGTGAGTACAGTAGGCGATAACAGGACACATAACTTCGAGAGCACAGATCCTTTTGATCAGATAGAGTTAACCGTCCTGCCCGACTTTACAGAGGCAAACTGGGTCGTGCCCTCTCTCAGGTCGCCGATATGTGAATTCGAGAGGCCGATCCCCACACTCTCCGAATGGGGATTTATAGTCATGGCGGGTATTTTGGGAATAGCGGCATTATTAGTAATCCGCCGCAGAAGAGCAACTGCGTAAAACCGTGCATAAATCAGTCATATAACAACAAGGGAGCTTCGGCTCCCTTTTTTGTTTACCGTATCCCCCGTCTCTAAAGCATATATCTTGTAGCAATATGCTATCGAGATAGGCTATAATATATATGCGATATTATCATATAATCTCCCAGAAATCGGGAATGAGAATGAAAAAAGAGAAGGACGAACGGGTGAAATTAAATCCTCCCTTGTATCTTAAGGACATTGGTAAAGGAGTATAAAATAAGAGGAGGAGCGAAGAGACGCTCAATCCTCCCTTAGTCCGAAGAGGCTGCGGGTTAGATCAGCGCCTTCACTCCTCCATGTCCGAATAACCGGACGGTATCTTAGGCCAGTATAACACCCTAGAGCCTGCATACACAAGGTTGGTTTGGACAAAATTCAGAACCAAGGGGGGTTAGTCATGAGTGAAGAGTTAGTTCATACCGCCATCCTCGGGATAGATATTTCCAAGGAGAAATTCGACGTTGCGCTCCTGCGGGGAGGCAAGTACAGGCATAAGAAGTTCACGAACGCAAAGAAGGGGTTCGAGGAGCTCACGCGGTGGCTCGGGAAGCTTGGTGTGGAAACACTTCACGCCTGCATGGAGTCTACAGGGATTTACGGGGAAGGACTCGCCGAATACCTCTACGATCGGGGGTTCAGGGTAAGCATGGTAAACCCTGCAAGGATAAAGGGTTTTGCCCAGAGTGAGCTCAGGAGGAGCAAGACGGATAAACTGGACGCCTCTCTCATAGCCAGGTTCTGCGCTGCGATGAGCCCTTCGCTCTGGACGCCTGACCCCTTGGAAACAAGGGAGCTGCGCTCGCTCGTGAGGAGAGTGGACGCGCTTTTAGGGATGCGGCAGCAGGAGCAGAACCGTCTCGAGGTCTCGAACAAGGTGCTCAGGAAATCCATACGCAAGCTCATCCGCTACATAGACAAGGAAATAGAAGAGCTCAAGGGGGAGATCAACGATCGTATAGACCGGAACCCCGAGTTGAGGGATAAAAGGAAGCTGCTGGAGAGCATCCCGGCGGTCGGTGAAGCGACTATACATGTAATCCTCTCGCACTTCGCCTCGATAGAGAACTTTCCTAATCCCAAATGTCTTGCTTCTTTTCTCGGCATAGCTCCCAGGCACTACAGATCAGGTACAAGTGTCAGGGGGAGGACTCGCATGTCTAAAGTGGGTAGGTCCTCATTAAGAAAGGCATTCTACATGCCGGCACTTGTCGGGCTGCGCCATAACCCTGTGGTGGCGGATTTAGGAAGAAGGTTGAAAGAAGCGGGTAAACCACCGATGCTGATTATAGGGGCTGCTATGAGGAAACTGGTGCATATAATTTACGGCGTTCTTAAAAACAAGATGCCGTTTGATGCTAATTACTCGGTAAAAACAGCTTGACTTCCAAGACGGTATCTACCCTATTTTGTATATAGCAGGATTGAGCCTGAAATACATTTCCTTCGGTGTTCTTTATGATAGGGCGTCCAAATGCTCACACGTTCGCATTCGTTCTTTTTCTAAGGAGGGAATTGAAAGACAAAAGCACTAGGAATATCATTTCCTGCGTCTTAGAATATGTATAGAATTACTCGTACCACTCAGCTTCGATTATTCCCGCGAAATTTTAAAAACAAATAAGCCAGCACCGCGCCTTCGACGAGTCCGTCGACGAATCCCCACGCCGTCCACGCGAGCGCGCCTGTGGGCTCATTCGGGAAGTAGAGGTATGAGTCCCTCGCCGCCGGGAGAAGGTCGGACATACCCGCTTTCGACAGCATATAGAAAGTCACCCACACGGGCCTCACGGTGAAATCGAAAGATACGATTCCTACGCCGTACGCCATGCACGTGAACGCGAGAAGCCCCGATGCGATGCCGAGCGTGATCCCCGACGCTATGCCGAACGCCAGCGCCTTCCTCAATACACTTCCGTTCTTGCCGCGGGTTATAGCGTTATATATGACCGCGATGATAACTCCGCTCGCAAACCCGTCGGCGAACGAGACCGCCGCGCACGCTGTTACGTGGAGGGGCGTCACCGGAAGTCCGGTCTCCGCATAAAACGCGAAGCCGCTGAGATTGCCACCGAGCCCCAGCGCATCCGCCGCAAGGAGTAGCGCGCCCGAGAGGATCCTGAAATCGAGCTCCACCCACGCGAGCCTGTACCCGATTAGCGCTGAGGCTGCTATCAATACGAGCGAGACGAGCGCCCAGAGAGCGCCCGCGTATATCCCGAAGCGGAGGGTATTCATCGTGGGAACATCTTACACTACGGGCGCGGGGTGGGTAAGCTGCGAGTATGGGTAGTTCGTTTAATTCACTATTTTGTACTAAATTTTTCCAATTCTATCCTTGCCAGTTTTCAAATCGAGTTCGTATCCAACTCTTGGATAACGATTATCTAGTGCAATGCCTAACAGTTTTACGCGATATACTATCCAACGAAACAGTACGATTTTAATCTGTACATGAGGTCGATTTTGTTCAATAAAAATGGCATGGATTGGATCATATTTAGTACCGCGAAGATATTCAATTTCATAAACGCTTGTATTCTTTGACCCGTTCAATATGGCATCTCTTATATCATTAAATGGATTCAGATAAATTGCCGAACCAATGTGAAGAGCTAGAAATTCATAAGCAATTTTCAACAAAACAGTGTCGTCCATTTTTGGTCCGGTAAGGTCTGGTTGGAGCTCTTCAATACCCCACTTTATAATTTTAGTGTCATCACTCAGTTCTATCATTTCCTCTAAGGGAGCTTCATCAATAATCTGTAAGGTTTGTGCAATGGTTTTATGACTAACTTTTTCTTTTTCTAGAGTTCGTCTAATGTTCTTTTTTGCATCATTTGTGGGTTGAATAATAGAACCGTCTTTCTCTTTATAGGATCGCGGCCTAAATTCATTGTTCTTAATTTTTCCTTTAACTGTGCCTCTTTTGCTTATTGCAATGTAATCAAGTCCCTCTGATAATTTAAGATAAATCTTTGGAGCTTTATTGTTAATGCCTTCGATAGCAAGTCTTATAGATGGATCTTTCTTTATATCAGCCTCAATCTCACTTCCGAGGTGACTATTGCATTTATTGCATAAAATTTTTGACCACCGTATTCCACCTAGTCGATCGGGAATAATATGCTCTCTTGTTAGAGCGCGCTTGTTGGTGCAGAGAATGCATCTATCATCAATCCATGGAATTTCCATTAAGTAAATTCTAACCTGACAACTTGATTTAATGAACAATACACAAATGAGCTCCTGAAATAAATTAAGGATGACTGTTAAAAAGACGGATTTCTCGTTTGGTTTGTGCGGATTGTATACGATGTCAATGTGAGTTATTTGCAATCAGCAAGGAGCGACCAGTTCTTGCGCTCGCGATCACGTCAATAATTAGCGCATATAAACCAATTTCTTAAGTCCCCGGCTTAAATTCCGGCCGGAATGCCTATAAAATAAACCGTTATGTCCAGAATATAGGCAATTTTACCGTTCCTTCACAATTCTTTTGCAACTGCTAATAGTTCTAAAGGCTTGAAATCCAATTAAAATCCACTAATTCCCCTTTATTTGCGGTATTGGCACGAAATTTGCCATATATTTATACGTATGCATTTGGGTTAAAATATACGCAAGTGCGTACAGAAAAGAGAAGCGTTAACGGGTTTAAAGGGGGAAAGGGTCGGAAAGCATCTAAAAACTCTATGGAGGAGGAAAGACGATGGAAAACGACAGCGCGGCAAACTCGATAAAGGCGGCATTCAATCTCGGAGTGTGGATGAGAGAGAACGATCCCGGAAAAGACGTATTCGAAGCCGGGCGCTCGCTCAAGGAAACGATTTACCTGAACCTCCGTCAGCCGGAGGAAGGTCAACACCCTAAGGATGTAGTGGAGGCGAACGTGAGATACCTCACTGACATCGCGCTCCTGGGCTTCCTTATGTCCGGGGTATGCGCCTACGATCCCGACATAAAAGACAAGATTCCGTACCTCATCGAAAAGAAGCTCGTAAGCGGGAGCTTCATCGACGAGCCCGGGGATTACGACGGTAAAGTCGCCGGGAAAGAGGACGTGGAATATGACGCGAGGCCCAAAGCGGTGGGGATGAACTGATACAGATGTTGAATTTTATCTCATTTCTTCATACCTCCTTATGTAGCCGGAGACTGGAATATACGGGTGTTCCCGTCTCCGGGTGTTTTACGCGGCCGGCAGCGGCGGTTAACGACGAAAACAAAGAAACGAACAGATCAAACCTTTAGCCTATCCCCGGGCCATCCCCCCCTGTCTCTCTTGGCCCGGGGAATTTTAAAAAACGCGGGGGAGGACGGGATGTAAAACGTTCGGGGAATAAGAATTAAATGTTAGAATAGAGGCATGGTCATGTATTACAAGGACTACGACACCGAGGGGTTTTTCGACGAGTACTTCCACGCGGACGGGAGCCCGAGGGAGGGCGCGTCCATACTCCTGAAGAGGCTCGAACAGCTACCGGGCGGGGAGCTGCTCAGGCGGCAGAAGGCGACCGAGGCGAGGCTCTTCCAGATGGGGGTGACGTTCACGGTCTACGGCGAGGAGGAGGGGACCGAGAGGATATTCCCGTTCGACATAATCCCGAGGGTAATAGAGGCCCGCGAGTGGGAGGCGCTCGAAAGGGGGCTCAAGCAGAGGATATACGCCCTTAACCTTTTCATAGACGACATATACAATGATAAAAAAATTCTTAAAGACCGCATTTTCCCCGAGGAGCTTTTAAAGACGAGCAAGTGCTACAGGCCCCAGTGCGAGGGGTTCAGGCCGCCCCGCGGAATATGGTGCCATATTTCTGGAACGGACCTCGTGAGGGGAGGGGACGGGGTGTATTACGTGCTCGAGGACAACCTCAGATGCCCGTCGGGCGTCTCTTACGTCCTCGAGAACAGAGAAGTGCTGAAGCGCACGTTCCCCAAGATATTCGAGGACTTGAAGATTAGGCCCGTCGACGATTACCCCTACAGGCTCCGGGAGATGCTCCAGTACATGGCCCCGGACGGCGTGCATTCGCCGACCGTCGTCCTCCTCACCCCCGGAATATATAACTCCGCATATTTCGAGCACTCGTACCTCGCCCAGCAGATGGGCATAGAGCTCGTGGAAGGGGGGGACCTCGCCGTCACGGACGGATACGTCTACATGAAAACGACGAAGGGGCTCCAGAAGGTGGACGTCATATACAGACGCATAGACGACGACTTCATCGACCCGCTCGCTTTCAGGGAAGACTCGCTCCTGGGCGTGCCGGGGATAATGGACGTATACAAGTCCGGGCACGTGGCGCTCGTGAACGCCATAGGGACGGGGATAGCGGACGACAAGATAATCTACGCTTACGTGCCGGAGATAATAAAGTACTACACAGGGGAGGAGCCGATACTGCCTAACGTGCCGACGTACGTGTGCTGGGAGGAGCTCGACAGGAAGTACGTGCTCGAGAACCTCGAAAGCCTCGTCGTGAAGCCGGCCAACGAATCGGGCGGTTACGGGATAATGATAGGGCCCAAGGCGAGCGCCCGCGTCAGGGAGGAGTTCCGGGGCAAGATATTGGAAGACCCTAGGAACTACATCGCGCAGCCTACCGTCTCTCTCTCGAGGGTCCCGATACTGGCGGGCGAGCGATTCGAGGGGAGGCACGTAGACTTCAGGCCGTACACGCTTTACGGTGAGGACATATACGTGATGCCGGGGGGGCTCACGAGGGTCGCGCTCAAGAAAGGTTCACTCGTGGTAAACTCGTCTCAGGGGGGCGGGAGCAAGGACACGTGGGTGCTCAGGGATTTATCCTGAGCCCGCGCCGATCCCCTTACTCCCGTAAACAAACAAGATATATTTAATCGAGGATATCATTGCATATGGAGTGATACGCAGTATGGAATCTCAAAAAAAAAGAGATCGCCACGGCTCCTTCGCGCAAGGCTTCGGAGCCTCGCGATGACAGGCTTATATTGTCTTTGCGAGAACGATTTCGAGCATACGAGGAATCGGTCGCTCATGCCAAAAGGCAATGAAGTGACTGTTCATCGCTAAACGACAACAGTAAAACAAAGCGAAGCGACGCGGCAATCTCATCCGTTCACCCTGAGCCTGTCGAAGAGTGTCTTTCCCGAATGTCTTTATCGGGAATCCATATCTTTATTCCTTTTCCTCTATTAACAATGTATAAAATCCCCCTCAATCCCCTTTTGTATAGACCGGACAGATGGGTAACAAACGTTCGGAGACATAGGTAACACTTTTTTGATATAATGGCAGCCAAGAGTAAGGAGGCAGCCATGGGATGGAAAGAGGTTACGATAATGTCTGAGCGAATAGAATTTGTTACGTTGGTTTTGAAGGAGGGGGCAGGGTTCTCGGAGCTCTGTCGCCGTTTCGGGATAAG
>JBGSVA010000014.1:0-59535 GCA_041753155.1 Thermodesulfobacteriota bacterium | reverse complement strand
CTTATCCCGAAACGGCGACAGAGCTCCGAGAACCCTGCCCCCTCCTTCAAAACCAACGTAACAAATTCTATTCGCTCAGACATTATCGTAACCTCTTTCCATCCCATGGCTGCCTCCTTTATCTCTTGCATCCATGAGTATAAAATGTGTTACCTATGTCCCCGAACGTTTGTTACCCATCTGTCCGGTCTATACAAAGGGGGATTTAGGGGGATTTAAAATAAAAAAAGAAAATCCTCCCTGGCCCTCCTTTTCCTAAGGAGGGAATTAAAAATAAAAGTAAAAAAAAACACCCACCGGAAGAGATGGAATGAATGACGGGATTTACCTTATCATCGGGGGAGGACGCTCGGAAGATTAGTCCACTTTTGTGTATCCTCACGGATAAAGCCCGCGGAGCTTCTTCGCCCGGGACTCGCGTCATGCGCCTGAGGACTCGACTATGGAGCAGGCGCAGTGTGTAGAGTGTACGTCTCAAGCTTTTTTATGATTCCTTCTTAGCGTACAAGTCGCGGTGGAAATGGTATACGAATATTTTTCGTACGGAATCGCCGGCGCCGGAAACATAGCCCATCATCTCTCCGATCGCGCTCACTATCAGGCCCAATGCCAATATCGGATAGACGAGCGGCTTCGACTTGAGAAGATCGAGGCACCCGGAATAATTTCGCGTGATCCTGTAAAAACGCACTAAGGGGATCAGCAGCGAACCGAATGCAAAGGATATTCGTTTGAGCCTCGACCATGACTGACATCTATAAGCGGCAAACGTTCTGCCCGTATACAGATGAATCTTCAGGAATGCAGGCAATACGCCGAAATTCATGTGATATAACTTCGCTTCAGGTTCGAGATAAAGTTTATAGCCCTTTGAAACCAGGTCCCAGTGAAGAACGCTCTCGGCCTCGAGCAGCCTCTCGAGATCCGGTCCGTACTCCAGGAGAATATTGCGCTTGTAGCTGCAGTTGTGGCCGGGGAGGTGATCCATCTCTCCCCCATCGTTGGGATAAAGCCACTGTGAGTAGACTATCAGAATATCGGCCCATCCGATCGTGCTCTCCGGGTCTGCATTACAAATAACAGACCCGATTGCGGCCCAATTATTTTTGTGCGATTCGATCAATGCCTCCGCCCAGCGAGGGACAGGGAATACATGGTCCTCTGCAAAGACAACGATCGGAGCGGATGCGGCCTTTACGCCCGCTGCCATAATCTGTCCGTACAAAGTTAACTCCCCCGGCCGTACGATCTGAAACCCGTGAAAATCTTGAAACTCCTCCTGGTTTACTTCGAAATCACCCGCGGATAAGGCAACTATAACTAATTCCAGCTTATCCTTTACGGTCTGTGTTTTCAGGCATTCGATCGTTCTGCTTATTGTCCCGTAGGTATCCGGAGTAATTAGCACGACCGACATTTCGGGACTATTAGAAATATTCATAGCTGAGTAAACTCCGGATCATTTTTTTTCAAATAATATGCAGTCATATAGAGAATCGTAAAATATAATCAGCCGCTCCTTTATCCGGGCTCACCGGGCAGGCTGGATAATTTTACCGGCATGCCCGTCGATACGGATTCGACCGCCGAGAGAGCGATTTCGAGCGCGCGCCTTCCGTCTTCCAGGTTACATTCCGTGTGTTTATTATGAATCACGGAACCCGCAAAGCTCTCCCACTCGTTATAGTAAGACTCTTTGAAAATTCCTCCGTGACTGAGCGCCCCTGCGTTTTCGGCTGTCTGCATGACCGTATGAAAAGGTCTCCCGATCATGGAAATAAATCTGCCGGGCGCGGCCGAGCTCGGCCTGATTTCGAGTCCGTCGATGTCATAGGGCGATATCTTCAGACTTCCGGACTCTCCATATACCTCGATTTCATTACAATGACCGGACCGGAACGAAAAGACGGAGGACGACAGAATGCCGTTTGACATTTTCAGCGTAACCGATGCTGCCTCGTCCTGAATATCTCCTGAGATGCTCCTCGCATAGATTTCTTCCACTTCCGAATTAAATAAATACCTCAGTAAATCGAAATGATGAATTGCGAGTTCCAGTATAACCCCGCCTCCGAGCTTCTGGTTTTTCCTCCATTCGGCGATCATCGGATGATTCGTGGAGATTACACTCCGCACCAGTTTTACAAGCCCCAGCTTTCCTTCCTCTATGGTCTCTTTCGCTTTCCGCACGTTACGATGACATCGGAGATTGAATCCGACAAACGCCTTAACGGAAGACTCCCCGGCTTTTTTTATCAACTGCCCGCTTTCTTCCAGGCTCAGTGCAACGGGTTTCTCGATGAAGAGGTGTTTACCCGCACTGAGCACGGCCATACCCAGGGCGAAGTGATGTTCGGATGGAGCGCATACGGCTACGGCTTCTATTTCCGGACGGTTTATGAGCTGGTACGGGTCTTCATATCGATTCCTGATCTCATAGGTTTCGGCTAATCTGTCTAATTTTTTCTTATCGACATCCGAGAGCGCCCGAACTTGAACGTTGCCTATTGATTTGAGAGAGGGCAGGTGAAAGGTTTCGGTCACGCCGCCGCAGCCGATTATCCCTATGGAGAGGGCCCCGGACTTATTTCTCATGTTCCGATTCTGACATACTTACGCATGGACCGCAAGGTTAGGATAAAACATCGTGACGGATTTTACGATTGCAGTCTTCGGGTCAGGATTTGTCGGGACTCGCGTTTGTCGCAGTTATCGAATACTGGCGGAATTATGTTCTTCTCGGCCGAGTCTGCTCATCTGTCACGGAATAAGACCCTGTCCTGCTTCGCGTATTTGACTCTCGCCTCACGGATAAAGCCCGCGGAGCTTCTTCGCCCTCGCCACCTGGCTTATTCCCAGCATAAGCGCCGCGAGCCTCATAGGCACGCCTTCCTTCTCGGCGTAATCCGCGACCCTTACGAACGTGTTCTTCATCCGCTTCTTAAGCTCGTCGTGCACCGCCTCCCTCGACCAGTAGTACTCCTGGAGCCCCTGCACCCATTCGAAATACGACACGATGAGTCCACCGGCGTTTGCGAGTATGTCTGGAATGACGGGTATGTTCCTCTCCCTGAGTATGTCGTCCGCCTCCGCCGTAGTCGGGCCGTTCGCACCTTCGACCAGCATCCCGCACCTGAGCCCGGGCGCGTTGTCCTTCGTTATCACCCTCCCGAGCGCGGCGGGTATGAGCACGTCGCATTCGAGCTTTAGCAGCTCGTCGTTCGTCACCTTGTCGCCGCTTTTGAAATCGCTCACCTTTCCCTTCTCCCTCACGGTGCGTATGAGCTCGTCGACGGGCAGTCCGTTCGGGTTGTATATGCCGCCGTAGACGTCGGTCACGCCGATCACGCTGATCCCCATGTCGACGAGCTTGTGCGCCGTGTAGCTCCCTACGTTCCCGAACCCCTGTATCACGACTTTTACCGGCTCCGAGTACCTCTTGAATCTCCTGAGCGCGTCCTCGGTCACGTAAGCGACCCCGAATCCCGTCGCCTCCTCCCGCCCGAGGGAGCCGCCTATGATGACGGGCTTTCCCGTGACGACCGAAGGGATGGTGTACCCCTGCGCCATGCTGTAGGTGTCCATGATCCATGCCATTATCTGCGGATTAGTCCCGAGGTCGGGGGCGGGTATGTCCTTGGTGGGGCCGATGATGGGAAGTATCTCCGCCGTGTATCTCCTCGTGAGCCTCTCGAGCTCGTCATGTGAGAGGGTCCCCGGGTCGACCGCAACGCCGCCCTTGGCGCCCCCGAACGGCAGCTCCGCGAGTCCGCACTTCCACGTCATGTTCATAGCGAGCGCGGCGACCTCGCCCATGTCCACGTCCGGGTGGTAGCGTATGCCGCCCTTATACGGCCCGAGGGTCTGGTTGTGCTGCACCCTGTATCCGCCGAATACCTTTATCGTGCCGTCGTCCATCTTCACGGGGCAGCTCACGATAAGCGTCCTCTGGGGGAGCCTGAACCTCTCCTCTAGCCCGTCGTCTTCGACCAGCAGCTTGCTTGCCCTTTCGAACTGCAGCGTCGCCTCCTTGAACGCGACCGAATTAAAAAGCTCGTACATATATGTCCTCCCGTTTATGCGGATGCGGTTGATCGGCTATGGAGTGTTGCTCCCGGAGCGATCCCCTCCCTCCACACGCTTATGAGAATTATATAGATATTTGGGGTTATAGCGATAGAGGGATTCCGGTCTTATTTTTAATTCTGTCATTTTTATTCATGAGATTGCCGCGCTCCGCTTCCGGCTTCGCCTGAAGGCTACGCCGGGATAAAGCGTAATTTGGGTCCTGTGAAACTTGCGCATAAATAGATGAGCGTACTTGCAATCAGCCGACTCCGACCGGTTCTTGCACACGTTCAGAACCGTTCTCGCAATAACAGGCCGTGACAGGCCGGCAGCGACGGTAGAAATAATCGCGCCAGGATGGCGCTCCTACGAAACTGGATCCCAAACCCTGTAGGAGCGGCTTCCAGCCGCGATAGAAATGACTGGATTCCCGATTATTAAAATTTGTTTCAACATATTGCCGAAGTTAAATAGCGGAATAGCACGTAAGCAAAGGCGTCCGGTTTATTTTGGCTTCATTAGCCTCTATAGATAATATGGGCATATTGCAGTCGGCCAATAGCGACCAATTGCTTACTTGCTCGCAATTGTTACTTGTTCAGAACCGTTGTCGGGAATGACAAAAGAAAAATAGGCATACGAGATTACCGCGCGGAGTTTATCCTGAGCGTAGTCGAAGGACTCGCAATCGTTGCGATGACACACCAAACTGTCATCGTCTCAATCGGCGGCTTCCTTCCCCTGTGGCTCGGTCAGATAATTCATGAACTCCCTGAGTGACTTCCGGCTTATTAATATCTCGACGGCCGTCATCGAGACCGCGGTCACGCTCAGCCACGAATGTATAATACCCCACTGCGCCCTCGTATACCCGAGGAGCAGGACGTCCTTTTCGCCTCCTGGTGAGTATGGTAATACGCCGAGCATGAACCCGGTCCACGCTGCGAGTATCCACGCGGCTACGAGCGCCGCTATGACGAAATATTTTACGTATGCAGTGTATCCGTCCGTATTATACTCTTTCATCGCTCCGACTCCCTTATCAGGAAAAATTTTCGCTTCAAATGGATATTGCAAACATGGTGCCGGAAATTATATTCAATGATTAGCGGGTAATCCGGCATGAACGGTTATTATCTATTGTCCGAAATCAGTACATATGACAGGGGGAGGGGACCGTGTAGGTGTGGATTGTTCTCCATTCGCCGGGCATGCGGGCGTTAGGCGGCTAAATAAAAAAGGGGGCCGAAGCCCCCTTTGATTGTATTCATGATTGAAACTGACCGGCGTTTAAGCCGCCGCTTTCCTTCTTCTCATAACTATAAATAATCCGACTAAACCCATAATACCCGCCATGGCTATTAGCCCCCATTCGGAAAGGGTCGGTATGTTCTCATTTATTACTCTAACGTTGGTAAAAACACAGGACGCCGTATCATTATCCTCACAGAAGAATGTGACGCTGTTCCCGTCCACGGTAGCAGTGAGGCAAGGTTCGAATACACCCATACCGCAGTCATTTGTCCCCTCTATGCACTCGATGCTTGCGATTTCCCACCCCGGAGGGACCAGTTCCGTTACAGTCACTGTATCGTTTATATTTATTCCGAAGTTAAATGTCGGATCGCTCGGGTCGCTTAATGTAAAACTGTCAAGAATAGCCCCGGTAACCTCGAAATCGAACGGTGTATCTTCGTCGGGGATCTCTATCTTCTCGATCCCTATGGCGCAAGGGTTAGTTCCAGCCCTCGCCTGATCCGTGCCGAGCGCGAGAAAGCCCGCACCTATAATCATTGTAAGTATTAAGAAACTGATCGAATTTAACGCGTATCTCAATTAAATTCCTCCTTTAAGCAGCTTAAATACCTGCTTCTTCACTGCAATTCTATCATATATATGCATCTCAAACAATAAATCCGATAAACGCGCTGAAATTTGAATTTGGGAGGATTAGCGGATTCTTTGGGAGGATGTCATCGCGAGACCGTTTACGGTCGTGGCGATCTGTCTTTTTCATGAGATTGCTTCGTCACTGCGTAATATGTTTTTTGTGACTTAGGTGCAATGAGGAAGGTGCTTATTTGCAATCAGCCGAGGGCGACCGATTGCTTACTTGCTCGCAATCGTTGCAATGACAGGAATGGCCGGGATTGCCGCGGGAATGACGCCACATCCTGAATCTTGTATCATGTATCCTGCATCATGTATCCTGCATCGTGAATCAGGAATCGTGCATCATGTATTGTGCATCCTGCATCCTGCTTTATTGACCCATTCCTCAATATTCGGATAATTACATATATTCATGAGACCTACCTGGGCTGAGATCGATCTCGACTCGTTAATTCACAATTTCAACGTCGTAAGAGGGCTCCTGTGGGAAGGGGTGGGGGTGCTTTCCGTCGTGAAGGCGGACGCTTACGGTCACGGCGCGGTTGAAGTCAGCAGGGCGCTGGAAGAAGCGGGCACCGACATGCTGGGCGTGGCCACCGTCGAGGAGGCCGTCGAGCTAAGGGACTACGGCATAGAGCTGCCGATACTGCTGCTGGGCGGCATGAGGCCCGACGAGGCGGCAGTCGCGGTCGAGCATTCGCTCACCCCGTGCGTGTTCTCCCTCGACGCAGCCCAAGCTCTCGACGCCGAATCCGCCAAAGTCCGGAAGAAGTCCCCCTATCACCTGAAGATCGACACCGGCATGACGAGGCTCGGGGTAAGGCCCGAGGAGATGGACGCATTTCTCAAAGGCCTCGCCGGGCTTAAGCACATCGTCATGGAGGGCGCGCTCACGCATCTCGCGTCCGCGTTCTCGGAGTCGCCTGACAGGACGCGCGCCCAGCTTGAGGAATTCTCGGGATTCGTAACGCTTATCAGGTCAAGGGGCTTCACCCCCCGCTACGTCCACGCGGCCAACAGCGCCGCGATCAAGCGCTTCCCCGAGACTCACATGGACCTCGTCCGACCCGGCATAATGCTCTACGGCTCTGACGGCGCGGGGGGGCTTCCGCTCAGGCCCGTGATGAAGCTGAAGTCGGTCGTGATTCAGGTGAGGAATGTCCCCGCGGGCACGCCCGTGAGCTACGGCGGAACATTCGTCACCAAGCGCCCTTCTGTCATAGCGACACTTCCGATCGGGTATGCCGACGGATACATGCGTAGTCTCTCCAACCGTGCGAAGGTGTCCGTAAGGGGCGCGCTCGCCCCTCTGGCCGGGACCGTGTGCATGGACTTGATAACGGTGGACGTGACGGACGTGTTGGGAGTATCGGTCGGCGACGAGGTCGTACTCTTCGGCGATTCGCTCGTTTCCGTGGACGACGTCGCGGCGTGGGCGGAGACGATATCATACGAGCTCCTGTCGATCACCGGGAAACGCGTCCCCAGGAGGTATGTGTGACGGTTGCAGGATGCAGGATACAAGATACAGGATGCATGATACAGGATGCAGGATTCAGGATGCGTTGTCATTCCCGCTCCCGCGGGAGCGGGAATCCAGTCTACTCTTTTTAATTTCCCCCTTAGAAAAAGGGGGATTTAGGGGGATTTAATCTAATAAAAGAAAAATCCACCCTAACTTATTAGGACTTAGGCAACGATGAGCCTGAAGTTAATTTGTTCAGATGCCTTTGTTGGTATGGCGTTCGAATGCTCGCTAGTTCGCATCCGTTCTTTACAAAGGAGGGAATTAAAAGCTCAAAACAGGATTGCCGCGCTCCGCTCGCAATGACAAACTAAAACACTGCGGCCGCTTCCCCATTTCATCTCCCAATAAAGAAAACCTAAAATGATTCATAGATATTATGCCGGGATAAGTTACATTTAATCGAATGCCGCCGCCTAGCCCGAGAGCTATAACGTCTATCGCAGCGCTTATATTGCTCCTCCTCGCGCCCCTCGCCGCAGAGTCGGAGGAGGTGCTCAACCTGGGCCCGCTCCTCTACATCGACAGGGACGAGGCGTCGGGCACGAAGTCCGTAGACGCGTTAGGCCCCTTCATCTCTTACAAG
The DNA here is from genome assembly GCA_041753155.1 of Thermodesulfobacteriota bacterium. GTDB lineage: Bacteria > Desulfobacterota_D > UBA1144 > Nemesobacterales > UBA2774 > 2-12-FULL-53-21. The sequence continues at coordinate 51,463 of JBGSVA010000014.1, read as the reverse complement.
AAGACCCCGGACACGAAGGAATACGGCTTCCGGCCGGTCTTCTACAACTATCACGACTACGCGAAGGACCGCTCGGGGTTCGATTTCCTCTACCCGCTCATGACCCACCACACGTTCGAGGGGGACACCAAATTCCAGCTCCTCGAATATCTTTTCTCCTACAACTCCGATCTCAGGCCGAGCGGGTTCAGGGAATCGAGCTACATGCTCTTCCCGTTCGTCTTCGGGAGGAAGGACGAAAACCCGGAGGAGAGCTACTTCGCGCTCTTTCCAATATACGGCAAGGTGCGGCACAAGTTCGGGAAGGACGAGATAAACTTTTTCCTGTTCCCTCTCTTCCTCCAGACGAGGGAAGGGGGCGCGACGAACAACAACTTCCTCTGGCCCTTCATCGGGGCCTATTCGGGCGGAGGCGTCACGGGCGGGCGGTTCTGGCCCCTCTACGGATATAGAGGAAAGGAGGGCGATTTCGAGGACGAGTTCGCGCTCTGGCCCGTATACATGCACCGCGAGAGGGACTTCTACGGCGAAAAGCTCACGTCGACAGCGGTCCTGCCGTTCTATTACGGCACCGACGCCCCCGGCAGGAAGCAGAGGACTTACCTCTGGCCCTTCGTGAACGTCATCGAGGACACGAACAAGGACGTGAGGAGATGGGACATCCCCTGGCCCCTGGTCACTTTTTCGAGGGGCTCCGTGCACACGAACAGGGTCTTCCCTTTCTACTCGCGGAGGCTGGAGGACGACTACGAGACGGGGTTCGTTATGTGGCCCGCGCTCGGGTACAAGAAATACGTATTCAAGGACTACATGAGGACTAAGAGGACGTTCGCGCTCTTCATATTGAAAGACACTACCGATACCCCTCTCAACGAGCGGGGCAGGAGCGCGAAGTCCGTCCATTTCTGGCCGCTCTTCAGCTACAGGACCACCCCCGACGGCGTATCGACCATGCATTTCCTGTCCCTCATCGAGACGTTCCTCCCCGACAACCCCCCGAGGGAGAGGAACTGGTCCCCGTTCTGGCAGTTCGCCGTGTGGCGCATGGACGCCGAAGGGAACCAGACCTCGTCCATATTGTGGAACACGATCCGGACCGAGCGCACGAAGGACAGGGTAAAATTCGAGCTCCGTCCGATAATACCGGTGATATCGTTTGAAAAGTCCGAGGAGAGGTCCAAGTTCTATCTCCTGGGCGGGCTCCTGGGCTATAAAATAACGCCCGAAAAAAAGACCCTACGCATTCTCTTTATTCCTGTTAATATTTCTAAAAAGAAACCCGGCGAGATACCGGACGGCAGCAGCGGAGGATAAAAGCAGTGAACGGTGTAATGTCGTTCCTCAAGGTAACGGGCGGTCTGGTGAGCCTCCTTATGGAGACCCTCTACTGGTGCAAGGCCGCGCTCAAGAACACCGACAAGATATCGGACCAGCTCCTCGTGATCGGATACCAGACGCTCCCCGTGGGGGCGCTGATCGCGCTATTTTCGGGCGGAGTGCTCGCGCTCCAGGCCGGGCCCACTCTCGCGCGCCTCGGCATAGAGGAGAACGTAGGCGGGCTCGTCGGACTCTCTCTGGTAAAGGAGCTCGGCCCCGTCATGGCGTCCATACTGATCGCGGGCAGGGTAGGGTCCGCCATGACTGCAGAGCTCGCCTCGATGAGCGTGTACGAGGAGATAGACGCGCTCAAGACGATGGACATCAACCCGGTCAAGTACCTCGTCATGCCGAGGTTCATAGCGATGGTGCTCGCGCTCCCCGTCCTCGTCATATACATGGACGTCATCGGGTGGTTCGGGGGGGCGGTCGTATCCGCCGTTAACCCGGAGGTACACCTCTCGTTCAACGTCTACTACAGGAACCTGTCCGACCTCGTGGATTTCACGGCTTTTTGCAACGGGCTCATAAAGGCGGGGATATTCGGGGTGATAATTTCGATAGTATGCTGCTACGTCGGTCTCAAGACCAAGGGCGGGCCGAGGGAGATAGGGACTGCGGTCACGAAGGCCGTCGTGCTCTCGTTCGTGCTCGTGCTCGTCTTCGATTATTACGTTACGAGGATTTTGTTATTCTTCGGTTTAGATTAGACTAATGGACATGCAGGAAAGCGCAGAGAAGAAAGAGAGAGGGGGCGATTCCGGGAACGGCAGGGGGATGGGGAGGGTGCTCCTCGACTACCTGAAGTCGGCGCGGGTCGGCGTTTCGATCAGGGGCCTCAGGAAGTCCTTCGGCGATAACCACGTGCTCAGGGGCATCGATCTCGAAATATCCCCCGGCGAGACGGCCGTGATACTGGGGAAGAGCGGGCAGGGGAAGAGCGTGCTTCTCCGCCACATCATAGGTCTCGAGAAACCCGACGCCGGCAGGATACTCATAGGCGGCGAGGACATCAACGACCCCGACTTCAGGAAGAACCACGTTGTGTCGATGGTGTTCCAGAGCTCGGCGCTCTTCAACTCGCTCACGGTCGAAGAGAACGTGGCGCTCTATCTCAAGGAGCACAAGGTCTTCGACCGGAGGAGAATAAGGGAGCTCGTCTCCAGCACGCTAGAGATAGTCGGGCTCGAGGGGAAGGAGAGTATAATGCCCTCTATGCTATCGGGGGGAATGAAGAGGAGGGTCGCAACGGCGCGCGCCCTCGTCATGAACCCCGACCTGATTCTTTTCGACGAGCCTACTTCCGGTCTCGACCCGATGATGACGCGCACCGTAGGGGACCTAATCTGCGACCTCAAGCACAAGATAGAGATTACGCAGATAGTAGTCACGCACGACATAGACCTCGCTTTTTACGTCGCCGACAGAATAGCCATACTCAGCGAGGGCAGGATCATAGAATACGGCACGCCTGAGGAGATAAGGTGCTGCCAGGACTACGCCGTCCGGGAATTCATCACACCGCAGTTCGAGCAACAGAGGAGGTAAAGGCGGATGAACAAGCATGTTAAAGTCGGAATATTTTTCGTGGTGGGACTGCTGATACTTCTCGCTGTATTCGACTTCGTGGGGGACATGCCGTTCTTCGGAAGCGATTACAAGCTCAGGACGTACTTCGAGTCGATAGACGAGCTCAGGGAAGGGAACCCGGTAAAGCTCGAAGGGTACGAGATAGGGAAAATTTCAAAAATAAGACTCGCCGACAGGAAGATAGAGGTCGAGATTACGGTCAGGAAAGGGAGTAACGTCAAAACAGACTCTCTGGCCACGATAAAGCTAACGAGCCTCCTCGGTACTAGCTATATCAACCTGTCATTCGGAAGCCCCGAGAGCCCCGTGGCGCCTCCCGGCACGGTCCTTCCGAGCGAAGAGCCGACGGATATAAACGAAATACTCGTTAAGGTCGATTCCGCCGTGGGCTCGATCGAATCAGCGCTGGGCGCGTTCGACGTGCTGGGGGAGAACAAAGAACAGCTCACGAGCATAGTGAACAACCTCAATTCCGTCCTCGCGGGTCTCGAGAAGGGCGAGGGGACTTTCGGGAAGCTGCTTAAGGACGACGCCCTTTACGAGGACGCGAAGGGCGTATTCTCGAACGTGAACGACATAACGGCGTCCCTGAAAGCGGGCAAGGGCACACTCGGGAAGCTCATTACCGACGACACGCTCTATGAGGACGCCAAGGTAGCCCTCTCCGGGCTCGGCCGCATTTCAGAAAAGCTCGAGAACTCGAAAGGCACTATAGGCAAGCTCCTCAACGACGACACCCTCTACAACGAGGCCACCGGAGCGGCCACTAATCTGAACGAGATACTCGAGAAGATAAATACCGGCAAGGGCACACTCGGGCAGCTCGTGAACGACGACAAGCTCTACAGGGACGCCCAGGATACGCTTCTGAAAGTAGACAAGAGCATAGACACCCTCGACGACCTGGCGCCTTTGGGCGTATTCGGCACCGCCCTCGGTGTGGTAACGCTCTTCTAGGCGAAGACCGTCCTGTCTTTGCGAGGGAGCGCAGTATGCGACCGCGGCAATCTCATGAATAAAGCGAGATCGCCACGGCTCCTTCGCGCAAGGCTTCGGAGCCTCGCGAAGACAGAAAAAGAGGTGTCATTCCCGAATGTTTTTATCGGGAATCCAGTCTTTTTTATCGCGGCTGGAAGCCGCTCCTACAAAATAGACGATCAGCTACGTAGGAGCGGCTTCCAGCCGCGATACGTTTTTTCTGTCATTGCAACGATTGCGAGCAAGTAACGGTTGTGAGCGAGCAAACAACCGGATGTCCTATGCTGAGTTCATTAACGCGAGTGCCTCGCCTAGCGGTAGCAGAAACCAAATTAAATCGGTCGCCCTCGGCTGATTGCAAATAAGTACCTTCCTCATTGCACCTAAGTCACAAAAAACATATTACGGAGCGAAGCGACACGGCAATCTCATCATTGTCTTTTGTTTCCCTCTCCCCAGCGTGGGAGAGGGCTAGGGTGAGGGGGGGTACCTTAAAAAACCGTCATCCTGAACTACGGTTCAAGCAGTACCATTACCTTGTATCGTAAAGCGATAAATGCTATATTCCCTTTAAATTGTATACTTTCTGGAATAAACCTTTTAAAGGAGGAGGGATCATGAAAAGCTTTAAGCTGTTGATATTTTTATCTGTTCTGTTCGTAGCGTCTTATGCTTATGCGCAAATACCTTCCTGTGTTTGCGATACCGAGGAATTGCCGAATGGAAATAGCGGCGACGAGATCGTCGATATCCTTTGCCCCGGCGGCAGTCTTGCGGCGGGCAATGAATCGGTCGTGACTCCGGAAGAAGTTCTGATTATCAGGCCGGGGGGTGAAAAACTGGAGCTGGGTTACTCTGTATTCCCCGAAGGCGATGATCTTGTATGTTCAATATTTGAAGATACAGTAGCCGATCTGGGGTTCAAGCTTTCCGACGAAGAATACGAAAATTGCCGGCAGCGGTTAATTCAGGGTTGCAACCTGAACCGAAACACAAACATCCCGACCCTTTCCGAATGGGGCATGATAGCGATGGCCGGTGTCCTGGGCATGATCGGGCTCTACGCCGCCTCGCGCAGAAGGAAAGCGGCGGTTTAGACAAACGTTAGGACAACGAAAACAAATGAGAAAGGGGAGCTTCGGCTCCCTTTTTTGTTTTCTCAACCCCGAAGTGAATGGCGACAGTCGTGGAACGGTTTATAGCACGTACGACCTTAATATTGTCGCCTGGCTCCGGCTCCCGACCGAAATTGCCCTCGCGCTTGCGTCTAAAACGCACTCAAAACTATTTGCATATGCGAATAGACCCCTTGACAAACACCCATTTTTCTGATTAATTTATATATCTATAATGAACGTGCCTGAACGGAGTGCTTATCGGGGATTTGAGGATAAGACAATGATTCCAGGCGGTTTACAGGTTTCCATCAATTCCGGCCTATTTTTAAGTTTCTGTTTTTCCATATATCTTCGCAATTCGCAATACTGTAAGCTAACGCGGTAGATGGTGCTATAAAATAGCGAACTACAAAATGCGGCAGGCGGACGGTTATAGAGAAGGATAAGGAGACGAGCCATGGGACTTAACAGAAGCTTTATAGGAAAGGAGTACGAGCCTTCGGTGCACGTAGTGAGCACCGAGGAAGTCATAGACTACGCGTGGGCAATAGGGGCGAGGAACCTCAGTTATTTCAATTATAACGGGGCGTTTAACTTCAGCCACGAAAGCCCGGCAGGCATGGCGCCCCCGAGCTACGCCGTGACGTACGAGCTCCCCATGCTGGAGCAGGTATGGAGCGACCCGGAGCTTCACGGCGGCGCGGAGCAGGCCAGGAAGAACGTGCTCATGCTCGTTCACGGCGACCAGTCGATGAAATTCTACAAGCCCATCAGGCCGGGAGACAAGCTCACGTTCAGGACGAAGATCGTCGATATTGAGGACAAGGGCTCGGGCGAGCTGCTCAAGATAAACGTGCTGACGACGAACGGAAAGGGTGAAAAGGTGGTCGAGTCCGACTGGGGCCTTTTCATCAGAGGGACCGGGAGCGGAGAGAAGCCCAAGACCGCCCAGTCGAACGGCAAGCCTAAAGAGGCGCCCGAAACGCCGCCCCTCGCGTTCAGGGATATCATCAGAGTGCCCGCCGACATCACGTACAGGTACTCGAAGGCATCGAACGACATGAACCCCATACACATCGACGAGCGTGTTGCGAAAGAAGCGGGCCTGAGCGGCATAATAGTCCACGGCCTCTGCACGATGTCCATGACCATGGACGCTATAATAGAGAGTTACCTCGAGAGCGAGCCCCAGAGGCTGAAATCCCTGGGGGTCCGCTTCACCGCCCCCCTGTATCCGGGCGACACCATCGTGGTCGACGGATGGGAGAAGGGGAGGGAGAACGGGCACGTGGTGATCGGATTCGACGTAACCAGACAGAGTGACAACGTTAAAGTGATAAAGGGCGGTACAGCAGAAGTAGAGGTCTAGTATTACCTTAGCTTGCTTTGATGAATGATGAGTGAATGAGCGGCGGCAGCCAGGGCCGCCGCTTTTTTTTATGCGGTATTAAGGCTCCACGCCATCTGCCCCTGGGCCTCGTCTTCGGGACTCCTCCCGAATATCCTCTCTTCGATAAGTCCCAGCATCTCCGGTATGGCATTCTTTTCGCGGGCGGAGATGAGCGGAGCAGCGTAGGCCCTGCCGAGCCTCCTCGCTATGTCGGCCGGGGTCTTGTCGGCCTTGTTGAGCACTATCATCTGCGGGATTGATTCGTAGCCCGTTTGGAGGAGTATCTTGTTGACGGACTCTATCCTATCGTCGACCATCGGGTCGCTCGCGTCGGCTACGTGAAGCAGGAGCGACGAGCCTCCAAGTTCTTCGAGCGTCGCCCGAAACGCGTTCACCAGCTCCTTCGGGAGGTCGCTTATGAACCCCACCGTGTCGGTTATCAGTATCTCCCGCCCGCCGGGGAGCATTATCTTCCTGGTAGTGGGCACGAGGGTCGAGAAGAGCTTGTTCTCCACGACGACGCCGCTGTTCGTGAGCGCGTTGAAGAGGGTCGATTTCCCGACGTTCGTATAGCCTATGAACGTGACGGTGGGTATGCCCGTCTCCTTCCTCTTCTCCCGGGTCCTCTCACGCCTCTTGCTGAGCTGATTGATCTCGCTTTCGAGATTGTCTATCTGCTTCCTTATCCTTCTCCTCTCCTCCTCCAGCTTCTTTTCACCGGGGCCCCTCGTCCCGATACCGCCTCCCAGCTGCGAGAGCTCTATACCGCGCCCTACGAGCCGGGGCAGGTTGTATTTGAACTGGGCGAGCTTCACTTGCAGCTTCCCCTCCGCCGTCGTCGCGTGCCGGGCGAATATCTCGAGGATGAGCTGGGTCCTGTCCATGACGACGAGGTTCGTCTCGTCCGTTATAGACTTCACCTGCGCGGGCGTAAGCTCGACGTCGAATATGATCTTCTCGGCCCCGACCTGTTTAGCCGTGAGTATCGCCTCGTGGAGCTTTCCTTTTCCGATGAGGTACCTCGGGTCAGGGATCTTTCTTGTCTGTATGATCGTGCCGAGCACGGCCTTGTTAGCCGACTTGGCGAGTGATTTCAATTCTTCTAACGACTCCTCCGCTTCAGAACGGTACTTCGTAGAGAAGCCTACGAGCAGCACGCCTTCCCTGCCTTTCACTCCTCCCTGCTCGTAGTACGATTTCTCGAGGCTCTGCTCGATGTCCCTTATCAGCTCGTCGCAGCTTACGTCCACCTGGCCGAGGTCTCTGTATTCCTCCAGCCGCCATTTGCTCCCGTCGTGGTTGGGCGGAAGCACGTGCGCGAGATAGAACCTGCCCGGGTCGCCGTCGGGCCTCACTTCGAGGAGCCCGATCATGTCGAGGCGCTCGTTCACGAGTGTCACCAGGTCGTGCTCGCTCAAGCCCGAGTCCTTGATGTGCGTATGCACGAGCCTCGCGCCCCTGAGCCTGAATTTCGCCTCCCTCGACCTCCCCAGCACCTCGTCGAACGGGAGCTCGTGGGAATCTCCGAGGAATATAGCGGACACCTTCCCCTTCCTGTCTATCAGGACGGAGATGCCCCTTCTCAGATCGTGTGTGAGCCTCGTAAGCGTTCTCGCAAGTTCCAGCGTTATTATTTCTTTCGGGGGGATTTTCCTTCTGTAAAGTCTTTCAAGGCTGCCTGTCTCACTTCTCGTGAGTCCTGATGTTTTTCCGTATATTTTACTTATATGCACGCCTCCCGAGCGTATTTTACTTCTACTGTTAGGATAAACATTTGTCGTAATCAGTCAAGGAGATTAATATTCCCTTAATTTATGTCATTGCGAGGAACGGTTCTGAACAACAATTCCGAGCAAGCAAGGAATTGGTCACTCATGGTTGAGGGCACGAACTCAAATATCACTCCGTACCGTTGTTACAGAAGCCAAATTAAGAAGAAACGGACGCCATTGGCTGAATCCAACAACGAATATTCCCGCTTATTCGTCTACAAACCCAAAAATTCAGCATCTCATTCTTCAAATCCGTAGGAGCGGCTTCCAGCCGCGATCCTGCTCCGCTCCTTCTTTCTCCTCCCAGTCTACCCTGTCATTGCGAGCAACGATTTCGAGCGTGCGAGGAATCGGTCGCTTTTGGCTGATTGCAAATAAGTACCTTCGTCATCGCACCTAAGTCACAAAAAACAAATTAGGAAACGAAGCGCGGCAATCTCATCCTTTGCTTTTCAATTCCCTCCTTTCGTAAAGGAGGGTTAGGGTGGATTTTATTTTTCTTTCCCAACAACATGCACAGAATCTACGTCAAGAAAATCGTAGCCAAGCGCACGCACTCACACACTATGCGGATCATATTCCAACGGGCACCCCGAGCACACCGGGTCACGTTTCTTACAATGCTCCTTCGCAAGCTTCACGAGCAGCGCATGATATTCGTTGAATATCCCCGCGTCTTCTGTCAGCGAATCCGTAAAGATCTCCTGAATTTCACCGTATGAAGTCACTTCGGGCGCGAGTCCGTGCCTGTGAAGCACCCTCCACGTGTATGCGTCCACGACGAACACGGGTATCCCCCCCGCATAGAGCATGATGCTGTCGGCGGTCTCGGGCCCTATGCCCTTTATGGAGAGGAGCTTCTTTCTTAGAAGGGACTTATCCGTAGCGAACATACTATCGAGGCTGCCCGAGAATTCCTTTACCAGGAACGATACGAAATTCTTGATCTTGAGCGCTTTCTGATTGTAGTAACCGGAGGGGCGTATGAGCCCTGCGAGTTCTTCTGCGTTTATTAAATTCAGTCTTTGGATGGAAATGAGGTTTTCACCTCTCAGGTTAACGATCGCCTTTTCCACATTCTTCCATGATGTGCTCTGGGTCAGTATAGCTCCCAATATGCATTCGAGCGCGCTCTCCCCGGGCCACCAGCCCTGGGGGCCGAATTTTTTATGCAGCACTTCGTAGAATCTTCTTATCCGCTCGCTATTCGTCATTGTTTTATCGGGATCATGATATGCCGCAGTGTAATAATATACACCGGGCGTATCCGGCGGGGGACTACTTCGTTATCGGGTTATTAGGGGCTTTCTGCGACTGCTCATAATAGGGCTGCGCCTGGGGCAGCCATTTCTTGAGGTTGTTTATCCTGGTCCCATAGCCCGGGTGCGTCGAGAGGAATTCGGGGGGCTGAGGCTGCCCTTTCACGGCCGCGTCCATCCTCTCCCAGAACGCAATCGCCTCCCTCGGGTCATACCCGGCTTTGGCCATGTATATTAGACCGATTTGATCGGCTTCGGCTTCCTGTGCCCTGCTGAAGGGCAGTATCCCCCCGACGGTTACCCCCATGCCGTACGCCTGCATTATGGCCTCCGACACCCAGGGGTCGCTCCCGCCGAGCGCCGCGCTCACGCCTACTGCGCCTATCTGGGCGAGCACGTCCGTGGAAACGCGCTCCCCGCCGTGCCGCGCGGCGACGTGCGCGACTTCGTGAGCCATTACCGTCGCCAAGCCCGCATCGTTTACAGCGACCGGCAGGATGCCGGTATATACGCCGACCTTCCCGCCCGGAAGCGCGAAGGCGTTTATCTGCTCATCGTCGTTCAGCACCTTGAAGTCCCAGTTGTACTGGGGCGTATCGGCCACCCCCGCTATCCGCGTGCCTACCCTGGTTACGGCCTCGTTGTACTGCGCGTTTGTCGAAACCTTCTCCTCCTTGAGCACTTCCTGAAAGGCGGCGACCCCCATCTGGTTCTCTTCCGACTGAGAGAGGATTATGAACTGGGACCTTCCCGTGACGGGCGCCTTGTAACAGGCGGCCGCCATTGCGCCGGATACGATCAATACGAATAGGATTAAAAAGGATTTAACCAGCCGGTTCTTCGCGGGTTTTCCGGGAGTCGGTTTCATATTATTGTAGTTTTATCAATTTAATGACGATTTGCAATAATAATTTGTGATTGCTGTGAATTGAAATAAAGACGGAGACAAGCTTTTATCCCCCGCGCCCTCAGGCGTCCCGATATAGCGGGAGATGAAAGCCCGTCTCCGTTGATTCCGAGTTAAGCGGTCTTTTTCAGATTCGCTTTCTTTATTCTTCTTATGCCTTCGTCTATGTCCTCGTCCGCGCATGCGTAGGTGACCCTCACATAACCTTCACCCTGGCTCCCGAACGCGGTCCCCGCGACCACTGCCACTCCGGCCGTCTCGACCAGCCTGTCGGTGAATTCCTGCGAGGTCAATCCGGTGCCCGTTATATCGGGAAAAGCGTAGAACGCCCCGTCCGGTGTGTCGCACTGGACGCCGGGTATGGAGTTCAGCCCGGCGACCATCCTGTCCCTCTTCTTCTTGAGGAGCTCCCTCTTCTCTATCGTCCAGTCCTGCGGGCCCGCCATCGCGGCGTATGCGGCTTTTTGTATGAACGCGGCGACGTTCGTGATCGAGTCCTGGAGGAATATCGAGAGCTTGTCGATAACCGGCACAGGGGCCACGGCCCAGCCTATCCTCCAGCCTGTCATGGCGTACGTCTTGGAGAATGTATCGATGACGATCGTCCTCTCGGCCATTCCGGGCACTGCGGATATCGACTTGTGCGGCTTGTCGTACGTAACGTGCGAGAAGATCTCGTCCGATATGACCATCAAATTCGGGAATTTGAAGCAAAGCTCGGCGATCTCTTCAGGGTTCTCTACAAGGTGTCCGTTCGGTCTCTGCGGAGTGTTTATTATAAGGAGCTTCGTTTTCGGTGTGATCATGGCTTCGAGCTTTTCCATGTCGAACTGCCAGTCGGGCTTGGTAAGGGGGGTATGGTTGATCTTCGCCCTTACGTACTTAGCCCATACCTCGTCGGGCGGATAACCGGGGTTGGGGAATATAACCTCGTCCCCCTCTTCGAGGAACGTGAGGAGCGACATGGTGAGTGCGTGCTTTGCGCCGGCGGTTACGATAACTTCTTCCGGTTTCGTCTTTCTCCCCTCCCGCGTCGTCTCTGCGGCTATGGCTTCCCTTAGCTCCGGAAGGCCGGGTCCCGGATCGTATCTGACGTAACCGTCCTTGAGTGCCTGCACGGTAGCTTCCAGGACGTGATCCGGCGTATAGAAATCCGGACCCTGGTAGTCCCCTTTCTCGAAATGGATTATCTTCTGCCCGGTCGTTTTCTCCAGCTCCCGGGCGACCCTCATGCTGGCCCACTGCTTCGGTGGAACGAAATGGCTGATCTTAGAGCTGAATGGATATGAGACTGCCATTTGTAATACCTCCTTGTTGATGAATGATTTGTGAATGCCTGCTTCTACATCCTCGCGGCTTCGGCCTTTTCGTAACCGGGGGCCAGGATTCCCTCGGAAATCATAGAAAATACGTCTTCCGCGATACTTTCCGCGCTTTTTTCACTCTTGTAATAAAACATTACCGACCTGACGAGCCCGAAGATAATGAGGGCCGTTAGCTCGGTATTGAAGGGCCTGAAAGACCCCTCGTTAATCCCTTTCTCGAGTATCTTCTCATAGAGCTTGATCCTTCTGAGCCGCCAGTGCTCTGTAAACTCGTAGTGCTCTCTGATGAGGTGAGTCTCGTCCCTGCTCAGGATACGGAGTACATCCAGGTTCTGAAGGTAGAATTTAAAAATGAGTCCGAGGACCTTCTTGAGCTTCAGCGGTGCCGGGTCGCTCTTGGCCGTTTCCTTCTCCAGTATCGATTCGATTTCTTCGTAAGTCTCCTCCATTATTTCTAGATAGAGCTTTTCTTTGGAGTCGAAATAGAGGTATATTGTCCCCTTCGCGACGCCCACTTTCTCCGCGATATCGTCCATCGTTACGTCGTGATAGCTCTTCTGCGAAAAGAGCTTGGCGGCGGCTCTTATGATTTCTTCCTTACGGACGCTTTTCGGGATCTGGCCCCTGCGCGCGTGGGATTGCTCTTTGATCGATTTACGTGTCTTTGCCATATTTAACCCATCACCCAGTGCTGAACTGACTAGTCAGTCATTTAGATATTAGTATATCTCAAAATTTTTGTCAAGTAGTTTTTTTTCAGGGGTTTTCGATATCGGGTTCACGTCTATAAAATGGCAAATCCGGTGTACTTTCGGTGAACTTTCGGTGAACTTTCGGTGTACTTTCGGACACGTTCCGGTCCCTTCCGGTCGATCCCGGCCCGGTGGGCCCGGGTACATTCGCACCCCTCCCTGCCGTCGGACAAATTTTGGATTTTTCAAACTCATGATGATAGAATTATCACTCAAAAAAGAACGGAGGATTTCATGAGGGCTTCGAATTTGCTTTTAGTACTGCTGTTGGCTTTTGGTTTAATCTATGCCGGGTGCGAAAAATCCGAAGATAAATCCGATACCGGAAACGATACTGCGACAACGGAGCAGGCGGAGGGTGTGGGGGAGAAGGCCGAGGAGGCCGTAGAAGGTGCGGTCAAGAAGAGCGAGGAAATGCACCAGACCCAGGTGGCGGAGCTCAACAAGAAAGCCCCCGAAGAGATAGCGACCGAGCTGTGGACTCTGATTAATACGGAGCAATATCAGCAGTGGAAAGAGATGCCGGGTCCCGGCGCTCCTAACGAGGATGCCGATAAAAAGAAAACCTATACGAAAACCTATGTAAACGATCTCGCCTACGAGACAATCGAGCAAAAATCCAAGTCCCTTCCTCCGGGCTCGATAATTGTTAAGGAAAAGTACGACGACCAGGACCAGCTTGAGTCGTTGTCCGCTATGATAAACCTGGGCGGGAACGATCCGAAGGATATAAACTGGTTCTGGGCGCAGTATTCTCCGGACGGGAAGCTTTTGAAGTCGGGTCAGTCGGGGCCGGGTATCAAATCGGCGCAGTAACAGGCCGGCCTTCCCGAATCAGCGGAATTCTGCAGCGTCTATCCATGCGCGCGGGCGACTGCGCTTGTGTGAGGGTATGACCCCCTGCGTTCCTTAAGACGGGTGGCGTGGTCGTTCGGAAACAGACGATTTCGTCCGCACCCCGGGCGGCGGACCTTCTCCGGAATCTCTTGAGGGTCCGGGGTTCCCCGTCAGGTATACTAAGTTTTTCAGGGGGGGCTTGCATTTAACCATATTCCGTGTCCCGTGCACGATCTCGATGAATGAAAAAGAAGACCCTTTTTTCTCTGCTCCGGAAATATAAATACTCGTTTCTCGCTGGTCTCCTGGCGCTTTCCCTCGTGGACCTCTGCCAGCTTTCCATACCCCTGATCATCGAAAAAGTCGTCGATGCGCTGACCATCGAAGGCGCGGGGTTGGGCGATATATCGAAATACGGCCTGATCTTGCTCCTGATAGCCGTCGCCATGTCCGTATTCAGGTTCATCTGGAGATATTTCATAATGGGCGCCGCGCGCAGGATTGAGCAGTCGCTCAGGAACGAGTTCTTCTCGCACCTCCAGAGCCTGCACTTCGACTTCTTCTCGCAGAGGAAGGTGGGGGATCTGATGGCGCACACGGTAAACGACATCGAGACGCTGAAGTTCGCCTGCGGGCTCGGGGTTCTCATAGCCTACGACGGTATCTTTCTCCTCGTTTTTATCTTCGGCGCGATGCTGTACATATCCCCGCAGCTCACGCTGTATGCGTTTATTCCTTTCCCCATACTGGGCTTTCTGATCCTGAAGTTCGGCAGGATGATAGAGCAGAGGTTCCAGAAGGTGCAGGACTCGTTCTCCGGGCTTACTGAAAGCGCAAGGGCCTCGATATCGGGGATAAAGGTCGTGAAGGCTTACGTGAGGGAGGGCGAGGAGGTAAAAGACTTCGAGTCTTCGAGCGCGGCTTATCTCGATAAGAACCTCCGCCTGATAAAGATCTGGGGCGTGTACCAGCCGGTAATAACATACCTCGCCGCCCTCGCGACGGTGATTTTTCTATGGCTCGGGGGCATAGACACCATTACACTGAATATCACCCTCGGGGACTTCGCCGCGGTGCTCCTCTACCTGACTATGCTCACCTGGCCCATGATGGCTATGGGCTGGGCCGTCGATATTATCAAGAGGGGGAACGCTTCCCTAAACAGGATAAACGACATACTGCTCGTCAGGCCGCAGCCCCCGGTCGAATCGGGCGCAGCCGATATGAATATCGAAGGCACGATCGAGCTGAAAGACCTGAGCTTTTCTTATAACGGCAAAAGGGCCCTCAAAAACGTATCGCTAAAAATACCCGCCGGAATGGCCGTCGGGTTCACGGGCGCCACGGGCTCCGGTAAAAGCACGGTCTTCCAGCTCCTCACGAGGGTAGAGGAGCCGCCCGAGAATTCAATGTTCGTCGACGGCGTCGATGTCAGAAAGATAACGAGGGACTCACTCAGGGAGGGCATAGTCTATGTCCCCCAGGAGACGACCGTTTTCAGCGGCACCGTGAGAGACAATATTTCGTTCATGAATCCCGATCTGACCCAATCGGATATAGAGAACGCCGCGAGGGTCGCGGAAATATACGATGAGATAATGGACTTCCCCGGGGGGTTCGACGCGCGTGTCGGCGAGAGGGGTCTCAGCCTTTCGGGGGGACAGAGGCAGAGGATCGCGCTCGCGAGGGCTATACTGCTTAAGCCGAGCGTCCTGATACTGGACGACGTATTCTCCTCGCTCGACCTAAAGACCGAGAGCATGGTGCTCAAAAATCTGAGGAAAGAGATGAAGGGGAGGACGCTCCTGGCCATATCGAGCAGAGTGCCGTCGATAAGCGGTTTCGACTCGATCGCCGTGTTCGATAACGGCAGGCTCGTCGAATATGGGACCCACGCCGATCTGATATCTAAGAACGGGATATATGCGGGTCTATATGAAATACAGACTTTCGAATAGATGAATCGGTGCTCAGGCGCCGAGTTTTCCCGCGAGGTCGAGGAAATCCTGTGCGATAATGTCAAATGGCATATCGTCAGTTACTTCCGCCATGCCCGAAGGGCCGAATTCGAGCGGTCTTGATACGAAGGCCGTCTTAAAGCCGAGAGCCTGCGCCGCGAGGAGATCGTCCGTGTGCGCCGCTACCATCATCATACTCCCCGGTTCGAGTCCGAGCAGCCCCGCTGCAGTCAGATAGACCTCCTTGTCGGGCTTGTAATGCCCCGACAGCTCCGAGGATAGAACGCAGTCCCATGTTATCCCCGCGTGTTTCGCCATATCGACCAGGAGCGAGACATTTCCGTTTGAAAGTGTGGCTGCGATGAACCGCTTCCGGATTCGTTCTATACCCTCTATGGAATCCGGCCAGGGCTCGAGCCTGTGCCATGCCCTGTTGAGATCGGCTTTCTCGCTCTCCGAAAGCCCTTTTATGCCATACTCATCAAGCAGCCTGTCGAGCACCATACTGTGGAGCTGATCTAAGCTCGTCCACGGGAGCTCACCCGTCCGGACCATGTTCATCGCGGGGGCGTAGCCTCCGCGCCACGAGTCCGCGAACTTCTCCCAGTCTGCATTGATGCCCTTTGATGTGCCCAGCAGACTGCATTCCCGGATTATCGAGGACCTCCAGTCGACGACCGTGCCGAAGACGTCGAAGGTCAGAGCCCTGACCCCGGATATGTTCTCACTCATTCTCATGGTGCGGGAGTCCTTCGTCTCACCGTTACTGCGGTTTTGCCTTCTTCTCGACCCTGGCTATAAACCTCTCGGCATCCACAATGTACCTCTGGTGGGTCCCTTCGGATATCAAGTCGATGCCGTCGTGGGCGACGATGGAAAACGTGAGCTTCCTGCCGTCGACCTCTGTAAGCTCCCCTTTCACGTTTACCGTGAGACCCGGCGGTGTAGCCGCAGTGTGGTTGAGCCTTACGTCTATGCCGACCGACTGCTCCCTCGGCCAGTCGATATGGTTATTCACGAACCTCACGCACGCCCATTCGATCAAGCCTATCATGAACCCTGTGGAGAAGACCTTGGGCATCTGCTGGAATTCCTCCGACTCGGGATATATGTAGGGGACGGTTTTAGACTCCGGTATAGTAAAGTCGAACTCGAATTTCATTCCGGGCTTTAACGGATCGCTCATCTTAAAGTCTCCTGTCGTTTTCTTACGGTTCTTGCGGGCCGAGCTCCTGTTTTAATGCCTAAGCCCGGTTTTTTATTATAGCTAAGAAGCCGTGATAAACAATTGGGCTGAAAATACGGTTTATGTGTTTGTTCAGGGTCGGCATGCGATACATAAATTAAAAAGATTGAATTCGCGTAATCGGCCGTCTCGCTAAGATTGAGTAAAATCGATAAGCCGGGTGTTATATTTAGGTATACTGCTTTATATTCGAAACTGGGGGGTCC
This sequence comes from Thermodesulfobacteriota bacterium, assembly GCA_041753155.1. Classification (GTDB taxonomy): domain Bacteria; phylum Desulfobacterota_D; class UBA1144; order Nemesobacterales; family UBA2774; genus 2-12-FULL-53-21. The sequence continues at coordinate 34,748 of JBGSVA010000014.1, read as the reverse complement.
ATGATGGCAGAAGAAGTAAAAAAATTACACAGGTCGAGGACGGACAGGATGATAGCCGGTATCTGCGGGGGGCTGGGCGAGATGTTTTCTATCGATCCCACCCTGATCAGGCTCGTATTCGCGCTGGTCGCGCTATTCACGGTCGGCACCGCGGCGCTCGTTTATATTCTGGGCTGGATAATAATCCCCGAAGCCCCGGCTGAATGATCTTACTCCCGGGCTCGTCATTTATTCTTCGATAAAGCTGATCCGGAGCGGGGAACGTATGACTGCATGCCGGTTTCCGGGTACGTTTCTTATCGGATGTCCCTCGTCAGGAGTCTGTCTTGTTATATATAAATGTCGCTGAAAAGGCCGCGAGAGAAGCGGGAGAGGTATTGAGGGCGAATCTGGGGAAGGTAAAAGAAATTACGTTCAAGGGTAAAAACAGCCTCGTGACCGAAGTCGATAAGCTGTCCGAGGACATCATCATCGACTCTATAAAGAGGACCTTCCCGTCACACGACGTGTTCGCCGAAGAGTCGGGCAGGCGTTCGACGAGCTCGGAATACGTCTGGATAATAGACCCGCTCGACGGCACGACGAATTACGCGCACGGTTATCCATTCTTTTCTATATCCATAGCCCTCGAGATCGAGGGCGCAGTGAAGGCGGGCCTCGTTTATGACCCTGTAAAGGACGAGATGTTCACGGCGGAATTGGGGCAAGGGGCATTTATGAACGGGGAAGCTATAAGCGTGACCGGTTCGTCCCGGCTCGACGAGAGTCACCTCGTCACGGGCTTTGTTCACGATGACGCCCGAATGGTCGAGGAGAACCTCAGGCACTTCGGCGACTTCATCTGGAGAGCGAGGGCGGTAAGGAGGGACGGTTCGGCGGCGCTCGACCTGTGCTACGTAGCATGCGGCCGGTTCGACGGATTCTGGGAGCTCGGCCTCAACCCCTGGGATACGGCGGCCGGCGCGCTGATCGTCGAAGAGGCGGGGGGCCGGGTAACGAATTTCACCGGGGACGAATACAGTATCTACGTCAGGGAGATACTGGCCTCCAATAGCGGCATCCACTCGGAAATGATGGATGTCCTCTCAAAGAACCGGTCGAAATAAAGAGGTCCTTCAGAATAGTCGATGCCTGCCTGGCAAAAAATAAGGGTGAACCTGTGAATTTCTTCAAAGATTCACCCTTTAGAGGATGGGGAATATGTTATGGCCGCTTTTGGCAAATCTACAAAATTATCTTACAAATCTTCACATCTATGTCTGTCCTGAAACTGCTCCGATTCAATTACCGTTAATTTCATAAATACTCACTGATTTTATTATGCAATGAGTGTGCCAAATTCCCAAATATACTGCAACTTGCTCTTGTAATAGCATAATATTCAATCTCTAATTGTGCCGGAATAGGTTTAATCCGCAAAATGGACAAATATTTTGCACTTTTTTGACAAAAGTTGTCATTCACTGTTGTGACGGATTCCGAAAATGGGGCGACAAATGAAGGCAACACCGCGGCAGGCAGAATACGTTTGTTCTGATAGTATAATACTCTTGCATGAAAATTGTGAATTAGACCGGAGGCGATGAATGGTAAACGGTAGTCTCGGAAATCCCGCTTTCCTGTTCTTAATATTTATATTATCCAATGCTTTCCTGTGCTTGCCCGCCCATGCTCAGAGTGATGAGGGTAAGGAATCCCGTTACTATTATATCGGTACGATTGGTGACAATCTTCCGGTCCAGATGGAGCTGGTGATCGATTCCGGGGACGTCTCAGGCTCGTATATGTACGACAGGGTCGGCATACCTATCTCTCTTACGGGGGAGATGGACAAGGAATCTTCGACCATATCATTAACTGAGCGGGATGGCGAGGGACGGAAAACCGGGACATTCAAAGGAGCTTTCCGAAGTGAAGGTAAGGGCTTCGGAAAATATTTAGAAGGCGAATGGTCGAAGGCGAACGGGCTCTCCGCTCTTCACTTTAAGCTCACGAAGGTCGCCGACTTCGTCTCGACTAATGTAAAAGCAAATCCTAAATATGAGGCATCGTATATGTACCCGTCCTTTATTACCGACACCAAAGCCAACCGGGAAATAACGGAGAGGCTCGAAAAAGAAGCCGCCTCGGAGAGGAAAAAATTCACAACAGAGGCTGAGGAATTTTTCAGCACTCAGGGAACGGCCGGGGAATGGCAGGAAAACTACAGCTATTCCATCGAATACTATTCACCCGAGCTGATCAGCCTCTCGGGAGAGGTCTTCTCCTATACGGGCGGTGCCCACGGTAATACGTTATACATGTCCTCGAATTACTGGATCAAAGACGGAAAGGCGCTTCGTCTCGGGTTGCCCGACCTGTTTACACCCAAGTCGAATTATATTAAAGTCCTGTCCGATTACTGCATCAGAGACTTGAGAAAACAGCAGGCGGGGTGGGTATTGAACGGAGAGTTGAAGGAGCTCAAAGCCGATGACCTGAGCGCGTTCGTGGTCTCGCCGGGAGGCATAACCTTCGCTTTCGCTCCTTATGCGGCGGGACCCTATGTCGAAGGGTCCTATTTCGTTACCGTCGGTTACGGTGAGCTTAAAGGGATCATAAATCCAGGGGGCCCCCTGAAGCAGTTTCTCAAATAAACGGCGGACATCGCCATGATAACCCCTCAATTAAATCATTTGATTCGCCCGTCAGTTCTTGTCATGCGCACGGTTTGGGCGATAATCACGGGTTCGGTCCTGTTTTACTTAGTCCTTGCTTATGTGCTCGAAGCAGGCGGCAGGAGCGCAGGCCTCCCGGGGATTGGAGTAATGGAAGCAGTTCTTTACTTTGCCGCCGCCGCGGCTGCCGTCGCGTCGGTTCTCTATCACCGTTATTCGCTCTCGGATGCTCGCCTGTCAATGTTCTTGAAAAGAAATGTGGATGTCGCAGGTCTCTCCGGGGCTGTGTCTGCTAAGGGTGCGGAATACGGGCAGCTTGCGCAAATCAAGTCCATGAGCGATTTTGATAGAAGAGCACTTTCCCTGATGTACGAGCTTCAGAAAATCTCGCTTATTAATCTCATTCTCAACGAGATGGTGATAATACTCGGTTTTGTGATTGCGTTTCTGAGCGGCGATTTTATGAAAATAATACCCTCCGGCGCGGCGTCTCTCGTGTTATGCATATGGATGTTCCCGAGGCCGGAGTCGTTAGTGAAACGCGCCCGTAATCTCTATACGGCGTGAGTACCAGATGGTTTATGCAAATTTGCTGTGGGTTTTGACTAACGCCTCTAACGTGCGATCCAGCCCCCGTCTATGTTAAGCATGCTGCCGGTCATAAACTCGACTTCATCGTCGCATAGAAATAACACCCCCCTCGCAATTTCAGACGGCTTCCCCAGACGGCCCATCGGATTGTAGGACTCCCAGATCCTCCTCGCCCCTTCGGGATCGTCCGTCTGTTCGAAGAGTCCTTCTACAAGGGGAGTAACCGTTGTCCCCGGGCATATGGCGTTTACCTTTGTTCCATGCTTCGCATATTCGACGGCCATAGCTCTAGTAAACTGTGTTATTGCGCCCTTTGTCGCAATATACGCAGCACATCCCGGAGCCGCTCTTGACCCGAGAATTGAAGAATTATTGACTATGCAGCCTTTCCCCCTGCTCAACATATGAGGGATCGTGAGCTTCGACATTAGGAAAGTGCCCCGCACGTTTATGTCAAACGTTTTGTCCCAGATTTCAATCGGAGTTTCATGCGTGTTGTAAACCCACAGCACGCCTGCGTTATTAAAGAGAATATCTATCCTTCCGTATTTTTTCATTACATAGTCGACTGTGTTCCTGCAGTCCTCTACTTTCGAGACATCGGCTATAAGATATTCTATTTCGCCTCCTTCACCCCGGCTCCTCGCCTCATCGACGGCTTCTTTAAGGGTCTTCTCCGTGCGCCCCGTAATTACCACGCTGGCTCCCTCATCGTAAAAAAGGAGAGCTGTCTCTTTGCCTAGTCCGAGACTGCCTCCAGTAATTATGGCGACCTTATCTTTCAACTTCATTGTGTATAAACCTCCCGTTTCAGCTTCTTATCTGTTATTCAATCTTCGTCCGTGCGTGCATGATCTTCGGCGTGACGTAAATCGGTGTCTATAATCGGCGTGTAGACTTCCTTTTGAGCTGCTTCCCATCCGATCATAGCCCTTTTTCTCGTCGTGCCCCACCTATAGGGCCCGACGATCCCTATCCTGTGGATTACCCTGTGACATGGGATGACATACGCGACCGGGTTCGTCATCACCGCCTCCCCGATCGTTTTCAACCCGTCAAAGCTGCTGACGGACTGAGCTATGTCCTCGTACGAAAGGACGTACTCAGGAGGTATGCTGAGTAACGCCTGCCAAATCTTGATCTGAAAATTTGTACCTTTTAGGAATAAATTCAATTTCCTCCGGTCACCTTTGGACGAGGGGACGAATATCGTATCTATATAGCTCCGCGTAATATCCGCATTCTCGATAAATCTTGCCCCGGCCCATTCTTTCATGAGGTTCTTTACGGACTGCTCGAGGTTTTTCTCCGTTACGAAAGAGAGTCCGCAAATACCCCTTTCAGTCACGGACAGGAGACACTTGCCGAAGGGCGTGAGATGAACGCCGTAAACAATGGTAAGACCTCCGCCCCTTTTTTTGAATTCCCCGGGAGTAACTGCGTCGATTGTAACGAACAGGTCGTGCAGCCTGCTTATGCTGGATAGTCCCGAATTATAAGTGACTTCTAGGAGACTCCGAGACTCGTTCAGCAAGTTCTTAGCGTATTCGATGGTTAAAAATTGCAGGAACTGCTTGGGTGTTATGCCTGCCCATCTTTTAAATAAACGGTGGAAGTGATATTCGCTTAGATGCACGCTCCTGGCGATTTCACTCAGCGTGGGCTGTTCGCGGAAGTTCCCGTCCAGATACAAAATAGCCTGCTCTATTCTTAGATAATCTTTCCATAAACCGTAGAAATCATCGTGGGGCAATGTTTGAACCTCTCTGACGCCAGTTAATGTAATTATTTTAGAGTTCCATCATTTTTATTACAATCCATTTCTTGCTTTTTTCACGAGTGCGGGAAATGCCCCTTGTGAGCAAGGTCATTTCATATGAAACCCTGTTAACGAGGTAGGAAGTTAGGTTAAGATTGATTTTTCTCAGTCGGACAGATCCGAAATACGAAGGAACGCTACTGGACGTCATTTTTCAATACGTCTGTCAATATTTTTTGCTTAGCACTTTCCCATTTTTGGAGCAGTGAGTTCAGGATTCGCTGGGATTCTTCTATATTCTCCTTCTTCAGATTATCAAGTATGTCCCATGCGTCTTTTGAAGAATGGTCCATATTAAGGGTATATGGGCTTATGAAGGAGCAGATCTCACCGTAATCGAGAACCACGTAACTGGACGTATCGAATTCCGAAAGCCAGGCCCGCAACACGAACAGATCGGATTGAATCTTTTTCAGCTTCATCAACAGCGCCGGCGGACTTTCACCTTCCCCGTGCCTTGCTGCGAAATCATCTATAATCCCGTCCGCTTCGTCGATCCTCCTGAGGCTTTCCTTCAAGTCCGTTCCGTAATGGATTCTGCCGAACCCCAAGTGGGTGTAGAAGAATTTCCTTTCCTTGTCGTCGAATAAAATAAACCATTGGAGAGGAATATAATTATCCGAGTCGAGTATGTAGGTGTTTTTAAATGAGCGGAGCGGGGAGATCAGATAATTCCCGTCGCCGCCCTTCATGAACAGGCAGTCCTGGACTTCATCCCATTCGACGTTCAGAAACTTCGATAGCTTGTTCCGGAAATCACTGTACTCATTTCCGAACCATACTCCGTAAGGTGACGTCGGCCCTCCCCAGTATTCCTCATAGAATTCTATGTAGTTTTTCCAGTATTCACTCATCCTACCGAATTTATTAATCGTTTCATATACGATGAGCATACTTTTAGGCATATCCAATTGATAAATGAAATTAAATACTAAGTCAAATTTGTTTTACCGTATGTCCGTTTGTATACTTAGGCTTGCCAGAAAAATGAATTGTATCACACTTCATTATGGTGCTTCCGGTATAAATGCGGTTCCGGCTAACTAAGGAGACGGACATGACAACTTCCGGTATCTCACACACTGATGTGCTCGTTGTGGGCGCCGGCCCCACAGGGCTCACGATGGCGTGCGAGCTCGCGAGGCACGGCATCACGCCCAGGATTATTGACAAGGCTCCCGCTCCTTCGGATAAATCGAAGGCTTTCGGTATCCACGCGCGTACTCTCGAGGTGTTTGAGACCATGGGCATTGTGGATACGGTGCTCGGGCAGGGGAATATCTGTAACGGCTTCGATATGTACAACCACGGAAAGCCGTTGGCGCACGTCATTTTCGACTCTCTCGAAAGCAAATATCCCTTTTTCCTCATACTCGCCCAGAGCGACACGGAAAAGATACTTAACGCTCATCTGGAATCGTATGGTATTAAAGTCGAGCGTGAGAAGGAGCTCGTTGGAATCGAGCAGTCCGATGCCGGGATTACCGCAAGGTTAAAGATAAAAGACGGCTCCCAAGAGTTCATCGACTGCGCGTATATTACCGGATGCGACGGGGCCCACAGCGCGTCGCGTCATCTCCTCGACCTCGAATTCAAGGGCGCTCCTTATCCGAATTACTGGCTCCTCGCCGACTGCGACCTCGACTGGAAGTACCCGCTCCATCACCTGTCGGTCTTTATTCATCCCCTTGGAGTGACTGCGTATTTCCCTCTATACAGCGACAGGGGCAGACTGATGTTCGAGCTCCCCGACGCCCCCGTTGACGAGGAGATGGCCGAGCCCGTGATCGAAGACGTAAGGAGGCTCATGGACGAGAGGGAAATCGATTACAGGAGCGTCGGCAACCCGAACTGGCTCGCGTATTTCAAGCTCCATCACCGGATGGTCGATAAGTACGGAGAGGGCCGGGTGTTCCTCTCCGGAGACGCAGCCCACATTCACAGCCCTATGGGCGGTCAGGGGATGAATACTGGTATACAGGATGCGTACAACCTTGCATGGAAGCTCGCGCTAGTGCTCAAGGGCAGGTCCCCCGAGAGTCTTCTCGACAGCTACAATACGGAAAGACACCGCGTAGGCACAGGTGTGGTAGGCTTGACGGACATGGCTACGAAGATGATAGGCTTACACAACCCGGTCCTGGCCGCCGTTCGGAATAAGCTCTTGGGCACGTTATCGAAATTAGATCCGGTACAGGAAAAGATTCTGACGACCCTTTCTCAGATTGAGATAAACTACCGGGAGAGCACGATCGTCGGGGAGAGGTGGTATCAGTCCGATGCGGTCGAGGGATACCACAATTACAGGCACGACCTTCAGGCCGGAGAGAGGGTAAAGGATTATGCTCTCACGAGCCTCGACGGAAATGACAGCATTCAGCTCTACGATCTCTTTAAAGATATCAGGCACAAACTGCTGCTGTTCACGGGCGCCCTGCCCGAGGGTATGGAGTTCGATGAATTGAGAAAGATACGCAGCTCCATAGAATCGGAATATGGAGACATGATTGCCGTTCATCTAATCGCGGGTTCAAACGAGATTCCACCCGATTTCATAAAGATGAATTCCGTATGGAGGGATAAGGATTTGCTTATGCACCGCGATTTCGGCGCCGCGAAATCGAGCCTGTATCTCATACGCCCCGACTGCTACATAGGGTTCAGGAACGAGCCCGCGAGCCTGAGCGACCTCCTCGAATATCTCCCAACGATATTCCTGTGAGCGCAGGCGATACTCTCTGATATAATTATCGGGAATAGAAGACCGGGTTCAGCCGATGCCTGAAAACAGGGCGTTTTTTCATTTCTATCACGAGCTTCGTGATTTTTTTGCCGACCCCGGCGCCGCTATCTCTCTAAAATACGATTTCGACGGAAAGCCTTCCGTCAAAGACGCGATCGAAGCGATAGGAGTCCCTCATACGGAGGTGGATTCGATCGTCGTGAACGGGACCCCGGTCGGCTTCGGCTATAATTTGAAGGACGGTGACGCTGTGTCCGTTTATCCCGCATCATTCAGCCCGGAGATTCCCGAAAAATTGGCGATCAGGGGAGAGCCGCGTCCCTCGTTTGTCGTGGACGTCAATCTCGGTAAGCTTGCGAGGCGTCTCAGGATGCTCGGGTTCGATGCGGCATACAGGAACGACTACACCGACCATGAAATAGCGGGGCTTGCCGCGAGCGAGAACCGCATCGTGCTCACCCGCGACAGGAGGCTCCTCAGATTCAGGATAATAACGCACGGCTACTGGCTCAGGTCGGACGACCCCCGAATGCAGGTGAAGGAGGTGCTCGGGAGGTTCGGCTTCCATACGCTCATCAAGCCCTTCAAAAGGTGCATCGTGTGTAACGGCGTCATCGTACCCGTGGAAAAAGAGGCGGTCCTCGACAGACTCGAACCCAAGACCAAACTATATTACGACGAATTTTCCATTTGCTCTGATTGCGGGAAAATTTACTGGAAAGGGTCTCACTACGACCGCATGAAAGAGACGCTGGACGGTTTAATAATCCATAAGCGGGCCGCCGAATAAACTCGACGCTTTACGCGACGATTGATTAATTCCCGGCAGACTCGTTTACAATTCGGCAGATGTAAATTATTATAAGATTAGAGCATGTTGGAGAGGAGGCCTTTATGAGTAATGAACTGACTCTGGAACAGCAGCGGATGGTGGAAATTTGGGGCAAGCATACAATGTGCGAGTTCGAGACCAAGGATACGGACGAAACCATGCGGACTATGACCGGCGACCCTCACGTCAATCACGTCCCCGTAATGACCGGGGGCACCGGCCGGGAGAATGTCCGTGATTTTTATTCGAAGCACTTTATTCCGTGCCAGCCTGATGACGTCGAGCTCGTCCCGGTATCCCGCACCGTTGGGAGCGATACGATTGTTGACGAGCTTATATTTAAATTTACTCATAAAATAGACATGCCCTGGATGCTGCCAGGCATACCCCCGACCGGAAAAAAGGTCGAGCTTCCGCTCGTCGTACTGGTCGGGTTTAAGGACGGGAAGATATCGAGCGAGCATATATATTGGGACCAGGCGTCGGTGCTCGTTCAAATAGGCGTTCTCGATCCGGGCAGGTTGCCGGTAACGGGTGTGGAAACGGCGCGCAAGGTTCTCGACCCCGGTCTGCCGTCCAATCGATTGATGAGCAGATAAAATCGCTATAAATCGAGATCGGGCAATAGCTCTTTTATCGACCTCCTCAGGAACTCTCTCTCATAAACCTCCTCATCGACGACCTCGCCGTTCCAGACGAGGATGTCGAGGTCGATAGCCCTGGGTCCGTTCTTGTTATCCGTCTTCGATCTCCCCAGCTTGATTTCCAGACTCTTTAGCCATGATTTTAACCCGCGGGCATCCAATTCCGTCTCGATCAGGAGCGCCCCGTTTAAGAACCTGTCCTGCTCCTTAAATCCGACGGGTTCTGTCTCGACGAACGTGGAGGACTTGATTAGATTAAATTCCCCTGCGATCGCATCTTTGGCCCTGCGTATATTTTCTTCGGGATTGATATTGGAGCCGAGTCCTATCACTGCCCTGTTAACGTTCATTTTTTAAAGTACCGGAGGCTCATTTCGATTCCGAGTGTATGACGGAAACGGTATCGGCGAAGCGGAGCGCCCCGGGCTTGTCGACCTTGGCGGTCGCTTTACTCACCCTCCCGTCCTCGAGGATTATTTTCACTACGTCGCCGGCTATCCTTTCTATGAGGTTGAATTCCCTGCCCTCTACTTCTGAAATGATTCTTTTTGTTAGGGACTTATAATCGACGGTGAACGAAATATCGTCCTTCTCCACGGCCTCCCTGCCGTCGAATTCGATCTCGATGTTTATCACGATATCCTGCTTTACCTTCTTCTCCCACTCGAAGATGCCGACTACTGTCCTCAGTCTCAGGTTCTCGATCTTTATTATCACCTTATTCTCCCTTTAACCCAGGTGCTGTCCCCCGTCGACGTAGAGGCACTCTCCGGTCACGTAACTGTTATCGAGTATATATTTTAATGCTGTTATCACGTAGTCGGGATGCCCCGGCTTTCCGAGCGGCGCATTATCCGATATTCGTCTCAGGTATTTCGAGTCTTTGCCCGGAGGCGGGAGTATGGGGCCCGGGCATATCCCGTTTACGCGTATTTTGGGTCCGAGCGCACGGGCCGCCATAAGCGTAAAGTCGCGGAGCGCTCTCTTGCTCAGGTTGTAAACGAAATGGCCGGGTTCGATTCTGGAAACCCTCGTATCGAGCATGTTGACTATTATCTCCGCGGATTTCCGCCTGCTGAATTCCTGGGACAGGAAGAAAGGCGCCTTGAAATTGAGAGCGAATTCCCTGTCGAACGATTCCTCTGTAACTTCCATAAAATCTCTGTCTTCAAAGATAGACGCGTTATTGATGAGAAGCGAGCAGTTTGGAAACGCACGGAATACACGAGCCGTCAAGGGTTTGATACCCTTGATGTCGGATAGGTCTGCTTTGAATATCTCACACTTTCTTCCTCTGGCTTTTATCTCTTCCGCTGTCTTCTTGGCATGCTTCTCCGAGCTGTTATAGTGTAGGGCGATGTCGTAACCCATGCCGGCAAGGGCGAGTGCCATTTCTTTACCCAGTCTCTTCCCCGCTCCCGTTATAAAAGCCGCTTTTTTCATTACCGTTTATCCCCCGAGCCCCCTGAGCCCTGATTTTAAACACGGAGAGTATAGCACAACGGCCGCTTGCGGATAAGCCGTCTGATCCCGCGGTAGGAAGGAGTTCCGATACGTGTTGCAGTCTTCGATCCGCGGTCAGCTCGGAGTGCGGGAATCTTCTCTATAATTATGGCGGCCTTAAATTATCAAACTACGTTTCATATATACCGCCGAATTGGTGTAGAATTAAATAAATTTCATTCATCCAGGCAAAGGCGGACACATGGCGAAAAAACCGGCTAAATCAAAATCCCCGGTCCTTGGAATAGATATTGGGGGGACGGGTATCAAGTCCGCCCCTGTTGATATTGAAAAGGGCGTCCTTCTGGAAGAGAGGTACCGCGTCGATACGCCTCACCCCGCTACCCCGAAGAGCATGCTGGCCGCGATCGGGGGAATCATCGAGCATTGGAAATGGACCGGCCCCCTCGGGTGCGGTTTCCCCGGAGTGATGAAGAGCGGGGAGGTCTATACGGCGGCGAACCTGTCCAAGAAATGGATAGGGGTCAATATCAGGGACGAGATCGAAAAAATCTCCCCCTGCAGGGCTGTCGTGATAAACGATGCGGACTCGGCGGGTCTCGCCGAGATGAAGTTCGGCGCCGGAGAAAAACACAACCGGCAAGGCGGCGGGGTCGTCCTCATGGTCACGCTAGGGACGGGTGTAGGGACGGCGCTCTTCGTCGACGGACACCTCGTTCATAACACCGAATTGGGGCACATAGAGATAGACGGCGAAGACGCGGAAAAGCGCACTGCAGAGATTCACAGGGAGATCGAGGGCTTAAGCTGGAAAAAGTGGGGGAAGAGGGTGAACAAGTATTTACTGCACATCGAGAAGCTCCTTTCTCCCGACCTTATTATTATCGGGGGCGGAGTAAGCAAAAAGTCGGACAAGTTTTTCCCGTATATAAAAATCAGAGCCGCGATCGTGCCGGCGAAGATGCTGAACGACGCCGGTATCGTCGGGGCCGCGCTCGCTACCGAGCTTTAAAATCAGGGCTTTTCTTGCTTTCTCGGGTTCGATGTGTGATAATGGCGGAGGTCGCGTTCTTTATTTCCGAAATATTAGATTCCGATTGTCCGAGGTAGAAACTTGTCTCATAAACAAGCTCTCCTGAACTTGATACAAGGCGAAGTAAAAGACGACCCAGAGACTCTCCACCACTATAGCGGCGACGCAAGCGCCTTCCGGATTGTCCCGGAGGTGGTAGTTCTGCCAAAAAATACGGAAGACCTGAAGAAGCTTGTGAACTATGTCAGGGAGCGGAAGGAATCGGGCGACAGAACCGTTTCGCTCACCCCGCGTTCGTGCGGGACCGATATGGCCGGCGGCGATCTGAACGAGTCGATTATCATGGACGTCAACGCGCACATGAACAACATAATTGAGCTTAAACCCGGCTATGCCAAGGTCCAGCCGGGGCTCCCCTACAGGTTCTTCGAAAAAGAGGCCCTCAAGCTCGGACGCATGCTGCCGAGCTACCCAGCCTCTAAATCCATTGCCTCGGTGGGCGGGATGGTCGCGAATAATTCCGGCGGCGAAAAGTCCCTTCGCTACGGCAAGACGGAAAGGTACGTGGAGGAGCTTAAGGTCATACTGAGGGACGGGAATGAATACTTGTTCAAGAAGCTGAACAAGGACGAGCTCGATTCCAAGCTTGCGCTGGACGATCTAGAGGGGGAGATCTACAGGGAGATGTTCAAGCTCCTCGACGATAATTACGACGAGATCCAAAAGGCCAGGCCTGACGTCTCGAAAAACTCGACGGGGTACTCGCTATGGAACGTGTGGGACAGGGAGAATGGGACGTTCGACCTTACACAGCTCTTCGTCGGTTCACAGGGCACACTCGGCATAGTCAGCGAAGTCAAGTTCAGACTCATGCCTACCGAGAAATACTCGAAAATGCTCGTCGTCTACATGCACACTCTCGACCGCCTCGGGGAGATAGTAAACACGATGCTCGAGTACGGTCCGACGTCGATCGAATCCTATGACGATAAAACGGTTGAGCTAGCTATACGCTACTTCCCCGAGCTCGTACTTATAATAAGCAAGTCGGAGAACGTTTTTAAGCTCGGCTACGAGCTCATTCCCGACCTATGGATCGTGGCGAGCCGCGGGTTTCCGAAGATGGTCATCATGGCCGAATTCACGGGTGATTCCGAAAGCGGGATAGACGAGAAGATACACGCGCTGCAGACGTCTCTCGCAGACTATAAAGTAGGCGTTCATTCGACGAGGAGCAAAGAGGAATCGGAAAAATACTGGACAATACGGAGAGAGAGCTTTAACCTGCTGAGAAAAAAAGTGAAGGGTAAGCAGACGGTGCCTTTCATAGATGATTTTATCGTGAAGCCCGCCGTAATGCCCGAGTTTCTGAAGGACCTTCAGAAGATATTCGATGAATACCCAGACGTGAGCTTCCCCGTTGCGGGTCATCCGGGGGACGGCAACTTTCATATCATCCCTCTCATGGACATGACAGATGAAAAGACGCGCGCGATTATCCCCGAGCTCACCGAGAAGGTGTTCGACCTCGTACTCGGTTACAAAGGTTCCCTGAGCGCCGAGCACAACGACGGGCTCATCAGGGGAGCTTACCTGAAGCGGATGTACGGTGAAAAAGTGTTCGATCTGTTCGCCCGTGTAAAGGAGATATTCGACCCTCACAAGATATTCAACCCGCATAAAAAAACCGACGCCGACCTCTCATATTCCATGCGGTTCATTAAGAAAGATAATGAGCATAGCGTATGAAACATTTGTATTTTTTTCTGTCTTAATACGATATTAACAATAATTCTCAAAATTATAAATGAGGAGAAACGATATGGAGTCGAAACCCAAGATGAGCAGAGACAAACTGGAGCAGCTGATAATAAACACCATAAGGACGCTTTCTATGGACGCCGTCCAGAAGGCGAATTCCGGTCATCCGGGCACGCCGATGGCGCTCGCCCCCGTGGCGTTCACCATTTGGGACAAGTTCATGAAATTCAATCCCAGGAATCCAGACTGGCCCAACCGCGACAGGTTCGTTTTGTCAAACGGCCACGCGTCGATGCTGCTTTACAGTCTCCTTCACCTTACCGGCTACGATTTGTCCTTGAGCGACATTAAGACGTTCAGGCAGCTCCACAGCAAGTGCGCGGGCCACCCGGAATACGGCCTCACCCCCGGGGTAGAGACTACGACGGGTCCACTCGGTCAGGGCGTAGCTACATCGGTGGGCATGGCGATCGCGGAGAAATGGCTCGCTTCATATTTCAACAGGCCCGGTCATGAGATCATCAATTATAATATCTATGCGATCGACGGCGACGGCTGCATGATGGAGGGTATATCGGGCGAGGCGGCTTCTCTCGCGGGACACCTCGGCCTTAACAACCTCATCTGGTTCTACGACAACAACCACATAACCATAGAAGGGCACACCGCGCTCGCTTTCAGCGAGGACGTGGCGGCCCGGTTCATGGGATACAACTGGCACGTACAGCGTGTCGGAGACGCGAACGACCTCGAAATGCTTGCGGAGGCGATCGAGAGGGCGTTCAAGGAGAACGAGCAGCCGTCTTTGATAATCGTCGACAGCCACATCGGGTATGGAAGTCCGAATAAACAGGACACGTCTGCCGCTCACGGCGAGCCCCTCGGCGACGAGGAGATACGGAAGACCAAGATCAATTACGGGTGGGACCCCGACAAGAAATTCTACGTGCCCGAAGACGTGAAGGAATACAGGGAGACCGTCATCAGGAAGGGCGCCGTTTCCGAGGACGAATGGAATAAGAAATTCAGCGCCTACGAGCGCGAATACCCCGACCTCGCCAAGCAGTTCCGCGAGCTCGAGAACAGGGAGATGCCCGAAGGGTGGGAGAAATCCCTTCCGGTATTCCCAGCTAATCCGAAGGGCCCGGCTACACGCTCCGCCAACAGCAAGATTCTGAACGCCATAGTCCACGTGTATCCGTTCCTCCTGGGCGGGGCGGCCGACGTGGGCTCTTCTACCAAGACATACATCGACGGCGCAAACAGCTTCGAGAAGGGCATATACGACGGCAGGAACTTCCACTTCGGCATAAGGGAGAACGCGATGGGAGCTGTCGCGAACGGCATGGCGCTCAGCAAGCTGAGGCCTTACACGGCCACGTATTTCGTATTTTCCGACTACATGAGGGCTACGATCAGGCTCGCGAGCCTGATGCAGATTCCCGTGACTTTCATATTCACTCACGACAGTATCGGTCTCGGCGAGGACGGACCCACGCACCAGCCCGTCGAGCACCTCGCGTCTTTGAGAGCCATGCCCAACCTCGCTGTCGTAAGGCCCGCCGACGCTAATGAATTAAGCGTGTTGTGGAAATATATAATGGGTTCGAAAGACCACCCTGTAGCCCTGATACTGACGAGGCAGGACGTCCCCACTTTCGATAGACACTTGTACGCCCCGGCCGAAGGCGCTCTCAGGGGGGCTTACGTGCTCGCGGACAGCAAGCCCAGGCCTGACGTCATACTGATCGGCACGGGCTCCGAAGTCCAGCTATGTCTGGGCGCATACGAGATACTTAAAAAGCAGGGGATCAAGGCGCGCGTAGTCAGCATACCCTCATGGTCTCTCTACGAAATGCAGACGGCGGATTACAAGGAAGAAGTCCTGCCGTCGTCCGTAAAGGCCAGGGTGTCTGTGGAGATGGGCTCCACGTTCGGCTGGTGCAGGTACGTGGGCTTCGACAACGGGGGCGGCTCGATAGGCATAAACACGTTCGGCGAGTCGGCCCCGATAGCCGATCTCCTTCCCGAGTTCGGGTTCACTGTCGATCACGTCGTCGCAAAGGCGAAAGAGGTCCTTAAATCGAATGACAAGAAGGTTAAAAAGCCGTCAAAGAAATGATGTAGATTTAAGACTTGTTGTCACGCTCCGTTTTTATTGAACAAATAACTTCGTGAACGGGAGATAGACGATGTCCAGAATAAAGGATTTATCGAAACTCGGCCAGTCGATCTGGTACGACTATATAAGGAGGTCCTTCATAACCTCGGGGGAGCTCAAGGCCCTGATAGACGAGGGCTTGAGGGGCGAAACCTCGAACCCCTCGATACTCGAAAAAGCCATAGCCGGGAGCTCGGATTACGATGAAGAGCTCAAGGCCTTGGTGGAGCAGAATAAATCCGTGAACGAGATATACGAGGCGCTCGCCTTGAAGGACATCGCGATGGCCGCCGACCTTTTCAGGCCGCTATACGATAAGACGAACGGCGGCGACGGGTTCATAAGTCTCGAGGTGAGCCCTACGCTGGCTAACGATACGAACGGCACTATAAGGGAAGCCAAGAGGTATTTCGTCACTCTCGGGCGCCCGAACGTCATGATCAAGGTCCCCGCGACCAAAGCCGGCATCCCGGCCATCACTGAGCTCATTGGGGCCGGTATCAACGTGAACGTGACCCTGATGTTCAGCCTCGATCAGTATAAAGCCGTGGCAGAGGCGTATATAAAGGGTCTCGAAAAACTGGCTGCCGAAGGACCCTCCGTATTCAAGGGACACCGGGTGGACAGGGTGGCCTCCGTAGCCTCATTTTTCGTAAGCCGTGTGGATACCGCCATCGACCCGGAGTTGGAGAAGATCGGGAACAGCGCGCTTCAGGGGAAGATCGCGGTAGCGAATGCGAAGCTCGCGTACGACGAATTCAGGAGGATATTCAAAGGCAAGCGCTGGAAGAAGCTCTCGGACGCGAGCGCAAGGGTGCAGAGATGCCTCTGGGCGAGCACCAGCACGAAAAACCCGGCTTATTCCGATACGCTCTACGTCGACGAGCTCATAGGGCCGGATACCGTTAACACGGTACCGCCTGCCACATACAAGAATTTCAGGGATCACGGGAAGGTCGCTCTCACAATTACGAGGGGCGTAAATCAGGCGAGACAGGACGTAGAAAAGCTTGGGAAGCTCGGAATAAATTTAAAGTCGGTGACGAACAAGCTGCTCAGGGACGGGGTCGACCAGTTCGCCGATTCCTTCAAGACGCTCATGGCAGGCATAGAGCAAAAAAAGGAGCAGATACAGTCCAAGAAAAAGCCCTATTCCGCCTCGCTCGGGAAGTATCAGGCCGCAGTCGACAAGGCGCTTGAGAGCATGCGGGACAACAATATCATACAGAAGATCTGGAATTTCGATTACATGGTCTGGGAAGACGACCCGACCGAGATAAGCAACCGTCTCGGGTGGCTCCACATACCGGAAGTCATGGTGGACGCCCTTCCGGGAATAAAAAAAGTGGTCGCCGATGTAAAGGCTGACGGCTATAAGAACGTGCTTCTCATGGGAATGGGCGGTTCGAGTCTCGCCCCTCTGGTTATACGCGAAACCTTCGGTGTCAAAAAGGGCTATCTCGACGTGGCGGTGCTCGACAGCACGGACCCCGGGGCCGTTCTAGAACAAAGGGACCGTCTCGATATGTCGAAGACGCTCTTTATCGTCTCCACCAAATCAGGGGGCACGGCGGAGACCATGTCGTTCATGAAATACTTCTACAACGAGGTTTTAAAGGAAGTCGGCAAGAAGGACGCGGGACGGCACTTCATTGCCATTACTGACCCCGGGAGCGGTCTCCAGAAGATCGCGGCGGGGCTTAAATTCAGAAAAACGTTTTTAAACGACCCCAATATCGGCGGACGATACTCCGCCCTCTCGTTCGTAGGGATACCCCCCGCCGCTTTCCAGGGAGTTGACCTCGACACGCTGCTCGCCCGCGCCGTCACGATGCTCCACAACTGCGAAAGCTGCAATTGTGCGGTAGACGGGGACAATTCGGGCGCCTGGCTGGGGGCGATACTCGGGGAGCTTGCCAGGGCAGGGCGCGATAAAGTCACGCTCGTCGCTTCCCCGCCGATAGCAGGCTTCGGCTCCTGGGTCGAGCAGCTGATAGCCGAGAGCACCGGTAAGGACGGGAAGGGCATCCTCCCCGTCGACAGGGAGCCCCTGGCGCAGCCGGAATTCTATGCGAACGACAGGCTCTTCGTTTACCTCCGCCTCTTGAACGACGACACGTACGACAGACAGGTCAATGCCCTTGAGAAGGCGGGTTATCCGGTTGTGCGTATCAATCTAAGGGATATCTACGACCTTGGGGGCGAGTTCTTCAGATGGGAGATGGCTATCGCCGTCGCCGGCATGATAATCGGCATTCACCCTTTCAACCAGCCGAACGTGGAGGCCGCCAAGGTGCTAGCGCGCAAGATGATTGCCGAGTACCAGAAAAAAGGTAAGCTGCCGGTCGTAAAGCCGACCCTCAAGGAGTCGGGAATAACGGTCTATTCCGATTTTAAAGCCGGGAGCCTCGAGCAGGCGCTTACGAAGTTCCTCTCCTTCGCCAAACCAGGCAGGGACGAATCGAAGGGAAGGAGCTACGTCGCGCTCCAGGCCTATGTCAAGCCATCGGATGAGACGTACAACGCTCTCCAGAAGCTCCGGACCAAGGTGGAGAGGCAGTACCGACTGGCCACGACAGTAGGGTTCGGGCCGAGGTTCCTCCATTCGACAGGTCAGCTCCATAAGGGAGACGCGGGGCACGGTCTCTTCATTCAGTTCACGTCCGATATGCCCGTCGATATACCGATCCCGGACGAGCCGGGCAAGAAGGCTTCGTCCATTAGCTTTGGCGTATTTAAAGACGCCGAGGCGCTCGGCGACCGCCAGGCGCTGCTCGACCGGAAGCGCAAGGTCATTACGTTCCATCTGGGTGAAAACGTTGTACGCGGTATTAACAGGCTCGCGAAAATACTTTGACGGAAGGGACAGTGATTAAAGCGCTTATATTCGATCTCGACGGCACGCTCGTGCAGACCGAGGTACTGAAGGCGGAGTCTTACGCCAGGGCCGCGGTCGAGCTCGATAATTCGCTGACCGAAGGCGAGGTCATAGACGGTTTCAAGGACTACGTCGGGCTGTCGCGTAAAGAGGTCGCGGAAGGGCTGCTCAAGAGGTTCAATCTCGAAAACGCGGCACGGGCGAGGATGAAGGAATTCCGCGTCCACACCCCCTGGCAGGCCTACGTGGACATGAGGCTCGACACGTATTTTAAGATGATATCCGACCCCGAAATACTCAAATCGCACCTGTGTCCGTATAATCTGGGGTTCCTCAAATGGGCGCGGGGTGAGGGCTATCCGACGGGTCTCGGGACGATGTCCCACAGAAAAGAGGCGTTCCGCGTCCTGGACGTGCTGGGTATCAGGTCCGAGTTCGATTTCATAGCCACGATACAGGACGTCGAGCACGGGAAGCCCGATCCCGAGATATATAACCTTCTGGCCGATGAGCTCAAGGTGCCTCATGCCGAATGCCTCGTCGTCGAGGATTCCGCGTCGGGTGTCGAGGCCGCTCTCGCCGCGAGCATGAACTGTATAGCGGTGACGACCGATTTTACGAGGGAAGGGGTCCATAAAATCCCCCCGGCCGGGAACCTGCGCGTGGTCGATACCCCTCCAGTGCTTCTTGAGACCGCGAAGGGTTTTATAAGCGAGCTTAATTCCGAGAAGGAGAAAATAGGTTGAGCGGCACGCCGTCACCCGATCAGAAGAAGCTTCAGGACAGGCTTAAAAAAGAAGCGGGAATAAGCGCGGTAGACCTTGTGCGTCCGGGGATGGTGCTCGGACTCGGTACGGGGAGCACGGCAAAATACGCGCTCGAAGAGATAGCCCGGAGACTTAAGGACGGGAGGCTCGGCGACATCGCGGGCATACCCAGCTCGCTCGAGACGGAAAGAACGGCGAGAGAGCTCGGCATACCTGTGATCACGTTTGACGACAAACAGGAGATAGACCTGACGATAGACGGCGCAGACGAGGTCGATCCCGACCTCAATCTCATAAAGGGCGGCGGGGGAGCGCTCCTGAGAGAGAAGGTCCTCGCCCAGTCGAGCAGGCGGAATGTCATGATCGTCGACGAGAGCAAGCTATCGCCTATGCTCGGCACTCACTGTCCCGTGCCTGTCGAAGTAATACCTTTCGCGTGGAAGCCGGTTGCGAATTTTCTAAGATCACTCGGGGGCGAGCCCGTTTTGCGTCTGAATGAGGACGGGACCCCATACACCACTGACCAGAATAACTATATAATTGACTGCAGGTTCGGCCCCATCCCTGACCTCGGGGAATTGGCTGTAAAGTTAGGGAAGAAGGCGGGGATAGCGGGATACGGTCTTTTCATCGGCACGGCAAGCGAGGTAATAGTCGCGACTTCGCACGGCATACGTTACCAGAAGCGTAAGGACTCATAACGACCGGTCGGCACCGGCACAGACGAATATCATGACGATAATCGAACCTTCAATCTTATCCGCAGATTTTACGAAGCTCGGCGAGGCCGTAAGAGAGGCCGAGGGAGCGGGCGTGACCTGGATACAGATAGACGTGATGGACGGGCGCTTCGTGCCCAACATAAACTTCGGTCCGGGCGTCGTAGCGGCTATCAGGCCGCTCGTGAAATTGAAGCTCGACGTCCACCTCATGATCGTCGAGCCGGAGAAGTATATAAAGTTATTCGCCGAATCGGGGGCTGACCGCATAATTGTCCATCAGGAGGTCTGTTACCACCTCCACCGCGTGCTCGAGTCTATCAGGGAGCTCGGCATACAGTCGGGCGTGACACTCAATCCCGGGACCCCTCCATCAGCGATCGGGGAGGTCCTCGAGCTTGCCGACTTCGTCCAGGTAATGGGCGTCAATCCCGGCTTCGGCGGACAGAAATTCATATGGAGCATGCTCGACAAGATACGCGCAATAAAAGAGATGCTCGACCGGAAGGGACTCGATGTCCCGATCGGGCTCGACGGCGGTATAAACACCGAAACAGCGCCGGAAGTGGTGAGGGCGGGGGCGACAGTCCTCGTCGCGGGCTCGAGCGTATACAACGATAAAGCCAGCGTGCGGGATAACGTAAAAGCCCTTCTCGACAGTGTACGGTAAGACCCGCGGGTGTTACGCTTTGAGCGTTGGAATTAATATAACGAACGACAAATACAAATAAGATCGAGGGGTAAATAATATGGCACAGGACAACGGTTGTATAATCGCGATATTCGGGGCCTCCGGTGATTTGACCAAACGGAAGCTCATGCCCGCGCTCTATGCGTTATTCAGACAGGGTCTCCTTCCCAAGAACTTCGCAATACTGGGCACGAGCCGTTCGCCGTTCACGGACGACGCGTACAGGAAAAAGATCATCGAAGACGTAGTCACGTATGCGGGCATCAAAAAATCAGAACAGAAACAGCTGGAGCCGTTCTCGAAGCACGTCTATTACCTCGCCATGGACGCGACCGACGTAAGCCACTACGACGACCTCAAGGATAAGCTTTCCAAGATCGACAGTGCGGAAAAAACAGGCGGCAATTATATCTTCTATCTGTCGACGTCGCCCAGCCTCTACACCGCTATTGCAAAGAATCTCGGCAAGAAAGGGTTAGCGAAGGAGGGGAAGGACTCTTCCTGGAGACGCATCATCATAGAGAAGCCGTTCGGCAGGGACCTGGAGTCCGCTCAGGAATTAAACCACGACCTCCAGAGGATATTTAAAGAAGACCAGATTTACAGGATAGACCATTATCTGGGCAAGGAGACGGTGCAGGACATCTTCGCGCTCAGGTTCTCGAACGGTATCTTCGAGCCCCTCTGGAACAGGAATTACGTGAGCCGCGTCGAGATCACGGCCGCCGAAACTATCGGAGTCGAGGAGCGGGGCGGGTATTACGACCACTACGGCGCGCTCAGGGACATGATCCAGAATCACCTGCTTCAAGTCCTCGGCACGGTTACCATAGAGCCTCCGTCTTTCTTCGACGCAACGGACGTCCGTAACGAATCCATCAAAATATTCCAGTCGCTGAGACCCATAAAGCCCGAGGACGTGGACAAGCACGCCGTAAGGGGTCAGTACACCGAGTCTGTAATAAACGGCAAGAAGGTGCTCGGATACAGGCAGGAGAAGGACGTCGCCCACGATTCGATGACCGAGACCTTCGTCGCGCTTAAACTATATATAGACAACTGGAGGTGGGGCGGCGTGCCCTTTTACCTCCGCACCGGAAAATGCCTCCCCGCCCGCGTGAGCGAGGTCGTGATCGAATTCAAGAAGACCCCGCATCACCTCTTCACCCAGGAGGAGCTGTGCTCCGCAAAACCGAACCAGCTCATCATACGCATACAGCCCGACGAGGGGATACTCCTCAGGTTCGGGATGAAGAAGCCGGGCGCCGGATTCGATATCGAGGAGGTCGGAATGGACTTCCACTATTCCGAGCTCGCGGACGCCTACATTCCCGAGGCCTACGAGCGCTTGATACTCGACTGCATCACCGGCGACGCCACTCATTACGCCCGCGCCGACGCTGTGGAGGCCTGCTGGAAGTTCGTCGACCCCATTCTCAAGGCGTGGGAGGACGACCCCGAGGTCAAGCTTTACGGATACCCTATCGGCACATGGGGACCCCCGGAAGCGAGACACATATTCGATTCCCCCGAGGAGGACTGGAGGTATCCGACCGATCATCTGACGACGGACGGGGATTTTTACGAGCTTAAATAACAGGTCCGGGTATTTCTCGGGTTACGAAACGCAGGAGACAAGATGAAAAAGGAAATATACCTCTTCGACGATATTACCGGACTTGCAAAGCGCCTCGCGGAGGATTTTAAGAAGGCTCTCGCGGAGAAGGCGGCATCGGGAGAGCCCTTGACTGTGGCGCTTTCGGGAGGGCACACGCCGAAGGCCTTTTTCGAGGTGCTCGCCGCGCCGCCATACGGCGACAGTCTTCCCTGGGATAAAGTCGTTTTTTACTGGGGCGACGAACGATGCGTCCCGCCTGATAACGACGAAAGCAATTTTAAGATGACGAACCTCTCGCTCCTGTCCCATATCAAGATTCCCGAGGCCAATATACGCCGCGTATTGGGTGAGGACCCTCCCGATGAAGAGGCCGTAAGATACGCGAAGGAGATAAGAGACAATGTCCCGCCCGGCGGGAAAGGCTTCCCGCGTTTTGATTGGATTCTCCTCGGAATGGGTGATGACGGGCACACGGCTTCCTTATTCCCCGGAGCCCAGACATTGAAAGAGAGAGAGAAGATTTGCGTCGTCGCTACGCATCCCCAGACGGGGCAAAAGAGGGTGAGCATCACTTTCCCCGTTATAGACAACGCTGACAGGGTTTCGTTCCTCGTCGCCGGCAGCGAAAAAGAGCCCGTTCTGAAAGAGATATTGAACAAGGGATCACGACCCCTGCCTTATCCGGCGTCCATGGTTCACCCTACTGAGGGTGTCCTCGAATGGTATGTAGACAAGGCCGCCGCTCCGTGGCTTTAGGACACATGCGCGGATAATTCGGGACAAGCAATTCCCGGTATCAGAACATCTTGGCGAAGCTTCTGGGTTTCCTCTGCTTCCATTTCCCGGTCTGGTAGGCGTTGGCTATTATTAACGGAACTACCGTCGTAGCTTCCGCGTAGACCATCTGCTCATAGACTGTGCTGACCTTTCCCCACGATGAGGCTTCCTTGAGTGTGGAAGAGCTGCACGCGCCGTCCCTCACGTCGGCTACCGTTATCTGTACGGCGTATTTATGCACCGGCACTTCGAAGCCGAGCACCTCCGCCGCGACGACGGTGTCCTGGGCAAAGTTCTTGGGCACGCCGCCCCCGACCATGAAGAGGCCGCTCTCCCTGGACGAGATCTTTATCTTCGTGAGCTCGAGGAAATCCTTTGCGCTGTCTATCGACACGTGCGAGTCGGGGTTGTTCCATTGATGGAACACCATGCCGAACCCGGCCGATGAGTCCGTAAAAGCCGGGCAGAATACAGGCACGTTGTGCTCAAAAGCCGCCTGTACCAGGGAATCTTTCTTCTTCGCGTGCCTGGTCAGCCATTTCCCCATCTCCCGGATGAATTCACGGGACGAATAGGGCCTCCGCTCGAGCGTGTCCGCTATCTTGGCTACAGTCCTGTCGCACGCCTGGAGGTCTTCTTCGTCGATGAACGTATCGTAAATGCGGTCGATGTAGAGGGACCTGAGCATGCCGTCGTCGATGTGAGGTGTGCCCGCGTAGTGCTTGTAGCCGAGGGCCTCGAAAAAGTCCATATCCACGATTGAAGCCCCCGTCGCCACGATGACGTCCACCATGTTGTGCTTCACCATGTCCACGTACACCTGCATGCAGCCCCCGGCCGAAGTCGAGCCCGCGAGCGTCAGCCACACGGAGGCGTTCTTGTCGGCGAGGTTCATGTTGAATATGTCAGCCGCCCTCGCCGTGTCCCTCGAAGAGAATGACATGCCTCGGTAGGCGTCGATGATCTGCTTGCCGTCGATCTTCTTGATATCGATGTGCTTGATCGATTCTTTGAGCAGCTCTTTCTTTGTAGTTTTTGTCTTTGCCATTTGCTATTTCTCCTCTACCGTCCCGAATCGAGTTGGATGTCCCTCTATATATTCATATATCAGGGATTATCAAGCGGCTCGGGAAGGAATCTGTTTTTTCTTTCGGCAATAAACTTTTATCGTTCGAATTCTGATGACCCGTGAATATTTTATAGCCCTGCGTATCCTTGTCAAAATTCATACAGAATCAAAATTCATACCTGGTTTAATTTGTACCTGGTCTAATTTATACAGAATCAAAATTCATTCCGGCTCCTGCTGCGTCATGCAGTGCAGTGCGCCGCCCCCGTATATTATGTCGCTGCAGTCGATGCCCTTGATTTCGCGCCCCGGAAATAAATCTCTCAGGATTTCGAGGGCCTCCCCGTCGTTCTCATCGTTGAAAGTAGCCGCGAGGACGACCGTGTTGCCTATATAAAAGTTAGTGTAGGAAACCGGCGCCTTCTGCCCGTCCTCGTAGCGCACGTGGGGCATGGGCAGCTTGACGATGTCGAAGGGTTTTCCATTGGTATCGGCCGCCTCGGTCAATGTTTTATAATTAGCCTGGAGTATCCGGTAGTTCTCGTCGCCGGGGTCGTCTTCATAGGCGGAGACGATCTTTCCGGGGGCGACGAAACGGGCGAGCTCGTCGATGTGCCCGTCGGTATGGTCGTTGACGAGTCCTTCCTTGAGCCAGACTGTTTTTCTTATACCGAGGTATCCTTCGAGATACTTTTCTATGTCCGCTTTAGTCTTCCCCGGGTTCCGGTTCTCATTCAGGAGGCACTGCTCGGTCGTGAGGCACATTCCCCCGCCGTTCACGTCGATTGCGCCCCCTTCGATAATGATCCCGGGCCTTTCGACGCGTAATTTCTTCCACTTGCCTATCTTGTCCGGGATGGCGGAATCCTTCAATAATTCAGGAAACTTGTTGCCCCACGCGTTGAAGAGCCATTTAGTGATCACCGTCTTTCCCGACCCGTCTTTGACGAATATCGGCCCGGTGTCCCTTAACCACACGTCGGCGTAATCAGTGACGTGAAAATGAATCCTTCTCATGTCTAAACCCGCCGCGGCCAGCATCCCGTATGCCCTTTCCTTCATGTCCTCGTCCAGCACGAGGAGCTCCGCCCTCTCGCTCACGTGTATCGCGCCCAGGATCTTTACGAATGCGGCTTCAGCTTTTTCCACCCTGGCGGGAAAGGTGACCTCGTCGTATGGCCAGGCGAGCCATATGGCCGAGTGCGGCTCCCATTCGGCGGGCATTCTGTATGACTGCTTGTTTTCGCTTTTCATAAACTGCGGACTATTTCTGACGGAGCGCTTTCTTCATAGCTTTATAATGCTCTACGTCTTTTAATTTTTTAGATTTTTTAACCAGCTTGGAAGAGGCGAGCTTTTTGTACGTATCCGGCCTCCGGTTGCGGAGGAACCCCCATCCTTCCGAATAAAATTCGTTCCGCTCGAGGTCGAGCGTCATGATCACGGTTTCATCTTTCGTAGCTGAAGCGCGCTTCAATACCTGTCCAAACGGATCGCATATGAAGGACTGTCCCCAGAATACCATCCCGCCTTCGCGCCCGACCCTGTTGACGGCGGCCACGTAGAGGCTGTTCGAGATCGCGTGTCCCCTCTGTACGGTCTCCCAGGCATCGTGCCAATTCCCCTCCGCGTCGTAACCGATTACGCTGCCTATGGCGGTCGGATAAAAGATTATCTCCGCCCCTTTGAGACGCGCCATGCGCGCGGCCTCGGGAAACCACTGGTCGTAGCATATGAGGACCGCGAATTTTACGTCCCCTGACTTGAATACCGCGTACCCCGACCGGCCCTCTTCAAAATACTCCTTTTCGTAAAATCCGGGGTCCTGGGGGATGTGTATCTTGTTATACCGGCCGAGGAGCTTCCCGTCTCTTCCTATCACGACGGCCGTATTGAAATATTTCCCGCCCTTTTTCTCGTAAAACGGTACCACCAGCGTCACGCCGAATTTCTTGGCCGCCTTCCTCATCTCGCTCACGGTATAGCCCGTGACGCTCTCCGCGTAGTCGTCTTTCTCCTTCTTTTCCCACTGGGGGAAATAAGGCGTCTGGAATAGCTCCTGAAGGGCGATGATCCCGGCCCCTTTCCCGGCCGCCTCGCCTATCCTCTCGATCGTCCTTGAGACGTTCGACCGGACGTCTTCCGAGACCTTGCTTTGTATGAGGGCGATTGTTACTTTTTTCATAGAATTAATTCTACAGTTTACTCTGAATATCGGAAATAAAAACCGGCTTCATAATGTATTAACAATTTGGGAGGGGGCTCATTTAAGCCATATATAACGGGCGACGAAGAGCACGGCGAAGAGGTAGAGGAGCCAGTGAACCCTCTTTCCCCGGCCGCTTACCACTTTCAGGAGCACGTACGAGATGACTCCGAACGAGATGCCTTCCGTAATGCTGAATGCGAGCGGCATCATCACGAGCGTGAGAAAAGCCGGAATCGATTCTGTATAATCGTCCCAATCCACGTTGACGATGTTCCTGAACATCATCGCTCCCACGATGATCAGGGCGGGAGCGATGACCGGGTAAAGCGTAATGCCGCCGCTCGTCTGGTATCCGGCCCCTATCATGTGCACGACGGGACTGAAAAAGATCGCGAGCAGAAACAGTATCGCCACAACTATCCCTGTGAGCCCGGTCCTGCCTCCCGCCGAGATACCGGACGCGCTTTCGATGTAGCTCGTAACGGTTGACGTGCCTAGCACCGCCCCGCCGCACGTGGCTATCGCGTCCGACAGCAACGCCTGCCTCGCCCTCGGCAGCTTTCCCTCCCTCATGAGCCCTCCCTGCTGGCTTACGCCTATAAGCGTCCCTATGGTATCGAAGAGGTCGAGGAAGAGGAATACGAATATCACCGTAATCAGGTGCGGGTCTTTGAATATGTTTGGAATTTCCAGCTTCAGAAGCGTGGGAGCGATCGAGGGGGGCGCTGAAACGACCCCATTGAACTCCACTATGCCTGTAAGGAGACCTGCTGCGGCCGTGACCAGTATGCCGATAAGTATGGCCCCCCTGATCCTGAGCGCGAAAAGGACAGCCATAACAACGAGTCCCGTTATCGCTATAAGTGTCGGTTTTGATGTAATGTCTCCTAGAGTTACGTATGTCACGGCGTGCCCCGTGACGATTCCCGACCACTCTAAGCCTACGAGGGCTATGAGGAGCCCGATGCCGACCGGTATGCCGTTCTTGAGGCAGCCCGGCAGGACGTTCATGAGCGTCTCCCTGAGTCCCACAGTGGAAAGCAGGATAAAAACGAGGCCCGCGACAAATACCGCCCCGAGCGCATTCTGCCAGGAGTAGCCGAGCGTGAGAACGACTATGTACGTGAAATAAAAGTTGTGTCCCATGGCGGGCGCGAGAGCGATCGGATAATTGGCCAGGAGTGCCATGAGCACGGTGCCGAGAGCGCTCGCGATGCACGTCGCGACCATTACGGCGCCCGGGTCCATCCCCGCAGCGCCCAAAACGGCGGGCTGGACGAAGATGATGTACGACATCGTCATGAACGTCGTGAGGCCGGCCACGACCTCGCGGCCCATGGTCGTATCATGCTCTTTCAGATCGAATAACCTTTTAAGCATTCGGACAAGTACAGATATAAAATTTTAGTTGTCATTATCACACGATGACGAGTATTATGTCAATCATAAAAGGAGGGAACGAGGATTATAATCAGCCCCGGTTTTGCGGTTTTATTCTTCTCGGTCTATTCGGTCCGGCTGCGCGGAGATCATGCC
The DNA here is from genome assembly GCA_041753155.1 of Thermodesulfobacteriota bacterium. Taxonomy (GTDB): domain Bacteria; phylum Desulfobacterota_D; class UBA1144; order Nemesobacterales; family UBA2774; genus 2-12-FULL-53-21. The sequence continues at coordinate 6,779 of JBGSVA010000014.1, read as the reverse complement.
TGAATATCTCGAAGTTCTGATTCTCTTCGGTGTGGGGCTTCTGGCGGGCGCAATCAACGTGATGGCCGGCGGAGGCTCTAGCCTTACCCTTCCCGCACTCATTTTTATGGGACTCGACAGCGCCGCCGCGAACGGGACTAACCGTATCGGTATCTTGCTCCAGGGTATGTTCTCCACCCTCTCTTACCGGAAGGAAAAGGTCTCCGAGATCGAAAAGAGCATCAAGCTCTCGTTGCTCACGCTCCCGGGCGCCGTGCTCGGGGCGTTGCTCGCCCTCAAGATAAGCAACGAATGGTTCGACAGGATACTGGGTATCGTCATGATCGGGATTATCGTTTCCATGCTGATCCCTCAATCCAGACTGGAAATCTCGACCGGCGGTGAAAGAAAATCGTGGCTCATATACCCGGTCATGTTCGCCATAGGCTTCTACGGCGGGTTCATTCAGGTCGGGGTCGGGTTTCTGATAATGGCGGCTCTCTATCATCTGCTGAGGATCGATCTCATACGCGTGAATATGCATAAGGTCTTCATAACGATGATTTACACCGTCCCCACGCTGCTGATATTTATATGGTCGGGCAATGTGGACTGGCTCTTCGGGCTCAGTCTCGCGGCCGGTACCAGCATCGGCGGATGGTGGGCGGTGCGCTTCTCCATCAAGGGCGGGGAGAGGTTTATCCGCTACGTCATGGTCCTCGCGATCTTTATCATAGCGTTAAAGTTGCTCGGTATAATCTAAAGATATATAGTTTGGTTCATGGATTCCGGAGAGATCGCCCGAGAGATTCGCGCGCGCGCAAAGACCTTCCCTTATATCATAGCGATCGACGGGACCATAGGGAGCGGGAAAAGCTACCTGGGCGGAGTATTGAAGGAGGCCCTTTCCCCCGGCGCGCTCCTTATTACGATGGATTTATTCGTTTGTGTCCCGAGGTCGGAGTGGGACAGGAAAATAGAAGCGGGGAACATACGTCTCCGCGACTGGTACGATATAGGCAAGGCAAAAGAAACACTTCTGTCCATACGGTCGAATAAGGCCTTCGAAGTTTCAGGTCTTTACGACGTAGAAACCGGGAATATCTGTAATCGGATTTCGATCGACCCGGGGAATTACAGGTATTTCATCCTGGAAGGGCTCTTTTCCCTGGACGACGAGCTCGGCGGGCTCGTTGATTTAGGAATCTTTGTGGACACGTCTGTGGACGTCGCGCTCACCCGGGCTGAATCGAGAGACGAATCGAGGCGTCACCTCGACCCGCACGGGTGGATTGAGAAGAAAGAGATATACTACGACGGCTACCTCCCCTACATCGACGGACACAGGAAAAAAGCCGGTATCGTTATCGGCGATTGATTACTGTTCACGCCTTGAAGTCGGGCTCGTCTTTCCCGAGATAGACCGACATGGCCCCGCCTTCGACGAATATGGTCTGTCCGGTTATATAGGATGCCTCGTCCGTCGCGAACATCACTGCGGGCGGCACCATGTCTTCCGGCGTGCCTCTTCTCCCCTCAGGGATGCCCTTTGTCATGTAATCGTCGTATTCAGGGTTTTTGGACGCTGACAGCGGCGTGATCGTGGAGCCCGGGCCTATGCAGTTAACCGTTATGTTGTAATGGGCCAGGTCGACCGCCATCACCCTCGTCACGTTGATCAGCGCCCCTTTCGCCGCGTGGTAGGCGATCGAGATCGGGTGCATATCCATCGCGCCCGCAACTGAGCCTATGTTTATTATCCTTCCGGGGGTCCCCTGCTTGATGACCTGCCTGGCGAAGCTCTGGGAGAGAAAAAAGACGCTCTTTAGATTTGTATCCATCATCTTGTCCCAGTCCTCGGGCGTCACGTCGAAAACCCCCTCGCGCCTGGCGTATCCGGCGTCGTTCACCAGGATATCCACCTTGCCGAATGCATTTACAGCGGTATCCAGCAATTCCCGGTGTTTGCTCAAGTCCGAAACGTCGAGTGTAAAATACGCGGCCTGCCCCCCAATCTCCTCAACTTCCTTCACGACTTCCCTGCACGGGTCCTCGCGGAGCGCGGCGATCACGACCTTAGCCCCTTCCTTGACGTATCCGAGGGTTATAGCGCGTCCGATCCCTGAAGACCCGCCGGTGATGACCGCTACTTTATCTTTTAGTCTCATGCTGTTAACCTCGTTCTTTGATTTGTCGCGGCAATCAAGGAAATTTAAAAGCTCAAACCTGCGTGCCGGCTTTGCTGGTTAAAATATAGCAGGCACCCGGCTAATAAAATTCATACTACAATTGTGTATAAAATGGAAGAGCCAAACAATAATCTGGAAGTGAGACGCTGCTGCCGCTCACGATAATTAAGTGGAGGAGGGACCATGAAAGCGGAAATCGTTAACTTGCTGGGTTATAACGTTTTCGTCAGGTACAGGATAAAGGAAAACGGCAAGCCCCCTCTACTGTTCATACACGGGATCGGCGAATCCGGGAGGTGCTTTTTCGATGCCTACGGCCTGTTAACCGATTATTCAGTCATCGTCCCCGACCTGCTCGGGTACGGGAAGAGTGAAAAGCTTAAATCCGATCCTGATTATTCTTTCTCGAACCAGCTCGGGATTCTCGGTGAGCTGATCGATTATTTCGACCTGAGAGATATCATAATCGTCGGCCATTCTTACGGCGGCGTTCTGGGGACGTTCATGTGCGGGGATGATGAGAAAGGCAGGATTAAAAAGTTCGTGAATATCGAAGGCTGCATAACGCGGGACACCTTGCTGGAATCAACTAATGCGGTAAGGGAGCTCAGGCAGTGTAATGACGACATGTCGGAATTCGGCAAGTGGCTCCATGAAGGGGGGTTCAAGAAGAGGCTCCTTGAGGATAATGAAAGCGCTTCGACCATAAAGTATTTCGATTCCGTAATCGAGTGTGACCCGGAGGCTTTTGCTCAAACAGCGAAGGAGTTAATACGGAGGACCGAGGGCGAGGACGAGTCGGGCAATAATGAAATTTCGCTGGCATATAAAGGGCTCGATTTACCCAGGATATTTTGTGCGGGAGCGAGGCCGGTCATGGATTCGACCAAAGGCTTTTTATCCGGAAATAATCTGGAATGGAAGGAGTTTAACGTGGTCTCCCATTGGCTGATGCTCGACAAGCGGGAGGAATTTTATGCATTTTTAGATGGTTACATAAAGGCGTAGGACGGGTGATTAAATGCATTATGTGCCAGTCCGGCTGTCCCGGATGATCTAGGGCATAGACCCGACTGGCTGTGAAGAGCTTCCGGAATCGAGTATTATTATTCGGAGAGGTTATTTATGCGTGTAATAGTTGCCAAACCGAGGGGTTTTTGCGCGGGTGTGGATCGTGCGATAGAGATAGTCGAGCGGGCGCTTGAAATGTACGGGCCGCCGATATACGTCCGCCACGCGATTGTCCATAACAAGCGCGTGGTGGAGTCCCTCAAGAATAAGGGGGTCAGGTTCGTCGAAGAGCTCGCGGAGATCGACCGCAAAGGGGCGAAGGTGATATTCAGCGCCCACGGCATCAGTCCCGCAGTCCGCGAGGAAGCGGAGAATAGAAAGCTCGACGTCGTCGATGCGGTTTGCCCTCTCGTGACGAAGGTCCATAACGAAGTCAAGCATTATGCCGACATGGGGTACACGATTATTCTTATCGGGCATAGGAACCACGTCGAGGTCATAGGGACGAGCGGCGAGGCCCCCGAGAGGGTCGTAGTAGTGGAGTCGGTCTCCGAAGCCGAGGAGGTCGTCTTGGAAGACCCGGACAGGGTCGCCTACGTCACACAGACGACGCTCAGCGTCGACGACACGAAAGAGATACTGGAAGTTTTAAAGAGAAGGTTCCCGAAAATAATGTGTCCGTCCAAGCTCGACATATGCTACGCCACTCAGAACAGGCAGGACGCGGTTAAGGCCCTTGCGGGGCAGGCGGACATTATATTCATTATGGGCTCGCCCGAAAGCTCAAATTCGAACCGTCTCGTCGAGGTCGCGAAGTCGAACGGGGTTAAGGATGCGTATCTTATCGAAGGGGCGGACAATCTCAGAAGAGAGATGTTCCGGGAAGACATGGTCGTGGGGCTGAGCTCAGGCGCTTCCACGCCCGAAACGGTCGTTCTCGAGGTGATTTCCCGTCTCAGGGAATTCGGGGCGGACGAGGTAGAGGAGTTAGACGGCAAGGAAGAGCACACGAGGTTCCCGTTTCCCGATACGATTCAGTTCAAAACGGCGTCGAGGGGCGTTTAGCGGGTCTGTACGAATCAGGCAATACCAAAATTAGCTGCCTGACCTGATGCGGATTATTTCAACCGCAGTCGATTTCTGTAAGTAACCCGGTTTCAATATCATAAATAAATCCTGAGACGGTAACGCCCTCGGGTGTAAGGGGATGTTCCCTCAGCCTCTTTACGTCGTCCTGTATGCACTGTATTCTGTCGGTGATAGTCAGCCAGTTCATGTGGTTCCCTCCACTCGTTTTTTGTGATTCTCCCGCTATTTCCGCCATCTTTTCGTTAGTGAGGTTCTCTATACCGCAGCCCGTGTGATGGATGACGAGCCATTCGTTCGTGCCCACGAGCCTGTTTGAGATTATGAGCGACCTGATCGCGTCGTCACTCGCCCTCCCCCCCGCGTTTCTGACTATATGCGCGTCTCCTGTTCCGAGACCCGCAAGGCGCATGGGCTCGATGCGCGCGTCCATGCACGTCAGAATCGCTATTTTCCTCGCGGGGATAATCCCAAGCTTGCCCTTGTCTCCGAATTCCTTTGCGAATTCCCTGTTGGCGCTTAATATACGTTTTACGTTATCGCTCATGGCACCTCCGATGTTGTTCAACCGGGACGTCGAAGCCTCCGGCCCCGAAATTGTAACTTGTCGGAAGATTTTTTAAATCCGGGATGTTTAATTCAAGAATTCTCTCAGAACGCCGCTTCGCTCGGAGCCGGCCAGTTTGGTGAGGGCGTCCTTTTCGATCTGCCTGATCCTCTCCCGGCTTAGGCCGTACTTGTCCGCAATCTGCTCGAGCTTGTGGTCGTTTTCGTAATCGATCCCGAACCTCATCATGAGCACGTCCTTCTCCCTCTCGGATAATAATTCGAGCGAGTCCCTGACCTCGTCGTTGATCGACCGGAGTGTCAGATAATATTCGGGCCTCTTGGCGTTGGGGTCGGACGTGATATCGAGATACGATTTGGAGTCCTCGTTCCCGGGAAGGAGCTCGAGGGGTACTACGAGATCGTTTCCCTTTAGTATCGTGCTTACGGCATCGAGGGGGATATTCGTTTCCTTTGCGATCTGCTCGGGCATCGCGTTCTTATCCGTGTTGTGTTCGAGCTTCGCTTTTGCCCTGAATACCTTCGCAGCCAGTTCCTGCAGATAAACCGGTATGAGTATTATATGCGTCTGCTCCATCACGGCTCTGGATAAAGACTGGTGTATCCACCATGATGCGTACGTGGAGAACTTGAATCCCTTCGTATGGTCGAATTTCGTTACTGCCTTCATGAGGCCGATGTTCCCTTCCTGGATCAAGTCCGTGAGAGGCAGCCCCCTCCCGGTGTACTTGTTTGCGAGCTCGATTACGAGTCTCAGGTTAGACTTGACGAACTTATCCTGGAACTGCTTCGACCTTGCGGTATATGACCTGCAGAGGGCGTCGAGTATACTCTCGTCCCTCGGCGGGGTTCCGTTCCCCCGTTTTGGCTTAGTATTTAAACGCCCTGTGATTTTTTTCGCTCTGGTTTCGCAAAACTTTATCTTTGCCGCGAGAACCGCTTCGTCCCGCTTGCTGAGCAGTGTCTCATCGTTGAGCTCTTTAAAATAAGCGTAGAGCAGTCTGTAATTGGGGTCGGTAATATCCCTCCCGCTTTTGAAAAACATACCCCGGGGTTTTTCCTCTTCCGGCTCCTCTTCTTCATAACCGGAAAAATCCTCTTCGTCCGATACGTCTTCCGTGTCGAGGTCCGGGCTCTCGAGGTCGCTTTCGTCGTCTATGTATTCCAGCTGCTTTAGCTTCATGGCGGTTAAATTCCCTGTACGAATTCAATGCTTAGTATACCTAATATTTAGGCTGCCTAAATAATAATACTAAAAAAATTTATAATATCAATTGAGAGTTTTTTTGAAGTGAGGGCATTCTTTGCAGATTTCTTCTTCGTTCAGGAGTATGTGAAGGTTGTCACAATAGTGGGGTTTAAGCTCTCCTAAGTACCTGTTTCTCTTGAAGAAACAGCATTCGGTACAAATATCGCCCGAGAATATCAATCCCTTTTCCATGAGCTTTTCGGAAATAGCGAGTAAAAGCCTTTCAAGGATCTCCTGTTCCCGGGGTTCGAATTCCCTGACTATTTCTTCGATCTCATAACCGATATCTTCTATATCCCCGACGACCCTTACCCCCTCCGCAGTGAGGGATATATGCACCCTCCTCCTGTCCTCGGCGCCCCTCGACCTTAATATGAGGTTTTTCCTTTCAAGCGAGTCGATTACGCCGCTCGCGGTTGCCGGAGTGCAGGTCAGGTACCTCGCTAAATTCCCTATCGTGATAGCGTCTTTTCTGGTGTAATTGATGAAAAGGAGTGACTTTACCTGTGCGGGCGTAAGGTGCTCGAGCCTGCTTTTATCCCAGAAGATGTTCTTTACCGCCTGTCCGATATGGAACAGGGTTCTCGTTATCTGACCGCCTATATTCTTCTGCCTGTATACAGGATCGAAAATGGACATGAATTTGCCTTACATTTAGCATACCTAAACATTTATAAAATTCACAAAAGCCAATAACT
>JBGSVA010000013.1:0-24387 GCA_041753155.1 Thermodesulfobacteriota bacterium | reverse complement strand
CTCATTTTTCACCATCGTCTTTTTCCCGACATTACAGAATTTGCGGCGGGTGAGCACCCGCAGACATACGATCTCAAGCATCTCCTTCTTTGTCATTCCCGACACCGATCGGGAATCCAGTCTTTCTCTTCCCCCGACATTACAGAATTTGCGTTAAGAAAATCGCGTGTACGAGCGTTAAAAATCTTCCACGGAACGAATGCGAGCGAGAGAGCATTCGGACGCCATTTCCTAAGTGCAATTACGTCATGAGTTTTGCATCACTCTAATCCACCATTCTAATTAGGGTGGAATTGGAAGATTTACGGAAGCCAGCCTTCATCACTCAGTTTTATGAAAGCTTGCTCCAATCTCGAAATTCATCAGGCATTTACCAGCTACAACAACCCTACAGGGAATGCGGATACTGAAAGGATGATAAGAACGTTGAAGGAGGAACTCTTTTGGTTAAGGGAGTGGGATGATGAGAGAGAGCTTAGTCATGAGCTGGATAAATGGGTCGAATATTACAACACGAACTACCTACATTCAGCACACGGATACCGCACACCGGTTCAGGTAGAAGAAGAGTATTACAGGAATCATGATTCACAATTAAATGCTGCTTGACAATGGAGTGAGCAATATAGTAAGCTCAATCAGGCATTTATGTAATATTTAAAGGAGGAGAGAATGAAGAAAATTATCGCATTTTTCCTAGTTAAAATGAATTTAGCAATAGCCCTGACGCTTCTCTTTGCGGTTGGTTCGGCGATAGGGCAGGATTTTCCCGACGGGTTGATCGGTCTATCGAGCGCAGGGCCTGCCGTGTTGTACTCTATCGATGCGTCCAACGGTACAGCTTCACCGATTGTGACGCTTGATACCGAAGTGAGCTTAACTGGTCTGGCGTACCTGCAGGGGACTCTCTACGGTTCGGACCTCTGCTTTGAAAAAGGATTAGAATGTGAAACTTTTTTCATCGGGTCGATCTCAACTTCCGGAATTACAACGTTTCTGAGCGATCAGAACGGATCGAGTAACTGGTGGGGTCTGGCGTCTGATGAGGCCGGGGGTGTTTTATACACGATTGATAATGATAATTTCAATATACTCACAGCACAGTTCCCGGACGGCTCGGCGGTGACAATAGGCTCCGGAGCGGGTATCAGTGGTCCTGGTATGGCCTATGACAACGCGAACGGCATATTGTACGTTATATCTGGTGACGGGTCGCTTTATACGGTCTCGACTGTAACCGGCACCTCGAACCTTATAGGCCCAACCGGTATCCCTGGAAGCATCAGATTTGGGCTAGCTTACGATGAATGCAACCAGATTTTGTATGCCAACGATGGGGGATCAAGGCAGTTGTATACTTTGGACGTAACCACCGGGGCAGCAACGCTGGTCGGATCGAACGGCGTCACAGATACAATCGACGGCCTTGCGTGGAAGGGCAGTTGTGGCCCGAACCCAATACCAACACTTTCCGAATGGGGCATAATAGCTATGGCGGGATTAATGGGAATAATTGGATTTATTATGGTTATGCGCAGAAAGAAAGCAGCTGTTTAATGTCTAACGATATTACAATTTAAATACTTCAAGGGGGCTTCGGCTCCCTTTTTTTTAGTTTTAAGATTAATTATTCCAACTTAAACCGAGCTTGACAATAAGGGGTGCAGTACAAGTGAACACCCTACTATATTAAAAATCACGTCGTGCTATATTAGAATTTGAAATATATTGAAAATAAAACGTAAAAAGTGACAGATAAGCGTCAAAAATGTCCCAAATAAGTGTCCCAAAATCGCGAAAATTACGCGCAATTACCGTAAACATGTCAACATTCAGAAAAAGTGAGGTCGGATAAATAAAATCGTAAATACGACATGTTACATCCGGGATAGTGCAGAAAGCAAGGAGTGAAAGTTGATATTGGTTGATAATTTCACAGACTTTATAGGGGAGCTAACCGCACATTCGTGAAAACCGCAGGCGGTTGTTGGGAAAGAATTGAGGCGAAACTCTGCGATGCTGACCGCACATTACCGCATCGCGCCATGAAGAAAATTCGATAGACGAACTGTAATTGAAGGATCGAGCGGTTCATAATGCAATTTCAGAAATACATAGACGACATAAGCAAACGTTACGCCACGGGAACTGCGCGGGAGCACACATACCGCCCTGCCCTGCAGAACCTGCTGGAAGATGTAATACCCGGAATCATCGCCAGTAATGATCCGGCAAGGATTGAATGCGGAGCGCCGGATTTTATACTGTCACGCCGTAAGATCGACGTGGGTTATATCGAGGCAAAGGATATAGCCGATGACCTGGATAAAACCGAAAAAAGCGAACAGCTTAAACGCTACCGTGATTCCCTCGACAACCTGATATTGACTGACTACCTGGAATTTCGTTTTTTCCTTCATAGCAAGAAGGTAGAAGCAATCCGCATAGGCAACATTCATGGGAATCATATAAAACCCCTTCCTGAGAATTTCAACCGGTTGAAAACCCTTCTGATTGATTTTGCAGCTTTTCAAGGGCAAACGATTAAGTCAGCCAAAAAACTGGCTGAGATGATGGCTCATAAAGCCCGTCTTATGCGGGATGTCTTTTTCAAAGCTGTACAGGATGAAAGCGTACAGAGCACCCTGCACGAACAGCTTAAAGCTTTCAGGACGGTTCTCGTGCATGACATGGACGCGGCACAATTTGCAGACGTGTACGCACAGACAATTGCTTATGGTCTGTTCACAGCAAGACTGCATGACGAAAGCCTTAAAGACTTTTCCCGCGCAGAAGCCCTTACGTTAATCCCGAAGAGCAATCCGTTTCTGAGACAGCTTTTCCACTATGTTGCCGGTCCCGACCTTGACGACCGCGTGGTCTGGATTGTTGATGCTCTATGTGAAGTGTATCGCGCCACTGATTTACATGCTATCATGCACGACTTCGGCACATCGACCGGACAGAACGATCCGATCCTGCACTTCTATGAAACATTTCTCGCTGAATACGATCCGAAACTCCGTAAAAGCAGGGGCGTATTTTACACGCCGGAACCAGTGGTCAATTTCATTGTCCGCGCTATAGATGATGTGCTGAAAACCCATTTCGGCCTGAAAGACGGTCTTGCGGATACCAGCAAAGTAGAAATTGAGGTTGATTCAGACAGGGTTAATAAAGAAACCGGAAAACGTGAAAAGGATATTAAAGAAGTTCATAAAGTTCAGCTTCTGGACGTTGCTACGGGAACCGGCACGTTCCTTGCCGAAGTCGTCAAACAAATTTACAGCCGCTTCAAGGGACAGGAAGGACTGTGGAGCAGCTACGTCGAAAACGACCTTTTGCCGCGCCTGCACGGCTTTGAATTGCTGATGGCCAGCTATGCGATGTGTCATATGAAGCTGGATTTGCTGTTGCAGGAAACCGGTTACAGGCCGTCCGATCCTAACAACCCGCCCCGCGTCAGCGTGTACCTGACCAACAGCCTCGAAGAACACCACCCCGACATGGACACGCTGTTTGCAAGCTGGCTATCCCGCGAAGCCAATGAAGCCAGCAGGATCAAAAAGGATATGCCGATCATGGTAGCCCTGGGCAATCCGCCGTACAGCGGCCATTCATCAAACAAGGGCGCATGGATGGATACCCTGCTGGAAAGCTACAAGCAGGAACCCGACGGCGGGACTCTTCGGGAGCGTAATCCAAAATATCTGAATGACGACTATGTGAAGTTCATCCGGCTGGGACAGTATTATATCTGGAAGAACGGCGAAGGCGTTTTGGCCTACATCACAAACCACGGATACATTGATAACCCAACATTCCGGGGGATGCGTTGGAGCTTGCTGAATGCTTTTGATGATATTTACATTCTAGATTTACATGGTAACGCGAAGAAAAAGGAAACCACACCGGATGGGAAACCGGATAAAAATGTCTTCGATATTCAACAAGGCGTAGCCATTATCTTAGCCATCAAGAGACAGCACAAAACAGGTAAAAAACTGCCGGCAACTGCCCATCATGCCGACGTATGGGGTGACAGGAAGAGAAAATATGATTTCTTGAATGACAATACATTGGATAGCGTGAAATGGAAAAAGATAGTTCCTGCTGCGCCATCCTACATATTTTGCCCAAGGGATGAAAGCCTTCTCAACGAATATAATTCGTGTCCTTCTATTTCAGATATTTTGAAGATAAACACGCCTGGCTTTAAGACACATCGTGACCATTTCTCTATTGCTTTCCAAGAAAGAGAAATGCAAGAACGACTTGATAATTTGAGAGATACAAAAAAATCAGATGAGGAATTGTCAGTAAATTATGACCTGAAAGATAGTGGTGGTTGGTCACTTGCTGATGCCCGTTATAAAATAATAAAAGATCGTGACTACAGCAAGCTAATAACTCCTTGCCTATATCGGCCATTTGATTTTCGGAGTTGTTATCTAAGTTTCTCGCTAATGGATCGCCCACGGCCAGAGCTTATCGAGCATGTAGCGGGCAAAGAAAATTTATGTTTGGGTGTCAGTAAAGCAGGTATGGCTGTCCCCGAACGGCCGTGGGAATTGGTGTTCGCTTCCAAAATACCAATGGATACAAATTTGTATCGCAGGGGCGGCGTGTATATTTTCCCGTTGTATCTGTATCACGCTGAACTTGGCTCTGTCGAAACAAAAAATGCAAACCTTGATCCTAAAATCTATGCTCGGATCAAGGAAACCGTGCCGGACATAACACCTGAAAGCCTGTTTGATTATATCTATGCCGTCCTGCACAGCCCTGCCTACCGTGAGCGTTATGCTGAGTTCCTGAAATCGGATTTTCCACGAATTCCCTACCCAAAGGATAGAAATAATTTTCATGCGCTGGCTAGCTACGGCACTGAACTGCATAAACTGCACCTGATGGAAAGCCCGTTGTTGGATACGCTGATCACCACTTATCCGGTTGACGGCGATCATGAAGTTAAAAAGCCGCGTTTTGAGAAAGGCAAGGTCTGGATCAATGAAACGCAGTATTTCGGAAATGTGCCGGAAGTCGCGTGGAACTTTTACATCGGCGGCTATCAACCGGCACAGAAATGGCTTAAAGACCGCAAGGGCCGGAAGCTTACTATTGAGGATATTAAACACTGGCAGCGCATTATCGTGGCCTTGACCGAAACTGACCGGATCATGAAGGAAATTGATAAGATTCATTTCCTGCCGGAATAAACGCCTCGTACCCGCTGACACTGCTTTTCATTCGAAACTTTTCCCTGTACGGAAGTATCATATAAATATAGAAAATATATTCATAGGAGATGTGTTATGAATGTATACGCAGAAAAATTCACGAAAAAGGAAGAGCATTCCGCAGCATCATGTAAAATCGCCGGCGACGGTCAGTTTGAGCGCGATGACTCCAATTATGCCGCCGGTAAAGGCGGCGTGCTGCTCTTGCCGGCCGTGGTCGGAGCGTGTTTCTGCCGACCGCGTGGTGCTGTTAGCTTGTTGGAAATTTCTCTGCCGGGAAGTACCTAACCCAATGAAAAAGCTTATTGTTTTCGATCTGGATGGCACGCTTACCGAAAGTAAATCATCTCTCGACGCCGAGATGGCCGCACGGCTCAGCGATCTTCTAGGTATTGTGATGGTGGCGATTATATCCGGCGGCAACTGGCCGCAATTCGAAAAACAATTGCTCTCCAATCTTTCCCATGATGAACACCTGAAGAATCTCTCTCTCCTTCCTACATGTGGAACAAAGTTCTACCAATACGCAGGGGATTGGAAAAAGATCTATTCAGAAGATTTCACCGCGGATGAAAAAGTGAAAATCGTCAGTTCTCTAAAGAAGACGCTCGGAGTAGCGGGCTTCAAGGTCGAAAAGGTCTGGGGAGAGGTCATTGAAGACCGGGGAAGCCAAATTACGTTCTCCGCATTAGGGCAGCAGGCTCCCCTCGAAGAAAAGAAAAAATGGGACCCTGATTTCACCAAGCGGAAGAAGATGAAAGCTCCCCTCGATAATCTTATCCCCGAGTTTTCCGTGCGCTTGGGTGGCACGACATCCGTAGACGTCACCAAGCCTGGCATAGACAAAGCCTACGGGATTAGAAAACTCCGAGACATCCTTAGCATTGCAATTCATGAGATGATTTTTATCGGGGATGCCTTGTTCCCCGGTGGGAACGACTATCCGGTGAAAGAAGCAGGTGTTGTGTCTATCCAGGTCAAAAATCCTAATGAGACGAAACGGGTAATTGAAGCCATCGTCGCTTGTTTGGATCGCGTTCAACACACAAAACTTCGTCAGGAGGAGAGTCGATGAATGATTTTCAGCTGCAGCGCCTGGGGCAGATAATGGAGCCGGAACCAGGCAATCCGCTGGAGGCCGAAGGTGTCCTGAATCCGGCTGCCGTTCGTGGCCCTGATGGTAAGCTCTACCTGTTTCCACGGCTCGTCGCGCGGGGCAATTATTCGCGCATCGGCATCGCCCGGGTTCGGTTTAATGAGGCCGGCGACCCGTACGGAGTCGAGCGGCTCGGCATTGCGCTCGAGCCTGAAGCTGATTACGAGCGGCGACCTGACGGCGGCGGAGGCTGCGAGGATCCGCGTATCACGTTTGTCGAACCGCTTCGGCACTACGTGATGACTTACACTGCGTTTTCGCCTCAAGGCCCACGGATCGCCTTGGCCGTATCGGAGGATTTGTTCCACTGGCGCCGCTTGGGGCTGGCTGCCTTCCGGCCGTATAACGGCATTGAGTTCGACGGCGTGGACAATAAGGATGCCAGCATCTTCCCTGTCGCCGTTCCGGATCCATCGGGACAACCAGCGCTGGCGCTCCTGCACCGGCCGCTCTTTCCAGGAACTTGTCCGGAGGAAAAGGTAATTGACTCGGCATCCGGCGTACTAGATCTCTATCGGGAAAGCATCTGGATTTCCTACTGTTCCATGGCCATCGAGGGCAGTGAGTCATTTCAAAACCTGTGCCACTTTACCTCGCATCATCGGCTGGCTGCCCCGGTTGCACCCTGGGAGCAGCTCAAAATTGGTGGCGGCGCTCCGCCCATCCTGTCCCTTCACGGCTGGCTGATGATTTACCACGGCGTGAGCAAAATGGCGGAGCCGAGCAAACACGTACGCGATCTGTGCTACTCGGCCGGAGTGATGGTGCTCTCGAAGGAGGATCCGTGCGTGATCCGCTATCGTTCGGCGGAGCCGGTGTTGACGCCGGTGCTGCCGCAAGAACGCCGCGGGGCCATCGCCAACGTCGTGTTTCCCACCGGCATTGACCGGCGCGACGATCTTGGCTCACCGGGCCGGTTCGACGTTTATTACGGAATGGCTGACAACCGAATTGGTGTGGCACGTCTTGACGTGCCGGATTTCTTACCGCCGGGAGGAGCCACCGACCTGCCGGAATAAACGCCTCGTACCCGCTGACACTACTTTTCATTCGAAACTTTTCCCTGCACAGCAGTATCATATAAATATAGATAATATATCCATTGGAGACGTGTTATGAACGCATACGCAGAAGAATTCATAAAAAAGGAAGAGCATTCCGCAGCATCATGTAAAATCGGAGGCAAGAGAAGTTCAATAGAAAGGCTGGGCGATAAATATTGTTTGGCATGCTTAATCTCCAAGCTGATTATGGCGGGAGCGCTCCTTCTTCTCATTATAACGGCATGGATTAATACTCATTAGATATTTTGAGCGGAACCCTTTTGACAAAAAACAGCAAGGAAGGGTAATTATGAAACAAAAATCATCAGTCAAGAGCTCAGGGAAGGACGCCAGCCCGGGCATAGAACCGCTATATGAGAAGATAGCCAGGAAAGCCTATGAGATATATGAAGAAAGTGGGTGGGAAGACGGAAAGGATATTGAACACTGGCTCGAGGCTGAGAAGCTCGTCGCGGGGAGTCAGAAGAAAAAATAAATAAAGAATCCTGGTTAAGAAAAGCCGACCCGCTTTCAGCCCCCTCCAATGCTATACAATGCGCAAGCGTATATATGAACTAAATATGCGGCACCAAGCATTTTCATAGTATTATCATAGTCACGACCGAGACTGATAAAATCATGAAAGAGATTGATAAAATAGACTTTTTGCCTAAATGAACCTTGTCATATAAAATAAATTTGCCTTATTATTTCGTATAAAAAGAGGGCACGTCGGCATGGGCGGAGGGCAATGGTACAAGACATCTAACCTATTCAACGAAGTGGGGCCATCTCTATATATACAGGCGGCTGTCACAAGATAAATTTAATTTATTGACTGTTCGTTCAATATTTGATATGGTATCTGTTGTGGGTAGACCATACGAATTCGACAGAGAAGAAGCCCTTTTCAGAGCAATGGACGTTTTCTGGGAAAAGGGTTATAAAGCCACGAGCATTCAGGATCTAGTAGAACGTATGGGTATAAGGAGGGGAAGCATTTATAACACTTTCGGCGACAAGCATTCATTATTCCTTGCAGCTGTTGAGTATTACGGTGAGGCCGTTACTTCTGAAATGATAAAGGTACTAGAATCCCTGGGCTCTCCTCTCGAAAATCTTAACGAGTTTTTTAATAGATTGGTCAATTCTCCAAGACAAAGAAAAATGAAGGGATGCCTGATCAGCAATACCGTAGTGGAACTAGCGCCACATGATGAACAAGTAGCAGAGATCGTAAGGTGCATATTGGACAGGATACAACTCGCATTTCACAAATGTCTTAACAGGGCGGTAGAGTTGGGTGAACTGCCTAGGGAAACAGATACGATAGTACTTTCACACTTCCTTGCCACAAGCACGCACGGTTTAATCGTAACGGGTAAATCGTACTCAAATCCAAAGCTATTAAAAAAAGTTATAAGCGTAATCTTGTCAGCGATTGAATAAAAAATTTTGAATTAATGTTGAACGACCATTCAACAAAAAAAACACTTGAGGAGGTTTGAAGATATGGCGAAAATATCATATGTAGAAAGGGACAATGCTCCAGAAAATATTCAGGCAGTATATGATCAGCTAAAGCAAAAGTTTGGAGTAGTGCCGAATGTGCTTAAGGGAATGGCAAACAGTCCTGAGCTTTTTATGGGGTTTATGCCTTTTCTGGGTGCAGCGCTAGGCCCTACCAAGGTGGACAACGCTACAAAAGAGCTCGCAATCATCACCACATCCAAGCTAAACGGGTGTAGTTACTGCGCGGCTCACCATACGGCAGCCGGAAAAAGAGCGGGACTCAGTGATGAAAAGATTAACGCAGCTCCTGATGAGACAAGTAATGCCTTTGACGACAGGGAAAAAGCCGTGGTCAGGTATTCCAAGGAGCTTGCTCAAAACGTAGCAGCGAGCCAGGAATCGCTTGATGAGATGAGAAAACACTTTGATGAAGGTCAGATAGCGGAACTAAATATGGTAAATGGCGTCTTTCATGTTCTAACGAGGTTCGCTGACACATTTAAAGTAGAACTTGAAAAATAGAATCTCGTTTCTTCGCTTAGTTTCGTATAGACACCACCACAGCGGGTGGAAAGCTGATCTTTCATATATTCGGCGCTCTGGCTGGGTAAAAACGATCCCTTTATCGCAGAACTAACAAAAGCCGGACTGGCCGCGAATTATCGTGGCATTGACAGAGACTGACAGGATCATGAAAGAGATTGATAAAATAGACTTTTTGCTTAAATGAACCCTACCATATAAAATAAATTTACCTTATTATTTCGCATAAAAAGAGGGCACGCCGGCATGGGCGGGAGAGGTTCCGGAAGCTGGTACCGCTGGGATAAAAAAACAAAGCTGGACGAAGGGCTGAAACTGAACATAAACAAGCTCATTCGTGACGGTTATTTCTCCCCGCGAGGATGGACGTCCGGCACGCTAAAATGGACAAACACCCGTACAAAGGAACATTATGCCAGCATAGGCTATGAGGTGGATACCAGAAACCCGGATGATATGTGGATGCGGGTTTATTACAACACCACAATAGGCGGCGAAAAGCACGATATGGATTACAAAATTTCCATTACAACTACGAAGCCGCATTACGGCGGCAGGCGGTTGTGGTTTATCTGCCCGCATACCGGCGCGAGGGCGGCTATGCTGTACTGCCCGCCGGGAAGCAGGTGGTTTGCAAGCCGCAAAGCCTATAGCCTGAAATATCTCTCCCAGAGTGAAGGAACGGATCACCGCGCTATAAACCGCATGTGGAAACTAAAAAATAAACTTGGCGGGGAGAACTTTTACAGGCGTCCGAAAGGGATGCACCGGAAAACCTATGATCGGCTGTTTGATGAGATAATCCGGGCAGAAGAGGTTTGCGACATGTATATGATACAAAGGTTTGGAAGTATGACAGGCCGTAAGTCATGAATGCGGCGGCGGCTGTAATTGTGTTTTACCAGACGGACGAGGATGATTTAATCCGGGCGGGAAGTTAAATAAAGAAATTTCAGACGGAATTGCAAGATTAAGGATAAGTCACTATGACTAGGTCCCGGAGCGTTGCGGATCGGCTCAAAGTCGTTAAATGTACACGAAGATGCTACGAAAACGACGAATGATAAGGCGTAACAGTAGGAAAACCCGTTTTTTGAAATTCTTTTCTAGCTATTTTGCACAAGTATTCTGTACATGGAGAGACCCTTTATTCCCACCCCTTACTGCCTGAATTATCCCCCATCGGCTATACTCAAATCCGAAATTGCGAAAGGAGGAACCGAAACATGTCGGAAACACTGAAAGTCGGAGACAAGGCTCCCGGCATCGAAGCCGAGACTTACGGAGGCGAAAAAATTAAACTCAGCGACTACCGCGGAAATAAATTAGTCGCGCTTTACTTCTATCCGAAAGACTACACAGGCGGATGCACCAAAGAGGCGTGCTCAATCAGGGACGGCATGAAAGAGCTCGAGAAACTGGGTGTTCAGGTACTCGGAGTCAGCACGGACAGCGTCAAATCCCACGAAGGCTTCAAAGAGAAACACGGCCTCAACTTCCCTCTCCTTAGCGACAAGGGCAAGGACATAATCAAGTCATACGGCGTCGTAAGCGATTCGGGCTCCGCGAGACGGGAAACCTTTTTGATCGATAAGACGGGAGTAATACGTTACATCTGGACGAAGGTCGATGCGGCCGAACACTCCGAGGAGATTGCCGGGAAGGTAAAAGAGCTGGGGCGCGGCTTATAGTTCATCGCAAGCCGGGGCACGGCGCGATATGAGGCTCAGAGAGAGCTGCCTCAGTGTACTGCTCCCCTTTTGTCAAGCCCGGTTTAAGTTGGATTTATGAATAGTATAAAAATACCCTGCTCCGGTTTTGTGACTAAACAAAAAAGGGAGCCGAAGCTTCCTTGAAGTATTTAAATTGAAGAATTGTTATGTCTTAAGCAGTTACCTTGCTTCTTCTTATAACCATAAATCCTGCTATTCCCAAAATACCTGCCATTGCTATAAGTCCCCATTCGGATAGGGTGGGGATTGCCGTGGTAGCTTCTTCTGCAATACAGCTTACGGCGTCTATGGAGCCTTGTAACGGGCCCTCGGTTACGGCTACGGCTGCCCTTATCCTCACAGAACTGCCCGCGAACGGGGAGAGGTCGAAATTAAGGGTCGTATAGCCTAGAGAATTCGGGTCGCCGGGCAGGGTTTGAAAAAGATTTAATAGTACTCCAGCGCCTGTATCAAAAGAAGGTGCGTTGGGGTCCATAATATCGACCCTGTATTGCTGATTGTCGACATTTAAAGTTAACCCGTCGCCTATGACGAATACCTCTACCTCATTCCGGTTTTCATAATACACAATTGCCGAACACGTTACAGTCGCGCCGGGGGGGATTTGAATATCCTGATAGAGCAGGTTCGAGTCAGGTTCTCCCTGGTCGGTGACTGCCGCGAAATTGCCGACGGGAGGGGCTAAAATATTATCTACCTGAATAGGGCTAAAAGTGCCCGTATAAACAAACCAATCTCCGCTTGATGTTAACTGCTCTAGAGTCCACCCTGTAAAGTCCCCGGTCTCGAAGTCACCGTTTGTAACGAGTTCTTGGGCGTTAGAATTAAGACTGGCAAATATAAATGCAAGCAAAAAGGTTAATAATATAAAGAAAGAACGATTAGTGCACATTAAGATACCCTCCTTTAAAGATGTTTTTTCAATGTTATAATACCTCCCCCCGGTAGTCAAGCAGCATTTAATTGTGAATCATGATCCCTGTAATACTCTTCTTCTACCTGAACCGGCGTGTGGTAGCCATGTGCTGAATGGAGGTAGTTCCTGTTGTAATATTCCACCCATTTATATAGTTCATGACTAAGCTCTCTTTCACTCTCCCATTCCCTTAGCCAAAAGAGCTTGTACTGCTCCCCTTTTGTCAAGACCGGTTAAAAGATCCGATCAAGCTGTTGTACCTTACTAAGCGACGCCCTTGCCGAGATACGCCCTCAGTTTCGGCGAGAAGCTACGCTTTACGAGCGCAGTCCTGAGGCTCCATTCTTCCTTTTCTTCCGCCGCCGACAGGATACTTACATCCTCCCCCTCTTTAATAGCGACGGGAACCCCGTCCCTGTAAAGCACCCTGTTCCTGTAATGTGACGACACCCTCTCCCCAGGCGTCATTACCCCGGTCAGATTAAGCGGATCGGCGGCGCTGATCGAAACGAGCTTGCCGTCCCTCTGCTTCCTCCTCGCCTCCCTGAGCCCGGCAACCGCCTCGGGCAACGCGAACTGCTCCCCCCATACGCCGTCCACGAACCTTCCTCCCCTCACTCCTCCCCTTAGCTCCATGAGCCTCAGTGTACGCACAAGCTCTCTCCACGGCGGAGCGAAACTCTCGCGCTCCGCGAGCCTCCTGAATATAACGCCGTATCTCCTTAGTAAGGCCATGGCAAACGTCCTGATATCTTCTCCCGACCTCCCGCCATCCCCCTCCCCTCCCCTCGCCCGTATGAGCGACCACCTGCCTGCCCCTTCCATACTGAAGCTAGCCCTCTTCCTCCGCCTTCCTTCGGCAGTCCGGTATTTCGAGCTCACGAGGAGAGCCCGGAGCCCTGTGTAGCTATCCGACGTGACGATACCGCTCGAAACGAGCTCCGCAATGGCGTTCTCCGTCTCCGATTTAAGCCCCTTCGTCCCGGACGCTATTTCCTCGAAGAAGGACGCCCCTCTCGCCTCGAGCAGGTCGAGCACTTCTCTCGCCTGACGGGACAGATTTTCGGCCGACGCTTCCGGATCGTGTGCGAACTTCTTCCATGTCTCGAGATTCGCCCTCTTCAGGATCGTCACAGGCGTCGTCCTGATCGGCCCCGGCTTCTTATTGGCTCCGTTAGAGGTTTTGATCCTCGCCCACACGGCGCTGCCCGAGAGACAGAGTGTGTCGAGCCACGCGTGGTCATATTCGCTCATCCTCGACGACAATATGTCCCCCTCCCAGGCGGCAGCCGGGGCTTCGAAGCCTTCCAGCATGTCGAGCACCCCTTTGAGCGACTCCGCCCCCTCCGGCTTATCGTCCGAGTCGACCCCGTGCCTCGAGAAAAGGAACCTCATGAAATCGGCCGCCGTCACGGGCTCTATCTCCTTCCGGAGCTTGCTCATCGTATATTTATGAATCCGCGCGAGAAGCCTTCTCTCGCACCATTCGAGCCCCTCCGTTCCCGGAGTAAAATTCCCCCTGAACACGAACCCCTCCCCCTCCATGGCCAAGAGCGCCTGATCGACATCCTGCTGCGCGACTCCGAGCGACTCCGAGATCTCAGCCGCATTCACGGGCCCGAGGGCCTCGAGCCGCCCCCTTATTATCTCTAGAAGGGCCTCTTCCCTCGACGCCGGGCTCTCTATCAGCCTTTCGGGAACAACGATTTCGTGTGAAAGCTTAAAGCCTGGGTGTATACATTTCATTTGCGCGAGCCTCTCGGCCGGCGTCCACAACCTCTTCCCCTCCCCTGTTTCAAGCACTGTTGCCCTGTTCTCTTTGGCAAGCTCCTCGAAATAGGGCCTCCACCCGCCTGCAGCGTCTCCCCTTTCACCCTCTTCCTCGGTTATGAATCCGCAAAGTATGAGCGCGTCATGGAGCTCGTCCGGGCTCTCCGCCTCCGGCCAGGCCTCTTCCTTCACCGTGCGTACCGCCTCCGCGTCGAGCGCCCCCAGCTCGGCCGCCTCCGAGGGGTCGAGCCACCTCCTGTTCTGGACCGCGTGCGTCCTCCTCTCCTCGAGAGGCGCGTCGTCCAGGAACGCGTAAGGCCTCGCGTTAAGCACCTGCCCCGAAAGTGGCGAAGGCTCGCGCAGGTCGCAGGCTACGAGTTCTATCTTCTTCGAATGTATATCCGCGAGCAGTTTTTCGAGGTTTTCTATGTCCATCGCCTCCGTGAGGCAGTCCTTTATAGTCTGACTCACGAGCGGGTGGTCCGGTATCTCCCTGTCGCCGACTATATTTTCGAGACACGCAATCTGGTCGGGAAACACCTGAGCTATTAAATCCTCCGAGTGTATGCGCTGTATGGCGGGAGGGACCTTCTTCCCCGTCCACCTCCTCAGGACCGCAAGCGCAGTGCTCGCGTTCCAGCGCCACCTCACCTCGAACATCGGGGCGTCGAGGAGGGCCTGCGTCAAAATCTCCCTTACATTATTCGGATGGAGATAAAAATAGACCTCTTCGAGCGGAAAGCTGTGCGTAGCCCCCAGGCTCAGTATTATCGAATCTTCGGTCGCCGCGGCCTGGAGCTCGAAATTGAATTTCCTGCAGAACCGCTTCCGGAGCGCGAGCCCCCACGCGCGGTTCATCCTGCTACCGAAAGGTGAATGTATGACGAGATGCATCGCGCCGGCCTCGTCGAAAAACCTCTCCATCACGAGCCTTTCTTGGGTCGGCACCGTGCCGAGGGCGGCCTTCACGGTCGCCATATACGTAACGAGCTGGTCGGCCGCTTCGAGGCTCAACCCCGCCCCGTTCGTAAGGCGCTCAATCGCCCCCTTCTTCCAGCCGTCGTCGGGAAAACCATCTAGCAAATCGTTTTCTTTTATAAAATCCTTTAAATCCCCGAGCGCCTCCGATATCTCCTCCCTCAGCCTGGAAACCGCCACCGAAAACTCGGGGCTCCTCCCCGGGGCTTCGCCGAACCAAAATGGAATCGTAGGCGGCAGCCCCCCGGCGTCCTCCACCCTCACCTTCCCGCCGTTTACCTGGATTATCCGCCACGAATGGTTCCCGAGCAGGAATATGTCCCCCGCCGTGCTCTCTATCGCAAAGTCCTCGTTGACTGTGCCTATGAAAGTCCCGGTCGGCTCCAGCACCACGTCGTAATCGAAGCTGTCGGGTATGGTCCCGCCCGAGACTATGGCCGTGATGCGCGCGCCTTTCCTCGCACGGAGACGCCCGTTCACCATATCGTGGTGTATGTACGCGGCGCGCCTGCCTTTCTGCGCGGCGAACCCCTGAGCGAGCATCTTCACGACGTCGTCGAACTCCCCCCAGGATAAGTCTCTATAGGGGTAAGCCCTCACGAATAATTCGTAGAGCTCTTCTTCGAGCCGCTCCCCGCACGATACCTCGGCGACTATCTGCTGCGCAAGCACGTCGAGCGGTTTTTCGGGCATGATTATGCTGTCGAGCTCCCCTCGCTTTACAGCATCGAAGAGCGCCGCACACTCCAGAAGCTCGTCCAGGCTGAGGGGAAATATCTTTCCCTTGGGCGTTCCCTTTACCGTGTGTCCTGAGCGCCCTACCCTCTGGAGGAACGTGGCGATCGACTTCGGAGACCCTATCTGGCAGACGAGGTCCACAGCGCCTATGTCTATCCCGAGCTCGAGAGACGCGGTCGCTATTATCGCCTTGAGCTCGCCCGACTTGAGCCTCCGCTCCGCGTCTAACCTGAGCTCCTTGGATATGCTCCCGTGATGGGCGGCTATAACATTAGCGCCGAACCTCTCGGTCAGGTTGTGGGTCATGCGCTCGGAGAGTCTTCTCGTGTTTACGAATATCAGGGTGGTCTTATGGGTCCTTATAAGCTCCTCTAGTTTTTCGTATATCTCATCCCATACCTCGTTCGACATTACCGCGGTAAGCGGGGAGCGCGGGATCTCCAGGGATAAGTCGAGCGCCCTCCTGTGGCCGGTGTTTATTATGGTGCAGTCCGGGGCGCCGTTCTCCCCGTCCCTTCCGTGTCCTATGAGGAAACGGGCCGTCGTCTCGATCGGCTTCTGCGTCGCCGAGAGCCCTATCCGGATTAAATCACCCGACGTGAGCGCGGCGAGCCTCTCCATAGACAGTGCCAGGTGGGAGCCGCGCTTGCTCCCGACGAGCGCGTGCACCTCGTCCACTATGAGCGTATGGACCTCTGAAAGCATCTCCCGCCCGTTTTTGCTCGTAAGTATCAAATAAAGGGATTCGGGGGTGGTTATCAATATGTGGGGCGGGGTCTTCGTCATCCTCGTCCGCGCAGAGGCCGGCGTATCGCCGGTCCTGACCTGCGCCCTTATGCCGATCTCGGGAAATCCCGCCTTTGCCAGCTCTTCCTCTATGCCCCTCAAGGGTATTTGAAGGTTCTTTTCGATGTCGTTGCTGAGTGCCTTGAGCGGGGAGACATAGACAATCTGCGTTTTATCCCGGAGCCTGCCTTTGAGTCCCTCTTTGACGAGATCGTCTATTGCGGATAGAAATGCGGCGAGCGTCTTGCCGGAGCCCGTCGGCGCGGAGATGAGCGTGTTGCTGCGCCTTTTTATTGCCGGCCACGCTATGTCCTGTATCTCCGTAGGGGCGTCGAACTCTTTTTTAAACCACGACACAACGGAACGGTGGAATTCTTTTAAAGCCATAGTAATTATTATAATCAATGGGGGAACATTTTTTCATATCAGGCGCTGGCGCTGTGCTAAACTCATCCGTATGAAAACGGCTTTCCAGATCAGGAGCGAGTTCTCCCCCACGGGGGATCAGCCCGGGGCCATAAAAGAGCTCACGGAGGGCGTGCTCCGCGGGGACAAACACCAGGTGTTACTGGGTGTCACGGGGAGCGGCAAGACATTCACCATAGCGAACGTCATAGCGAACGTCGGCCGCCCTGCCCTCATAATCGCCCACAACAAGACCCTGGCCGCACAGCTTTACGGAGAGCTCCGGGAGCTCTTTCCGGACAACCCGGTCAGATACTTCGTAAGCTACTACGATTATTACCAGCCCGAGGCTTACATACCGTCCACTGACACGTACATAGAGAAGGACGCCCAGATAAACGAGCACATAGACAGGCTCCGCCACGCCTCTACCACGGCCCTCTTCGAAAGGAGGGACGTGATAATAGTGGCAAGCGTGTCGTGCATATATGGCATCGGGGCCCCCGAGCACTACTACGGGCTCCTCACAATGGTCGAGGAAGGCATGGAGCTCGAAAGGGACAAGCTCCTGGAGAAGCTCTCGGGGATCCAGTACGAAAGGACCGGGCTCGACCTCTACAGGAGCAGCTTCCGCGTAAAGGGCGACACGGTCGACGTCTTCCCTTCTCACTACGACAACACAGCGCTCAGGATAGAGTTCTTCGGGGACCGCGTGGATTCGATAAAGGAGATAGACCCTCTCAGGGGCAAGACCTTAAGACCGGTTAAAAAAGCCGCCATATATCCCGGCTCTCACTACGTCGCCCCGCGAGACAGCCAGGAGAGGGCGATCGAAGGCATAAAGAAAGAGCTCGAAGAGAGACTTGCATACCTGAGCGAGAGGGGAATGGCGCTTGAGAAGCAGAGGCTCGAGGAAAAGACGAAATTCGACCTCGAGCTCTTGGCGAACATGGGCTTCTGCTCAGGCATCGAGAACTATTCGAGGCACATATCGGGCAGGCTCCCCGGCCAGCCACCCTGGACTCTCCTCGACTACTTCCCGGAGGACTTTCTTCTCGTTATAGACGAGAGCCACCAGATGGTCCCCCAGCTCCGCGGGATGTATGAGGGGGACAGGAGCAGGAAGCTGAGCTTGGTAGAACATGGGTTCAGGCTCCCGTCGGCGCTCGACAACAGGCCGCTTAACTTCGCCGAGTTCGAAAAAAGGGTCAATCAGGCGATATACGTCTCCGCGACCCCGAGCCATTACGAGATAGAAAAGGCGGGCGGGGTCGTAGTGGAGCAGATTATACGCCCGACAGGGCTCGCCGATCCCGAGGTGGAGATCAGGACCGCGGACAGGCAGGTGGACGACCTCCTGGAGGAGATTCAGAAAAGGGTGACATCAAGCGAGAGGGTCCTTGTAACGACCCTCACGAAAAGGATGGCCGAGGACCTGACCGAATACTACAGGGAGCTCGGCATAAAGGTGCGCTACCTTCACTCGGATATAGATACGCTCGAAAGAATAGCCATAATAAGAGACCTGCGGCTCGGGAAATTCGACGTCCTGGTGGGGATCAACCTGCTCAGGGAAGGGCTCGACATCCCGGAGGTATCGCTCGTCGCCGTGCTCGACGCCGACAAGGAGGGATATCTCCGCTCCTCGACCTCCCTCATACAGATATTCGGGAGGGCGGCCAGGAACGTAAACGGCAAGGTGATACTCTACGCCGACAGGGTTACGGCGTCGATGTCGAGCGCCATATCAGAGACGGACAGGAGGAGGCGGATTCAGGAAAAATACAATAAAAAACACGGCATCACTCCGACCAGCATAAAAAAATCGATCACTGATATACTGTCGACCATATACGAAGCCGATTACTACACGGTCCCGCTCGAGAAAACGCCTGAGGAGCTCGACGTCCCGCCCGAGAAGATTTCAAAGACCATAACCGCCCTCGAAAAGGAGATGAAAGAGGCCGCCAGGAGCCTCGAATATGAAACCGCCGCACAGAAGAGGGACCAGATAAAACGGCTCCGCGAGCTCGAGGTAAAGTACCTAGGCGAGGTCAAAGAAAAAAGCTAGCGGGGCGCGGGCGGGTAACGGAAAGTTATCTCTAGCCGCACATGGCCTTGGCAGCCTGCTCCATTTCCTCGAAGCTCACGTCCCTTACGTGAGTCGCTACCGACCAGGAGTGACCGAACGGGTCGCGCAGCTGTCCATATTTGTCCCCCCAAAACATGTCCTGGAGCGGCATCGTAACCGCCGCCCCGGCCTGAACCGCCTGATCGAAAACCGAATCCGCGTCCTCGACATAAAGATGAATAACCACCGGAGTCCCCTTAAGTGTTTCAGGGCCTACTGAGCCCCAGTCCGGGAACTCGTCGGCAAGCATCACCGCAGAATCGCCTATGCGGAGCCCCGCGTGCAGGACCTTTTTCCCGTCAGGCGTGTTCAGCCTGAAGCGCTCTTCCGCGCCGAAAGCCTTTTTATAGAACACGATAGCCTTTGCCGCATCCTTGCATACCAGATGCGGAGTTACCGTATTCATTCCATCGGGTATTGGTTTTACCTTGGACATAATTACAACTCCTTATGCTGGATTTGTGCCGGCGTGCCGGCCGTTTACTAATACGACGAACGGCTACCGGCATTCCGGACACCATTTAGTTAGAAAGTTTCTCCTTCAGCTCCTCGGCTATCTTGCGGTTGATCCCCGGGACAGCGGCTATTTCATCGACCGTAGCCCCTTTTATGCCGGACAGGCTTCCAAACCGCTTTATGAGCTCCTTCTTCCGCTTCGCCCCTATTCCCGGAACATCGTCGAGCGCTGAGCTCACGGCCCTCTTCCCTCTGAGTTTCTTGTGAAAAGTAATAGCAAACCTGTGCGCTTCGTCCCTGATCCTCATGAGCAGGAACAGGACCTGCGAGTTTCTCGAAAAAACGATCGGGTTCTTTCTGCCGTATATGTATATCTTATCGCTTTCGCCCTCGTATCTCCCCTTGGCTATCGAGGCGAGGCCGATCTCACCCGCACAGCCGAGCCCGTCTAGGACCCTGTGCGCTATGTTGAGCTGCCCCTTCCCCCCGTCGATGAGAACGAGGTCCGGAGCGTCCCACCCCTCTTCGTCCGCCCTCGTGAGCCGCCGGGACAGTACTTCGTACATCATGGCGTAGTCGTTCGGGCCTTCGACCGTTTTTATCCTGTACGTCCTGTACCTCTCCCTGGCCGGCTTCCCGCCCTCGAACCTCACTAGCGATGCCACGGCCAGGTCCCCCTGGGTGTTCGAAATATCGAAACACTCTATGGCCTCCGGGGGCCTCTGCAGATGGAGCGACGACTTCAGTCTCTCGAGGAGGTCAAGCTCGTGGAGCTCCCGGGCGTGCTTCCTCTGAAAACTCTCGAGCGCATTCCTGCCCGCGAGCTCGAGCTGTGAAGCCTTCACCCCCCTCTCCGGCACACTGAGCGCAACCCTGCGCCCGAGCCTCTCCGAGAGCCACTCCGAGAGTTCCTCCATCCCTTCTATCCCCACGGGAATTATTATCTCGTTCGGAATAAACCTGTTTCCCCCGTAAAACTGCAAAAGGAATCCCCCGAGAAGCTCTTCATCCGTCCCCGCGGTGTTTTTGAACGAATACTCAGCCTTGTCCACAAAAATACCCCCCCTCGAAAAGAGGACCGAGAACTCGGCATCCTGCCCCTCCCTGTAAAAACCCACTATATCCCTGTCCTTCGTTCCGGGCGTGATAAACATCTGTTCGTCCAGATTTTTTTCGAGAAGCTTCGCCTGGTCCCTGTAGTGGGCGGCGTCCTCGTACCTCATCTCACCCGAGGCCTTTTCCATATTGCCTCTGAGCAGTTCGATTATCCTGTCCTTTTCTCCCCGGAGGAACATCCTGGTCCGGTCGACGACTTCGCTATATCCCGCCTCGTCCACCTTCCCCGCGCACGGTCCGAGACACATGCCCATGTAATAGCTGAGACAGGGGCGCGCTGAGTGCCTCCTGAATTTCTCGTCCGTACAATCCCTTAGCGGGAACACCTTGTGAATGAGCCTCTTCGCCTTTTTGAGCGCGTCGGCCGAGGCGAAAGGCCCGTAGTATAACGCCCCGTCCTTAAGCACCCTCCTCGTGAGCGTGAGGCGGGGGAACCTTTCCCGCGGGTCGAGTCTGAGCGAGAGGTAGTTTTTGTCGTCCCTGAGCCTGATGTTGTACCTGGGTTTTTTCTGCTTGATGAGGGAATTCTCCAGGACCAGCGCTTCGCGCTCGTTCCGCGTCACGAAATAGTCGAGGTCCTCGACCTCCTTCATCAGGTATGCGATGTGAGGCCTCTCCCGGTCCTGGCCTTCATGGAGGTATGAAAGCACGCGGTTTCTCAAATTTTTTGCCTTGCCTATGTATAGGGACCTGCCCTTCTTATCCTTGAGGATGTAGACCCCGGCTGACGCGGGAATGGATCCGGCCTTCTCGTCGCTGATACCCATAACTAATTTAGGTTAGTGGAAATTCTTTCTTAAGCAAACATCAGAAAAGCCGGGACTGAGCGCTCGGTAAAATTGAAATGTGGAGGTGTCTTGTTTCATCGTCACCCTGAACTGCGGTTTCTAGCGTGCGAGGAACCGGGTCCATAGGCATAATGCAATGAAGCGATTGTTCCTCGGATGTTATTGGTTAACCCAAAATATTCAGGGTCTCAATTTTCATCTTTTCCCCGACGCCGGGGGTATCCGTAACTGCGGGGTGATATAGGTTAACTCCCCTTCTCCACTACGCTCTTCAGATTCGATAGCCCCTTGTCAAACATGCTCCCCACCATGGTGTCCATCAAAAGCGCGAAGTAGCCGCTGGTCAGCGACTTGCCCATATCGCCCGACATCGCCCAGGTCACCTTGGTGTCCCCGTCAGGCAGCCGGTCGTATCTCATCGAGCTCTTGCACTCGTAGGTGCCCCCGTCGAAGAGGAGGTCGTACTCTATCCCGATATCCGGAGAGGACGCCGTTATAGTAAGCGCCCCTGTCCCGCTTTCTCCAACCCATGACTGGCTCGCTCCCTGCCCGGACGTCTTATCTCCGAGGGTAACCACTATGCTCGGGTCCTCTTCCTTCCAGGGGGCCCACTCGTCCCACTTTTTGAGATTCCCCACGTATTCGTGTATCTCTCCTGGCGCGGCACCGATCACCACCGAGCGCTCTACGGAGTACCTCGCCGGAAGAAAGAGCCCTATTACGGCGACGGTGACGACCAGTATTATCAAAACGGCTGCTGCAGTCTTTATAAATCTCATAACCTCGCTCCGTGTGACCGGGGCTGTTTCTACTCGCCCCCGTAGAGGGCGTTCCATGCCTCCCTCAGATGCTCGAGGTAGCCCTCAGGAAGCTCCTCCCCCAAATCCTCGAGAACTCCCCCCACCTGCGAGAACTCGGTGATACCCCCCTTCCCTTTCAGACCGGTCAGTATAAGCGCCGCCTCTACCACCCGTGGATCCAGGTGTTTGATTCTTTCGAAATACTCTTCGTCTTTTTCCCCCGGTTTGTTTCCCGTATAAAACTCATAGAGCGATAGAACGCCACCTGCTTTATCTCGGGAGGCTTCCGTATTCATTACCGCGGTAATTACCGTAGTATGTACCGCATTTCTTACCGCAGTATTTATAGCGGTATCTACCGCGGTGCTTACCGGGGCGGCAAGGCCGATCACCTTCTTTGTGGTGGGGTCTATTTCGAGCCCGGTTCTGAGCCTCTCTTCGAGGACCTCCCCGGGGGTCGGTATAAAGAACTTCCTCCCGTATATACCGAGAGACGATTCTACGACCTTTAAGGCGAGCTTTTTCTCGAGCGAATGTACGGCGACCCTGACCGTTTTATCCGACAGGCCCGTCAGATCCTTGAGCTCCTTAAGGCCAAGTCTGAGGGTAGGGGCTTTTTTCTCTATACTTTTATTGTACATTGCGCTGTAAACCCTGGATTCGGAAGGCGTAAAGCCGCTGTCGAGGTCTTTTAAATCGGCGGGTTGTACCCCTGACTCGGCAGGGGAGGGCCTTTTTCTTTCCCTTTTCTTTACCGCACTATCTACCGCGGTAATTATCGTGGTATCAAGGGCGGTATCAGGCGCCCGGGAAGTCTCTATCGCAGGGTCGCCGTCATCGGCTTCCCCGTGGATGTTCCTCTCCTTCCTGAAGCTGTCGAAATACCTTGTTGCGACCCTGTGGGCATTGAGCGGGCTCCCGCGCTGCTCCATGGATTCGATCATGTCCAGCAGGCGGCCGCTCTTAGGAGGCTTTTTTTTCCTAGGAGTTTCTGATGATATATCTTCTTCCTTCTTCTTTTTCTCTTTCATATATGGCCATTACTTCCTTCGCCAGTCTTCTGTAGTCCATGGCGCCCGCGCACAAAGGGTCATATTCGACTATATGCTTGCCGTACCCGCTCGCCTCCTTGATCTTCACATTGGAGTGAATGGGAGAGAAAACATTCGGATGAAACTTCTTGTTTATAGCCTCGAGAACAGTGCTGCTGACGGTGGTCAGCTTGTCGTGCATGGTCGGGAGCCCGTAGGGGACTATCGGGAAGTCGGGGCGGGACGAATAGACCTCAAAAAGTGTCTCGTCAATCATGCGTACTGCATCGAGAGCCATGGGCTGCGTCTGCACCACAATGATCACGTCGTCCGCCGCAAAGAATGCGTTCACGGAAAGCGTGGCGAGCGAAGGCGGGCAGTCTATAAGCACGAAATCGAAGTTCTTCTTGAGCTTTTTTATCGACTTCCGGAGCCTGTGGTCCTTCTCTATCAGTGCCGACATGGACAGGTCGGCCCTGCTCATGGAAAGGTTCGCAGGTATGAGGAATAATCCCGGCGTGCCGTGCTCGACTATCACCGAGTTTATATCCACGCGGTTACTCGGGTCTATAAGCACGTCGTTGATGGTCGTCTCGAAATCGTTGGGGCTGAACCCGAGGTGGGAAGTCGCATTTCCCTGCGGGTCGAAATCGATCACGAGAACTTCGCCCCCTTTCTCCGCGAGGCACGCCGCCAGGTTTACCGCGGTAGTTGTCTTCCCGACTCCCCCTTTGTGGTTCGCTATGGCTATGACTTTCATATGTTCTATATTGCCCTCCGGAAGATAAGAACTTCTGTATCCGAGACGGGACCCATCCTGGCTCTTGGATCCCCATATCAATTATAGAATGCCGTACCGAAATGAAAAGGGGAGGGGGTGTGTTCAGCCTATGCATTGATTTAAACGGACAAAAATCATATAATATGCTGACCAGGGCGTTAAAAAGCCGCCGAAGCTTTAGCGGTGTGCATAAAACAACGGCGGCAACCGGAAGGTGGAACAACTTAATGATACCCTTTCTAGCTTTTAATTGTCAAGCTTTTTGATGCCCGTGCGGGAACAACGCTCCGGTTTGTTCAGGGAGAGATATGTCCGACAAAAAGCAGGACAAAACAAAGATAGTCCAGATATGGGGAGAGATACTCGACGAAGGGTTCACGAGCGTCCCCAACATACTCCTCAGATACAGATCCAGGATAGGCTTAAAACCCAAACACATCATGCTCATTATCGACATCATGTCC